>NZ_NFIN01000019.1 GCF_002161765.1 Bacteroides sp. An322 | reverse complement strand
CTTAGCAGCATATGGCTTTTCTTGCAAATTTAGTGGCTTTCATTCCATTAGAAAAGCTGCACCATCGGACTTAACAGATTTTAGTACATTTATCACCACACAGAGTAATTTATTTACAATTTACCATTTGGATGATTACACAGATTTTAAAATTAATTATTTTAATCTGTGTAATCTGTGGTGAGATTAACGCTCGTAATCCACAAAACTATATGCGTATGCGTGCTTTTCATCAAAGGGATGCGTTTCCCGATTCACCTCTTTCCATATTTTCTTGTCTACTTCCGGGAAGAATACATCGGCTTCTTTATCAGCATCTTCTATTTCGGTCAGGCAAAGGCGGTCGGCAATAGATAAGGCTTCGGCATAGAGGCTGGCACCGCCAATGATGTAAACATCCTCTTCTTCTGCACAATGCGCCAAGGCTTCTTCCAACGAGTGAAAACATTCGGTGCCTGGAAAGTCGTGCGCTCCTTTGCTTAATACGATGTTGCGGCGGTTGGGCAAAGCACCTTTGGGAAGTGACTCGAATGTTTTCCGTCCCATAATGATGGTGTGCCCCGTGGTCAATGCCTTAAAGCGTTTCAGGTCATTGGGGAGCCAATATAATAGTTTGTTCTCGAAACCGAGTCCTCGGTTTTTGTTGATAGCGGCAATGATAGTAATCATAATTGATTAATGCTTTTTTCACCACAGATTACACAGATTAAAATAATTAATTTATAAAATCCGTGTAATCTGTGGTGTATATTTTATACTGAAACTTTTCCTGCGATGTGCGGCCACGGATTGTAATCGGTCAATTCGAAGTCTTCGTATTTGAAGTCGAAAATGCTCTTTACATCCGGATTCAATTTCATCTTAGGGAGCGGGCGAGGCTCGCGGGTCAGTTGCAGGTCTACTTGTTCCAAGTGGTTCAGGTAGATGTGTGCATCGCCTAAGGTATGGATAAAGTCGCCCGCTTCCAGTCCTGTCACTTGAGCCATCATTTGGAGCAGGAGGGCATACGAAGCGATGTTGAACGGTACGCCTAAGAAGCAATCGGCACTGCGTTGGTACATTTGCAGGCTGAGCCGTCCGTTTGCTACGTAGAATTGGAAAAACATGTGGCAGGGCGGAAGGTTCATGTTTTTCAGGTCCGCTACGTTCCAGGCGTTGACGATGATGCGTCGGGAGTCGGGATTGTGCTTGATGTCTTCTATGGCTTCCGCTATTTGGTCGATGCATCCTCCTTCATAGTCGGGCCATGAACGCCATTGGTATCCGTAGATATGCCCCAAGTTTCCGTCCGCATCCGCCCATTCGTTCCAGATGCGCACGCCGTTCTCTTGCAGGTAATGTACATTGGTATCTCCGCGCAAGAACCAAAGCAGTTCGTAGATAATGGACTTGAGATGCAGTTTCTTGGTAGTTACCAGTGGAAATCCATCGGCAAGGTTGAAGCGCATTTGGTGTCCGAATACGCTGATAGTTCCCGTTCCCGTGCGGTCGTGTTTCTGCACGCCTTCGGTGCGGATGCGTCTGAGTAGGTCTAAATATTGTTGCATTTTTCTGTGTTTGCTTGATTTTTCAGGCAAAGGTAATCAGATTCGAGCGAATGCGCAAACATTCTTTTGGCAGATAACGGATTTTTCTTTGTTAATTAAGAAATTATTCCTGTCAATTTGTCAGTAATATGCTGTCAAAAATGCATCCGTATGCGTTGGCTGATGAAGCCTGCTTTATCGCGTTTCGCACTTGGCTTCGTAAGCCGATGCATATAGGTTCGTTTTATTAGTAACCGGGTAGGGTTTCTTGGTTTGATTTAGACATTTATGAAGCGTCTTTTGTTTTTCAGAAATAATGTGTATCTTTGTCCTTGTTGATAACCCTAAAAGCATCGTTTGAATATGGCAACTTATAGAGCGCTTCCTTACGGCATATCGGATTTCAGACGTATCCGTCGTGAAAACTATTATTTGGTAGATAAAAGTTCGTTTATCACCAAGCTGGAAGAAACAGCCAGTTTCCTTTTCCTGATTCGTCCCCGCCGTTTCGGCAAGAGCCTGTTCTTGTCTATGTTGCGCTATTATTATGACATTGCAGAGAAGGATAATTTTCAGGAACTGTTTAAAGGGCTTTGGATAGCGGAGCATCCTACGTGGAATCAGGGACGTTTCCAAGTGATGCATATCGACTTTTCCCAAATCGGAGGAACCATTGATGAGTTAACGGAAAACTTTGACGGGTATATGCGGATGAAGTTTACGAACTTCGCCCGTAAGTATGCGGCGTATTATCCGAAGGATTACTTGGACGAATTGAACAAATATTCTTCCGCTAGCGACATCATGAATTACGTGCACGATGCTGCCAAAGACCAGGGGTGTTCGCTCTATCTGATTGTGGACGAATACGATAATTTCACCAATACGGTATTGAACGAGAAAGGCGAGAATATTTATCATGCCATGACTCATGCGAGCGGTTTTTATCGGGATGTGTTCAAGAAGTTCAAGGGTAACTACGACCGTATCCTGATGATGGGTGTCAGTCCGGTTACGTTGGATGACCTGACCAGTGGGTACAATATCGCCACAAGCATTACTATGGATTCCCGTTTCAACCAAATGTTAGGGTTCAGTGAAACGGAAGTGCGGGAGATGATCCGTTATTATCAGGAGGCAGGTGTCTTGCAGGCGGATGAAGAGCAACTGATAACCGAGATGAAGCCTTGGTATGATGGATATTGTTTTTCGGATGAGGTAATCTATACCGATCCGAAAATGTTCAATTGCGACATGGTGACTTATTATTTGAACAGCTTTATCCAAAACGGTCGTGCTCCTAAGGAGATGATAGACCGTAACACGAGCATGGATTATGCCAAGCTGAACAACTTGATTAAATTAGACCAACTGGACGGGGACCGAAAAGGAGTCTTATTAGAAATAGCCGAGAAAGGTTCTATCACAGGCAAAGTCGCCAATTCTTTCCCTGCAGCCCAGCTGACCGACCCGGAAATGTTCAAGAGCCTGTTGTTCTATTACGGGATGCTGACCTTTACCGATGATTACGGTATTGAACAGGAACTGGGCATTCCCAACAACAATGTCCGCAAGCAATATTATGAGTTCTTATTGCGTGAATACCAGAATCTGCACCCCATAGACCTATCCGGCTTAATACGTTGCTATCGGGAAGCTGCTTTAAACGGCAATTGGCATCCGATGATGGATTATATCTTGCAGGCATATCACGATACGACTTCGGTGCGTAGCCTGATAGAAGGTGAACGTAACTTGCAGGGCTTTATGAACGCATATCTTAACCTGAATACATATTATCTGACCGCTCCCGAAGTGGAACTGAACCACGGCTATTGTGATTTCTTCCTGATGCCGGATTTGACCCGCTGGCCAATGGTAAAGCACAGTTATATTCTGGAACTGAAATACTTCTCCATATCCGATACGGAAGAGAAAGCGGAAAAGCAATGGGCGGAAGCCGTGGAGCAAATCAAGCAATACGGGCAAGGCAAGAAAGTGCAGCTTCTGACCTCAGGTACTCAGCTTCACTTGATTGTGGCACAGATTCAGGGATACGAAAAGAAGAGAGTGGAAGAAATCAGTTTGCCTGTAAACTTTTGATTTTGTATCTTTGCGCAACTTTATAGCATACAAAAAATGAATCTTCCTGTTGATTTTATAAAAAGAACCAGTGATTTGCTGGGCGAAGAGCAGTTTGCTGCCTTTTGTGAAGCACTTTCCAAGGAATCTCCGGTCAGTATCCGTGTAAATCGCTTGAAAACGGATGCTGTGCCTGAAGGGGGGCATCGGGTGCCGTGGTGTGATATGGGTTATTATCTATCTTCCCGTCCTGCGTTCACGTTCGACCCTTTGTTTCATGCCGGATGTTATTATGTACAAGAGGCTTCTTCGATGTTTCTCGAACAAGTCTTAAAGCAATATGTACACGAGCCGGTAGTGATGCTCGACCTTTGTGCCGCTCCGGGTGGAAAATCTACGTTGGCACGCTCTGTCTTGCCCGAAGGAAGCCTGTTGGTAGCAAATGAAGTGATGCGCAATCGGGTGCAGGTATTGGCGGAGAATGTCACGAAGTGGGGGCATCCCGATACCGTGGTCTTAAATAACGATCCTGCCGATTTTGCTCAGTTGGGTGATTTATTCGATGTTATCCTGACCGATGTCCCTTGCTCGGGCGAAGGTATGTTCCGCAAGGACCCAGTGGCGGTAGAAGAATGGAGCAAGGAGAATGTCACGCTCTGTTGGCAACGCCAGCGGCGTATCGTGAGTGATATTTGGAGGTGCCTGAAACCTGGTGGACTATTGATATACAGCACTTGTACGTACAATCGGGAAGAAAATGAAGACAATGTGGCATGGATAGCCGAAGAATTAGGGGCGGAAATGCTTCCGGTAGAAGTGCAGCCCGAATGGAGTATAACCGGGAATTTGGCAGGAAAAGATTTCCCTGTATATCGCTTCTTGTCTCATCGCACCGAGGGCGAAGGGTTGTTTATGGCAGTCTTGCGCAAGTCGGGAGAAAGCGAGGAAGATATTCCGGCATTCCGCCAGCGGAAGGAAAAGAAAGCAAAAGGCGGGAAAGGGAAGGATAAAATGCCGGTTTTGCCTAAAGAAGTCAAAGACTGGTTAGTATCTTCCGACCAATATGCATGGATGATGGAGCAGAATCGGATTACTGCATTTTCCGCTATTTATCAGTCTGTCTATGAAAATCTTCGGGAGCGTATGCGCATGGTATGTGCGGGTGTTCAGGTAGCAGAGATAAAGGGGAAAGATTTAATTCCTTCACATGCCTTGGCTATGTCGGTCTGCCGTAATGAGAAAGCTTTCCCTTCGGTAGAGGTAAGCTATGAACAGGCGATTGCCTATTTGCGGAAAGAAGCGTTTGCATTGGAGGCGGATGCTCCCCGTGGCTATATATTAATAAGGTATAAGGGAAAGGCATTGGGCTTTGTCAAGAACATCGGCAATCGTGCCAATAACCTCTATCCGCAAGAGTGGCGCATCCGGAGCGGGTATTTGCCCGAGCAGGTGAGCCTTGTTTTAGGGAATAGTTAATAGTGTGAATTAGGATAAGATAACGTGAATTCGACGAATTCAGAACAATGTAGGCTGTGTGTCAATAGTTCTCGTAACATTGATACACGGCTTTTTTGGAAAACAGCAGTATGCTGCAATCGCACTTTTTTGATTGTAAATCAATAATGTTATTTGAAAAATATGAAAAAAATAAAATCATTCTATTATGAGATTGTAATTTCAAAAATTTATATGATGGAAAAATACAAACAAGAATTTGATGAAAAAAACATATACAACGGAATTTGGGGAACTCTACAAACACTTTTCGTATTTACAGCTTGCATAATTCTTTTTATACTCGTACATATATACAGAACTCCACAATACAAATTAAGTATAGCTTTAGGTACAGTTATCTTATGTCTAATAGTTGTCAACGCGATAATCAAAAAGCTAAAACAAGACAGATATGTTCAAATAATCCATGAGGAATATTTAAAAATGACTAAAGAAGAAAGAAAAAAACATTATAAGCGTGGATTATGGAAAGTAATACCTATATTCTTTTATCCTATTATAATTATTGCGTTCTTAAAGCTAATCACGTTATAATTCATTTCAGAATACCTTCAAAGATATGTAAGAGATTGGATTGTATTATCGATGCAAGCGGTTTTGGGACGGAGAACGTAAAAGGGAGACTGCCTGAAACAGATTCTAATCCTTTCAATCATACATTGGTTCATGGTTTGCTAAGTAAACTTATCGGAGAAAATAAAAGCAACTTTTCGTTACGCTGATTTGCAATCCAACGTAATTGAGTTTGCGGAACCGTAGGTCAATTACGCCGGAGTACAAATCCGGCGTGACGTGGATAGTGAATACTGGCTATCTTACCGTTATTAACTATTCATTATAAACTCTTAACTCTTTCAGAACGGCTTGCGGTACGTACAGCCGTTTTTCCATTCCGAGCAACCGTAGGCGGTCTTTCCTTTTATAATCGTGCCTTTCCCGCATAAAGGGCAGACAGTTCCTATGATGGCATCCCCTTCGGGCAATGCGGTTTGCGGTTCTTTGGCTGGAACAGCTGCTTTCTTTGTCCGCTTGGTTGCCGGAGTTTTTTTCTTCTTTTCCGCTTCTTTGCGTACAGGTTCTTCTTGCACCACTGTGACGCGGCGGTTGGTGTTGTCGCTTAATACACTATTAACGATTTCACCTACCATTTGCTTCAGTTCGTCTAAGAACTGTTTGGCATCGTAGCTGCGGCGTTCTATTTCACGCAGTTTCTTTTCCCAAATGCCGGTCAATTCTGCCGATTTCAGCAGTTCTTCGTGGATCAGTCCGATGAGTTCCACGCCTGTAGGAGTGGCTATCAGGTTCTTGCGTTCCTTGCGGATGTAATGCCGTTTAAATAATGTTTCAATAATAGCTGCACGGGTAGAGGGGCGACCTATGCCGTTTTCTTTTAAAGCATCGCGCAGTTCTTCGTTATCTACTAATTTGCCAGCCGTTTCCATGGCTCTTAATAAAGTAGCTTCGGTATAAGGCTTGGGCGGTTGGGTCCATTTTTCGTTCAGCATGGGAGTGTGCGGTCCGCTTTCTCCTTTGGTGAAGGCGGGCAGTACGCTTTCTTCTTCATTCTCTTTGGTGTCCTCTTTCGGTTCCTTGGCGAAGATGACTCTCCAGCCCGGGTCGATGATTTGCTTGCCGCTCACCTTGAACTCGATGCCGTCGGCTTCGCCTGTGACCGTAGTAGTGGAGAATTTGCAATCGGGATAGAATACGGCGATGAAGCGGCGGGCTATCAGGTCGAATACATTCTTTTCCATGTCGGTCAACCCTTGCGGCTGTACGCCGGTCGGGATAATGGCATGGTGGTCAGTCACTTTCGAGTTATCGAACACCTTTTTCGATTTTATCAGCTTCTGTCCCGCAAGCGGTGCCGTATAGGTGGTATAATCTTTTAAGCCTTCCAGTATCTTCGGGCACTTGGGGTAAATATCATCACTCAAGAACGTGGTGTCTACACGCGGGTAGGTAGCCACTTTCTTTTCGTAGAGCGACTGGATGAGTTTCAGGGTCATGTCGGCGGAATAAGCGAATTTCTTGTTGCATTCCACTTGCAGCGAAGTCAGGTCGAAGAGGCGGGGAGGGGCTTCGGTGCCTTTCTTCAAGCTGATATCGGTTACGGTGAAAGGTGCTTGGCTGATGCGTTCTAATAAGGCTTTTCCCGTAGCTTCATCGGTAATGGGAGGAATGCCTCGGTTATCGTCTTGGCTTTTTTTCTTATTACCAGACGCATTGGCTTGTGCGGCTTCTTCGGCAAGTTCTTCATCGCTTTTGCGTACAATGGCACTGAAGGTGGTGTCGCGGTAGACGGTCTTCAGTTCCCAATATTGTTTGGGTACGAAATGTTTGATTTCCTGCTGGCGGTTGACGATGAGGGCGAGGGTAGGGGTTTGTACCCGTCCGATGGAAAGCACCTGACGGTTTTGTCCATATTTTAATGTATAGAGACGGGTAGCGTTCATACCCAAAAGCCAGTCGCCTATGGCACGGCTTAGTCCGGCTTCATAAAGCGATTGGAATTGTGATTGGTCTTGCAGCTTGGCGAACCCTTCGCGGATGGCTTCTTCGGTCAGTGAGGAAATCCACAGACGCTTTACAGGACAATGCGCACCTGCTTTCTGCATCACCCAGCGTTGGATAAGTTCCCCTTCTTGTCCGGCATCACCGCAGTTGATGATTTCATCGGCAGCCTGCATCAGGCGTTCGATGGTTTGGAATTGTTTCTGTATGCCGGAATCTTCTATCAGTTTGATGCCGAAGCGTGGCGGTATCATCGGTAGGCTGGAAAGCGACCATGCTTTCCATGCGGGAGTATATTCGTGCGGCTCTTTCAGGGTGCAAAGATGCCCGAATGTCCAAGTCACTTGGTATCCGTTTCCTTCGATATATCCGTCTTTTTTTTGTTTTGCCCCGAGTACGTCGGCTATGTCGCGCGCCACGCTGGGCTTTTCGGCTATGCAAACTATCATATTTTCTGTTTTATTTTGCTGCAAAGG
The DNA here is from genome assembly GCF_002161765.1 of Bacteroides sp. An322. GTDB lineage: Bacteria > Bacteroidota > Bacteroidia > Bacteroidales > Bacteroidaceae > Phocaeicola > Phocaeicola merdavium. The sequence goes on along the minus strand of NZ_NFIN01000019.1, from coordinate 64,740 downwards.
TAGCAATGTTTTTTGTTTTTTGTTACTTTTGCGGGACGATACTAAAAAACAAGTAAACGGATATGTCTCAATTAGCTCCTCTTATCAGCGACTTGGCACTGATTTTGATTTGTGCCGGCGTAATGACTCTTATATTTAAGAAGTTGAAACAACCTTTGGTGTTGGGATACATTGTGGCTGGTTTCCTTTGTAGCCCTCATTTCGCTTTTACTCCCTCGGTGGTCGATGAAGCGAATATCGATTTGTGGTCGGAGATTGGCGTTATCTTCCTGTTGTTCGCCTTAGGATTGGAATTCAGTATTAAGAAATTGTTGAAAGTGGGAAGTTCGGCAATCATTTCGGCTTGCACCATTATTTTATTCATGATTATCATCGGTGTGTCAGTAGGCTGGATGTTCGGTTGGAAACAAATGGACTGCATTTACTTAGGAGGAATGATTGCCATGTCTTCCACGACCATTGTGTATAAGGCTTTCGATGATATGGGCTTGCGCCAACAGCATTTTGCCGGTGTGGTATTGGGGATATTGATTATCGAAGACATTTTGGCGATTGTGCTGATGGTGATGCTTTCCACGATGGCTGTCAGTACGCATTTTGAGGGCAGTGAACTGATACTCAGTATCGTCCGGTTGGTTTTCTTCTTGATATTATGGCTGGTAGTAGGGCTTTACCTGATACCGATATTGTTAAAACGGGTACGTAAGCTGATGAGTGACGAAACGTTGTTGATTGTGTCGCTTGCTTTTTGTTTCGGTATGGTTTATCTGGCGGCTGCGGTAGGCTTCTCGCCTGCATTTGGCGCATTTATCATGGGGTCTATTTTGTCTGAAACGGTCGAGTCGGAACATATCGAACATTTGGTGGCTCCGGTAAAGGATTTGTTTGGGGCTATCTTCTTCGTGTCGGTGGGTATGATGGTCGACCCGCACATGATAGTGGAATACCGTTATCCTATCTTGGCAATTGTTGGGGCTGTCTTGTTGGGGCAGACCGTCTTTGGCACTTTGGGTGTCCTCTTGTCGGGACAACCGTTGAAAACAGCTATGCAATGTGGGTTCAGCTTGACTCAGATAGGTGAGTTTGCTTTTATCATTGCTGCTATGGGAGTCAGCTTGAAGGTGACGAGCGATTTCCTTTATCCGATTGTGGTGGCGGTATCGGTTATCACCACGTTCCTTACTCCTTATATGATTCGGCTTGCCGTCCCTGCCTATAATGTGATAGACCGTCATCTGCCCGGTCGTTGGCGCTTGCTGCTGGAGCGTTATTCGGCTGGCTCGTCTACGGTAAACCATAAGACCAACTGGCAGAAGCTGTTATTGGCAGTGGCTCGTGTGGTATTGATTTATTCGGTGCTTTCTATTGCCGTATTGATTATCAGTCTGCATTTTATGCGCCCTTATCTTCTTGATGTGTTGGGTATGACATGGGGAAAGATTGTGACTGCTGTCATTACTATTTTGGCAATAGCACCTTTCCTCCGTGCATTGATTATGAAGAAAAATCATTCGGTAGAGTTCCGGACATTGTGGAACGACAACCGATTCAATCATGCTCCGCTTATTTCTTTGGTCATTTTCCGTGTATTGATAGGGGTAGGTTTTGTGGTCTTTATAATCGAACGCTTGTTTCAAGGTTCGGTCGCTTTAATAGTGGGTATATCTATTTTAGTGGTTTGTGGCATGATATTCTCTCGTTTCTTAAAAAAGCAATCCATTGTGTTGGAGCGTACCTTCGAACTGAATTTGCGTTCGAAAGAGATGCGGCAGGAATATTTAGGCGGCAAACGTCCTTCTTATGCTGGGAAATTGCTCGATCGTGACATACATTTAAGTGATTTTACGGTTTCTCCTGATTCAGAATGGGTAGGTCATACGTTGAAAGAACTGGATTTAGGCAAGAAGTATGGCGTGCATGTAACTTCGATTATCCGGGGTACACATCGGGTGAATATCCCCGACGGGACATCCCGTATTTTTCCGAATGATACGCTTCAGATTATCGGTACAGACGAACAGTTGAGTGCCTTTTCCGCAATGGCAGAGAAGGCGGTACTTCCGCCTGACGGAGAGGATTTGGAGAAACGGGAAATGAAACTAAGCCAGTTTATTGTGGATAAGAAGTCGCCTTTTGTCGGGCGTAATATTATTGAAAGCGGCTTCCGTTCGAATTATCATTGCCTGGTGGTAGGCATTGAGTCGGCAGGTGAAGACGCGTTACGTGCCCCTGATGTTCATGCGCCTTTGCGCGAAAATGATGTCGTATGGGTAGTAGGTGAAGCGGCTAATTTGAAAAAATTGTTTGCAACAGAATGAAATTCCATGTTTAACACATAAATAAAAAGTAAGAATTATGAAAAGTGATCCGAAAGATTGTCTCTATTGCCAAAATAATGAGACATTGCACAATCTGATGATTGAAATAGCCCAATTGAATGTATCGCGTGTATTCTTGTTTAAGGAACAGACGTATCGGGGGCGTTGTCTGGTGGCTTATAAAGATCACGTAAACGACTTGAACGAATTGAGTGATGAAGACCGTAATGCTTTTATGGCAGATGTGGTGCGGGTAACTCGTGCGATGCAGAAAGCGTTCAATCCTGAAAAGATTAACTATGGTGCTTATAGCGACAAGTTGTCGCATTTGCATTTCCATTTGGCTCCGAAATATGTAGACGGACCTGATTACGGAGGTACTTTCCAAATGAATCCGGGCAAGGTCTATTTGTCGGATGCCGAATATCAGGAACTGATTGATGCGGTAAAGGCGAATTTGTAATTTGCAGAAAATAGAACACAGAGACACAGAGAAAATATATAATTTGTATAATAAATACTCTGTGCCTCCGTGTCTCTGTGTTCTATTTATTCTTCCTCATCATCGAAATCGAAGTCGAAATCATCCATGTATTCGGGAGTAAAGAATTCGTCGAGGTCACGCCGGTCTTTCTTAGTCGGGCGTCCTGTTCCTTTGGCACGGTTTACGAATCCGCTGATTTTACTCATTTCCAGCAATTCATATTGGTCGGGTGTCGTAACGTTTTCCATGACATCCGGAACTAATTTGGCTCCCACTCGTTTTTCTATCGCTTGCAATACTTTGAAAGAATAGGTAACAGGCGGTTTTCTCACCTGAATTACATCGCCGGGTTTTACCATGCGCGAAGGTTTGGCTTGTGCTCCGTTGATGTGTATTCTTCCTTTTTTACATGCTTCGGCGGCAATGGTGCGGGTTTTGAAGATGCGTGCAGCCCACATCCATTTGTCTATTCTTGCTTCAGGCATAAATTGGGTTTACTTATTATTAAATTGATTCATGGTAATGTTTAGTCCGGCGAGGCAGAAGCTCTTGATGATTTCTCCTGCTGTTTCTATCCGTTCGGGCAATACTTTCCGTTCTTCCTCATCGAAGTGTCCCAAAACGTAGTCTATCTGTCCGCCTTTGGGGAAATTGTTGCCGATGCCGAACTTCAGTCTTGCATAATTCTGTGTGCCTAATGTGGCGGCTATATGCTTCAATCCGTTGTGTCCGGCATCACTTCCTTTGCCTTTCAGGCGAAGGCTTCCCAAGGGAAGTGCCAAATCATCTACTACAATGAGCACGTTTTCCAATGGAATCTTTTCTTGTTGCATCCAATAACGCACTGCATTGCCGCTGAGGTTCATATAGGTAGAAGGCTTCAGCAAAATAAGTTGTCTTCCTTTGATGGATAAGGATGCCGTGGCGCCGTATCGTCCGTCCTTGAAAACAATATTGGACGCTTTAGCTAAAGCGTCCAATACCATAAATCCTATATTGTGCCGGGTTTCGTGATATTCATCACCGATATTTCCCAAGCCTACAATCAAGTATTTCATTGAAAGCGGATTTGTTTAGTTTGTGTTAATTGCTGTATATTATTTTGCAGCGGCAGCTTGTGCACCACGAGCGGCACGAGTCAATTTAACTGCGCAAACTACAGCTTCTTTTGCATTCAGCAATTCTACATTGTCGTAATGCAATTCTCCGACTTTGATAGTCTTACCCAAACCTAAGTTAGTAACGTTGACAATCAAACGTTCGGGGATGTCGTTATACAACGCTTTTACTTTCAATTTGCGAATTTGCAGAACCAATTTACCACCGGCTCTAACACCTTCAGCCAAGCCTTCCAATTGAACGGGCACTTCCATGATAATCGGATATTCTTCGTTGATTTGCAAGAAGTCAACGTGCAGGATAGCATCGGTTACAGGGTGGAATTGGATGTCTTTCATGATGGCATTTACAACTTGTCCATCAATGTTCAAGTTTACTACATAGATATGCGGAGTATAAACCAAATTACGCAGACCTTCAACAGAAACAGTAAAGTGTGTAGCGATTTGGTTTCCGTTTTCGTCTTTCTTCATTCCGTATAATACGCACGGAACTTGATTGCTTTTACGCAAAGCATGAGTAGCTTTCTTTCCAGTCTCTGTTCTTAAAGAACCTGTAATGTCAATTGATTTCATTGTTTTGAATTGTTTTTTGTGTTACTCTAAATTAAGTTATTTTGCTTAATTCGCCATCACACGGTGCATCATTTGCACAATGATGAAATTGAAAAAGCGGTGCAAAGGTAGTGAAAATGTTTGATATGGCAAACATCTGTCGTGTAAAATTTCTTATCATTATGTCCGGTTAGAGGTTCAGAAACCGATGTGCAGGCGGGTATGTTTTATATTCCAGCCCATGGAACGTATATTCCACGGGCTGGAATGTATATTCCGCGAGCCGGAACGTATATTCCATGGGCTGGAATGTAGAATATGGCTTGATTAGAAATCAATATCAATCTTAATATCGTCCGTTTTCAACGGTTCGTGTAAGATTTCGTTTGTGGTGAGGCTTTCGTTTGTTGCCATGTGGCTTTCTCCTGCGATGGGACCTTGTTCACATTCGATGTATTGGATTGTTTCGTGGAGACCTGCCATGAATTTTTCAAAGTCTTCTTTATAAAGGAAGATTTTATGTTTCTCGAAACTGATTTGCGATGCATCCCCTTCTCCTGTTGTTACTTTTTTGCTTTCTGTAATTGCCAGAAACATTTCCCCTTTACGGTTTCTTTTCACGTCTAAATAATAGATTCTTTTTCCAGCTTTGATAGCTTTCGTGAAAACGATTTCTTTATCTCCCTCGGTAGTCGTCATTTTCTTTTTTAACTCTTCCATAGTGTATAATATCTAAAATCGTCCTCAAAATTGCTGATTTTTCTGGAAAGAGCCAAGAAACTATGTCTTAAAATATCTATAAACATAAAATTTCAGCAAAAAAGCGTTGTTTATTTGCATGATATGTATGAAAATCGTAATTTTGCAACTCAATTACATGATATAGTTATAGATAGTATGATTAACAGAGTTCTTATTCGTTTGAAGGTAGTTCAAATCATTTATGCCTATTATCAGAATGGAGGCAAAAATTTGGATACTGCAGAAAAGGAGTTGTTCTTCAGTTTATCCAAGGCGTATGATTTATACAACTATCTTTTGCTTCTTATGGTAGAAGTGACAAGGTATGCCAGCAGGCGGCTGGACGCGGCGAAACACAAATTAGCCCCTACAGAAGAGGATTTGAATCCGAACACCAAATTTGTAGACAATCAGTTTATCGCTCAATTGGAAGTAAACAAGCAATTGAATGATTTTGCCAACAACCAAAAGAAAACTTGGGAGAACGAACCTGAGTTCATCAAAGGTTTGTGCGAACAGATTATGCAGAGCGATATATATAAGGAGTATATGGCAAGCGAAACTTCATCGTATGAAGAAGACCGCGAAGTCTGGAGAAAACTGTATAAGAAAATCATTTTCAATAATCAGGCGTTGGATGAGGTATTGGAAGACCAAAGTCTGTATTGGAACGACGATAAGGAGATTGTAGATACGTTCGTGTTGAAGACTATCAAGCGCTTCGATCCGAAAAACGGGGAGAATCAGGAACTGCTTCCGGAATTTAAGGATGAGGAAGATCAGGATTTTGCACGCCGTTTGTTCCGCCGTTCTATCTTGAATGCAGATTATTACCGTCACCTGATTAGTGAGAATTCAAGAAACTGGGATTTGAAGCGTGTAGCGGTGATGGATGTCATCATCATGCAAATCGCTTTGGCTGAAATCTTGAGTTTCCCCAATATTCCGGTGAACGTATCGTTGAATGAATATGTAGAAATTGCCAAGCTGTACAGCACTCCCAAGAGCGGCGGTTTTATCAACGGTACATTGGACGGAATAGTTAATCAATTAAAAAAGGAAAACAAGCTGACAAAGAATTAAGAGAAAAGTGGTATATTTGTTCAGCTAATTATTAATTCACAAAGAAACGATTATTATGAACTTATTAACTGTAGTTATGGCAGCGCAAGGAGCAGGTGATTACTCCTTCTTAATTATGATGGTAGCGATTTTCGCTATTATGTATTTCTTTATGATTCGTCCGCAGAACAAGAAGCAGAAGGAAATCCAGAACTTCCGTAAGAATCTGGAAGTAGGTCAGTCTGTGATTACTGCCGGAGGTATTTATGGGAAAATCAAGGAAATAGAAGACAATACGGTTGTCGTGGAAATTGCTCCCAGCGTAAAGATTAAGGTAGATAAAAATTCTATTTATGCTGACGCGCAAGCTCAAGCAAATAAGCAATAAATAATAGAAGGAAAGTAGCTGATGTTCGATGTAAAGAACATAGAGCAATATTACAGACTCGGAATACAGAAGATCAGAAAGTTCTTGCTTAGTAATAAATGTAAGGAGTGTCTGGTCTTCTTGTTTTTTGTGTTAGTTTCTTTTGCCTTTTGGATGTTGCAGACTTTGGATGACGTGTATCAGACTGAATTTAAGGTTCCGTTGCGGCTGAAGAATGTGCCTAAGGAAGCGGTGCTTACTTCAGAATTGCCCAATGAAGTGCGTGTACGAGTAGAAGACCGTGGTACTGTATTGCTTAATTATATGCTAGGCAGGACATTTTTCCCTGTTTCGTTTGATTTCAATGATTATAGGGATAAGGGGACACACGTGCATATATCATCAGCGGAATTGTTGAAGAAAGTTGCTGCACAACTGAATGTCTCTACTCATCTGATATCGGTACGTCCAGATACGCTCGATTTCATTTATACGATGGGGAAAGCAAAAAAGGTTCCTGTCCGTTTGAACGGAGAGGTTCGTGCGGGGCTTCAGTATTATGTTTCACATATCGGTTTTGTTCCGGATTCAGTAATTGCTTATGCCCCTCAGGAAGTATTGGATACCTTGACGGCAGCCTATACAGAGCGGGTGGATTTGGAGAATGTGGCGGATACTTTGCACAAACGGGTATCGCTCCAGAAATTGAAAGGAGTGAAATTTGTTCCTGCTTATAACGATTTGTCGGTATATGTAGACATGTATTCGGAAAAGACGGTGGAAGTGCCGATTGTAGGCATCAATTTCCCGGCAAATAAAGTATTACGTACTTTCCCCTCCAAAGTGCAGGTGACTTTTCAAGTTGGATTAATGCATTTTAAGGAAATTTCTTCGGAAGATTTCTTTATTGGCGTAACCTACGAAGATATACTGAAGGCAAATGGTGATAAGTTGCTGTTGACATTGAAGTCTGTACCTGATTACGTGAGCCATGCTCGTATCATTCCGGCTTCTGTTGATTATTTGATAGAACAAACGGAAGGGGAGGGAAACGGATGGTAAAAATAGGAATAACAGGCGGAATTGGAAGCGGAAAATCGTATGTCTCCCGGCTGCTGATGGAGCGAAGTGTACCTGTTTATGATACTGATTCAGAAGCCAAACGGCTGATGTTGGAAAATGCGGAAATTCGTAAAGGCTTGATAAAATTATTAGGAAATGATGTTTATCAAGAGAATGGAGAATTGAATAAGCCTTTGGTTGCGGGGTATTTGTTTGCAGACAAGCAAAATGCTGAACGGATAAATTCGGTTGTACATCCGCAGGTAAAGGCAGATTTCAACCGTTGGGCAATGAAACAAGACAAACGTTGGGTTGCATTGGAAAGTGCGATTCTGTTTGAATCTGGTTTTGAAGATGTTGTCGATTTTGTAGTGGCAGTATATGCACCTGTAGAGATAAGGCTGAAACGGGTGCAGGAGCGTGATGGAGTGACAGAGTCACAAGTATGTAAGCGTATGGCTGCCCAATTGGATGATGAGACGAAATGTAATCGTTCGGATTTTGTGATTATAAATGACGGAAGCAAATCGTTGGAAGTACAAGTCGACAATTTGTTGCAAACTTTGGAGATGATAGAAAAAGGAAATGGCTAAAGTTTGTATATGTCAGATGTGAATTGTATTTTTTGTTTAATTAAATAACTAAACTTATAAATTTGTATGTTGAAGACTATTTTGGCTATCTCGGGTAAACCGGGATTGTATAAATTGATTTCTCAGGCTAAAAATATGTTGATTGTTGAAAACATAGCCGATAAAAAAAGAATGCCGATTTATGCAAGTGATAAAGTAATTTCATTGGGCGACATTGCTATGTATACAGATGCTAATGAAGTTCCTTTGGCAAATGTGCTTGAATCTGTAAAACAAAAAGAAAACGGTGAAGAGGTAAAGTTGGATTATAAAAAAGCTTCAGGTACGGAATTGCATGCTTTTATGGCAGAAGTATTGCCGCAGTATGACCGCGACCGTGTTCATTCCAGTGATATCAAGAAATTGATTCAATGGTATAACTTGCTTATCTCAAGCGGTGAATCTGATTTTGTGGAAGGAATCCAGACTGAAACAGTAGAAACAGCAGCAGAAGCGGAATAAGTGTATTAAAAATGAGGGTGTGTCAAAATGAAAATCAATTTCTATTTTGGCACACCCTTATTTTATTATTTGCCATATATGTGCTGATAGATCTCATCACGTATTTGCGGATAGCAGGTATCAATTTCAGGTGTCCCTAGATACATAAGGTAGAGAGGGATTTCTTTGCCTCCTTTCCGGTAGGCAGGCTGAATATAGTCTTGTGTACAAAGAGAAAATCCGCAGCGTTGATAGAAACCAATCCGTCGTTTGCTCATTTCATCTTCTGGTCTTTCTACTTCTAATATGATGGGTTGGTCTGTGAATTGTTTTTTTAGTTCTTCCATAATATGTTTGCCATACCCTTTATTACGGACATCAGGCGAAGTTGCCAAATGTTCTGCATAGTAGAAACCTTTCAGTTTCCATATTGTAATGAATCCGATGGGCTTTTCTTTTTCGCAAATCAGGTAGCAGGAAAAAGCGGGGTTGTGGTCTGTATTATAGCGTTGTGCGTCATCATCTCTCCGTTCTTCCAAAGGGAAAGACGAGTGAAGCAATTCTTCTATGAATGGATATTGGGGATGTTGGGTGGTAATGTGTGTAAATGTCAGCATAATGATTGTTTTTTATTCAGTATAAAATAATATTAATTTTTCGAGGGCTCTTTCGCATACAGGACAAAAACAAGGAGCTTCGTTTATCTTCATCCGGCATTCAGTAGTAGGGCGATATATGCCTTTCAGGGTATACCCTCCGCCTTCATATACGCCTACTTTTGTATAGATTGTTGTCGAATCGGTCTCAATCGGAGTTGGAATGGGAGTATTTTCAGGGATTAAATCTTCCCATTTGCTTTTGAAATCAACTAATGTGGTAATATTAGGTTCCCATGGTTCTACTGTATATGGGTAAAGCGGGCTTGGTGCTGTATCGTATGCATATTCGTCTGCCAATCCTCCAAAACTATGTCCGAATTCGTGTACGACTACAGGTTTAAACATTGCATGGTGTGCAGTTGTCAGCAGATAGGCATTGAATATGCCTCCTCCTCCATACGTATCAGTGTTGGCTAATATAATGATGTGTTCGTAGGGAATGCCTGCCAGCCAATTGTGCATGGCTTTTACTGAACGTGTTGTCAGATAGCGGTCTGAATAAAACGTATCGAAATGTGAATTTACGGCAGTGCTTTTCCACTCGTTATTCCGGGGAATGCTCACTCCGCTATCTTGTGAAACAGATTCTACTGCAACTATATTGAATTTATTTTTCATGTGTTTAAATGGTTCGTGTGCAAATATTGCATCACAAGCCTCTTGTGCATCTTTGTAGAAAAGATTCATTTCATCGGCTGTATAGCCTTCTGCCATAATGGCAATGTCAATACATTTATCAGACGGGCCACTTTGGAGCAGGTAGCGGTGTGGGGTGATTCGGGTTGTCCCCCGTTGGTGGATAAGGATATCTTTGGGGTTAATCTCATGTGTAAGGGATGCGCATGGCTTGTGATAAGCGTCCATTAGTTGGATAGTGACAATAGCAGGATGTTTCGGATAGGGTAATAAAAAAGAGTTCTCAAAGCCGCGTGTTACGTGTTTTGCTTCATCTTCTCCTAACCATTCTTGGAATAGGCTGGAAAATGAAGTACGGTAAATTACTTTGCCGCTTTCCTTGTCTTTCATGACAATGTTTCCATTGCCGGCTAATGGAAATTGATTGAGAGAATGCCGGCGTCCTGCCCAGCCTGGAAGTGATACCAATTCATCTAGGCTAATGGTTTGTTGCTGAGCGTTTCCGTTAAATAAATAATCGACACGAAGTGTTTTTTCGGAGAAGTATTCATCGAAATTTTGGGCTTTCATTCCTCCTGAGATAAGGAGGAGCACTGTTAATGCGGATATAATCTTTTTTCTCATGATAGTATATTTTTAAGTGCAAAGATAAGATTATCTATCTAATTCATGCAAAAAAGTGAATAAAAGTTCTTGATTATATATGGATATGGAACAAATTTCGTTATATTTGTATCAAATTAAAATAGAATAAATGGGACATCATCAATTGGACAAATTAGACGAACAGATTCTGCGTTTGATTGCAGATAATGCACGTATTCCGTTCTTGGAAGTTGCGCGTGCATGTAATGTATCGGGTGCTGCAATTCACCAGCGTATTCAAAAGCTGACTAACTTGGGGATTTTGAAAGGTTCTGAATTTATTATTGATCCTGAGAAAATTGGCTATGAGACATGTGCTTATATAGGTTTGTATTTGAAAGACCCTGAACAATTCGATTCGGTGACGGAGGCTTTGAAGCTTATTCCTGAAGTGGTGGAATGTCATTTCACTACGGGGCAGTATGATTTGTTTATTAAGATTTATGCTAAGAACAATCATCATTTGTTGAACATTATTCACGATAAGCTTCAACCGTTAGGGCTTTCACGTTCAGAAACGATTATTTCATTCCGTGAGGCCATTAAGCGTCAGATGCCAATACAAGATTTGGTAGAAGAGGAGGACCAATAGGCTTAAAATGAAGAATTAAGAATGATTTTAAAAGAGATATTCTTAATTCTTCATTTTGTTCTTACTCTTTTATCTCTTCAAAATCGATATACTCTCCTTCGTCTTTATCAAAAATCTTTTTCTTTTGTGTCTGATCAGAGGTTTTTGTATTGTTGTAGAAATCTTCTGATTGTGTTTTTGTTTCAGATGTTTGGGTATTGCGGGTCATTTTACGTCCTAATCCCAAAATGGAACGGAAGACTTTGAATACCAATGCTATACCGATAATTAAGATTATCAGAAGAAAGAAAAATGCGAATCCTAAAATTTGAATCATATTCTTTGGCTTTTTAGTTAGAAAAGTACAACAATCGTGCCACTTATTGCTGTGTTATTATTTTTTAGGAATTATAAGTGATAATAAGATGTACCAGATGATAACAGCTGCAAATCCGCTTAGTTGGAAAATCACAAATAAGGGGATACAAACAAGCAAAAACACATAACTGATCCGGTTATGTTTCCACGATAAATCTTTGAATTTTAAAGAAAACATCGGAAGTTCTGCCACCAATAAAAGTGACATGATGATAACCAAAATAAGTAAGTAGAGTGCGTTGAAATGCGTAGATGTTAGAAACGCATATTCTCCTGTGGCTAAAGACCCCCAAAATAAGGCATTGGCAGGAGTTGGCATTCCGATAAACGAACTGGTCTGACGTTCATCAATATTGAATTTAGCCAGTCGGAGACCGGAAAATACAGCAATAAGGAAGGCTGTATAAGGTAATATGGGACGTAAGGCTTCCATGAAAGCCGGATAGTGTACTTCTTTGAATAAAGCAAAAGCGATAGCTGCAGGAGCAAGTCCGAATGTAATATCATCTGCTAAAGAATCCAGTTCCTTGCCTATCGGTGAGGATACATGAAGCAAACGGGCGGTCATTCCGTCAAAAAAATCAAAGGTTGCACCAATGATGATGAAAAGGAATGCCCATCCGTATTTCCCTTGAAAAGCCATATATGAAGCAATGCAACCTGAAAACAGGTTACAACAAGTCAGTGTGTTTGGAATGTTCCGGGTAATTACGTTTGCCATGCTTCTTGTCCTCCTTCTTTGTTTATTTCAGTTTGGCTATTATGGTTTGGTTGCCTACTGTCTTTTGTCCCATGCGTACGCAAACTTCAGTGCCTAGGGGCAAATATACATCTACACGTGAACCGAATTTGATGAAGCCCATGTGTTCATCGATGTAGCATTCTTCTCCTACTTCAGCATACGTTACAATACGTCTGGCAACGGCTCCGGCTATTTGGCGTGCAAGAACAGTATGTCCTTCTGGAGTTTCAATCACGATAGTAGAACGTTCGTTTTCGGTGCTTGCTTTAGGAAGCCATGCTTTTAGGAAACGTCCGTTTTGATGTGATACATGTTTGATTTCTCCGTCTACAGGATACCAGTTCGCATGTACGTTGGTGATGCTCATAAAAATGGAAATCATTAGGCGGCGGTCATGAAAATATTCATGTTCCTCTACCTCTTCGACTACAACAATCTTACCGTCGGCAGGTGCCACTACTATTTTTTCCGTATCTTGGTTGAATAACCGTATTGGACAGCGAAAAAAGTTCACCATCAGTAGGTACAGAATAAGACTGGCTAGTGCTACAATGTAGAAAAAGATTTTGTATTCTATTCCCCAATATAATCCTAGATTAAGTATGAGGAGCAGAATTGCAGCGGTAATCAAAATGTGTGTTCCTTCTTGATGTAACCTTATCTTTTTTATTTTCTTCCTAATTTTATTCATTGTGTGGCAATAATGTGGTCATTGCAATTTTTTCATCGTGCAAAAATATAGTTAATTTGTCTACCCTGCAAGTAAACAGGCTTTAGAAATTAATATCTTCAGCCTTTTTTCATAAAAAATCAAGTTTTCTTTTGCCTAAAGCCTTGTTTCTTCTCATAAACCTCGGTATCTTTGATGCCTGATTTAATCATAACTGAATTATGCAAGATTTTGTTCATTTACATGTTCATACGCAATATTCCATTTTGGATGGCCAGGCATCAATCGCCCGTTTAGTGGATAAGGCAATTGCTAATGGAATGAAAGGCATTGCCGTGACCGATCATGGTGATATGTTTGGAATTAAGGAATTCTTCAACTATGTAAACAAGAAGAATGGCGGTACAAATGGCGAGATAAAAGACTTAAAGAAGAAGCTCTCGGCTTTGGAAAGCGGCAAGCAGGAGTCTGAGAATCCGGAAGCAGAGATATTAGCTTGCAAAGAGCAGATAGAGGCTGCCAAAAAGAAATTGTTCAAACCGATTATCGGGTGTGAAATGTATGTGGCGCGTAATCGTTTGACAGAGAAGAACGGGAAGCTTGACCAAAGCGGTTATCACTTGGTTGTATTAGCCAAAAACTTGACAGGCTATCATAATTTGATTAAATTGGTATCGAAAGCATGGACACAGGGATTTTATATGCGTCCGCGTACTGACAGGGTCGAATTGGAAAAATATCATGAGGGTCTGATCGTTTGTTCGGCATGTTTGGGAGGAGAGGTGCCGAAGCGTATTACAGCCGGGCAGTTTGCTGAAGCGGAAGAGGTTGTTCAATGGTATAAGAATTTGTTTGGAGACGATTATTATTTAGAACTTCAGCGTCATAAAGCTACGGTGCCACGTGCAAATCATGAAATTTACAAATTGCAGGAAGTGGTGAATCAGAAATTGATAGAATATGCCCAAAAATACAATATCAAGCTGGTTTGTACGAATGATGTCCATTTTGTTGATGAAGAAAATGCAGAAGCACATGACCGGTTGATATGCTTAAGTACAGGAAAAGATTTGGATGACCCTAATCGTATGCTTTATTCCAAACAGGAATGGATGAAGACTAGGGAGGAGATGAATGCGATATTCAGTGATGTTCCTGAGGCTTTGGCGAATACTTGTGAAATATGCGATAAGGTTGAGTTTTATTCTATAGACCATGCACCGATTATGCCTACGTTCTCTATTCCAGAAGATTTTGGTACGGAAGCAGAATACCGGAAGAAATATACGGAAAAAGACTTGTTTGACGAGTTTACGCAAGATGAAAACGGGAATGTAGTCATGAGTGAAGCCGATGCGAGAGCAAAAATCGAACGTTTAGGTGGATACGATAAATTGTATCGTATCAAGTTGGAAGCGGATTATTTGGCAAAATTGGCTTATGAAGGTGCTCACCGGAGATACGGCGAAGATTTGAGCGATGAAGTAAAAGAGCGGATAAAGTTTGAATTGCATATTATGAAGACAATGGGTTTTCCGGGATACTTCTTGATTGTGCAAGACTTTATATCAGCAGCCCGCAATCAATTGGATGTATCTGTAGGACCGGGGCGTGGGTCTGCGGCAGGTTCTGCTGTGGCTTATTGCTTAGGGATTACGCAAATCGACCCGATTCGATATGATTTGCTTTTCGAACGTTTTTTGAATCCGGACCGTATTTCTTTGCCCGATATTGATGTGGACTTTGATGATGATGGACGTGGAAGGGTATTGAACTGGGTGACTGAAAAATATGGGCAGGAAAAGGTGGCGCATATTATTACATACGGTACTATGGCGACCAAATTAGCTCTTAAAGATGTGGCACGAGTCCAAAAACTTCCTCTTTCAGAATCCGACCGTTTATGTAAGTTGATTCCGGATAAAATACCTGACAAGAAGTTGAATTTGCCCAATGCCATTGCTTATGTGCCGGAACTTCAGGCGGCGGAAGTCTCTTCTGACCCTGTTTTGCGGGATACGATTAAATACGCTAAAATGCTGGAAGGGAATGTCCGAAATACAGGCGTACATGCTTGTGGAACAATCATTTGCCGGGATGATATTACAGATTGGGTACCTGTAAGTACGGCTGATGATAAGGAGACAGGGGAAAAAATGCTGGTTACTCAATATGAAGGTTCAGTCATTGAGGAAACCGGCCTGATTAAAATGGACTTTTTGGGACTGAAAACGTTATCCATTATTAAGGAAGCGGTTGAAAACATTCGGCATAGCAAAGGAATTGAATTGAATATAGATGAAATTCCTATTGATGATTTGGCGACTTATCAATTGTATAGTGATGGACGGACAATCGGAACATTCCAGTTTGAATCGGCTGGTATGCAGAAATATTTGCGTGAGCTTCAGCCCTCCACTTTTGAAGACTTGATTGCCATGAATGCGCTTTACCGTCCGGGACCGATGGATTATATACCTGATTTTATCGACCGTAAACATGGGCGGAAGCCGATAGAATATGATATTCCAATCATGGAGAAGTACCTGAAAGATACTTATGGCATTACGGTTTATCAGGAACAGGTGATGTTGCTCTCTCGTTTGCTGGCTGATTTTACTCGTGGAGAATCAGATGCTTTACGTAAGGCAATGGGTAAGAAATTGCGTGATAAACTGGATCACATGAAGCCGAAATTTATCGAAGGAGGGAAGAAGAACGGACATGACCCGAAAGTGCTTGAGAAGATTTGGGCAGATTGGGAAAAATTTGCATCATACGCATTCAATAAATCGCATGCGACCTGTTATTCTTGGGTGGCTTATCAGACCGCTTACCTGAAAGCTAATTATCCGTCGGAATATATGGCAGCTACAATGAGCCGGAATATTTCCAATATAACTGAAATAACCAAGCTGATGGACGAGTGTAAAGCAACAGGCATCAATGTCTTAGGTCCGGATGTGAACGAGAGCTGGATGAAGTTTTCAGTAAACCCTCATGGGGATATCCGGTTCGGTTTGGGAGCTATAAAAGGAGTAGGGGAATCTGCCGTACAGAATATTCTTACAGAACGTGAAAAGAACGGTCCGTTTAAGAATATATTCGATTTTGTGCAACGGGTGAATCTCTCGGCTTGTAATCGGAAGAACATAGAAAACTTGGCATTGGCTGGCGGATTTGATAGTTTTGGCGGTATCAAACGTGAGGACTTCTTTGTCAAGAATGCCAAAGACGAAAGTTTTGTTGAGGTGCTGGTACGTTATGGAAACCGTTATCAAGCGGATAAGGCGGCTGCTGTAAATTCGTTATTCGGTGGGGAACAGGCGGTGGAAATTGCGACTCCCGAAATTGTGCATGCACCGTCATGGAGTGATTTGGAGCGCCTGAATAAGGAACGGGAATTGGTAGGCATTTATCTTTCAGCCCATCCGCTTGATGAATATGCCGTAATATTGGAGAATGTGTGCAATACTCACATGGACCAATTGGTTGACTTGACCCCCTTGCAGAACCATGATTTGACGTTAGGAGGCATTGTAATAGGTGTGCGTGAAGGATATACGCGTACGGGAAAGCCATACGGCATTGCAAAAGTGGAAGACTATTCTGGAACGGCGGAATTTGCATTCTTCGGGAATGACTGGGTAGACAAGAAGAATTTCTTCAATGAAGGAATGTTTTTGTTTATGAGAGGAAAATGCCAACCTAAGCAATGGAAGCCGGATGAATGGGAAGTGAAAATTAATACGATTGAATTGCTTCCCGAAGTGAAAGACAATTTGATAGAGAAAATTACGGTTACCGCTCCTCTTTCGGCTATTAATGATGAAATGATTATGGAATTAGGCTCAATGGTGAAAACTAATCCGGGGAATACGGAATTATATTTCTTTATTCGGGATGAGGACGGGCAGATGTTTGTGAACCTGATGTCGCATACATTAAAGATTTCGGTTCGAAAAGATTTGGTAAATTACTTAAAAAGCCAGCCTTTGTTGGACTATAAAATAAATTAGTATTATATTTGCGCTTAGAATTGCAAACCAAAAACAAGAAGATTATGGCACTGACAATTAAAGATGACAATTTTGAAGCTATTGTAGCTGAAGGAAAACCTGTAGTATTGGATTTTTGGGCAACATGGTGCGGACCGTGCCGTCAGATTGCTCCGTATATTGAAGAGCTGGCAGAAGAATATAAAGACAAAGTGAACATCGGAAAATGCGATGTTGACGAAAGCGCAGACCTGCCTGCACAATTCGGTGTGCGTAATATTCCTACCGTACTTTTCATTAAGAATGGAGAAGTGGTAGACAAGCAAGTGGGGGCTACAACAAAAGCCGCTTTGAAAGAGAAAGTGGAAGCATTGTTGAAGTAATCCTTTCCGGTTGGCAAGATAAAGCCTAAGGTTTTTCATGCTTACTAAAACGGGGATGAGAACCGTATAGGCTCATTATCTTGTTAACTAGCCAATTAAAACAGTATATTATTAATCTTAAAATGATTGAACTATGGGAATGGATGACGATTTCTTGTTGGAAGATGAAGACGATGAAAAGACCATCGAATTCATAAAGAATTATTTGCCTCAAGATTTGAAAGGCAAGTTCTCAGATGATGAGCTGTATTATATGCTCGATTTGATAGTGGACTATTATACAACCAGCGGTTGCCTGGATGCTCAACCAGATGAAGAGGGTTATATCAACATCGACCAAGATGAAATTGTGGATTACATAGTCGGTGAAGCCAAAAAAGACGGTATGGGGCCTTTCGATCCCGATGATGTATTCTTTGTAGTACAAGGTGAAATGGAATACGGAAATTCGTTAGGTGAAGTGGAATAACATGAAATGTAAAATCCGAGGTTTTCTTTTCAAATGGGAGCCTTGGATTTTTTCTATGTTTGCGCATGAAATTTGAAAAAACAAGAAACGTGAAACAATATCCATGCATATTAACCATCGCCGGCTCCGATTGCAGCGGAGGAGCCGGCATACAGGCAGACATCAAAACCATCTCTGCCTTGGGAGCATATGCGGCAAGTGCTATTACCGCCATTACCGTACAAAACACATGTGGAGTTTCAGCTATATGTCCTGTGCCTTCCACTTATGTAAAAGGGCAAATTCAGGCGGTTATGACAGACATCTCACCTGTATCTGTAAAAATAGGCATGATTAACGATGCCGGAATCATCCGTGCCATAGCCGAATCGCTGCACGAATTTACACCTTATTATAAATACATCGTGCTCGACCCCGTCATGGTCTCGACCAGCGGATGCAAACTGATGGAAGACAATGCCATCGAGTCTCTGACCTCCCAGCTAATGCCTATGGCTACCCTTATTACCCCTAACCTGAGCGAAGCGGAAGTGCTGACGGGAAAGCGCATCACGACGATCCCCGAAATGGAAATAGCCGCTAAAGAACTGCTCGGTTTCGGAAGCCAAGCCGTCTTAGTCAAAGGCGGGCATCTGAATGAGAACGAAATGTGCGATGTGTTATATATAAAAGGAGAAGAACACCCGCACCGTTTCTCTTCTCCTAAAATAGAGAGCCGCAATACGCACGGCACTGGCTGTACCCTCTCTTCTGCCATAGCCACTTACCTCGCCTTAGGAGAACCGCTCGACGAAGCGGTACGGAAAGCCAAAACATACGTTTACGAGGGCATCCTGAACGGAAAAGACGTACACATCGGAGAAGGCCACGGACCGTTGAACCATTTCTTTGCACCTGTAGCGATGCGGGTAAATGAAAAATAAGCTAAACGCAGAGGCGCAAAAGCGCAGAGAATATATTTTAAAGAAGGCAAAGTACACGGAGCCTGATGCCACTCTTTGTGCTCTTTGCTTGCTCTAAATAAAGACTTTGCGCTTTTGCGTCTCTGCGTTTGATTTATATATTCAAAAAGTTCTTCATTCTTCATTAAAATTCGTACCTTTGCCGCAACATTAACTTAAAAACAATCGATATGAAAGCATTTGTATTTCCCGGCCAGGGAGCCCAATTCGTAGGCATGGGCAAAGACCTCTACGAAAACTCTCCCTTGGCAAAAGAATTATTCGAGAAAGCGAACGAAATCTTAGGATACCGCATTACGGATATCATGTTCAACGGAACGGACGAAGACCTGCGTCAAACCAAAGTGACCCAGCCTGCCGTATTCCTTCACTCGGTTATTTCGGCATTGTGTTTGGGTGATGAGTTCAAGCCCGAAATGACCGCCGGACACTCGTTAGGCGAGTTCTCGGCATTGGTAGCTGCCGGAGCCTTATCGTTCGAAGACGGTTTGAAACTGGTTTATGCACGTGCAATGGCAATGCAGAAAGCGTGCGAAATGCAACCTTCTACCATGGCTGCTATCATCGCTTTACCTGATGAGAAAGTGGAAGAAATTTGTGCGCAAGTGGCACAAGAAGGTGAAGTATGTGTAGCGGCTAACTTCAATTGCCCGGGTCAAATCGTCATCTCAGGCTCTATCGAAGGCATCAACAAGGCTTGCGAACTGATGAAAGCGGCAGGAGCCAAGCGTGCTTTGCCCCTGAAAGTAGGCGGTGCGTTCCATTCTCCGTTGATGAATCCGGCTAAAGTGGAATTGGAAGCAGCTATCAACGCTACGGAATTCCATACACCGAAATGCCCGATTTACCAGAATGTAGACGCTAAGCCGCATATCGACCCAGCCGAAATCAAAGCGAACTTAGTTGCTCAATTGACCGCATCGGTACGCTGGACACAAACCGTACAAAACATGATAGCCGATGGGGCAACCGAATTCGTAGAATGCGGACCGGGTGCAGTATTGCAAGGATTAATCAAGAAGATTAACAAAGAAGCGAACGCGCACGGAATCTAATAAATGAAGAATGAATGCCAATCAGGAGTTAAATGCCAATACCTTTTCATCTGTTTTTCAGACACATGGATATTGGCTTTTAACTCTTGGATGAAGTGATAACTCCTGTAAAACATAACTGTTTTTAATTCTAGATGTGCATAATCAGCCAATATCCGCTCATTCTTTATTCTTAATGACTTTGTTGCAACATAAAGCAACTCACATAATTAGCTTATTTCATGGCACACCTTATGACAAACAAACAATTAACCATTGACAATATTGATTGCGTGGAAAACCTTCACTATACGCCCCTTGAAGGAAAATACTTAAAGGTGCTGTATGTAAAGACCTTATTCATTTATTTGGCTTTTATGGTACTTGCGCTTTTCCTGCTTTTGGCTGATACATTCAACTATCGTTACCTGACCGTTGTTGGTATGGAAGGTGTTTTGCTGATAGCTCTTGTGGTCAACTTCTTCCTCTTGCCTAAGGCTTTTGCCTATAAAGGATTCGCCATTCGTGAACACGACATCACCTATCGTTCTGGATTGTTCTTCCCCTCTGTAACTACTATCCCTTTTTGCAAAATACAGCAGGTTAGTGTCCGCCAAAACTTAATCACACGGATGTTCGGGCTTTATACTATTGACATTGTGAACGGTGCCCAACTGCTTGCCAATACTAGCATTCCGGGACTGGCAGAAGAGAAAGCCAATGAAATAAAAGTTCTAATCATCGAAAGCATAAGAAATGAGGGCAAATGATTTTTCCGCACCACAGCGGATGAGCTTCAGCGCGTTCGTGATATTCTTTTTAAAGTACTTGCGGAGTTATACAGGTTTTCTGTTCGTGCTTGTGCTTATGAAGATATTCAACCCGGATAACGAATACACCTTCGGAGAAATCATCGGGATAATTCTCTCCTTTCTGGGTGGCGTGTTGGCATTGGCAACCATATCAGCTTTTCTCAATTACTATTTCAAGAAGTATTACGTTGAAGGCGGTAACTTGGTGTTTATCCATGGTGTCTTGCAAAAGGAAAAGACCAGCATACCGTTGTGCAAAATCCAGTCGCTTCGTATGAAACGGGGGTTCATGTATCGCCTTTTAGATATGAGAGGGGTCTCTTTTGATACATTGGCTTCGAATACCGCCGAAATAGAACTTATTCTTGACGATAAGGATTGGAATATGCTGTTCAACCAAGTGGAAATGCAAGAAAACGGATTGGAAGAAGGGCTAGAAATAGGACAGGATGAAACTGTAAACAATCGGAACCGGAGGCTGGATGTCAGGAATGTCAATTTAATAAAAGGGGCTTTTTGCCAAAACCACCTGAAAGGCATGGTGATATTGGCGGGGCTTTTCGTGACGTTGTGGAATCAGCTAATGTCGGTCAACGATAAAGCCGCCGTTTATGTCATCGACTATGCGAGTGCGCATATCGACTTTTCATCATTCCCATTGATTGTCTTAGTTTCGGTTGCTTTCATTCTGTATATTGTTATGTTGGTATTGTGGATAGGTAAAGTCTTTTTTCAATATTTCAATATGGATATACAGATGGACGAGAAACAGTTGTTTTTCGAAAGTGGACTGGTATCTCGCAACAGTATCAGGTTTTCATACGATAAAATATGCACGGTTTACGTCAAGCGGAACTTAATTGAAAGATGGTTGAATTGTTGCACCATTATGCTGAAACAAGCATTGAACGCCACAGACGAAAAACGTGGTGCCGATGTGAAGATTTACGGTTCCAATGAGGCGGGGAACTTTTTGGACTGGTGGTTGGGGAAGAATTACGCCTCTTCCAACCTTGTTGCTTCAGCCAGTTCTGGCTATGGTTTGTTGGGTTACGTCATCCGGTATGACTTTCTTCTTTCGCTTTTGGCAACGGTTGTTTTGTGCTATTATGGGCTTTATACTTGGATTATCGTGCCTGTCGTTTACCTGTTGGTTTCGTTGGCTAAAGGGCTTTCTGCTGTCCGTCAAAGCCGCATCACCCTGAAGGAAGATTATCTGGAAGTCAGCAATGGTAAGTTTGCCGAGGTGAAAAACTATTTCAAATATGCCAATGTGGAGGTCGTACGAATAGTTGCTACCCCATTCACTCCGCACTTTCATCGCGTGAACTTGGTTGTTTCCACCAATGGGACATCGTTTGTTATGCGCAGTCTGAAAGAGCAGGAAGCAAGGGAGATATACGAATGGCTGCTGTGCCGTACGAGCCGCCTTTCTTCCTGAATCATTGATTGGCTGCACTGGTGCATATCCCGCTTTTTGCCCGTGCCGTTATGGTACAGGGTATTGCATAAATCCGGTATCTATAGTCAACCAGAAATGAATTGCAAAAAGATGTGTGAATTCTTTTATTGAACACAGAGACACAGAGGTACAGAGAAATAAAATTAGAAGAGAAGACAAAGTACACAGAGTTAGTGCTTTTCTCCGTGGACTTTGTCTTCTTTAAAAATAAAAAACTCTGTGCCTCTGCGTCTCTGTGTTCAATGAAATAAACTCAAAAAGCAATCTTCAGCATCTTCCCTCCTAATGCCGGAAGATCTAATGTAATCGGCTTGTCGGGTATCCATGAAAGAACTTCTTCTTTGCCCGAAAGCAAATCTTGAGCCGTATATTTCTCCATTACAGGCATCTGCAAGAAATCGAACGCATGTTGCGGAACATTAACACCGATATGTACGGGTATCGACTCAAAGTTGGCGATAATCAACAACACTTCGTTTTCGTATTTACGCAAGAAAGCGTATTGGCGGTGTTCGTTCATCAGCCAGCCTCCGCAATTCACGTACATCAGGTCGAAGAACTCGCCTTTGGCTATTGCCTTCTCCGTATTGCAGAGATTCAACACATGTTGGTAATAATGACGGATTTCCTTTTCCTTGTTATTTAACAGATGCAGGTTATAGCGTCCGTGATTGCTCCAACGCCGGATGCTGGGGATACTCCAGTAATCGAATATCGTAGTACGTCCGTCGCGTCCGCTGAAGCCTTCCGAGTCCATACCTTCTTCTCCTAACTCCTGACCGAAATAAATCATCATCGGATTGGTATTCATACATGCCGAAACCAATAAAGCGGGAAGAGCTTTGCGGGCATCACCGGCAAAGAAATCGGAAGCGATGCGTTGCTCGTCGTGGTTTTCGAGGAAATTCAACATGTGTGGCTGGATATCGTTCACACTTTGCCAACATCCGGTAATCGCCGTAGCTGAAGCATATCCGCACGTCAACGCACGCAACGTGTCATACAAACCTACCTTATCATACAGGTAATCGAAATGCCCGTTATGCAAATAATTGCGGTATTCGTTCGGATTATAGACCTCGGCTATAAACAAGAGTTTGGGATAACGCGCCTTGACTTGCGGAATCACCCAGCCCCAAAACTCGCACGGAACCATTTCTGCCATATCGCAACGGAAACCGTCAATGCCTTTACTTGCCCAAAACAGGAGGATATCCAACATCTTCTTCCATGTATCAGGGATTGGGTCAAAATGGTTTCCGGTATTTCCAATATAATCCACACCGTAATTCAGTTTTACCGTCTCATACCAATCGGTCTTGTTCGGATAAACGTCAAAACGGTTATTTCCCGTAGCCTTTGCCGGCACTTCATCATACAAGCCTTGTTCTTCATCGTAGAAATCGATTTCCCCACCTAAATGAGCGCCCGGTATGTAATAAAAGTTATTGTCCGGAGCAAAAGCTTTCGATGTATCATCGCCTTCCCCTAAATCTTTCACTCCTTCAGGCTTGGCTATCGAATGATACTGGCGTGCCACGTGGTTGGGCACAAAATCGATAATCACATCCAGCCCGTTCTTGTGCGAACGCTCTATCAAAGCCTGAAACTCTTCCATACGATGCTCTACATGTACAGCCAGGTCGGGGTCTACATCATAATAATCCCGGATGGCGTAAGGCGAGCCAGCCTTCCCTTTTACGATAGCCGGATGATTGCGTGGAATGCCGTATGCCGAATAATCGGTTTGCGAAGCATGGGCAATGATGCCAGTGTACCATATATGAGTAGCTCCCAACTTTTTTATCTCGTGCAAAGCCTTTTCGGTAAAATCATCCATTTTGCCACACCCGTTTTCTTCCAAAGTTCCGTTCATCTTATTACGAAGCCCCTTATTTCCAAACAAACGGGTAAATACCTGATAAATAATCATCTTTTCTTCCATAGTCGTATTGTTTATCGTTTCATCAATCCCACTTTCAAGTTCAATTTAAAATAATAGGCACCATTCTCCCGTTCCAGATAACCATACTTGTCTTTTTGAGTCGAACCTTTTTCAAGCCGGGTATTCTGAAACAGAAAATCGGCAAATACTTGTCTGAAAGCACGTTGATAACATAGCAATTCACCGTCTCCTGTCACGAACAGGCATCCGTCAATAGCCGAATCAATGCCGGTATAAACTTTAGCCGGACGCATGCCTGTAGCAATAGCAAGTAGGAATTCCCTCACTTTGTAATCATAATAGCCATGTTTGGTGATAAGTTCGTCTTTAATCTTCAACGGATTCAGTCGTTTCACCGCTTCTGTAAGCTCTGACACCTTTGTAATGCCTTCCAACCACATTAGTCGGGTCATTTCGCCCAACATACGTCCGGCATGCAGGTCTATCATCGAAAGATTGCTGCGGAAAATCTTATCTGCCACGTCATTATACTTCAACACACCTCCTAACCGTTCAATCATCTGCATCCGTCCCAATACATCATCTTCTTCGCCGAACGCATTGATTTTGTTTATGGTAGGTGTTGGAAATTTTATTCCGGTCTGTTCGAATTTGAAGTTTGCCGCACGTCCTCCGTCCAGTAAAGGATATAAAGGACCAATGCGCGAATGTATGCTGAGGCCTGTTAGCGGGGCATTTTCATTATAAAATGCTACTTTCAGGTCTGTACGGTCATCGGTTTTTGCCTCTAGGTTGTAAATGACTATCTCGTCTAAGAATCCTTCCACTCCATCGGGTGAAGTCATGTTATTACCTGAAGTTTCGCGTAATGCTTGTAGGATTAAATTGGCTACAGTTTCAAAATCTTCCCGTGGAATGCGTTTGTCTATGTTTTCACCCCATATCCGTACTTCATTTTTACCTATAATATAATTACGTGTGCCGTCATGTTCCTCCCGTTGCACTTTGGCAATTGGCAGGCAGCAATTTTCATCTCGTTTTACATCCGGCGTGCCTGCATATACATTGCCTTCTGCCAATAAACGGAAGAATGCATACAGTTCGCTCCATTCTTTTTTTGTTGCATCAAAAGCCATATTGTCTTTCCCTTACTATATATTTTCATTTATTTCTTGATACAAAGATAACTAAAATAAATGTCATTCGGTGTGTTATATAAAAACTTATTTGTAGGTAGATGTCTCAAACTACCAAAAAATGGGGAGAAAATAGCGGAAATTTTAGGTGAGAATACCAACTTTTAGTGATTGTGGCATAGAAATAGCTTCTGTACCTTTGCATCGAATTTGAATGATTAAAAAATAAAAGAAGAAATGACAAAACACTGCCTCTTCATATTGCTTTGTGCAATATGTTCTCTCTCTGTTTCAGCACAAAAACGGACAATGCTGTCTGGGAAAATCATCTCGGCAGAGGATAAGAGTATTATCGATTTTGCAACGGTGTATCTAAAGGGCACTGCCTATGGATGTACCACTGATGAGCGGGGTATTTATCATTTAAAAGCTCCTGCGGGTACTTATACCTTAATTGTATCTGCTATCGGGTACGAGACTTTTGAAGAACAGATTACTTTGCAAAGCGGAACACGGACGCGCCAGACTATTGCCTTGAAAACGATGGCACACGAACTGGATGAGGTGGAAGTGGTGTCAAGTGGGGTGAGCCGTATTCAAAAATCTGCATTCAATGCCGTAGCGGTCGATACAAAAGAATTACACAACTCTACCAAAAGCTTGAGCGAAGCCTTGATGCAGCTTCCGGGACTGAAATTGCGCGAATCGGGCGGCGTAGGCTCGGATATGCAACTGATGCTGGACGGTTTTTCGGGTAAACACGTAAAGGTATTCATCGACGGAGTACCACAGGAAGGAGCCGGCACGGCTTTCGACATCAATAACATTCCGGTCAACTTTGCCGAACGCATCGAAGTATATAAAGGCGTAGTTCCCGTAGGATTCGGCACGGATGCTTTGGGAGGTGTCATCAATATTGTGACCAACAAACGCCGCCGGGGATGGCATTTGGACGCTTCTTATTCCTACGGTTCATTCAATACCCATAAATCGTATGTCAATTTTGGACAGACTTTTCAAAACGGGTTGACGTATGAAATCAACGCGTTCCAAAACTTCTCGGACAATGATTATTACATAGACAATTACATCACCGAATTCGGGGAAGACGGAATTACGGAAAATACCGACCGCAATAAGATTTATCATGTAAAACGGTTTAATGACCGGTTCCATAACGAGGCGGTTATCGGGAAAATCGGCTTTATGGACAAGCCTTGGGCAGACCGGCTGATGTTGGGCTTCAACTATTCACATTTTTACAAGGAAATACAGACGGGCGTGTACCAATACATCGTGTTTGGGGAAAAGCACCGCAAAGGACATTCGTTCGTCCCTTCTTTGGAATACAGCAAGCGGGATTTGTTCACCAAAGGACTGGACGTGATGTTGACCGCCAATTATAACCATAACCTGACGATGAACATTGATACGGCATCCTATAAATACAACTGGCTGGGAGACCGGAAGTATACCGGAAGCAAGGGAGAGCAATCGTATCAGGATAACGAATCGAAGAACACCAACTGGAATGCCACGTTTACGGCAAATTACCGTATTGGGTCTGCTCATTCGTTCACGTTGAATCACGTATTGAGCACGTTCAAGCGCACTACACGCTCGAAAGTGGACGGAAGTTCGAAGTTGTCCGATTTCAGCATCCCTAAAATTACCCGCAAGAATATCACTGGACTTTCGTACCGCCTGATGCCTACCGACAAGTGGAATCTTTCGGCATTCGGAAAATATTATAACCAATACAATCAGGGTCCGGTATCGCAAAGTGAAGACGGAGTGGGCAATTATGTTGACATGACCCGCAAGACCAGTTCTTTCGGGTATGGAGCGGCTGGAACCTATTTCATTATCGAAGGGCTTCAGGCAAAGCTTTCGTATGAAAAGGCTTATCGCCTCCCTACAACCGACGAGCTTTTTGGAGATGAAGACTTAGAAGCGGGCAAGACGGATTTGAAACCGGAAAAGAGCGACAATGTAAACTTCAACCTGAGTTATAACCGCCAATTCGGGAAACATGCCGTTTATGTAGAAGGGACATTGATTTACCGTGATACGAAAGATTATATCAAGCGCGGGCTGGATGCCATAGGAGGTATGAGCTATGGTATTTACGAAAACCACGGGCGGGTAAAGACCAAAGGATTCAATGTGTCGGCACGCTATTCGTATGCGAAATGGTTCTCATTGGGAGGCACGTTCAATAACATCAATGTACGTGATGACGAGCGGTATCGTGCGGGAAATACCCAACAGGAAAGCACTACCTACGGGCAACGCATCCCGAACCAGCCCTATACCTTCGCCAATTTCGATGCCACATTTACTTGGCACGACCTTTTTGCGGAGGGCAATGTATTGACTTTGACTTACGACAGCTATTACCAGCACGAGTTTTCGCTTTATTGGGAACATTTGGGAGACCCGCGTTCGAAAAGCCGTGTGCCCGAACAATTCTCGCACAACCTAAGCCTTGGGTATTCGATAAAGAACGGACGCTATAACTTCTCGTTGGAATGCCGGAACTTCACCAATGAAAAGTTATATGATAATTTCAGCCTCCAGAAGGCTGGACGTGCATTCTATGGCAAATTCCGGGTCTATTTCGGAAAGTAAGTTACACTATTAACTGTTAATTATTAACTATTAATTTAAGAATATATGAAGAAAAAACATTTCTCTTGGGCACTTGTAGCTGCCCTCTCTTTTGGCTGTATGTTTACAACCGCATGTAGTGATGACAATCCAGTACAAACCGAAGAGCCTAATCCGAATCCGGAACCAAGTCCGGAACCGAATCCCGAAACCCTGACCCGTTTTGTCATTGTGGCACAAGCGGGAAGCGATAATGGAGCAACTTATCTTGTCACTTCCGAATCGCTGGATGAGGGGCAGGTGACCGCAGAAGGGAACGGATGGGAAACCGAGTCGGCATCCAACTGGATTTATTACGGCGAGCGTTACCTCTTCGGTTTCCAATACAACGACGGAAGCAATGGAACAGGTTTTTCATTCAAGTTAGGAAATGACGGGCTGATAACCGAAGACCGCCAATATACGTTTAACCGTACTACAACTTACGGTACGTGGGGCGATAATGTTATTACGGCTTCTACCAATGCCGGAACGGCGGAAAAAGACGAAGAAGGGAATTTCGCCTATTACCTGCAATTCAATTACCTGAGTGTATTGGACGGAAGCACTACCACCGGAAGCCACATTGCCGAGAATTTCTTGGGCAATGGCGAACGTGTAAGCTTTGCGGGTTTCGTAGAGGCGAATGGGAAACTCTATACTTCGGTTGTGCCGATGGGCATGAGCCACTATGGCGTGAATACCTATCCGTGGGGAATCCAAAAGCCTGAATACGTGGCTAACGCCGACGGAGGAAGCGGCTCAGGACAATATACCGCAGGGATGATTCCTTCTACCCAATATCCCGATAGTGCCTTCGTGGCTATCTATAGCGGAGATGATTTCAATGAAACTCCCCTGATTGCCCGTACAGGGAAAATCGGGTTTGCCAGCGGGCGGATGCGTTCGCAATATTACCAGACCATTTGGGCAGCAGATAATGGAGACCTCTATGTATTCTCTCCGGGATATGGACGTACTACAACGACTCCGGTCACGAACCCCGACGGTACGCAATTCGAACGTGTGCAAGGTCAGCTTCCATCGGGCGTGGTGCGTATCAAGGCAGGTGAGAATGATTTTGACGCTTCTTATTATGTCAATATAGAAGAGTTGGGGAACAAGAATCCGATGTTCCGTTGCTGGCACATTGCCGAAGACTATTTCTTGCTCCAAATGTATAGCGGAGGAGCGGAAAACATGAGTGGAACTAGTGCGCCACGTAACGAATTGGCAGTATTCAAGGGCGAGGAAAGAACACTGACCGTAGTGACTGGTTTGCCCGAAGCCTCTACCTTATCCAGCTTTGGAACACCGTGCAGCGATAACGGATATGCTTACATCCCTGTAGTAACGACAACAGGAGCCAAACCGACCATTTACCGCATCGACCCTGCCACAGGAGAAGCCAAAGCAGGACTTGTGGTAGACAAAGCGGACTCCGTTACGGCATTGGGCAAACTATCAGCAACCAACTAATATGAATCTCACCACAGATTAAAATAATTATTATACTTCGTTGGCTTGTAGGGGCAGGGTTCGCCTGCCTAAATACGCTCGCGGATGTATCAGTTGATGTATTCGGGCGGGCAGACCCCGCCCCTACATAAGCAATGGGGAAGTGCGGATGTTCAAATAATTATTTTTAATCTGTGTAATTTGTGGTGAAAACTCCAAACACAATCATGAAGAAACTATTCCGGAACATACACCTTTGGCTCTCGCTTCCCTTGGGCATTCTCATCAGCATTATTTGCCTTTCGGGAGCAGCCTTGGTATTTGAGCAGGACATCACGCAAGCCCTTCAACGTTCGATTTACCGGGTGACGCCACCCCAAAAAGGAGCGGAAGCACTTTCGCCGGAAGCATTGATAGAATGTATCCAGAAGCAAGCGTCGGACTCGTTACACCTTACCGCCCTCCAACTTTCTCATAATCCCGAAGAAACGGCTTTTGCCTCTTTTCGAGAAACTGGAAAGAAGCGGCTCAGCATCAATCCCTATACAGGTAAAGCATTGGGCTGGACTGAAACGTATCCCTTCTTCCAAACCATGCGTAAGTTGCACCGATGGCTTATGGACCCTCCGCCTTCGAAAGGTGAGAAGTCGGTAGGGAAAGTTGTGGTGGGTATAACTACCCTGCTTATGGTCTTTATCCTGATAAGCGGTTTGGTAATATGGATTCCCCGTACTCGGAAAGCCCTAAAGAACCGCCTCTGTGTATCGTGCACCAAAGGCTGGCGCAGGTTCTGGTATGATACCCATGTATCTATCGGATTCTATAGTACGATATTCTTGCTCGTCATGGCATTGACCGGACTGACCTGGTCGTTTGGCTGGTATCGCACGGCGGCTTATTCGCTCTTCGGAGAAAACCCGTCCGCTTCGGTACACCGCGTAGATAAAGGCAAGGAAAAACCGCGCAAAGACGAAGTTCGAATCACATGGAAAGATGCTCAACCCTCTGCTCCGCAAAGCATGAAAGGCTGGTTTTACGCCTTCCATACCGGGAGTTGGGGAGGAATGTTTACTAAAATAGTGTATTTCTTAGCCGCTTTGTCTGGAGGTGTCTTGCCTTTAAGCGGGTATTACTTGTGGTGGAAACGGACACATAAAAAAACTACAGCCAAAATGTCAGCTAGGTGCTGACAAAAATGCATATAGGTTCATCGGCTTACGAAGCAGGCTTCATCGGGCAACGAAGCAGGCTTCGTAAGCCGATGGACTTATATGTGATTAAAAACTTGCTTGAATGTGTTCAACATACGCTGGAATGCATTATCTTTGCAAACCAACAAGACGATTAATATCACCATGAAACCTATACGATTAATTCCGCCCGAAACGATTCATACAACGATACAATTGCCCTCTTCGAAAAGTATTTGTAACCGTGCCTTAGTTATTAATGCCCTGTCGGAAAAACGTGCCCGGCTTGATAATCTGTCGGATTGCGACGATACGCGGGTTATGATTCGCGCCTTGCAAGAAATGCCGGATACGATTGATATCGGGGCTGCGGGTACTGCCATGCGTTTTCTTACCGCTTATTTATCCGTATGCGAAGGTACGCACAGCTTGACGGGAACCCAACGTATGCAACAACGTCCCATTGGCATTTTGGTTGACGCCTTGCGTGCTTTAGGGGCTGAAATTGTTTATAGTAGGAACGAAGGCTATCCTCCCTTATGCATTACGGGGCATCGGTTAAGCCAAGCGGAAGTGGCGCTTCCGGGAAATGTGAGTTCACAATACATTTCGGCATTGCTGATGATAGGTCCTGCTTTGCAAAACGG
Organism: Bacteroides sp. An322; assembly: GCF_002161765.1. Lineage (GTDB taxonomy): Bacteria > Bacteroidota > Bacteroidia > Bacteroidales > Bacteroidaceae > Phocaeicola > Phocaeicola merdavium. The sequence goes on along the minus strand of NZ_NFIN01000019.1, from coordinate 33,553 downwards.
GTTAAGACTGACTTTGACGGGAGATATTATTTCCCGTCCGTATATCGACTTGACGTTGCAGTTGATGCGGGCATTCGGTGCCCAGGCAGGCTGGACGGGAGAAAATCAGTTGTGCGTAGAGCCTCTTCCGTATCAGGCATCGGATGCTTATTATGTGGAAAGCGATTGGAGTGCAGCTTCGTATTGGTATGAAATCTGTGCGTTGATGCCTCATGCGGAAATTGAATTGCCCGGCTTGTTCAGGCAAAGTCCGCAGGGAGATGCCCAGGTTGCTTCACTTTTTGCTTCCTTGGGCGTAGAAACGCGCTATGAAGACAATCGGGTAATCCTTTCTAAATCGGGCATAAAAACATCGCGGTTGGAATATGATTTTATCAACCAGCCCGATTTGGCTCAAACGTTTGTCGTTACGTGTGCTTTGCTTGACATTCCGTTCTGTTTCAGTGGGTTGCAAAGTCTGAAGATTAAAGAAACCGACCGTATGGCGGCATTGATTACAGAGATGAGTAAGTTGGGCTATGTATTAGAAGAAAAAGACGGCTCTGTTTTAATGTGGAACGGAGAGCGGTGTACGCCCGATGCTTTCCCCTGCATTGACACTTACGAGGACCACCGCATGGCAATGGCTTTTGCTCCAGCCTGTATTCGGTTGGAGAATGTGCAGATAAATAATCCGCAGGTCGTGAGCAAATCTTATCCGCACTATTGGGAAGATTTGAGCCGTGCCGGTTTTTCGATTCTGGAGGAATGTTAGGTTATGTGGATACTCCTTATTATATTAATAGTGGTGGTGCTTTTCGGCATGGGTGCCGGATATTTGTACAACCGGAATGTGCAAAAGAAAATTGCGGGCGGAGAATTGAAAGAAGCGCCTCCCGTGATTACGGTCGATAGCGAATGTTGTGGGCAACATGCTGTATGCGAGAAAGAAAGTCTTCTTGCAGCCGTTAGTAAGAAAATCGAATATTACGATGACGAAGAACTGGACCGTTTTAAGGGGCATCCGTCAGATACGTATACGAATGAAGAAATTGAGGAGTTCCGTGATATTCTCTACTCCATGCAGGAGACGGATGTGGCTGGGTGGAGCAGGAGCCTTCAATTACGAGGCATCGAACTTCCAGATGAAATGAAGGATGAATTGTTCCTCATTGTCGGAGAAAGACGATTCGAAGCAGTTAAAAATTAAAAGTTAATAGTTAATAACGGTTGTTGGGCGCAGATATGGAAGCTATCGCTATTGGCTATTCATTATTAATTATTCATGAATAAAATGGACTTATTGCAGTATACATTTTTTCAACATGCCTTGTTGGGAAGTCTTTTTGCCAGTATCGCATGCGGGATTATCGGTACTTATATCGTAACCCGGAGACTGGTATTTATCAGTGGAGGAATTACGCATGCTTCGTTCGGAGGCATTGGCATTGGACTATATACGGGTATTTCCCCTATATTGTGTGCCGCTGTTTTTTCGGTGTTATCGGCTTTTGGAGTGGAATGGCTCAGCAAGCGGAGCGATATGCGTGAAGATTCTGCTATTGCCGTATTTTGGACGTTTGGAATGGCTATCGGCATTATTTTCAGCTTCTTGGCTCCGGGGTTTACTCCTGATTTGTCTTCCTTCCTTTTTGGAAATATCTTGACCATTACGCAGGGTGATATTATCTTATTAGGGGTGCTGAGCGTTGTCTTGGTTTTGTTCTTTGCGCTTTTTTTACGTTCTATTGTTGCTATTGCATTCGATGCCGACTTTGCCCGTTCGCAACGGATGCCTGTAACATGCTTTGAATATGTATTGATGATGTTTATTGCTTTGACCATTGTGTCATGTTTGCGCATGGTAGGTATTGTGCTTGTCATATCCCTTCTGACTCTTCCGCAAATGACAGCCAATCTTTTTACATACCGGTTCAGGCATATCATAGGGCTTTCTATTGTCATTGGGTATGCGAGTTGTCTAGGGGGATTGTTTATTTCTTATGCCTATCAGATTCCTTCGGGAGCTTCTATCATATTTGTATCCATTCTCTTTTATGCCCTTGCAAAGATAAGCCGTATCTGTAGTGCGAAAAAGAAAAAAATTAATACCTTTGTGAAAAAGTTAGCATAAAAAAGGATGAATATGAAAATAAGCATTGAGAATCTTGAACAAATCCATGAAGCGGCAAAAGAATTTATTGCAGCTATGGGTGATAATACGGTTTTTGCTTTTTATGGCAAAATGGGTGCAGGGAAAACGACTTTCATTAAAGCGGTATGTGAAGAATTGGGCGTGGCTGATGTCATTAATTCTCCTACATTTGCCATTGTGAACGAATATCGTTCGGATACTACCGGCGAACTTATTTACCATTTCGATTTCTATCGCATCAAGAAGCTGGAAGAGGTGTATGATATGGGATATGAGGATTATTTCTATAGCGGTGCTTTGTGTTTCATTGAATGGCCTGAACTGATAGAAGACTTGCTTCCTGGGGATGCGGTCAAGGTGAGCATTGAGGAGCAAGAAAACGGGAACCGTATGCTCTGTTTTGAAGCTGGTGAATAAAACGTACCTGTTATGGCGGTGCATTATATTATACAGGCATTGTTTGTCCTTGTGGGGCTGCTCGCTTTGCTGGCAGCCCTCTTCAATTGGGATTGGTTCTTTACGGCACAGAACACGCAATTTGTCGTGGCTAATGTTGGAAGAAAACAGGCTCGTTTGTTTTATGCCGTTATCGGTGTGCTGATGATTGCTACGGGAGTCTTTTTCTTTTTGTCGGTAAGGGGAATCGTTTAGTTCGTTTTTAATCCGCTCTTTTGTCTCCGGCTCTTCTTTTGCCTCTTGTAATAAATATATTTCATTAAACATAAGGGTTTTGCGCTTGTGAAAAGGCAAATTCAACCTGTCTGAAATACAGATAAAAAGGGTGAATTTGCCTTTTTGATTCTTTTCGTATCTAGTACAATAATGCTTGTTTTTATTATTGTATCAGGTATGAAAACTATTTATTTGAGAAATAATGTTTTATAACATAAGAAATAATCGGATGTTTTTGGTACAACGTATGTAAAAACTATATATATTTGCAGTGTCAAATGAATGTTGAATATGGAAAAGCAAACCGAAAATAACCTTGTAATCGATGTGCATGTGTCAGTAGACTGTGCAGTTATCGGATTTGACGGGGAGCGGTTTCGGGTGCTTTTGGTTCGTCAGGTCGGGAAACAAACAGACGGAAAGTTTAACGATTGGAAGCTGCCTGGAAGTCCGATTTATGTAGATGAGGATTTAGACGAAGCGGCAAAACGGGTGTTGACCGAGCTGACGGGATTGAAAAATATTCGGATGAACCAGTTTAAGGCATACGGGTCGAAAGACCGTACGTCTGACCCGCGTGATGTGGTGTGGCTGGAACATTTTCATTGGATAAAAGAAGGTAGGGTAGGAAGGATTGTAACGGTGGCATATCTCGCATTGTTGAAGATAGACCAGCATAACAAGCAGCTTACGACTACATACGATGCACGTTGGACTCCGGTTTCGGAAGTCGGTCCATTGGCTTTTGACCACAACCGGATTTTGAAAGACGCGATGGAGGTGATCCGACATTATGTGGAGAGTTCTCCTTCGGTGATGTTTGACCTTTTGCCACGGAAATTTACCGCTTCTCAATTGCGTGTGCTTTTTCAGCTGATTTATAATAAGGAGTTCGATGTACGTAACTTTCATAAGAAAATAGCTCTGATGCCATACGTTGTACCGTTGGAAGAGAAAGAAAAAGGTGTTGCTCATCGGGCGGCGAGGTACTATCGGTTTGACAGAAAGATATATAATAAGTATAAATAATTAAAACATTAGTATTATGTATTTGTTAGGGTATGATATAGGGAGTTCCTCGGTGAAAGCCAGTTTGGTGAATGCCGAGTCCGGAAAGTGTGTTGCTTCGGCTTTCTATCCGAAAACAGAAGCTGAGATTATCGCTGTTCATCCAGGATGGGCTGAACAGAAGCCTGAAATGTGGTGGGCTAACTTGAAGTTGGCTACCGAAGCTATTATGAATGAAAGCGGTGTGAAGAAAGAGGAGATTGCCGCTATTGGTATTTCTTATCAGATGCATGGATTGGTTTGTGTAGACAAACAACAACGTGTGCTTCGTCCGGCTATCATTTGGTGTGATTCCCGTGCCGTTCCTTACGGTGAAAAGGCATTCCAGACATTGGGTGAAGAAAAATGCCTTTCTCATTTGCTTAATTCTCCGGGCAACTTTACAGCTTCAAAGTTGGCATGGATTAAAGAAAACGAACCGGAAATTTTCTCGCAAATCTATAAGATTATGCTTCCGGGCGACTATATCGCCATGCGCTTGACGGGTGAAATCTGTACGACAGTTTCCGGCTTGTCAGAAGGTATGTTCTGGGATTTCAAAGCGAATGATGTCGCACAATTCTTACTTGATTATTATGGTTTCGACCGTTCGTTGATTGCCGATATCCGTCCAACTTTCTCAGAACAGGGAAGAGTGACTGCCATTGCAGCAGCTGAATTGGGCTTGAAAGAAGGCACTCCGGTGACTTACCGTGGGGGAGACCAACCCAATAATGCACTTTCTCTCAATGTATTCAATCCGGGTGAAATCGCTTCTACAGCAGGTACATCAGGCGTGGTTTACGGTGTAAACGGTTCTGTTAATTACGATCCAAAATCACGTGTCAACACCTTTGCTCATGTGAATCATACGGCAGACCAAACTCGTTTGGGCGTATTGCTTTGCATTAACGGTACAGGTATTCTGAATTCATGGATTAAACGTACGGTCGTTCCAGAAGGCGTTTCATACGCACAAATGAATGAACTTGCAGCTCAGGCTCCTATCGGTTCGGGTGGTGTAAGCATTCTTCCTTTTGGTAACGGTGCAGAACGTATGCTTCAGAATCAGGAAACCGGATGTTCTATTCATGGAATCAATTTCAATTTGCATACACGTAATCATATTATCCGTGCGGCACAAGAAGGCATTGTCTTCTCGTTCAAGTATGGTATTGACGTTATGAAGGGTATGGGAATGAATGTACAGAAAATCCATGCAGGACATGCTAATATGTTCCTTAGCCCGATATTCCGTGATACATTGGCTGGCGTAACAGGTGCAACCATTGAACTTTATGATACTGACGGCTCGGTAGGTGCTGCGAAAGGTGCAGGTATGGGTGCCGGTATTTATAAGGATAACAATGAAGCGTTTGCTACATTGGATAAGCTGGCAGTTATCGAACCGGATGTCGCTAATAAGTCGGCATACGAAGATGCTTATCAACGTTGGTTGGGATGCATGCAAAAAATCGTAAAATAATAATAATAAACCAATATTTCATTAACTTTTAAACAAAAAAACTATGGCAACAAAAGAGTATTTTCCGAACATCGGTAAGATTAAATTCGAAGGTGTAGAAAGCAAGAACCCGTTGGCTTTCCGTTATTATGATCCTGAAAGAGTGGTAATGGGAAAGAAAATGAAAGACTGGTTGAAATTCTCATTGGCTTGGTGGCACACGTTGTGCGCTGAAGGCGGTGACCAATTCGGCGGTGGTACAAAGACATTCCCGTGGAAAGGAAATCCTGACAAGGTTCAGGCTGCTAAAGATAAAGCAGATGCAGGTTTCGAAATTATGCAGAAAATCGGTATCGAATATTATTGCTTCCACGATGTAGACCTCTGTGACGAAGCAGACACTATTGAAGAATACGAAGCAAACATGAAGGAAATCGTAGCTTACCTGAAACAAAAACAAGCTGAAACAGGCATTAAATTGTTGTGGGGTACTGCTAACGTATTCGGTCATGCACGTTATATGAACGGTGCTGCTACCAATCCTGATTTCGACGTTGTAGCTCGTGCAGCTGTTCAAATTAAGAACGCTATTGACGCTACTATCGAATTGGGCGGTTCTAACTATGTATTCTGGGGCGGACGTGAAGGCTACATGTCATTGCTGAACACCGATCAGAAACGTGAAAAAGAACACTTGGCTCAGATGTTGACTATTGCTCGTGACTATGCACGTGCAAAAGGCTTCACTGGTACTTTCTTGATTGAACCGAAACCGATGGAACCGACTAAACATCAATATGATGTAGATACTGAAACAGTAGTAGGTTTCTTGAAAGCTCACAATTTGGATAAAGACTTTAAGGTTAATATCGAAGTGAACCACGCTACATTGGCTGGCCACACATTCGAACACGAATTGTGTGTAGCTGTTGATAACGGCATGTTGGGTTCTATCGACGCTAACCGCGGTGACTATCAGAACGGATGGGATACAGACCAATTCCCGATTGACAATTATGAATTGACTCAAGCTATGATGCAAATCATCCGTAACGGTGGTTTGGGCAATGGTGGTACAAACTTCGATGCTAAACCTCGTCGTAACTCTACTGACTTGGAAGACATCTTTATCGCTCACATCGCAGGTATGGACGTTATGGCTCGTGCATTGCTGAGTGCTGCTAAATTGTTGGAAGAATCTCCATACAAGAAGATGTTGGCTGACCGTTATGCTTCATTTGATGCTGGTAAAGGTAAGGAATTCGAAGAAGGTAAGTTGACTTTGGAAGACGTAGTAGCATACGCTAAGACAGTTGGCGAACCGAAACAGACTAGCGGCAAACAAGAATTGTATGAAGCAATCTTGAATATGTACTGCTAATAATTGAATGAAGAATGAAGAATGAAGAATGAAGAATAAGCGGATGTTGCCGATTCTTCATTCTTCGTTCTTCATTCTTCATTTTTTTGTTCTTCATTCTTTACCTTATTTGTTTATATCATGGACTATTCTGAAAAAGGAAGTAAAACTTATCTTTTTACGATTGTGCTTGTAGCCGTATTGGGAGGTCTTCTTTTTGGATACGATACGGCTGTTATTTCCGGTGCTGAGAAAGGTTTGCAAGCCTTCTTCTTAGGAGCGGAAGATTTTGTATATACAGATGGATGGCATGGCTTTACTTGTGCCAGCGCATTGATTGGGTGTATTATCGGTAGTGCCGTTTCTGGATACATGGCTTCGAATTGGGGACGTAAGAAGTCGCTTATCTTTGCCGGTATCATGTTCTTCATTTCGGCATTGGGCTCAATGGAACCTGAATTTTTGTTCTTCGAGCACGGTGTTGCCAATTATCCGTTGCTTATTGCCTTTAATGTGTACCGTGTGATTGGCGGTGTAGGTGTGGGATTGGCTTCTGCTCTTTGCCCGATGTATATCGCTGAAGTGGCACCGTCTAATATCCGTGGTACCTTGGTATCATGGAACCAGTTTGCTATTATCTTTGGTCAGTTGGTGGTTTATATGGTGAATTTCTTCATCTTAGGCGATCATACCAATCCGGTTATCGAATCTATCGGTCAGGGTGTTAATGCCGTTGCTCCGGGTAGTGACCCGTGGACTATTTCTACCGGTTGGCGTTATATGTTCGGTAGTGAGGCTGTTCCTGCCGGTTTGTTCGCTTTGCTGATTTGTTTCGTACCTGAAACTCCACGTTATCTTGTTATGGCAGGTCAAGACAAAAAGGCGCTTGCTGTACTTTGTAAGATTAACGGCAAGACAGAAGGAACCAATATTCTGAACGAAATCAAGAACACCATTACCGAAAAGACCGAGAAAGTCTTTACTTACGGTGTACTTGTCATTTTTGTGGGTATCATGTTGAGTGTATTCCAACAGGCTGTAGGTATCAATGCCGTGCTTTATTACGCACCGCGTATTTTCGGCGATATGGGTATGGAAAATCCGATGATGCAGACCATTATTATGGGTGTGGTTAACATTCTGTTTACGCTTGTTGCTATTTTTACAGTAGAAAAATGGGGACGTAAACCCTTGCTTATTACAGGTTCTACCGGTATGGCAATAGGAGCTTTCGGAGTTGCGTTAACTTTCGGTCATGCAGGTTTGGAAGTAGTTACTATGCTTAGTATCATGGTTTATAGCGCTTCGTTTATGATGTCGTGGGGACCTATCTGTTGGGTACTTATTTCCGAGATATTCCCCAATACCATCCGTGGCGCTGCAACAGCAATTGCTGTTGCATTCCAATGGATATTCAACTGGATTGTAAGTGCATCGTTTGTACCGATGTTTAATATGCAGACAAGTGGAGACCCCAATTTCGGCCATTGGTTTACGTATGGTTTGTATGGTCTCATCTGTGTACTTGCCGCTTTGTTCGTATGGCGATTGGTGCCCGAAACCAAAGGAAAGACATTGGAAGACATGAGCAATCTTTGGAGAAACCGGAAGTAATATCAGTTAGATTAATTTATACAAAAGGGTATGTCATTCAGTTGGCATACCTTTTTTATGTTTATAGACATAGGTTTGTAACATGTTTGGCTTGAAACAGATAAAATCTTGCTTAATATTGGTTATTTGCAATAAAAATACATATATTTGCAATATGTAAAATAGTAAGAAGCTCAGTATGAATCAGAGTAATAACCATGTAGTAGTGATGGCGGGAGGAGTAGGCAGCCGTTTTTGGCCGATGAGCACTACTGACTTCCCCAAGCAGTTTATTGATGTATTAGGATGTGGAAAGACCTTACTTCAGCTTACGGTAGACCGTTTTCGTGAAGTGTGTGAGTCAGGGAATATGTGGATTGTAACCTCTGCGGCTTATGCCGATTTGGTGAAAGAGCAATTGCCCGATATAGATTCTGAACATGTTTTATTGGAACCTTGCCGAAGGAATACGGCTCCATGCATCGCATACGTGAGTTGGAAGATAAAGGCGAAAAATCCCAAAGCCAATATTGTGGTTACTCCGAGTGATCATATTGTGGTGGACCAGCGTGAGTTTGTGCGGGTGGTTAATTCTGCATTGAAGTTTACGGCAGATTCTGATGCTGTCGTCACGTTGGGCATGAAAGCCACTCGTCCCGAAACAGGATATGGATATATCGAAGGCGATTTGTCAATGGCATGTCCTTCCAATAAGGAAATTTATCGGGTAGATGCATTTAAGGAAAAACCCGATTTGGAAACGGCTAAACGTTATCTGCAACGGAAGAATTATTTCTGGAATGCGGGCATCTTTATTTGGAATGTCAGTACGATTGTAAATGCATTACGGGTTTATCAGCCCCCTATGTCGAAAATATTCGAAGGGTTGCTTCCTTATTATTATACCGATAAGGAACAGGAAATGATTGATAAGCTTTTCCCCACTTGTGAGAATATTTCCATAGACTATGCCATTATGGAAAAAGCCGATGAAATCTATGTATTCCCTGCTTCATTCGGGTGGAGCGACTTAGGGACATGGGGTTCGTTGCATGATAATATGAAGAAAGATGCACATAATAACGTTTGCATCGGCGAGAATATCCATTTGCATGAAAGCCGGAACTGTATCGTACATACGACACAAGAAAAGAAAGTTATCGTTCAAGGGCTAGACGGTTATATCATCGCCGAAAAGAATAATCGATTATTGATATGCCGCTTGAGCGAAGAGCAACGCATCAAGGAGTTTGCAGGAGAATGATTGATTAAATGAAGAATTAAGAATGAAGAATGAAGGAGTGAATATTTACATATTCTTCATTCTTCATTTTTTATTTATGCGAATCAGGAGTTAAACTTTTTCATTTATCTTTGCACTCGGAAATAAAATTGTATGAAAATGGAACGTAAAATGAAAGATTATGCCTTGCTGACGCTAAAAGGTATATGTATGGGGGCAGCTGATGTCGTTCCCGGAGTGTCGGGAGGTACGATTGCTTTTATTGTAGGAATTTATGATGAACTGATTGATTCTATCAAAAGCATTAACCGCGAGAGTCTGAAAATGTTTTTTACGGGTAGGTGGAAGACATTTTGGCGGATGATAAATGGAAACTTCTTGTTTTTTCTTTTGCTGGGTATTGGCATCAGCATCTTTTCGTTGGCAAAGCTGATTACGTGGCTTTTGGTCGCTTATCCGATATTGGTATGGGCATTCTTTTTTGGATTGGTGCTTGCTTCTACGTGGTTCGTGGGCAAAGATATCAAGGAATGGAATTGGAAAACCGTTACGGGATTTGTGTTGGGAGCGGCAATCGCATACTACATAACAGTAGCTACACCTGCCGAAACGCCTTCCAATCTGTTGTTTATTTTCTTATGCGGAGCGATAGCCATTTGTGCCATGATTCTTCCGGGTATATCAGGTAGTTTTATTCTTGTCTTATTGGGTAAATATTTCTTTGTCATGGAAGCCGTGAAGACACTTAATATGAAGATTATCATAGTCTTTGCTGCTGGTGCATTTTTAGGTATCACCAGTTTTTCACGTGTGTTGTCGTATGCTTTAAAGCGTTTCCGCAACATCACATTGTCAGTGCTCACAGGCTTTATGTTGGGGTCATTAAATAAAGTATGGCCCTGGAAAGAAACGGTAGAGACTTTTGTCGATAGTCATGGCGTGACTAAACCGTTAATTGAAGTAAATGCGGTCCCCGACCAATCTATTTTCGAAGCCATTGTGTTGGCTATTGTCGGTTTCTTTTTGGTTTATGTGCTCGAAAAACTTTCTTCTAGGAAAAGCGCAGATAATTAATAGTTAACAATTAATAATTAACAATGAACAATTAATAATTACGATGCCGCATGGATAATTGTTCATTGTTCATTATTCATTATTAACTAAAGCATATAGTCCACGCAAGCCCGGTCTTGTTTATATTCTTTTAGCAATCCTGCTGCAGCCTGATGGTCGGGATGGGCAGAATAGGCTTTTACGTCTTCCAATGTATCAAATTCGCTATCCAGACAGATATCCCATTGTTCATCCGGATTCATGTTCAGTCCCACAAAAATGTGGCGGATGAAAGGGATAGTAGCAGGCAAAGCTTCAATAGCCGCTTTAAAACGGTGCATGACATCTTCTCGCTCAGTTTGTGTAAGCTCTTTTTTCAGTTTGAATAAAACAATGTGTTTAACCATAATCCGTTGGGTTTTAATTTCGTCAAATATATAAATCTTTCCATTAAGAAGGGAATGTTTCAGGATAAAAAATACCCAAGTTTACAAAATTCAGATGTAAACTTGGGTTGTTTTTTTATTCCACTTCAAAGAAGGTTTGAATTTACCTTCTTTTCTTATGAATTACGCTTCAGCTTCAGCCTTAGCCGGGATTACTGAAACATAGCTCTTGTTTTCGCGTTTCTTCTTGAAACATACAGTTCCGTCTACTAATGCGTAAAGTGTATGGTCGCTTCCCATACCTACATTTTCGCCCGGGTTATGAACTGTACCTCTTTGACGAACAATGATGTTACCAGCTTTGCAAGCTGAACCACCGAATATCTTTACGCCTAATCTTTTACTTGCTGATTCACGGCCGTTCTTTGAACTACCTACACCTTTCTTATGTGCCATTTTCTTCTACGTTTTTTTAATGATTAAGCAATAACTTGTTTGATTGTCAGTTCAGTAAACTGTTGACGGTGACCGTTCAGTTTCTTATAACCTTTTCTTCTCTTTTTGTGGAATACCAATACTTTCTTGCCTTTTACCAGCGGAGAAACTACTTCACAAACCACTTTAGCTCCTTCTACGGTAGGAGCACCTACTGTTACAGCACCGTTGTTGTCTACCAACAAAACTTTGTCAAATTCAACAGTTGCACCGCCTTCTGCGTTTTGAATGTGCTGAACGAACAGCTTTTTGCCTTCTTCAGCCTTGAACTGCTGACCGTTAATTTCTACAATTACGTACATTTTTTATTAAACTATTAAACGGGTTTTCTCCGCAAGGTGAACCCTTCTCTTAGGTTACTTGTCTACCTCCACGGACTAAATCGGCTGCAAAGATACGGCTTTCTATTCATATAACCAATACTTTATGCAAAATATTTCTCAAATTCTTCGGGGCGTATGTAAGAACAGATTTATATAGATTCTGCATTTGCCAAAAAGTCAGTTTCCTGCTGACAAAAATGCATGCGGCTTCATCAGGCTTTGAACCCGTATGCGTTGGCTGATGGATATGGGTTCGTCGGGCGATGAAGCCGTATGTGTTTATCATTATAAGAAGCTGGAGGAAAATAAGCGGTTGCTATATTTAGAGCAGTTTTGTTAAGTCTTTCATTACATCTACATGCGGATATGCGGCAAGCTCTTCGCGGGTAGTGGTGCCGTGAAGCACGCCTGCGAAATCCGTTCCGGCGGCTCGGGCGGTTTCGGCGTCTACCGTGCTGTCTCCTATATATAGTGTAGACGTTTTCTCCGCGTTCAGTTTTTCGAGTGCGAGGAATACGCCTTCGGGCGAAGGCTTGGGTGTCTGTACGTCTTCTCCTCCTACGATGAGGTCGATAGTGCCTTCGGGAAGCGCATGACTCAGCAGTTCCATAATCCGGTAGCGGTATTTGGTCGAGATGATGCCGATTTTCGCTCCTTGGGCTTTCAGTTTCGCCAAGACTTCGGCGGTTTCGAGGAAGAGGCGTGTGTTTGCCGTCATGTATTTATCAGCCTCTTTCACATATTCTTTCCGGTAAGTTTCCAAGATGCCGGCATCGGTCACTCCGCTCAAGATGGAAAACGATTCCACCAAGGTTTTCCCGATGGTGCGTTTGATTTCTTCGTCGCTGATGCCCGTATGTCCGTGGCGTTCCAGCACGATGCGGTAGCACATCACGATGCCTTTCGAAGAGTCGGCAAGCGTATAGTCGAAGTCGAAAAGATAAGTCCGGTATGTTTTCATTTTGTCTGTATATTCTGTTTGCGGGGCAAAGGTAGGGAAAATCCGCGAATCTTCACATTTACGATACCATCTTTCGCTGTTTTCGGTCGCAATACCGGCGGCATTGCACGCAGATGTCATATCCCAGCATAGCCCCTAAAATGAAATCCTCTTCCGGTGTCAGTTTGTTCAGCGGGCGGTTGACCAACAGGCGGATGGCTTCGATGCATTCGTCACATCCGAAAAACAAGTTGATGCGTTCGTCATCCACTTGCTGCACAATGAACTTGATACGTTGGTTTGCCAAACGTTTGACGGCGAAATCTTCGTATTTTTTATTGGTAGTGTACAACACCATGCGGCGTACTCCTTTCTTAAATTCATAAATGTGATTCAGAAAGACTTTAAGGTCGGCGGGATTCAGTTCCATGTTCAGTTGATGGTTTATGGTTGGATATAATCAGTTGATAGCTGAGGTAGAGGATCTTTTGCCTTCAGTCTCAACTATCAACCCGGTTCTTTTACGCTAAGTCGGCTTTCAGCATATCCGTCCAAGAAGCGATGCGTTCTTCCGTCTTTTCGCTTTCATTCACGTCATCAATGGCAAGCCCTACGAAATTACCGTCAATGACTGAAATAGACGAGCTGTATGTGTAATCCACATCGGAAACGGCACCGATAAAACGGCATCCGCTGGTTTTTAAATCCTCGTAAAGGATGCCCATGCCGTCGCAAAACGTATCGCCGTATGATTCCGAGTCGCCGCATCCGAACAAGGCGATGATTTTGTCTTTCAGGTCCATGCCTTTCAGCACTTTGATGCCGTCATGCCAGTCATCCTGCAATTCGCCGTCACCCCACGTGGAGGTGCCCAATATCAAGGCTTCGTATGCCCCTGCCACATCGGTACTCATCTTGCTGACATCGTGTACGTCTGCCTGCGCAATGCCTAATTTTTCCGCTATCAGATTGGCTACTGATTCTGTCGTCCCGGTCGTAGAACCGTAAAATACTCCTGTTTTCTTCATATCGTTTTTAGTTTTAATTTGATATCGCAAAGTAAACGCATTCCGTTGGAATAGGAAATACCTAAAAATAGGGATTTTATGATTACAGTTTCCACCCCGAAATACTTTCCTGTATATTCCACAAATGAGCATAAAGTCCGTCCTTTTTGACAAGCTCATCATGCGTGCCTTCTTCCTTTATCCGCCCGTTGTCCAAAACGATTATCCGGTCGGCATCCTTGATTGTTTTGAGCCTGTGAGCAATGGCAATAACTGTACGGCCTTTGATAAGCGTATCGATGGCTTTCTGCACCTCCACTTCATTTTCTGGGTCGAGCGAGGCGGTAGCTTCATCCAATAAGATAACAGGCGCGTCTTTCAATATGGCGCGGGCGATGGATATGCGCTGCTTCTCACCTCCGGACAAGGTACAGCCACCTTCGCCAACCATCGTGTCGTAGCCCTGCGGCAAGCGCATGATGAAATCATGGCAACAGGCTTTTTTAGCTGCGGCTATAATTTCTTCTTCCGTCGCGTCAGTTTTACCAAAGCGGATATTATTGCGTATGGTGTCCTGAAACAGATAGACATCCTGAAATACCATAGAGATGTGGCTCATCAGACTTTCTGGATTTATCTCATTCATCGGAACACCATTGAAAAAGATACATCCTTTCTGTGGGTCGTAGAAACGGGCGCAAAGCTTCATCACCGTACTTTTCCCGCTTCCAGAAGGTCCGACAAGAGCCGTCAAGGAGTTTTTCGGGAGCGTAATGTTTATATCATGCAACACTTCCTTGTCTTGATAGGCAAACGATACGTGTTCAAACCGGATATCGCCTGCTGCCGGGGATTGCCGTTCTCCTTTCATCTCCGGCTCGTTCATCAAGGAAAGGATGCGTCCACCGGCAATGGAAAAATAGCGGAACTCGGTAAAGTTTGTCAGTGCGGAAGTCAGCGGATCGAACACACGAGAACCGACTACAAGGAATAGCACGAATACAAGGATTGAAAGTTGCCCTCCCAACAGAAGGTAAGTTCCACATAGCACCATCATTGTCAGCCCGGCACGTACTAAAGTGATGCTCAACAAGACGAATGGGCCTAACAAGGCCTCCTGACGGATGCAAGCACGGCGAAGTTCCGCAAAAGCATCGCGCAACCTAACAAAGCGGTCACCTATCAGATTGTACGCTTTCATTACACGAATACCCTGTAAGTATTCTTCCAACCGATTTCCAGCATTTATTTTTGCTTGAATTTGCCTGCCGCTTAACTTCCGCTGTGCCTTTGTGCTTGCCCACAGGACGAGCAAGGCAAGCGGCAAGGCGGCAAACATACTGACCGCCATCCTCCAATCTATCCATACAAGCGAAGCAAAAGCCAGTACGGGCATGACTATGGCACCCATAAGTTGGGGCAGGTGGTGCGAAATTCCGGTTTCTGCCATCATGAAGTCCGTAATCAGCATGGAGGACAAGTCGCCGGGGTCACGCCTTGAAAGGAAGCCTAATGAAAGTTTCCGCAGGTGTTCCGCCAGTGACAAACGTCCCGAAGCACTCATTTCGTAGGCTCCACGGAAATTAGCACGGTAAGATGCCCGTTCCGCCAAAGCCATGACCAGCATATAAATGGCCATAACGCCGAATATCCACCAAAGACGGGTCGTGTCGAGCGGCTGTCCGCTTCCGTCAAACGTATTGAAAATGATGCGTATCGCCTCTATGGAAAGGCAAAACGGCACGATATTGACCAAATTGGCAAGCATGGTGAAGCCGACGGGTTTGTAAAGCCGTTCGGTATGTCCTATGGTAATGTTTTTGATTGCGTTCATATACAGTTCTCCTTTCATTTAGTTTTTGTTCAATGTCCAATGGTATGCGCTCGTATAGGCATCCCACATATTTTTATATACACCCTCCGTCACGGACAGCTGTTCATGCTTTCCGCATTGCACAATGCGTCCTTCTTTCATGACGACAATCTGATGTGCGGAGATGATGGAAGAAAGGCGATGGGCAATCACAATGACCGTTTTATCCTTTATCAGTGACTGCAAAGCCATCTGCATTTTATGCTCGTTTTCAGGGTCAGCGAAGGCAGTGGCTTCGTCCAACACCAGTATCGGAGCATTCTTCAATATGGCACGAGCCACACATATCCGTTGGGCTTCACCGCCGGATAGGAATACACCTTTATCGCCTATCCTTGTTTCGTAGCCTTGCGGCAAACGCTCTATGAAATCGTGGCATTGGGCAGTTTTCGCAGCGGCTATTACCTTTTCTTTTGTAGCATCTGGAGAACCTACGGCGATGTTCTCATAAAGAGTGTCGTAAAAAAGGAAAGTGTCTTGAAATACAAATGAAACCATGTCCATCAGTTTTGCCGTATCTATCTGACGAATGTCAATACCTCCTATACAAATTTCCCCTTGCTCCACATCCCAGAACCGGGGTATTAGGTTGGCAACCGTTGATTTTCCGCTTCCTGAAGGACCGACAAGGGCGGTTATCTTTCCTTGTGGAGCTTTGAAGCTGACATCACGCAAGGCATCCGTTCGTGTTCCCTGTTCCGTGTTTTCGTAGAAGAATGATACATGACGGAACTCTACATCGTAAGCAGTAGGCACTTGCGGATGTCCCGGCTCCGGCACAGGTTTCTTTTCCAGTATGCGGTCAATGCGGTTTACTCCTTCGTTGATGTCGCGCGTATTCCCTCCTAAAAAAGTCAGTTTGTAAACGGGCGAAGCCATACCCGGTCCCATGATGATAAAAAACAGCCACACCACAGCCAATGAGAGTGATTGCGGACTGGCTTGCATCAGCAAGATGCCCATAGGAAGAATAAACGTTACCATCGAATTGAGCAAGACGGTAAAGGCAATCATCCCGTTCTGGTAGGTGTCACAGCATTTCAAGGCGAATGTCTTGTATGCCTGAATCTCGGCATTGAACTGACGGAACGAACGGACGCTTTGCCCGAATATCTTGACGACGGGCATTCCCCGTACATACTGCACAGCTGATGCGCTCATTTTTTCCTGTGCATCGTAGTAGATACCCATGAACTCCCTTGCCCTTTTTCCCATGAAATTGGAAAATTGCAGGAATAAGCTAAGTACCACAACGGCCAGGCACACGACTGTCAGCCACACATCCAGCGAGAAAAAGATGACCAGCATTACCACTACCGTTGCCATTACATTGACCAAATCCGGAATGGTATGGGCGATGAAGCCCTCTATTTTCTCGATATTCTGGTCCATTGTTTTCTTGATGGCTCCCGTAGAGGTATTGTTCAAATATCCCAAAGGCAGTTTGCCGATATGTTCAGACAGACGGACACGCAACCCATACAAGATACGGAATGCAGCCACATGTGAGGACATCAGGGCGGCATAGAGCAATATCAATCCGCCAACAAGCCCTCCAAATGCAATCCATCCCCAACGCATCATGTCCGTTCCGTCCAAAGCGGAAAGATTGGAGCCATTCGACAGCAACTCTTTCAAAATTTCATAAACTGCCCAATAAGGCACAAGCATACACACCGCGCTGCCAGCCGACAGCAGACCTGCTAATATAAGCAGACCTTTCCTTTGTCCCGCTATCTCGAACAGACGGGACAAGCCTTCTTTCTTTTTTGATTTCTCCATTGTTATTACGCTATTTTGAAATGATTTTATATCCGAGCAATGAACTGAATTTGTAGCAAAGCCAAGGGATGCGCCCCAATATCTGCCCGAAGAAGAATCCCCAGCGTGAACGGAAGAACTTCATATAGTTAGCCTGTTCAATGAGCTTTAAAGACGGTTCCCATTGTTCCACCACATACCCGTTGCTTATGCCGGAACGGATTTGAGCCTCGTGTTTGCGGAGCGAATCGGGCTTCACACCATGTCGGCTCATTATCGTGCCGCACACGTCAAACCACAATTCACCTCCCCCGAAACGGCTTGCCGCGTGATGCAGGAAGGCTTTTACTTGCTTCTCGTAGAAGTACATCAGCACGCCTTCCACGATGAAGATAAATTCTGCTTCGGGGTGCTTCCGGCGCAGGTCATCCATCCAGTCGGTCTCCAACAAAGACGCTTCAATATAGACATTGTCCGGCTGTTCGGGTATCAATTCCCGGCGTAGAGCAATGACCTCAGGCAAATCCAAATCATAAAAGACCGCTTTCCCGTCCCCGATACGCTGGAAACGGGTATCCAACCCACATCCCACATTGACTACGACCGGACGGGAATGCGCTTCAATAAACCTCCGCACGGCACGGTCGAAATACCATCCGCGCACCACGCATCCCACTTCGCTCAACTTTGCCCCGTCGAACTGGGAATAATCGTATTCCAAACTGTCCGCCAGCCATTCCGCAGCCTTGTCATATAGAATGGGATTATTCCGGCGGCTTTCTTTGGCTCTCATATATAGCGGAATAAGCAATGTTTCCGCTACAATGCTCTTAAACTCGTATTTCTGTCTCATATTTTTGGAGTGTTTAATAGTGAACGATATTCAGAATTGTTCATAAAAAAAGGAGGAAACCTCCGTGAAGATTTCCTCCTTACCAACCGTTCTGATGCGGTTGAATGTTCGTATGTACGTTGTCTGTATCTCATATCTTGATAATAGCCCTCCAACCTTGGATTTCAAACAGGATATAATCGTGCAAAATAGCCTCCATCTCTTGCCGGGGTACGGAATGCATCAATAGCTCCTCGAACATCGTGAACATCCATACCGTATGCAAATGAATGATAAAATCGGACACAGCCGTATTGATTTCGGGATGTTTCCGCTGCATGGACGCGAACCACGCCTTAACCAATTCCGTAGAACGGTCGGTATAATTCTCGCGGAAGCGTTCCAACGAAGAACCTTGTGCACGGAACAGCAGGATTCCCATCAGTGCGCGGTGCTTGTCAATCAGCGAAACATATTCGTTAATGCAGGATTTCAGGTATTTCTCCGACCGCATCATCATAATATCCTCGCCCCGTATGCCGTGGTGTTCTTGCAGCATGGCTTCCAAAGCACACAAGACAGGACGGACTACTTCACGGAACAATTCATCTTTGTTCGTGAAGTAGTTATAGATGTTTCCGACACCAACTCCAGCCAATTCCGCTATTTCGCGCATGGAAGTCTTGGAATAGCCTTTCCTCTCGAATTGTTGTCTGGCAACCGTCAATATGCGACCTCGTATGTCCTCTTTCTGCACTTGCATTGATAATGATTTTACTTTTGCAAAGGTATAGAGCTTGAGATTGTCAGGCAATACCTATTTTTAGGGATTTCTATGGTCAGATTTGCAATCTACGGAGATAATAGGAACGCTGAAAATCATTCGCCTTCGGGCACATAGATGATTTCACCGTTCTCCAGTTCGTAGGCGATGCCTACTTTCTTGCCTCGCTTACCGCTTGCCGACTGGTCTTGGCTCGGCGTGTAACGGTTGATTTGCTTGCCTTCCTTGGTGATGATTTCCATGTTTTCTTTGCCTGGATTCTTCACGATGGTGAAGTCTTTGTCGGTGAAGACTTCGGTCATGTTCATGTGCATCACCATTGCCACCATCAGCGACACGGCGAAGACCATTGCCACATCGAAGAGATTGACCACTACGCTCAACGGATCGGTGTCTTCTTCTTTCTTGAAGAAACAGACACGGCGGTTACGTTTTCTCATGCTTGTCCTCCTTTTTCAATTAAGACGCGCGACACATAGTCGAGGTTGTTCACGCATTTGGCGTACCAGCGTTGCTTGAACTGCATCGATACTAATCCTACGGCACTGACTACCAAGCCTACGACGGTGGTGGCGAACACTACTTGCATGTTGTATGCCATTCCGGCGATGTCGCCTGTGGAAAGCCCTACCAATGCAGGGCTCATCGCAATCAGCGTGCCAATCAGTCCGAGTACCGGCCCTAACTTGGAAAGCATTTTCGAAAGTGCTACGTCTTTTTCGGCTTCCACTTCGAATTTGGAGAGCGTAAAGTCGGCGTAGTTTTCGTTTACGGGACGGCTCAGCATATCGCGCAGGTAGCTGACGTAAAGCGAATTGTCCTTGTCGGGCAATGCTTGGCGCAATTCGTCAGTGCGTCCTTCTTTTATTAAATGGTCGAACGCCTTGTCGTTTTTACGTTTGGTGATGTACATATTGTAGGTGCCTCCGATGAGGATAAGCGCACGCACAAAGAGGAAAAGCAGCAGGATAACATCGGGTATCAACAAGCTGTTGGCAACCCAGAAAAGCATTTTTGAGATAAATTCCATTGTTCTTGAATTAATAATTAATAGTGAATAGTTAATAACGTTTTTTCATTTTCCGTTCTTTCCATCGCTGGATAAGCGGATACTTGATTTGGCTCCATACATAACCTACGATGAATAGGATAACGAAGAGCGAAAGGGCAAGCGTTACGGCGTTCCAGTTGACGGGCTCGTCTACGGCGGCATAGACTGTTTTGCCGTTTACGGTAGTGAGCAGTCCCAAGATGCAGACGAAGAGGCTGACCAAGAAATGGATTTCCAGCCGCAGGTCTTTTTCGGGGACGAGGTATTGTACCGCTTTGGCTAATGCAGGAATGGCAATGAGCACGATTGCTGCCACGATGTAGGCGGTGGTGGTGAACGCGATTCCCACGAAGGTAAAGATGGCTTCGGTGAGGCAATAGAATACCACAGGGAATAAAAGCAGGCTGGGATACCACCACAGCAGCTTTGCCCACCAAGGGTTTTTCTTGCCGTAAAGTCCGCGCAGGTAGGTGACGCAAAACCCGAAGCAGAGTGCCGATTCCAGTGTGATGATGACCGCCATATTCTGCAATGCTTCGGTGTTTTGCAGGTAGTCGGCTATCTGTGTCTTCGACTGGAGGATGGCATACGGATAGGCAAGGACGGTGAAGACTGCCATAATCAGGCTGTAAATCCCCGCCTGCCACCACCGCCATAAGCTGAGCTTGAAAGCACAGTTTATGGCGATGAACAGCATCAGGATAAGGATGATTTGTTCCATTTTATTTCCGGTTTTGTGAACGTTTCTTTTTCAGTATCATTAATAAGATGATGAAAGCTGCCAATACGACGCTTACCACCAAGGTTCCGCTTAGTTTGTTGGTTTCTTCTTCGGGTTGTCCGACAGTGTCTATGGTATTCTTCTTGAGCGTCATTCCTTTTTGTACATTTCCGTCGGCAAGGGCTGCTTCCTTCATTTCATTGATTCGTTGTTTGTAACCGGCTGCTTGCGGGGCACTGACGTTTTCGGCGATGAAGTCTTGCAGTTTGGCGTTGTTGTCGGCAAATCCTCCGCCTGAAGTCCCGTACTTGGCAATTAAATCTGTATGTAGTCCAGCTACGGCTTTCAGCTGTTCGGGTGTCGCTTTCCAGTAGCCTTTGCGTGCGGTTTCCAGCATCACGGCGGTCATGTTCTCCAGTGCGGCAGGATTCTTTTCTTCGAAGTAACCTTGTGTGCCGAGGTTGTATTTGTCTTTTACATATACGTCGTAGATGTCATTCCACAGTTGCTGGTCGATGGCTTTCGGCTTCATTACGTTCCAGCCGTATGTGTTCTGCACGATTTCGGTGATGGAACTTGCCGCACCTGCATCGCCTTTCATCTTTTCTTTGATGTAGACGGGGTTCAGGATGGTGGTTCGGCTTTCCACTCCGATGGCTTCTTTCACTTCCTGCATCCGTACGTTGTTGCGGTTGCGGTAGTCGCTCAGGTAGGCATCGGGGTCTTTCCCTGTCACGTTGCGCACGGCTAAGTTCATGCCGCCCATGAATTCGTACACGTGGTCGAGGCTTAGCGCGCCCCACGTATTGCTTTGGCGGGGCTGGACGACTGCATCGGTACGGGTCAATGCCGCTTCGAACGCATATTGGCGGAAGGCTTCCCAATTCTTTTCGCTTCCGTAGTAGGCTCCCATGTTATGCATATAGGTGTCAGCTATCTGTTGTTCGTTGTCCCAGCGGTCGCCCGCTTCTACCATTCCTTGGATGCCTGTTCCGTATCCGCCGTTCACTCCGCCGAACACACGGTAGGCAGACATTTCACGCGCGTCTTTCGGGGTAAGTCCTTTTTCTATCAGCGTGCGTTCGGTTTCGACGATTCCTGCAGCTACTTGGTTTTCGTATAAATCATCCTTAGCTGAGGCAGCCATTTCCACGGCACGGTTTATCAGGAACAGACGGGATGCTGCTAAGTCGCGCAACTGTCCGCTGGTCTGCACGACGACATCAATGCGCGGGCGTCCTAATTCTTTCGAAGGAATCAGGCGGATGTCGTTTACGCGCCCGAAGGCATCGCGGATGGGTTCTACGCCCAGCATATACAGGATTTGTGCGACGGTGGCTCCTTCCGTTTCGATAAACTCGCTGCTCCACAACGTGTAGCTGACCTTGCGTGGAATGGAGTCGTGATGCCGCTGCTTATACATTTCGATGGTGTTGTTTGCCAGGCGGATGCCTTTCTCCCAAGCGGCTTCCGACGGGGTAGCTTCCGCATTGATTGCATACAGGTTGCGTCCTGTAGGCAAGGCGTTCGGGTTGGCTATCGGGTCGCCTCCAGGTGAGGGTTGTGTATAGCCTCCTTTCAAGGCGTTCATCAAGCTTGCCATTTCCTTTTGAGGGCTTTCCAGCAAGGCGATGCGGTAGTTGTTCACGTTTTTGATGGTGCGTTCCACTTCACAAATTGCCATGGCGCAGGCAATTTGCTCCTTGGTGTATTCTTTCTTGTGCATCATCTGCTTCATTATCGCCGCCATGCCTCCTTCAGGAGCTTTAGTAGAAGAGGTAGGATGTTTTATCGCTTCTTCCATTTTGTGAAGGGCGGTAGAGTCGGCGCCCATTTTCTTTGCCATAGCGAGTGCTTTGTCAGGGTTCATTCCTTTGGCTGTTTCGTGCATCTTTTTCCGCATCGCTTCGCTGATGTTGCCTGAAGGATGTGGCAGATTGCCTTTTGCGCTATTATTCATTGACGGTTGGTCTTGCATCTCTTCGGCTGCTGCCATCATCATCGACATCAGTCCGTCGGGGTTGCTGCGCGAGGCTTCCGTTTCGCGAGCTTCTACCAGTTCTTCTTTTGTAATGCCCGCTGTGCGGCATATCAGTTCATCGGTTGCCATTGACGGACGGGCGAGTAACTGGGTTACTAGGTTGCGGGCAGGCGTGAGATACCGTTGCGTAAACCGGGTGCGGTGTTTCTCGGTCTGCGGGTCGGCTTTCCCGTTCAGTTTGTCGAGTGCCAAGAGGCTGTAGGCAATGGGTTCGACGCTCATCGCATAGACACTCGATTCGATGCGTGCCTTTTCGTAGGGTATGCCCAAGGTATAGAGTTGCCCTGTAATCTTTTCGTTCGCCAGTTCTTCGGCGAAATTCTCGATGCGTGCCACTTCGTCTCCGGTGTATGGCTTGTCGGGCAGACTGTCCAGTTCCAAATCGCGGTGGATGCCTAACTTGACGGTCAGGGCTTTTACCTTCAGCGACGCCTTATCAAGAGCGGCGGGCTGTGGATTGGTCTCTTCCGACAGGTTGTTGTAATTCTTGATGGCTTCGCTCAGTTCGCGGTAGATGCCACGCACGTTGCTTTCCATAAACGGCGGAGTCAGATACGACTGTAAGCCCGCATACGAGCGGCGTTTGGCGATGACTCCTTCGCCTACGTTGCCGATGGTGTAGATATAGAAGTGGGGAAGTGCGCCTATCAAGCGGTCGGGCCAGTCCTTGCTGCTGAGCGCCACTTGCTTGCGGGGCGTAAACTCCAGGCTGCCGTGGGTACCGAAGTGAATCAGCGCATCTGCCCGGAAGCCGTATTGCGTCCATAGGTAAGGAGCAATGTAGCTGTGGGGAGGGGCTGCGTCTGTCCCGTGTACGATTTGGAACGAGTTGCTGCCCGTTCCTGCCGCGGGTTGCGGAAGCAGCACTACGTTGCCGAACTGCAGGCGGGCGATGCCTAAGCGTCCGTCTGGCGTAGCCATATAGCTGCCGGGAAACTCGCCGTTGGCAGCCGTCACTTCGGCATATTGTTCGGGGCGGATGCTTTGCTTTATCCAGCTTTCATAGTCTTCTTTCGATATCAGTTCGGGATGCCCTTCGCGCATGAATTGGTCGGAGGCTCCTTCGGCATACGTGCTGAATACGGTGCCTTGCTGCTGAATCAGCCGTCCCAAGGCTTTGCTATTGGCGGGCAGCCCTTCCACGCGATAGCCTTCCTGCTTCATGCGCACTAACAGGTTGTAGAGCGAGGGCACTACTTCCATGCCCGATGCGGTGAGGGCGTTCTGTCCCGGCCCTTTGTAGTAAACGATGGCTATGCGCTTCTCGGCGTTCGGCTTGCGTTGCAGGCTGATGTAGTTGTTTACGGTCTGTACGAAGGTTTCCAGCCGTTCGGGAATGGCGAAAGCGTGCTGCAATCCCTCCTTGTCGGTGTAATGTCCGAAGAGGGCGAAGGGACGGATGGCGCCGTCTATTTCAGGTGTCACCACGCTTTGTGAGAGGAAACCGCCGTTCATGCCCATCGGGTCGTTCTCCCAGTCTTCTACCAGCGTGTTCACATTCAGCGGGGCGAAGAGGGGGATGTTCTGCTGGGTCAGGTAATCGGTGATGTAGTCGCCCATACGACCGTGCGCCATGTTGATGACGGCTGAAGGGCGCACCGAGTCGATATGGTGACGGGTAATAAAGCTCTTCATCCGCCGCACGGGGTAGACCACATTGCCCGTCTCTTCCAGTCGGCGGATTAAGTCGGTCGGTTCGCCCATTTGCCCTGTGAGGACGATGCGCGGCGCGTCTTCCTTCCACAGTCCGTTATCTTTCAGAAAGCGGTCGTATTCTGCTATGGTGTTGAAGCCTTTTGCCTCGCCATCGGGGTGGGAGGGGTCGATGTGGTACAGCATTTCGTTTGCCGCTTCCTGCACAGGTTCCGGCTCACGGGTGGAAATCAGCTTGCCGTCCACCGTGCCGCGCACATATTCCAGCATGCTGCAGTAGTTGCGCCTTCCGCCGCCAGCCAGATAGGCACGCAGGGGAGCGGCGGTGGCGGAGTCGAGCGAGCAGATGTCGTTAGCAGGGTTGGTGACCGCTGTCGAGAGGACGGGAAGCCCTCTGTCAGCGGCTTTTTGGATAAGGGCGCGCTGCTCTTCGGTGATGCGGATGCCCATCGCGTTGATGAAAACCATGTCGCAACCGTCCAGCTTGTCCAGTTCGTCGGTGCCGATTTCGGCGAGGCGGATGAACGGGTTGTCATTGGCTTTCGAAATTTCGCCCAGGGTAATGGCCTGGTAGTTGATGAAGCCTATCTTCGTGGCGCTGAACCAGCTGTTCCATACGGCGAACAGCAGGAGGGCGGCTACGAGGAGGCTACCCAACACAATCATTCTTTTCTTTTTCATTGCTCATTTGTTTTTAAGTAGATGTTGAAACTATAATTTGTCTGTTCAGAAACGCAGATTAACACAGATTTTCGCAGATTCTCATTTTGATTATCTGTTTTAATCTGCGTTAATCCGCGAAGATCTGTGTTTTTACTCTGTGGCGAGAGGTTTTATCCTGTCTGTCTCCGCCCTTCGGAGAGGTGGAAAATGTGCGGCGAGGGGTCGCCGCAGACCTTCGGACACCCGGAAAATGGATTTTAGCCCCTCGCCGCAGACCTTCGGACACTTGCAAAATGTGTTTTAGACCTCAGTTTCGGATTTTGCACGTCTGCAAAATGGATTTTAGACCTCTAAAACTGATTTTGCAAGTGTTGCAAGGTCGATTTCAGACCTCTAAATTGCATTTTGCACGTGTTCCGATGCCTTTTCCGTCAGAACAGCTGGTTCACGTCGAGCGAAAGCCCCACGGAAACGGTGGTGCCGGTGGTGGTGGGCGTGCTGTTGTAATAGTGGTCTGGGCGGTAATTGAACAGGTTGTCCACCACTACGTTCACGCGGATGCCCCGGTACACGCGCTGCGCAAGGTTCAGCTTCCACAGGGTGTATGCCGGATAGGTGGTCGAGGTGGTGCCTGCGTCGGGGTCGGTATAGCTCACGTATTCGTCCGTGGTGACGCGCGAGAGGACGCGGCCGGTCAGCGTCACATCGAAACCGTAGTTTTTCCACTGCTTGCCGTAGTCCAGCTTGGCGGTGGCGGAATGGGGACGGGTGGACGAGAAGTAAGGCTCGCCATCGGGGATGTGCACGTGGGTGTAGGCATACGAGAGGCGCACGCCCAAGCCGCAGGGATACTTGGCGGCTACGTCGGCGTTTAGCCCGGCGATGTTCATCTGGGCGATGTTGGAGTAGACCATTCCGTTGCGGCTCTGGTCCCACACGGTAGTGATGCGGTTGTCCACCAGGTTGAAATATCCGGTCAGGGTGACATTGTAGCGGCTCTTCAGGTATTCGGCGGAGAGCGAGAAGTTCTGGCTGCTTTCGGGTTTCAGGTTCTCGTTGCCGTATATCATGAAGACGTTCGCCATGTTGAAGTCCATGTACATTTCCTTCAGCGTGGGGGCGCGGAATCCGCCGGCGTAGGAGGCGCGGAGCGAGCAGTTGCGCCATTTGTACATGATGCCGAGTTTCGATGAGGTGTTCTTCACGTCGGCTTCGGAATAATAGTCGAAGCGGATAGACGACATCACGTTGAGGTTGCGGATGGGGTTCAGGTCGAACTGGGCGAAGGCGTCGGCGGTGTATTGTTCGTGGTCGCCGTTGTCGGTGAACTGGTAGCTCATCAGGTAGTCGCGCATGAAGTCGCCTCCCACGGTAAGGGTGTTCTTGTCGTTCATCGCATAGTTGTAGAGGGCGCGTACGGTGTGCTGCACGTTGGTATAGTCGCGCAGGTCATAGTCTTGCGCAGGGTCGTAGTCGCTCTTGTCGTACTGGTCGAAGCTGTACGACAGTTCCAGGTCGCTCCGCTTGTTGAAGGTATAGTTGCCCCGGAGCCCTCCCGAAAAGTCGCGGTAGCGGTCCTTGCTCGATGTGCTCTTGTCACGTTCGCGAAAGAAGTATCCCAGCCGTCCGGTCAGCTTCAGCCGGTCGGTAGGGGTATAGACGAGGCGTTCCTTGAAGTTCCACGTGCGGTTGCCGTACATGCGGCTGAAGTCGTTCTCCTCGCCGTCCTTGCCCACGGTGCCCACTTCGATGGGGTCGGTGGAGGTGTGCTGAACGTTGAGGCTGTTCTGGAAGTCGCCCGCGCGGAAGGTGAAGGTGCCTCCGTAACGCTGGTCGTTGTGCGCGCCGTACTTTCCGTTCAGGTTCAGTGTCCACGGTTCGGTGGCTTCCTTGGTGATGAGGTTGACTACTCCGCCCACGGCATTCGAGCCATAGAGCGACGATGCCGCCCCTTTTACGATTTCGATGCGTTCCACGTTGTCCAGGTTCAGGCGGCTGTAGTCGATGTTGTCCAGCGTTTCGCCCGCCAGCCTTTCGCCGTCGACAAGGAAGAGGACGGCGTTTCCTCCGAAGCCCTGCATGTTGAGCGAGGTCTGCTGGTCCATGGAGTAGGAGAACTCGATGCCCGGCAGCTCTGCCTGCAGCAGGTCGCCGATGTGTGTGGCGTCTACCTTGCGGATGTCGTCGGCGGTGATGACGCGTGTCACGATAGGCACGTCTTTCAGCAGCTTGGGCGTGCGTGTACCCGTCACCACTACGGTTTCCATGCCGATGGCATCTTCTTCCATGGCGAAATCCATGCGGTCTTGTCCTGTTTGAAGCGGGTGGCTTTGGGTTACGTAGCCGATGAAGGAAGCCTGTAGGGTGTATTCTTTGTTGTCGGGGATGCGCAGCCGGTAATTGCCTTCGGCATCGGTGGTCATTCCGATGGTCTTGTTTTCTTTGACCACAACGGCTGCTCCTGCTAACGGTTCGTTGCCCGGACCGACTACTTTTCCCGACACATAGCGTTGTGCGGCAGCCGTTGCAGTGAGCAGGAGGCATCCCGCCAGCACGATGAGGTGTTTCAGTATAGGTTGTTGCATAGTTCTTTATTTATTTCATTGCCTTCTCTAACGGGTAGGCGTATTCGATAGTGAGGTGTCCCGATGTGTTTTGTGCGTTGCGGAAAGCGTTGAGCCGCAAAGCCGCATGAGTACCGTCTTTCAGCCGCACGATATACACCTTATTAGATAAGGTATAAACGGGAGGCATCGTGCTGGTGTCTACGTTCAGCCATTTTGCTAGTTCGGCATTATAGTCAGAAGTGGCATAAAGGATATTCCCGTCCATCATGCCCGACATGTCAATGGTGATTTCGGTTTCGGTATCTTCCACGTAATTGCCCGCCGGGATGCTGCTCATCAGCAGCACGGCGTTTATGCTGGTGGCTTCGGTTTCCAGTACGGCACCGCCATTGGTTTTCACATCGTAGCGGTGGAGTGCGAAATCCCATTCTTCGGGGAGCGAGGCATTTTCGCCCATCGGCACTTCCGTTCCGCTTTCATCGGTGATGCGGGTAGAGTCTATCTCTTCGGTGTGCAGGTTGATGTAGGTCCATTGGGCATAGTCGGTGGCATCGATAAAGAGTGTCCCCGTCACACCGTCGCTGTTGGGGTTAAATCCGTAACCGTTCGTAGTGCGAGGTGTGTCGTAAATGCCGTCAAGAATCCCGTCGCAAGCAGGGAGCGACATCAGCATCGCTCCCAGCCCCAATATTTGATAAAAACGAAACAGTTTCATTGTTGTACGTTCGTGTGATTATTCGTTGGCAGCAGGTGCTTCTCCTTGTGTGAATGTGATGGTCAGGCCGCCCATTACGCCGGGAACGGTAAATGTGAAACTGACGTTTTCTTTGTTTGCGTCGATACTTCCGGTGACTGTACAAGGATATTCGCTTACGTTTCCGTCCATGCCCATCATTGTCACGCCTTTACCGCTCAGGGTATATATGCCATTTGCCGAAGTCACGCTGAGGCTTTCGAATGAAAATTCACCCCAACTGTCCGAAGTGTAGGCAAGCGTAAAGGTGTCATCGGCATTGGCGGTTAGCGAGAGGGTTTGGTCTGTAGCCTGCATTCCTTCAAAGTAAGCGCACGAAGCTTCGGTCCATCCTTCATACGAACCTGCCAATAGCTTGGATACGGGTATTTCGCCTAAAGTAAAGGTGATGTTCATGCCGCCCATTACGGCTGGAACATTGAATGTGAATGTGCCTTCGTTCTTTGCTTCGTTTAGCGTGCCTTTCAGCGTGCATTCGTATTCGTTTACGTTTCCGCTCATTCCCATCATCGTGCTTCCTTCTCCGCTCAGGGTGTAAGTGCCGCTTGCGTAAGTCACTTTCGTTCCGCTGATGGTAAATTCGCCGAAGCTACTTGATGTATAAGTGATAGTGGCGGTCGTGTTATCGGCATCGGTCTGTATGGTAAGCGATTCGTCAGCCGAAACGAGAGGGGTATCGGTGTACTGAAAGGCGGCTTCCGAATAGCCTGCGTAGGTTCCCGCTATGTTTACCGCCGGGTTGATGCTTTCGTTTTCGTTGTTGTCATCATCGCTGCACGATGCAGTAAGTAAGGCGATGGCAGTCATCGCGAGTAGATTCTTTAGTTTCATAGTGCTTTTATATTAATTTTGTTTGACGATGCAAAGGTAGAGCGGTTTCTGCGGGTGGTCAATACCTAAAATCAGTGAAAAGAAGGGAGGGTGCAGGATGCTTTCTGTGCGGATAATGCGTGAAAAAAATCAGCATTTTTAGGTATTTTAGATAAAAAAGAGACGTTAGGAACGGGTAGTTCCCAACGTCTCGGATAGTCACAATGTGTTAGAACAAGATAATTAAGCCGTGTCAGTCCATTGGATGATAGTCTTTGGCAAGTCCGCCTTCGCTGGTTTCCTTGTAAAGCGATGGCAGGTCGTGTCCCGTCTGCTTCATTACTTCCACTACACGGTCGAACGACACGCGGTGATGTCCGTCGGTGAAGGCGGAATAGGTGTTGGCGTCCAAGGCACGGGCGGCTGCGTAGGCGTTGCGCTCGATGCAGGGAATCTGTACCAGCCCGCATACAGGGTCGCACGTCATGCCCAAGTGATGTTCCAATCCCATTTCGGCTGCATATTCAATCTGTGCGGGGCTTCCGCCGAAGAGTTGGCTGGCAGCCGCCGAAGCCATAGAGCACGCTACGCCCACTTCTGCTTGGCATCCCGCTTCGGCACCCGAAATGGAGGCGTTGTGCTTCACGATGTTTCCTACCAGTCCTGCGGTGGCAAGTGCACGGAGGATGCGTGCATCGCTGAACTCACGGGTCTGCTGCAAATGATAGAGTACGGCAGGCACTACGCCGCATGCGCCACAGGTAGGAGCCGTAACGATTTTCCCACCTGATGCGTTCTCTTCGCTGACTGCCAAGGCGTAGGCGAACACCAATCCGCGCGAACGGAGCGAGTCTTTGTATCCTTTCGCCTTGATGTAGTAGGCAGACGCTTTGCGCCGCAAGTTCAGCGGACCGGGCAACACGCCTTCGGCATCCAGTCCGCGCAGGATAGCCGCTTGCATGGTTTTCCATACTTCGGCAAGATAGTCCCAGATTTCTTTGCCTTCGCATTGTTCCACGTATTCCCAGTAGCTGCGCCCCGTGTGTTCGCACCAGTACAGGATTTGACTCATCGTGTTCATTTCGTAGATGTCGGGAGTGGAGCCTTGCGGGTGTCCTTCTTCGGCAAGCGCTCCTCCGCCCACGCTGAACACAGTCCACTCGTCGGTTTTCCGCCGTTCGGCGTCAAACGATTTGAAGGTCATTCCGTTGGGGTGGAAGGGGAAGAATACATGAGGTTTCCATAAGATTTCTACTGGTGCGTGCGGTTGGAGCACGTCGAGGATAGCGACATCCGTCATGTGTCCTTTGCCTGTGGCGGCAAGGCTTCCGTATAGCGTCACTTCGAAGGAGGCTGCTTCGGGGTGGCGTTCAAGAAATTGTTCGGCAGCTTTCCGCGGTCCCATTGTATGACTGCTCGACGGTCCTGTGCCGATTCGGTATAATTCTCTGATTGATTTCATATTCGTAAAGATTCTTATATGTTGTTCTTTTTATTCTTGAAACGCAGATTTTCGCAGATTAACGCAGAAAACAATTTTGATTATAATAAAAAAATATGTCTGCGAAAATCTGCGTTAATCTGCGTTTTAGTGAGACAAACTTATTTTAGGTCTACTACTGTGATTCCTGCTCCGCCGAACTGTACGTGCTCGTCTTGGAAGTGGGCTACGCCGGGCACGGTGGCGAGGTATTGGCGTATCAGGGTGCGCAGAATGCCAGTTCCTGTCCCGTGCAGGATGCGGACTCGGCTCACACCTACCTGAATGGCATCGTCGATGAAATACGTTACCGCTTGTACCGCTTCGTCGCCCCTCATGCCGCGCACGTCGATGTCTTGCTTGAAGTTAAGCTTCTTTTGGTACATCCGGTCTTGCGTCTCGCTGCTGACAAAGGTGGCTTTTGCCATGACGTTCGAAGTCTTGGGCGGGTCTGTACGTTCCAGCCGTTCGGGTTTGACGTTGGTTTTCATCAGGCCGAACATCACTACGGCATTCCGTTCGCTCAGTTCCAATATCTGTCCTACGCTGGTTTGTCCCTTGATGCGTACATAGTCTCCTGCCTGGATTGGCTTCACTTTGGGTTGGATGGGCTGGGCGGCTTCTTCCGCTTTCTTCTTTTTCCGTTCTTCTTTCCGCTTCTGTTTTTCGCGCAGTTGCTCCATCTTGCGGGCTATTTGTTCCTCGATGGCTGCCGTGTCGATGGTTTCCACTTCCTGCTTGAAGTCGGCAAGTTCTTGGCGGGCTGTGCGCGTGCGTTCCTTTTCAGCCTGCGCTTCCTTGATGGTACGGATGGTGTTCTCTATTTTCGCGTTCGATTCCTGTAGCAGGTGCTCGGCGTCTTCTTTGGCTTTCTGTAAGATTTCTTTCCGTTTGCGTTCCAGTTCGTCTATTTCTTGCTGATAGCGGGCAATGGTATCTTCCATTTGCTTTTCTTTCTTTCGGATGTTCTGGCGTTTGGTCTCCCAGTAGCGTTTGTCGCGCACGATGTCTTGCAGGTATTTGTCGCTCTGTATGTATTCGCTGCCCACGATTTCCGAAGCATCGGCTATCAC
The DNA here is from genome assembly GCF_002161765.1 of Bacteroides sp. An322. Taxonomy (GTDB): domain Bacteria; phylum Bacteroidota; class Bacteroidia; order Bacteroidales; family Bacteroidaceae; genus Phocaeicola; species Phocaeicola merdavium. Next base: position 1,772 of record NZ_NFIN01000019.1, on the reverse strand, counting down.
GTCTTCGGGCAGCCCTATCTTGCGGGCTATCTCTACAGCGAACGAGCTTCCGGGATTGCCTATCTGCAACTGGAAGAGGGCGCGCATTTCGTGCCGGTCGTACAGCATCGCTCCGTTGACTACGCCTTCGTGGTCTTCGGCGAAATGTTTTAGGTTTTGGTAGTGGGTGGTGATGACACCAAATGTCTGCTTCAGGTTAAAGCGTTTCAATACCGCTTCGGCGATGGCGCCTCCGATTTGCGGTTCGGTTCCGCCTCCGAATTCGTCTATCAGGATGAGGCTGCGGTCGTTGCAGTTTTTCATCATATTCTTCATGTTCGTGAGGTGTGAAGAATATGTACTCAGGTCGTCCTCGATGCTTTGTTCGTCACCGATGTCGATGAAGATGCTTTCGAAGATGCCCGCATGGCTCCGTTCGTTCAGCGGAATCGGCATCCCGCACTGGAGCATGTATTGCAGGAGTCCTACTGTTTTCAGGCAGACAGACTTTCCGCCTGCGTTCGGACCAGAGATGAGCAGGATGCGCTGTCGGCGGTTCAGTTCGATGTCGAGCGGCACTACCTTTTTATTATGCTTGGCAAGCGATTTCTGAAGCAAGGGGTGTACGGCTTCTATCCAGTCGATGACTTGCTGGTTTTCGAAAGCTGGTTTTACGGCTTTGATGTCGATGCTAAGGAGTGACTTGGCACGGATGAAATCGATGACGGCAAGAAACTCATACGATTGCAGGATGGCAGGCACTTGCGGGCGGATGGTTGCCGAAAACTCGGTAAGGATTCGGATAATCTCGCGTCGTTCCTCGCCTTCTAATTCGCGGATGCGGTTGTTGGCTTCCACCACTTCGGCAGGTTCGATGAAGACCGTTTTCCCGGTAGCTGACTCGTCGTGCACAATGCCTCGTATTTTGCGCTTCATTCCCGGAGCAACGGGGATGACCAACCGTCCGTCGCGTACGGTAGGCGTGACATCCTTGTCTACATATCCTTCGGCTTGTGCCGAACGGAGGATGCTGTTCAGGCTGCGTGAAATGCTTCCTGTAGTGGCAGAAAGCTCGCGGCGGATGCGCAACAGTTCGGTGGATGCGTTGTCTTTTATTTTGCCGAACTTGTCGAGGATATTGTCAATGCGCGCGATAAGTTGCGGGAATGTCAGGATGTCGGAAGCCAATGCGTGCAGGGCAGGGTAGGGCGAAGAGACTTCTTCGTCTTCCTCATCCTCTTTTTGCAGAAAGCGTACGATGTCGCGGATGGTTTCCAGGGAACGGCGCAGGTCGAATAGTTCCTGTTCGTTCATATACAGTCCTTCCACACGGATGCGTTTCAGCGATGAGCGCACATCGAAAAAGTATTGGCAGGGAAATTCATCATCTTCCTCTTGGATGATTCGGATAAATTCCACCACTTCTTCCAAGCGGCAATTGATTTCTTCGTAATCTGTGGAAAAATCCATGTCGTCTACTTTTTCTTCGCCCAATGTACTGAGGCATTTGGCTTTTAAGAGGGTCCGTATTTGGTCGAACCCGATTTTCAGTTCAAAGTTTTGCGGATATATCATGCCTTGTTTTTCTATATCGTTTCCGTGTGCAAAGTTACGATAATGAGAAAAACAATCAAAAAAAGCAGTGAAATATTTGCTTATTTAAAAATAATCCGTACCTTTGCACCGCTTTTGAAAAACAAAAGCACTTGACAAAGAAGTTTGGAGAGGTGGCAGAGTGGTCGATTGCGGCGGTCTTGAAAACCGTTGTACCGCGAGGTACCCGGGGTTCGAAT
>NZ_NFIN01000018.1 GCF_002161765.1 Bacteroides sp. An322 | reverse complement strand
CAACCCCTTTTTCCGGATTCAATAATTTCAATGACATCAGCATGACGGAACAATACGAGACGCTTTGCGGCATCACGCAGGAAGAATTAGAGCATTACTTTGCCGAACCTATCGAAGCCTTGGCAAAGAAATACCAGACGACCTTCGAAGGGATGAAAACGATGCTGAAGCACTGCTACGATGGCTATCACTTCAGCGATAACCTGACCGACGTGTATAATCCGTTTAGCTTGCTGAATGCCTTTTCCATGAGGGATTTGCGCGACTACTGGTTTGCCAGCGGTACGCCTACTTACCTCATCCGCCTGCTGAACCATACGCAGGAAGACCTGAACGAACTGACCGGACGCTATTACCGACCGGAAGAATTTATTGATTACAAAGCGGACGTGGAAAAGCCGCTTCCGATGATCTACCAGAGCGGATACCTGACCGTGAAAAGCTATGATAGGGATTTCGGTACTTTCCTGCTCGATTTCCCCAACAATGAAGTAAAGAGCGGTTTTGTCTCGTTAGTGGCTTCCAGTTACTTGAAACCGAGAGAAAATTTGCAAAGCTGGATACGGAGCGCGGTGATTGCCCTTCGCCAAGGAGATACCGAGCAGCTTCGCACGTTGTTCACTTCCTTCCTTGCCGACATTCCCTATACAATGCGGGACAAGAGGGAAAAGGAACGGTATTTCCATTATACGTTTTATCTCATCTTCCGCTTGATAAGCGTTTACACGGTCTATACCGAGAAAGAGCAGAGCCAAGGGCGGTCGGACTGCATCGTAGAGACGGACGATTACATTTACATTTTCGAGTTCAAGCGCGACGGCTCGGCAGACGAGGCGTTGGCACAAATAGAAGCAAAAGGCTATGCCCGTCCGTACGAGGCGGACAAGCGTAAGCTATATAAAATAGGAGTAAACTTCTCTTCCGAGACTGGAACGGTAGAGGAATGGAAAGTGGGATAGTTGATAATGGATAGTGGATGAGCGATTAGATAAATTTTGCTAGATGAAAGCAAATAAAGACAAATGCAAAATTGTCAAATTGACAACTCCTGACAAGAAACAAAAGCAAAAGAGAAGAAAAGAGGGAATATTACATCCCGATTTTATTACAATTTGCAAGAAAATCCTTTCTGATTAAGTTTTTCCTGTTGCCTAGAATTGCAAAAATACGCATTAGCTTGCCTCCCCTACGTGATTTTTAAATTCTCAGAGCGTCATTGCCACCAATTCTCAGGTAAAGAAAGAATCATGCCTACCACTTCCCCATAATTCTTCTTGCCCGACGGGATGTGGTTCCCTTTCAGGTACCAATCATAGAGGGCATCTTGCACTGCACCCATCAACGGACTATACCGTTCATTCCAATAAACTTCCTTTTCACGAAGCTCCCGCAAGATATCGGGACGGATGCGGTTTGCCCATTCCTTAAAATCGGCTTTATCCAACATCCGATAAGCGTCCCTATATATATAAGGTAAGAGTCCAAAATATCCGCAATAGCGTACGAATTTGTTTTCGGAGCGGACGCAAACCTGATATGCCCAAAAATTGGCTTCCGCCTCGTTGCTTACTCCTAACAGATGGGATAACTCGTGAGCGTAAGTAAACGGATACTGCACGGGAAGCAATTCGTGATTGACGTGCGACTCATCGAAGAAAGGTCCCATATAACCCAATACCCCGACTTTGGAATACAGTCCGTTGACTAAAGACCGCTTTGGATGCTGAAAGTCTTTGGGAAGGGTCAAGCCGAACCGTTCGGGCACTTGCCGATATATCGCTTTAATCCCGCTCTGGATTTCCTTTTCCGATAACGAAGCGTCTTGAATATATGCCGCATTCAAACTATCTACAAACTGCCCGATAAACTGACGAAAGCGCACTTCCTCGTATGCGACCCGTTCAGTTTCCGAACGGGTGAAGAAATCATCACGGAAATAATTCATGCCCCAAGCCCAATAGAACCAGACATACACCCAAAGCAAAATCTCGACTTCCCTTACACAAATCTTCCCCCACGGTGCTTGATGCTTTCTCATCCAAAAAGGCAAGGCTATCAGGGATAGAACAAAACCTAATACCGTGACTTCGCAAAGCGAGAAAGGCACCACCGAAGCCACACCCGAAAGCATAACGGACACATACGGATAGACTTCCCGCGCATACCACTCTCCTGCACCGGGCATCTTGGCGCACATGCCTACTCCTGCAAGCAAAAGCAAGAGAACCGCCCAACGAATGTACTTGACTCTTTTGTATTTCATGGAGGCAAAGTTATCATTTTCGGAATTAATTCTTTACTTTTGCGGGGAAATAATTAAGGTGGTAAAGTAGTAAAGAAGGTAAAGTAGGTAAAGTCTATACAATCTCCTTTACCTCCTTTAATACTAATTACTTTACTTACCTCTAAAAACAATAGAACTATGGTCCTAAACTACATTTGGATTGCATTCTTCGTGCTGGCTTTTATTGTAGCTACGATACGGCTGGTTTTCTTCGGTGATGCGGAAGTATTCCCCGACATCATCAATTCTACGTTTGCTTCTTCTAAGTCGGCTTTCGAGATTTCCCTCGGGCTTACCGGTGTGTTAGCACTTTGGATGGGCATTATGCGCATCGGAGAACAAGGCGGAGTCATCGCCCTTTTCTCGCGTGTGCTCAGCCCCTTGTTCTCCAAACTTTTCCCCGATATACCCAAGGGGCATCCCGTAACGGGAAGCATCTTCATGAACATGGCAGCCAATATGTTGGGGCTGGACAATGCCGCCACGCCCCTCGGACTGAAAGCAATGGAAGGCTTGCAAGAGCTGAACCCGAAGAAAGATACAGCCACCAATCCGATGATTATGTTCTTGGTGATTAACACCTCCGGGCTGACTTTGATTCCTATCAGCATCATGGTCTACCGTGCCCAGTTGGGGGCGGCACAACCTACCGATGTGTTTGTGCCGATACTCATCGCCACCTTTATCTCTACTTTGGCAGGCATTATCGCCGTGGCGCTTTACCAGCGCATCAACCTCTTGAACCGCACGATTCTCCTGTTCTTGGGGGGAGCTACCCTGTTCATTGCGGGCATTATCTGGTTCTTCAGCACCTTATCACAAGACCAGATTGACCTTTACTCCACCACCTTTGCCAATGTGTTCCTCTTCGTGATTATCATCGGATTCATCGCGGCGGGCATCCGTAAGAAGGTAAATGTGTATGATGCTTTCATCGAAGGCGCAAAAGAAGGATTTACCACCGCCGTGCGCATCATTCCCTATCTTGTGGCGATATTGGTCGCTATCGGTGTATTCCGTGCATCGGGATGCATGGATTACCTGACGCAAGGCATTGCATCGCTGGTCGAGATGTGTGGATTAAATAGTGATTTCGTAGGCGCGCTTCCTACGGCTCTGATGAAACCTTTGAGCGGAAGCGGGGCACGCGGATTGATGGTAGATGCCATGAGTACCTACGGAGCCGATTCATTCGTGGGCAGATTGGCGTGTATCTTCCAAGGCTCTACCGACACTACGTTCTACATCCTTGCGGTGTATTTCGGAAGTGTAGGTGTAGCAAAGACGCGCCATGCCGTACCTTGCGGCTTGCTTGCCGACTTGGCGGGCATCCTTGCCGCTATCTTTGTTTGCTATTTATTCTTTTAATATATTAATTATTGAACGCAGAGACGCAAAAGCGCAAAGGATTTTTTTTGAGGGTGCAAAGGACACGGAGAAATTAAGAATTATCCGTGCAGCTTCGTAACTTCTAATTCTCTTGCGCTCTTTGCTCGCTCTAAATTAAAAACTCTGCGCTTTTGCGTCTCTGCGTTCTATCTTTATAAACTTTGCAACTATGATTACATATCAGACCGAAGGGGTGGAAATGCCCCACATCAAGAAAAGAGAGACTACGGAATGGGTGAAAGCCGTAGCCCAAACCTATGGGAAGAAGGTAGGAGAAATCGCCTACATCTTCTGCTCGGACGAGAAGATATTGGAAGTGAACCGCCAGTACCTGCAACACGATTATTACACCGACATCATCACCTTCGACTATACCGAAGGGAACCGCATTTCGGGCGACCTGTTTATCAGCCTTGACACGGTGCGCACCAATGCCGAACAATTCAACGCTTCGTATGAAACCGAGCTTCATCGGGTCATCATCCATGGCATCCTGCACCTGTGCGGCATCAACGATAAAGGCCCGGGCGAGCGTGAAATCATGGAGCAAGCCGAAAACAAAGCACTCGCCATGCTTGCGGAGATAGGATGAGATTGGCTCACCACAGATTGCACAGATTGGAACAATTATAAACATCAGATTGCCCTCAATCCGCCATTCTCCTGCTTCTCCAAAGTAATATACACTGCATCCGCTATTTCATATATCTGCATCAGCTGCAGAAGATATATGAATTGGCAAAGTAAGTTATCTTCGTTTTCAAGGATAGTTTAATGGGGAAATTTATATTATTAGAATCTGTGTAATCTGTGGTGAAAGAAATAGCTAAACCCGTCTTTTTTTCGTATTTTTGCGCCGTATATTAAAACGTAAAGACGAATGGATTTTAACTACGACGTGATTGTAATCGGGGCGGGACACGCCGGATGCGAGGCCGCGGCGGCATCTGCCAACTTAGGCTCGAAAACCTGCCTCATTACGATGGACATGAACAAGATTGCCCAAATGAGTTGCAATCCTGCCGTGGGCGGGATAGCCAAAGGGCAAATCGTGCGCGAGATAGACGCGTTAGGAGGCTATATGGGCATCGTGACCGACCGCACCGCCATCCAGTTCCGCATGCTGAACCGTTCGAAAGGTCCGGCTATGTGGAGTCCCCGCGCACAATGCGACCGTGCCAAGTTTATTTGGACTTGGCGCGAAATCTTAGAGAACATCCCCAACCTGCACATCTGGCAAGATACGGTAGAAGAGCTCCTCGTAGAGGACGGAGAAGTGAAAGGCGTGACCACCTGCTGGGGTGTCACTTTCCATGCACGGTGCGTTATCCTGACCGCAGGAACTTTCCTGAACGGGCTGATGCACATCGGACGCAAGATGTTAGCAGGAGGACGTTGCGCCGAACCCGCTTCGTATCACCTCACCGAATCAATCGCCCGATACGGCATCACATACGGGCGCATGAAGACCGGTACACCTGTCCGCATCGATGCACGGAGCGTAGACTTCTCGTTGATGGAAACACAAGACGGGGAAAACGATTTCCACCGCTTCTCCTTCATCAGCGAGCCGCGCCGCCTGAAGCAATTGCAATGCTGGACATGCTATACCAACGAAGAAGTGCACGCCGTTTTGCGGAGCGGGCTTGCCGACTCCCCTCTCTATAACGGGCAAATCCAAAGCATCGGCCCGCGCTATTGCCCCAGCATCGAAACCAAGATAGTCACTTTCCCCGACAAGCCGCAGCACCAGTTGTTCTTGGAACCGGAAGGAGAAACCACCCGTGAACTTTACCTGAACGGCTTTTCTTCTTCGCTTCCGATGGACATCCAGTTTGCAGCCCTGCGCAAGATACCTTGCTTCCGCAATGTAGTGGCTTACCGTCCGGGATATGCCATTGAATACGATTACTTCGACCCTACCCAACTCAAGCATACATTGGAATCGAAAATCGTAAAGAACTTGTTCTTCGCGGGACAAGTGAACGGCACCACCGGATACGAGGAAGCGGGAGGGCAAGGTATCATCGCTGGCATCAACGCACATCAGAACTGCACGGGAGGCGAACCCTTCGTACTTGGAAGAGACGAAGCATATATCGGCGTGCTGATAGACGACTTAGTGACCAAAGGCGTGGACGAGCCTTACCGCATGTTCACTTCCCGTGCCGAATACCGCATCCTGCTCCGTCAAGACGATGCGGATATGCGGCTCACCGAACGTTCTTATCAATTAGGGCTTGCCAAACGCGAACGCTACGACATGGTTTGCCGCAAGCGGGAAGCCGTGCGACACTTGATAGACTTTACGAAAGAATATTCCATCAAGGCGGATAAGATTAACGATACATTGGAAAGCTTGGGCACCGCCCGGCTGGCCCATGGGTGCAAGCTGATAGATTTATTAAGCCGTCCGCAAATCACCATTGAGAATATCGCGCCACACATTCCCGCCTTCCAAGCCGAATTGGACAAGGTGACCGACCGGAAGGAAGAAACCTTGGAAGCCGCCGAAGTGCTCATCAAGTACAAAGGTTACATCGACCGCGAGCGGATGATTGCCGATAAAATCCATCGGCTGGAAAGCATCAAGATAAAAGGGAAGTTCGACTATGCCAGCCTGAATTCGCTTTCCACCGAAGCCCGCCAGAAGCTCATCAAGATAGACCCCGAGACCTTGGCGCAAGCAAGCCGTATTCCGGGCATCTCGCCAAGCGACATCAATGTGCTTCTCGTCCTGTTAGGCAGGTAAAAGCACGATGTTTCACGTGAAACAACAAGTTTAAGAAACAAACATAAAACACTGGATATGAACAAGGAAACTTTACGCAAAAACCTCAGGGAAATCCCTGACTTCCCCAAGCCGGGAATCTTATTCTACGACGTGACCACCCTCTTCAAAAACGCCGAGTGCCTGCAAGGGCTTATCGATGAGTTGTATGAGATGTACAAGGACAAAGGCATTACCAAAGTAGTAGGCATCGAGTCGAGAGGCTTCATCTTAGGCGGAGCACTTGCCGCACGCCTCGGAGCCGGCTTCGTCATGGCACGCAAACCGGGTAAGCTCCCCGCCGAAGTATTGGAAGAAACATACGCCAAAGAATACGGCACCGACACCATCCAAATCCACAAGGACTCCATCACCGAAGACGATGTGGTCTTGCTTCACGATGACCTTCTTGCTACAGGGGGAACGATGGCGGCAACACATCGGTTGGTACGGCAAAGCGGAGCCAAGCAGACCTACATCAACTTCGTTATCGAACTGAAAGGACTGAACGGACGGAAAGCCTTCCCCGATGATGTGGAAGTAACGACATTGTTGCAATTATAATTTCATCGAACACAGAGCCACGGAGACACAGAGTTTCTAATTTCTCAAAACACAAGGTCTCTGTACCTCCGTGTCTCTGTGTTGTGTTCATATAAAAGAATCTATGGAAGAGCTAAAGACAAACGATTATTTGCGGGGCATTGTGATGAACCTGCCGACCAGTCCGGGTATCTACCAATACCTGAATGCGGAAGGAACCATTATCTATGTAGGGAAAGCAAAGAACCTGAAACGCCGCGTTTACTCCTATTTCTCGAAAGACCACCACTCGGCAAAGACCCGCATCCTCGTAAGCAAGATTGTCGACATCCGCTACATCGTAGTGAATACGGAAGAAGACGCGCTCTTGTTAGAAAACAACCTTATCAAGAAATACAAGCCCCGCTATAACGTTTTGCTGAAAGATGACAAAAGTTACCCTTCCATTTGCGTAAGCAACGAATACTTTCCGCGGGTATTCAAAACCCGGAAGATTGTACGGGACGGCTCTACTTACTTCGGCCCCTACACGCACTTCCCTTCCATGCAAGCCATGCTCGAACTTATCAAAAGGCTCTATCCGCTCCGCACTTGCCGCTTGGCACTGACTCCCGAAAACATACAGGCGAACAAGTTCCGCGTATGCCTGGAATACCACATCAAGAATTGCAAAGGCCCTTGCATCGGCGCACAATCTCACGAGGAATACATGAAAAACATAGCTTCCATCAAAGAACTTCTGAAAGGGAACACGCAAAAGATAAGCCAAGGAATGATGCGGGAGATGATGCACCTTGCCGAAGAAATGAAGTTCGAAGAAGCACAAAAGATAAAGGAGAAATACGAACTGATAGAAAGCTACCGTTCGAAGAGCGAAGTGGTCAGTTCGGTATTGCATAACATCGATGTATTTGCCATCGAAGCCGATGAGAAATCCGCCTACATCAATTACCTGCACATTACAAACGGATGCATCAATCAGGCATTCACTTTCGAATACAAGAAACGGCTGGACGAGACCAAAGAAGAATTATTGGAAATGGGCATCGTAGAAATGCGCGAGCGTTACAAGAGCCAATCAAAAGAAATCATCATACCGTTCGAATTAGAATTGGAAATGGAAGGCATAACCTTCACCATTCCTCAACGAGGAGATAAAAAACATCTGTTAGAGCTTTCCATCCTCAACGTGAAACAATACAAAGTAGACCGGTTGAAGCAAGCCGAGAAACTGAATCCCGAACAACGGAGCGTCCGCCTCTTGAAAGAGATACAAGAGCAACTGCACATGGAGAAAATGCCTCTGCACATCGAATGCTTCGATAACTCAAACATCCAAGGCGCGGATGCCGTAGCGGCTTGCGTGGTATTCAAGAAAGGACGCCCCAGCAAGCAAGATTACCGCAAATACAACATCAAGACGGTGGTAGGTCCGGATGATTACGCTTCGATGCAAGAGGTAGTGCGCCGCCGTTATTCGCGCATCCTGGATGAGCAAGGCGAACTGCCCGACTTGATATTAACCGATGGCGGAAAGGGACAAATGGAAGTGGTGCGAGAAGTCATCGAAGACGAACTGCACCTGCACATTCCTATCGCTGGACTTGCTAAAGACAACCGCCACCGTACCTCGGAAATCCTTTTCGGATTCCCGCCTGTAAACATAGGGCTAAAGCAAGGTACTCCCCTCTTCCATTTATTGGAAAACATCCAAGACGAGGTGCACCGCTTTGCCATCACCTTCCACCGAGAAAAGCGAAGCAAACGGCAAGTGGCATCGGCATTGGATAACATTAAAGGCGTAGGCGAAAAACGGAAAGCCGAATTGCTGAAAAAGTTCAAAAGCGTAAAGCGCATCCGGGAGGCTTCGATAGAAGAACTTGCTCAAGTGGTTGGAGAATCTGTAGCGCAAAGTATCAAAGAAGCGTTGTCATTGAAAGGATAGTCCGTGATTTACAAAAGGAATATGTCTTTAGTCAAGCACCGCACCTACATCCCGTTTGGGGATTGAAACAATTAACAAGTAAGGAAGCCACAGTAAAAGCGATTCCCGTCCAAGCCACGCCTGCCCATTCGTAATGCTGCCAGAATAGACCTGAAACGAATGTACCTGCAGAACCGCCCAAGAAGTAAATGGTCATATAAACGGTATTGACCCTGTTGATGGCGGATGCATCAATAGCGACCACGCTGGTCTGATTTGACAAATGGATGCATTGCATTCCTGCATCAATCAAAAGGATGGCGATTATCATCCACAAGTAGCTGTTATTTCCCCAAAATGCCAACAACCATGCAGCCAAGATAACGCATCCTCCGATAATGGAGAAGAACCTTACGCCATACTTTTGAATATAGCCGCTAATGAATACAACCGTAGATGCACCTGCCAATCCACACAAGCCGAGTGCCCCGATAATATCGTCATTCGCAAAGAAAGGCTCTTGCTTCATCCGGAAAGCAAGGCAACTCCACAACGCAAAGAACGAGCCATAAGCCAATGCCGCCCTCAACGAAGCGATACGCAAGTACGGGTATTGGGAAAGCAGACGCAACAAGGATTTCATCAGACCCGCATAACTTTCTTGTGAACGGGTAGACAGCACAGGCAGCATTTTGTGAATCGTCAGAAAGCATCCGAGCATAAACACGCAAGCCATGAAATAGACGGAACGCCATCCCCATACATCAGCCAAAAAGCCACTGAACACACGTGAACCAAGAATGCCTATGAGCAGACAGGATTGTATAATCCCCACGTTGCGCACTTTGTGTACTGGTGCTGAATAATAAGACACCAACGGAATGAAGAACTGTGGCATGACCGAAGAGGCTCCTGCAAGCAAGGACGCGCCCCACACCCAATAGATGTTCGGAGCGAGTGCTATGGCAAGCAAAGCGCACGATGAAACGATATAATTGACCAATATTAGTTTCTTTCGTGAAACCAAGTCACCAAGTGGAATGACAAACACAAGTCCAACTACATAGCCTATCTGGGTCAATGTCGCCACCATGCTGGCAGAAAAGTCGTTTACCGCAAAATCCCTTGCCATGCTGCCCAGCAAAGGCTGGTTGTAGTAGCAGTTAGCTACGGAAAGTCCGGTAGCAACTGCCATCAGAGCTAACAGAGGTGCTGAAATCCCTTGGTTCTCTCTTAATTCATACTTCATCTGCCGCCTCCTTTCAATATGACACGACCTTCAACCCAATCAAGGACGCGATGAGTGTGAACAGAAAGAAAAGCCGGATGGGAGTGGCAGGCTCCTTGAAAACGAATATTCCAATCAAGACCGTGCCGACAGCGCCTATACCCGTCCAAATGGCATACGCCGTTCCTAAAGGCAAAGTCTGCACCGCCTTGGCAAGCAAAGCCATGCTCAATACGGTGGAAACCAAGAAACCGCTCCCCCATAGATAAAATTCAAGACCTGACGCCACTCTCGTTTTCCCTAAGCAGAATGTGAGGCTCACCTCAAATAATCCTGCCAATAATAAGATTATCCAATTCATATCAATGATTTATTAAATTCGGGCGCAAAAATAAGCGAGTAATACCTAACAACTTTTTGCATTTGGTAAAAACGGATTTTGCATTTGACAAAAAAATAGCTGTTCATTCCCGTTTCTGTGTGCTATTTCATAATTTTGCACACCGACAACAGCAATGAACTATGGATATAAAAGAAATCATCAACCAACGATATGCCATGCCGGACGCATCTTTAGACAAGTTACGGCAATGCCTGACGGAAGTTTCATACCCCAAAGGATTCCGTGTGTTGGAAAGCGGCAAAGTGGAAAAGAATATCTTTTTCATCAAGAAAGGCATTGTCCGCGCCTATACTTCGGTGGACGGAAAGGAAACTACTTTTTGGGTCGGAAAGGAAGGGGCAACCCTTGTTTCTATGAAAGGATACGTGAACGATGAGCCGGGATATGAAACGATGGAACTGATGGAAGATTCTGTCTTATATGTATTGGAGAGGAAAAAACTGAAAGAATTGTTTGCAGACGATTTGCACATCGCCAATTGGGGGCGGCGTTATGCGGAAATGGAACTGCTTGCTACCGAGGAACGGCTGATTTCCATGTTGTCCGCCATCGCTTCGGAACGGTATAAGGAGTTGTTAGAGAAAGAACCTGATTTGTTGCAACGATTACCATTGGGAAGTATCGCTACCTATTTAGGCATCACACAAGCAAGTTTGAGCCGGATCAGGGCAAAAATGAAATGATTGCCATACTACTTAAATTCCAATTATTACGTTATCTGTTGATTTTGTTCGAATATTCCAGCGAAATTCGTATATTTGCGAAAACATAAACCGAAATGAGAACAGTAATCCAACGAGTAAGCCACGCTTCTGTTACAATCGACGGCGTGTGCAAATCGGCAATTAAAGAAGGCTTCTTGGTCCTGTTGGGGATTGAGGAAGCCGATACCCAAGAAGATGCGGACTGGCTCTGCAAGAAGATAGTCAACCTGCGCGTATTCGATGACGAGAAGGGCGTGATGAACAAATCCATCTTGGATGCGGACGGAGAGATTTTAGTGATAAGCCAATTTACCCTGATGGCTTCCACCAAAAAGGGAAACCGTCCCTCGTATATCCGCGCGGCAAAACACGAAACCGCTATTCCGCTTTACGAATACTTTTGTAATGAACTAAGCATTGCTTTAGGGAAACAAGTAGGCACCGGCGAGTTCGGAGCTGATATGAAAGTGGAGTTATTAAACAACGGTCCCGTAACGATTTGTATGGACACGAAAAATAAAGAATGAGCACCATGACCCTCGAAGAAGCACAACAAACCGTAGACCGCTGGATAAAGACCTACGGCGTACGCTACTTCAGTGAACTGACCAACATGGCGGTCCTGACCGAAGAAGTAGGCGAACTGGCACGCATCATGGCACGTACCTACGGCGACCAATCGTTCAAGCCGGGCGAGAAACACGACTTAGGCGATGAAATGGCAGATGTACTTTGGGTACTGCTCTGCCTTGCTAACCAAACGGGCGTAAACCTGACCGAAGCTTTCCAAAAGAACTTAGAGAAGAAAACTACCCGCGACAAAGAAAGACATCAAAACAATCCTAAACTGAAAACGATATGAGCAACCACGAAGAATTTGAAAGCGAACTCTTCCAAAACATGGAAATGGAAGACAAAGAAAACCTGAGCCAACCCAGCAAATACGATATGGCATTAGGGAAATACAATACCGCATTGAAAGACGATGAGATTGCGGAAAAGACCAAGCACCTCCTTGACAAATATGCCGCAGAAAACAACACGCCCGAAGTGAAGAAATTCCTCTTCAATTGCATCGACCTTACGACCCTGAAATGCACCGATAGCGAAGAAAGCGTTATGAAATTCACCGAACGGGTCAATGCATTCGATGACGAACATCCCGACTTGAAAAACGTAGCTGCCATTTGTGTCTATCCCAATATGGCGGAAATTGTACACGATACGTTGGAAGCCGACCGTGTAAAGATAGCCTGCGTATCGGGAGGATTCCCCTCTTCGCAAACATTCACCGAAGTAAAGATCGCCGAGACCGCCATGGCACTCCACGTCGGAGCCGATGAAATCGACATCGTAATCTCGGTAGGCAAATTCCTTTCGGGAGACTACGAAGGCATGTGCGACGAAATTCAAGAACTGAAAGACGTATGCGGCGACAAGCATCTGAAAGTGATTCTGGAGACAGGTGCGTTAGGATCAGCCGAAAACATCAAAAAGGCATCTATCCTCGCCATGTATTCGGGAGCCGACTTCATTAAGACTTCCACCGGTAAGGAGAAACCTGCAGCTACGCCCGAAGCCGCCTATGTGATGTGCCAGGCTATTAAAGAATACTTCTTAGAAACGGGACGCAAAATAGGTTTCAAACCTGCAGGAGGCATTAATACTATAGAAGACGCTATAAATTACTACACCATCGTAAAAGAACTGTTAGGAAAAGAATGGCTCACCAATGAATTGTTCCGTATCGGGACAAGTCGTCTTGCCAATCTGCTCCTCTCAGATATTTTAGGAGAAGAGACGAAATTTTTCTAATACATAAACCGAAGATAAATAAATCATTTTGCGTCATTATGCATGCAGAATGATTTATTTATAGCCTTTTGTTCTCACTTATATTTCCTATATTTGCAAAAACCTAACCAATCCTAATAAAATATGAGCACTAAAAACTTTCTACTGGCAAGCTTATTCTGCTTGTTGCCTTTTACATTGTTCGCGAACCCTATCAAAGATTTGCTGGAGCGAATCGACCCTGGAGCATCTAAGAAGTTCGTTATCCAACTCCAAAAAAATGCAGACAAAGATTTCTTCGAACTTGACCAAAAAGGAGACAAAGTGGTGGTACGCGGAAATACATACGTCAATATCGCAACGGGACTGAACTGGTACCTGAAATACTATGCAGGCATCCAACTTACCTGGAACGATATGCAGGCTGACTTGCCGGAAGCACTTCCTAAAGTCCCCCACCCCGAACGGCACGAAACCAACCTCGGCTTGCGTTATGATTTCAACTATTGCACGTATTCGTATACGATGGCATTTTGGGACTGGGCACGTTGGGAAAAGGAAATCGACTGGATGGCATTGCATGGCATCAACCTGCCGCTTGCCGCAGTAGGGCAAGAGTGCGTATGGCGTAACATGCTCCTTCAATTAGGCTATACCAAAGATGAAATCAACCGCTTCATTGCCGGTCCGGCTTTCCTCGCTTGGTGGGCAATGAATAACTTGGAAGGTTGGGGCGGACCGAACCCTGACAGTTGGTACGAACAGCAAGAAGCCTTACAGAAGAAAATCCTGAAACGGATGCGTGAATATGGCATTAAACCTGTATTGCCGGGTTATTCGGGTATGGTGCCTCACGATGCCAATAAGAAATTAGGATTAAACGTAACAGAACCCGCTTTATGGAACGGATTCACCCGCCCGGCATTCCTGATGCCTACCGACTCCCGCTTCGCCGAAATTGCCGCTTTATATTACAAAGAATTAGAAAAACTCTTCGGCAAAGCCGACTATTACTCAATGGACCCTTTCCACGAATTGGAAAACGCTGAAGACGTAGACTTCGATGCAGCGGGCAAAGCTGTACTGAATGCTATGCGCAAAGCAAACCCGAAAGCCGTATGGGTTATCCAAGGTTGGACGGAAAACCCTCGCCCTGAAATGATCAAGAATATGAAGAACGGCGACTTGCTTATCCTCGACCTCTTCAGCGAATGCCGCCCGATGTGGGGCATCCCTTCCATTTGGAAACGCGACAAAGGATATGAACAACACGACTGGCTGTTCTGTATGTTGGAGAACTTCGGCGGTAATGTAGGTCTGCACGGACGCTTGGACCAACTGCTGAATAACTTCTACTTAACGAAAAACAATCCGCTTGCCGAACACCTGAAAGGCATCGGCCTGACCATGGAAGGAAGCGAGAACAATCCGATGATGTTCGAATTGATGTGCGAACTGCCGTGGCGTCCCGAAAAGATAACCAAGGAAGCATGGCTGAAAGAATACCTCGCCGCACGTTATGGAGTAAAAGATGAAAAGATAGAACAAGCATGGGAAATCCTTGCCAACGGCATCTACAATTGCCCCTTCGGAAACAACCAGCAAGGACCTCACGAATCCATTTTCTGCGGACGTCCAAGTATGAACAATTTCCAAGTATCAAGCTGGTCGAAGATGGAAAACTACTACGACCCTACTTCTACCGAAGACGCCGCACGCCTGATGCTGGAAGTGGCGGATAAATACCGCGGCAACAATAACTTTGAATACGACTTGGTGGACATCGTCCGCCAAGCTCTCTCCGACCGTGGACGCATTGTCTACAACCAAGCGATAGCCGACTTCAAGAGCTTCGACAAACGCAGCTATGCCCGCCATTCGAAAGAGTTCCTCGACCTGCTGCTGGCACAAGACCGCCTGCTTGCCACCCGCAGCGAGTTCCGTGTAGGCAGATGGATTAACCAAGCCCGCAGTTTAGGCAATACGCCCGAAGAAAAAGACCTCTATGAATGGAATGCCCGTGTACAAATCACCACATGGGGTAACCGTACTTGCGCCGATGAAGGCGGTTTGCGTGACTATGCTCATAAAGAATGGAACGGCATCTTGAAAGACTTCTACTACAAGCGTTGGGAAGCATGGTGGAAGATGCTCCAAGGTGTATTAGACGGAGGTGAGATGCAAGAAATCGATTGGTACGCAATGGAAGAACCGTGGACTTTGCAACACAATCCGTATAAGACTGAAGCGGAAGGCGATTGCATCGACACGGCACGCGAAGTGTTTTCTCTTCTCACCACAGATTACGCAGATTAATATAAACGCAGATTTTCGCAGATTAACGCAGAATAAACAAATAAATAAAATAATAATCTGCGAAAATCTGCGTTAATCTGCGTTTCAATTTAATACAACTCTACAATATGAAACAACGCTTACTTTCACTTGATGTGCTGCGAGGCATCACCGTCTTCGGGATGATTGTGGTAAACAACGCCGGAGGGAAATATTCGTATGACTCCTTGCAGCATTCCGTATGGAACGGGCTGACTCCCTGCGATTTAGTGTTCCCGTTCTTCCTTTTTATCATGGGAATATCCACCTATATCGCCTTACGCAAATTCCAGTTCCAGCCCTCGGCGGCAGTTATCCGGAAGATAGTGCGCCGCACTGCGCTTATCTTTCTCATAGGCTGGGGTATCTATTGGTTCGAGTTCGCTTGCGAGGGAGACTTCTTTCCCTTTGCCCATATCCGCATCTTGGGTGTATTGCCACGCATTGCCCTCTGCTACGGCATTGTCTCGCTGCTCGCCCTCTATGTGCGCCCCAAAGGGTTGGCATGGATAGCGGGATTCCTGCTCTTGGGTTATGCCTTCCTATTGCATTTCGGCAACGGATATGCACAAGATGCAGGGGTGAACATCCTCGCCGTTTGGGACACGAATGTATTAGGTTACGAACATCTCTACCATAAAAGCCCCGTTGACCCTGAGGGACTGACCAGCACCTTGTCCGCCATAGCCCATACGATTATCGGCTTCCTCTGCGGACGGCTCATTATGGAGACCAAAGACCTGAACCAGAAAATCATCAAGCTCTTCGTGGCAGGCTTCCTGTTGGCTGCCATAGGATTCTTATTGGTCGAATGGCTGCCGCTGAACAAGCGCGTATGGTCGCCCAGCTATGCCCTTGTCACTTGCGGACTGGCGGCGATGCTTCAGGCTGCCCTACTCTACTTCATCGATGCGCAGGGGCGGAAACACTGGTGCCGCTTCTTCGAAGTCTTTGGCGTAAATCCGCTCTTCCTCTATGTGCTGAGCGAACTGACAGCCGTAGTGCTTAACGTAACCGAATGGAAACCGGTCCTCTACGGAGGCATCCACAGCGTCATCAGCAACCCTTACCTCGCTTCCGCCGTCTATTCACTCCTCTTTGTCGGGGTGATGGGAGCCATCGGCTATCCGCTTTACAAGAAGAAGATATACGTTAAAATATAAAACGATATGGGTACAAAACGATTTTACCACAGAGAACACAGAGGCACACGGAGTTTTGAATTAGAAAAAAAACTTTCCTCTGTGGGATTCTGTGCCCTCTGTGGTGCATGGCTCTTTACTGCCTGCACATCCTCGACTATCCCGGACAGCCTGAGCTGCATCGACACCCGAACGGGAACGGCTGCCAGCACCACACAAACCGCAGGCATGTTCGGCAAACATACCGAAGAATACGGACAAACCCTGCCCGCAGTGTTGGAACCAAACGGGATGAACTTCTGGACACCGCAGACGCAGGACACCGAACAGAAGTGCATCGCCCCTTATTACTACCGCGACTCGCTGATGCAGGGCTTCCGCAACTCGCACTGGATTGTGGGAGGCTGTACGCAGGACTATGGCTCGATGACCCTGATGCCCCTCGCCGGAGCATTGCGCTGTATGCCCGAACAGCGAGCCACACGCTTCTCGCACGATGACGAAACCGCAACCCCCTCCTACTACGCCGTATCCCTGCCCGACGAACACCTGACGGCGGAAATGACCTCCCGCTCCCGCTCCGCTATCTTCCGCTTCACTTACGAGGATGAAGGCGATGCTTGGCTCGTGGTCAACCCGAACAGCGATGAGGGCAAAGGATACATCGAACTGGATACGGTGAACCGCCGCATCTACGGCTATAATCCCGTACACCGCATCTACCAAGGCTGGGGCGAACCGGCGGGCTATAGCGGGCACTTCGTTGTGGAATACCAAAAGAATCTTGCCGGATTCGGCACCTTCCGCGGAGACAGCCTGTTCGAGGGGCAGACAAGCATCCGGTCGGGACAAGGCATCGGGCTGTACGTCCGCTTCCGGGTGAAGGCAGATGAAGAAGTGTTGGTGAAAGCCGCTTCCTCGTTTACCGGACGCGAAGGGGCTATCGGAAACCTCCAAGCGGAAATCCCGCACTGGGACTTCGACCAGACCCGTCGGGAACTGACCGGCATTTGGGAGAAACACTTGGCAAGCATCCAGATAAAGACCGACGACGAAACGGCACGGCGGAAGTTCTACGGAGCAATGTACCGCGCCTCGTTCCTTCCACGCACGTTCAACGACGCGGACGGGCGCTATCCCTCCTTTGCCACGGGCGAGCCTATCCGCCAATTAGCGGATGGCGAAACCTACTACGAGGACTTCAGCCTATGGGACACCTACCGCGCCCTGCATCCGCTCGTCAACCTCCTCCGTCCCACCCAAAGCGGACAGATGATGCAGTCGCTCGTGCTCAAGTACGAGCAAGGCGGCTGGCTGCCCATCTTCCCTTGCTGGAACAGCTACACGGCAGCGATGATAGGCGACCACTGCATTGCCGCCTTAGGAGACGCCTACGTGAAAGGCATCCGCAATTTCGATGTGCAGAAAGCCTACGAGGGAATGCGCCGCAATGCCTTCGAAAGCCCCGCCACGCGCGAAGAATATGTCAACGGAATGGGCCGCCGCGCCTTGCAGTCCTACCTCCGGTACGGTTACATCCCGTTAGAGGACAGCGTGCCCGACGCCTTCCACACCCGTGAACAAGTGTCGCGCACGTTGGAGTACGCTTACGATGATTTCGTCCTCGCCCAAGTGGCAAAACAGTTGGGCAAGACCGAAGATTATGACGCCCTGATGCGCCGCGCGCAGAACTACCGCAACGTCATCGACCCGCGCACCGGATATGCGCAAGGACGGCATGCCGACGGCACCTTCCTCGACGAAGACAACGCTTTCGGCTTTGCCGCGTTCATCACCGAAGGCGCCCCCTGCCACTACACGTGGTACGTCCCCCACGACCCCTACGGGCTGATGAAGTGCATGGGCGGGCAGGAACGCTACATCGCCAAGCTCGACTCGATGTTCAGCCAACGCCGTTACTGGCACGGCAACGAGCCTTGCCACCAAGTGGCGTTCATGTATAACTACGCCGGACAACCGTGGAAGACCCAGCGGGCAGTGCGCCACATCTTGGAGACCGAATACCTCGACGCTCCCGGCGGCTTGTCGGGCAACGACGATGCCGGACAGATGTCGGCGTGGTACGTCTTCGCCGCCCTCGGCTTCTATCCCGTCTGCCCCGGTACGCCTTATTACGCCTTGGCAAGCCCCTCGTTCCGCGAAGCCGTGCTGACCTTGGAGAACGGAAAGACCTTCCGCCTCCTTGCGCCGGAAGCCTCGGCGGAGAACATCTACATCCAGCGCGTCACCCTCAATGGCAAACCCTATACGAAGAACTACATCGCCCACGAAGACATCCTTCGGGGAGGCACGATGGAGTTCGAAATGGGTCCGGAGCCGAATCCCGACTGGGGAAACAAGCCCGAAGACTGCCCGCCGAGGACCTTCTAAAAGGTGGAAAATCCCCGGCGAGGGGTCGCCGCACATTTTCCGACACCCTGAAAGTCTCCGGCGAGGGGTCGCCGCACGTTTTCCGACACCCCGAAGGTCTCCGGCGAGGGGTCGCCGCGCGTTTTTGTAGTGATTTATTATCGAATTATTAACCTAAAAACCAATTTTGATATGACTGGATTCATCAAGACAAACAAACTGCTGCTCTTCTTGCTCGGCATCTGCCTGCTCGGCTCGTGCCAGACGAAGCAAACCAACGTGTACAACATCATGGACTTCGGTGCTAAAGGTGACGGGACGACCGACGACTCCCCTGCCCTGCAAGCCGCCATCGATGCCTGCTCCGAAGCGGGAGGCGGAACGGTGCTCGTCCCTGCCGGACACACCTTCTTGTGCAGCCCCTTCCGGCTCGCTTCGTATGTCGACCTGCATTTAGAGCCTAATTCCTGCCTGTTGGCAAACCCTGACGAGAGCGTCTATACTGAAAGCGCATTTGGCGAAAACCGGGGCGAAGGGATGATGTGGATAAGCGGAAAAGACCTGAAGAACGTCTCTATCACCGGAACGGGGACCATCGACGGAAACGGTGTATCGTTTATGGGCAAGGAGTTGGAAGACTCGTACGAACTGAAACCCGTGACCGACTTCGACCCGCGCCCGCACGTCCTGACGCTGACCAACATCGAGAAGTTAGTCATCCGTAACATTACTATCCGCAACAGCGCTTACTGGACCGTCCACCTCATCGGCTGCCGCGACGCTTCGATTGACGGCATCAGCATCCTGAACAACCTGAAGATACGCAACGGCGACGGCATCGACGTAGACCACTCGAAAGACGTGCGCATCTCGAACTGCTTCATCGAGTCGGGCGACGACTGCATCTGCCTGAAGAACCGCCGCGAGTTCGAGCAATACGGCTCGTGCGAGGACGTGGTGGTGAGCAACTGTACGATGACCTCGCGCTCGTGCGCCATCAAAATCGGTTCGGAGAACATGGATAGCATCAACAACGTCTTGTTCACCAACTGCATCATCAAAGACAGCAACCGGGGCATCGGCATCCAGAACCGCGATGAGGGCACAGTGACCAACGTCACATTCTCGAACATGATAGTCGACTGCCGGTTCTTCTCAGACGTGTGGTGGGGCAAGTCAGAAGCCATTTACGTCACCTCTTACCCCCGTGCCGTAGGCAACCACAAAGATGCAGGCTGGCGTTTCCCGAAAGGCGCGACGAAAGGCGCGTGCGGCGAAGTGAGCCATATCTACTTCCACAACATTCGCTGTACGAGCGAAAATGGCGTCTTTGTAGGCGGCGACACGCCCGAAAAGGTCAATCGTATCTATTTCGACCAAGTGTCGCTTACGCTGCAAAAAAAGACCGCCTACGAGGGCGGCATCTACGACAAGCGTCCGTGTGACGGCGAAGGTTTCCTGCGCGGCAACACTTACGGCTTCTTCGTGCATACCGCATCCGACATCCAGGTGAAAGCCTGCACCGTAGAATGGGCTACTCCCCGCCCCGACCATGCGGCAGAGAATATCAAGAGCGTGAATGCTACGGGGGTGAAGGTGATGCAGTAAACGAATATGCAATAAAAAAGGATGCGCAATGCATCCTTTTTTATTCATTATTTTGTCCGGTCTACCACATAATCCACGTAGGCGGTCAATGCAGTTCGGAGCGATTCATCCATTTGTTGGGGCAAAAGAGCCAGTGCCTTGTCCCGGTAATCGTGCATCACCCGGTCGGCGTATTCGATGCCTCCTTCCTGCTTCACATACGATACGAACGAAGCGATTTCTTCATGCGAGGCTTTCAACGAGCGGATGCGCAAAGCCAACTCCCGCTTTTCCTCGTCCGCCTTTTCATTGAGGACGTACAGGGCGGGCAGGGTCAGTTTTCCTTCTAACATATCGTTTCCTGTAGGTTTGCCCAATGCCTCGTTCTCGAAATAATCGAAGATATCATCCTTTATTTGGAAAGCGACGCCTATCATTTCGCCAAACAAAGCGGCATTGTCTACATCTTCCGCCGAAGCCTTAACGGAAAGCGCACCGCTCTCGGCACTTGCCGTAAAGAGGGCTGCGGTCTTCTTGCGGATAACATCGAAATAAATCTCTTCAGAGAATTCGGTATTGCTCGTATTCGCCAACTGCACGATTTCGCCTTCCGAAAGGTTCTGCCCCAAGCGTGCCACCAAGTCGACCAGCTCAATTTCTTTCGTGTAAGCAGCATGGCGCAAGCTTGTGGCAAGCATATAGTCGCCCACCAATACCGACACGCGGTTATCATACAACGCATTGACCGATGCTTGCCCGCGCCGTTTGTCGCTCTTGTCGACTACATCATCGTGAACCAGACTTGCCGTATGAAGCAATTCCAACGACAAAGCCGAATGTAACGTGGCGGGGTTGATTTTACCATATAATTTTGCCATCAACAGTACCAGCATAGGGCGCATCATCTTCCCGTTGCGCTTCCGGATATAGCCCAACACATCGCCCAATATCGGGGCGGTACTGGTCAAAGCGGCATCGAAAAGCGCCTTAAATTCGCTCAATTCCCTTTCTATCGGTCTCTTGATTATTTCTATCTTGTCCATTTAGAGATTTATTTGGGCACAAAAATAATAATAAAACATCGAAATACGGCGTTTTTTTGTACTTTTACGTTCAAAACATTAATATTTTTATACGAATGGAGAAACTATTTCTACTGGACGCGTACGCTTTGATTTACCGGGCGTACTACGCTTTCATCAAAAATCCCCGCATCAACTCGAAGGGATTCAATACTTCCGCCATTATGGGATTCGTCAATACATTAGAAGATGTGCTGAAGAAAGAACAACCCACACACATCGGAATCGCTTTCGACCCTGCGGGTCCCACGTTCCGCCACGAGGCTTACGAGCAATACAAAGCCCAGCGCGAAGAGACTCCCGAAGTCATCCGCCTCTCGGTGCCTATCATTAAAGACATCATCCGAGCCTACCGCATCCCTATCCTCGAAGTGAGTGGATACGAAGCCGATGACGTTATAGGCACCCTTGCCACCGAAGCCGGACGAAAGGGCATTACTACCTATATGATGACACCCGATAAAGACTATGGCCAATTGGTATCGGACAATGTCTTTATGTACCGGCCTAAATACGGGGATAAGGAATTCGAGGTAATGGGCATAGCCGAAGTGAAAGCCAAGTTCGACATCCAGTCTCCGGCTCAGGTCATTGATATGTTGGGGCTGATGGGCGATACCGCCGATAACATTCCCGGATGTCCGGGTGTGGGCGAAAAGACCGCACAAAAGCTGATTGCCCAGTTCGGAAGCATCGAGAGCCTGCTTGAACATACCGACCAGTTGAAAGGAGCCATCAAGACCAAGGTAGAGACCAACCGCGAACAAATCCTCTTCTCGAAGTTCCTTGCCACAATCAAGACCGATGTCCCTATCAGCCTCGACATGGATAGGCTGAAACGGGAAGAACCGGACAAGGAAGAACTCAAGCGGATATTCGAAGACTTGGAGTTCCGGAGCCTCCTCGACCGTGTATTGGGAACTGATAAGAAAACCGCCGCTCCCCCACCCTCTGCCCAAGGCGATCTCTTTGGATTTTTTGCGCCCGAGAGTACGGAAGCTCCCGAAAATTCAAATCTCACGAGGCTTCAAGACCTTACTTACGACTATCAACTGATTGATACAGAAGAGAAAATAGAGCAATTATTACAAAATATCCTTACACAGAAGATTCTCAGTTTAGATACGGAGACCACCGGAACCGACCCGATACGTGCCGAACTGGTAGGAATGAGCTTCTCGTATGCCGAAAATCAGGCTTTCTATGTCCCCGTCCCTGCCGACCGCACCGAAGCGCAACGCATCGTTGATAAATTCAAGCCCGTCTTCGAAAATAAAGAAACCTTGAAAGTCGGGCAGAACATCAAATACGATATGCTGGTCTTGGCGAACTACGGAGTCGAAATACAAGGCGAGATGTTCGACACGATGATAGCCCACTATGTGCTCCAGCCCGAACTGCATCACGGAATGGACTACCTTGCCGAAATCTACTTGCACTACGAAACCATCAAGATAGAAGAACTTATCGGACCGAAAGGGAAGAACCAGAAGAACATGCGCGACCTCGACCCTGCTAATATATATAGGTACGCGTGCGAGGATGCCGATGTCACCCTGAAGTTGAAAAACGTATTGGAAAAGGAATTGAAGCAAAACGATGCCGAATCCCTTTTCCGGGACATCGAGATGCCTCTTGTCCCCGTATTGGCTTATATGGAACGCAATGGCGTGCGCATTGATACGGAAGCCCTGAAAGAGACTTCGCGCCACTTCACCGCCCGTATGCAACAAATCGAAAAAGAAGTACACCGCTTGGCAGGTGTGGAGTTCAATATCGCCTCTCCCAAGCAAGTGGGCGAAGTATTGTTCGACCGTCTGAAAATCGTAGACAAGCCCAAGAAGACCAAGACGGGACAATACGTCACTTCCGAAGAAGTGTTAGAAAGTCTGAAAGGAAAGCACGAAATCGTAGGGAAGATTTTGGAGCACCGTGGATTGAAAAAGCTTCTTGGCACCTACATCGATGCCCTGCCCCAGCTTATCAACCCGCAGACCGGACACATCCATACTTCATTCAACCAAACCGTAACCGCCACGGGACGGCTTAGTTCGAGCAACCCGAACTTGCAAAACATCCCCGTACGCAACGAGGACGGAAAAGAAATCCGTAAAGCATTCATTCCCGATGAAGGTTGCGAATTTTTCTCTGCTGATTATTCGCAAATCGAGCTTCGCATCATGGCACACCTCAGCCAAGACCCGCACATGATAGAAGCCTTCCGCGAAAATCAGGACATCCACGCCGCTACCGCCGCCAAGATATACAAGGAGAAATTGGAAGATGTGACCCGCGAGCAACGGAGCAAAGCCAAAACCGCTAACTTCGGCATCATCTACGGCATCTCGGTCTTCGGGCTTGCCGAACGCTTGAACATCGACCGCAAAGAAGCCAAGGAACTGATAGACGGCTATTTTGAAAACTACCCGCATGTAAAGGAATACATGGACAAGAGCATTCTGGAGGCACGCGAGAAAGGCTATATCGAAACCATTTTCCGCCGCCGCCGCTATCTGCCCGACATCAATTCACGCAATGCCGTGGTGAGAGGATATGCCGAGCGCAATGCCATCAACGCGCCTATCCAAGGAAGTGCCGCTGACATCATCAAAGTGGCAATGGTACGCATCTACCTCCGCTTTCGCGAAGAGGGAATCCGCTCGAAGATGATTCTTCAAGTACACGATGAACTCAACTTCAGCGTCTTGCCCGAAGAAAAGGAGAAAGTGCAACAGATTGTGATAAGTGAAATGGAGAGTGCTTACAAAATGAAAGTTCCTTTGCAAGCAGACTGCGGTTGGGGTAAGAATTGGCTGGAAGCGCACTAATGGGATGAATTTGTTAACATATCTTTATATGCTGACATTTTGCTAAAATCGAGTAAAATTTTAGCCGAAAAGTTAGCACATATCAAAATATTTACTACCTTTGCACTGTAATTAAGAACAAAAAGATAGCAAACCCTTAAAAACATAAAGATATGAAAGCAATGAATTTTTTGAAGAGTGTATTTGTTGTAGCTTGCATTTTCGTAGCTAATCTTACAGTTTCTGCAAGCAATCCGGAAGCGAACTTGATTTACAACACCGAAGAAGTGGATGGCGTTAAGATGTCGGAAACCGTTTACAAGATGAACGAAGGCATCCTGACCAATTACGAAAAGTATAACTATAAATACAACGACAATAAACAAGTCGTTGAAAGCACATTGATGAAATGGGATGCTGTTCGTAACGATTGGCGCAACCACATGTGTATCAAGTACTCATACGCAGGTAACGATGTAACCATCGAATACTACAAGTGGAATAAGAACAAGAAAGATTTCATCCTTGTTCCGGAAATGACCGTTACGGTACAACAATAAGCAGCACATAAACAAACATATTTTCATAAACTCTCAACAATCTGAAAGAGACGCCTCGCGAGGAAGCGTCTCTTTTTGTTTTGCCCTATATACAATACTCCATTCACTCCCTTTCCGATAAATGAAGTTACAAATTATAAGCAAAAGGAATATATTATTCATGAAAGCTGCTTACTTTAAGAGTTTCATTAGGGTAGGATTGCAGTTTTATACGGATGAAATTACAATCCTACCCTAATGAAACTCAAAAGGAAGCCTAATGTGTTACAGATGTGATTTAAGTACCTTGGCGGCTTCTTCTCCCATTGCTTTATAACCTGCAGCATTGGGATGCAGACGGTCGAATTGGTAATCATCACGGATTTTCGTGGGATTAGCCGGGTCACGCAATACCTTATCGAAATCGATGACAGCATCAAATTTGCCGCTTGTGCGAATCCATTCGTTCACCGTCTGGCGGGCAGCCTCATGGAAATAAGACCAATAATCAGTATTACCTATCGGAGTAATCGTACCACCGTACACTTTCAGACCTTTGGCACGTGCTTTTTCAATGAATGATTCGTAAGCCTTGATAAGTTGTTGTGCCGTTTGTTCGGAAGCCTTGCTTCCGCCTATATCATTGACTCCTTCGAAGATAAGGATGCCCGTCAAGCCTCGTTGACCCATGATGTCACGATCGAAACGTTTCACAGCAGGTTCGCTCAGCCCTCCTGCCAGCACACAATTTCCACCGATACCCAAGTTCAGAATGCCGACTTCACCGCCTAACGCTTCTGCACATACGTCAGTCCAACGATTTTGTTTGTCTGTAGTCGTTCCACGTCCGTCTGTAATGGAATTGCCCAATGCGGCAATACACGGTTTGTCCGAAACTTTCACATCGATAGCAGCAATGCTATACCAATGTTCCAATTGCTCGGCTACAACAAATTCTTTTTTAGGATTTGATTTTCCTTCCATGATATAAGAAGTGGTACGAGAGCCGCGATGAGAGGTGGCATTCTTAGGAGTCGCTCCATAATAAACAGTAATAGAAAGTAATTGCAAAGGCTTCAAATCGTATTCTAACGGGTCAGAGAATACAGCTTTTCCGCCTTCGATAGTGACGTTTTTCTTACCGTCAAACTTCAAGTATTCTACGGTCTTGGGATTAATATTCTTGCCATCGAGTGCATCTGCGATATAAACCGACTGAATTTCAACCGGTTCGTTGCTCAGTTCGTTAGATAACTGCACACGGATTTCCTGACCGCCAAGAGATACATGCACAATCTGGCGGACCGAATTGCCGGTCAATGTAGTTTTCTTCGGCATATCGCCCGCTCCTGTCCATTCGGGTGCAGCCGCCCATGTTCCTGTCCAATTGTCTGCTGATACCGTGAAAACGGTCATCAAGCAACAAAGTAATGTAAGAATCTTTTTCATGTTGACTATTTTTATGTATATAAAACTTCTGTGCTGCAATATACGAAATAAAATGCAGATTATACAAATGGTTTACCGAGAAATTAATGAACAAAAAGTGCAGAGACACAAGTCTTATTTCGAAAACCTGCATATCTGCACTTTTGTTCTAATCAGAAAGTTGTTTTTTTATATCCTTTAGAAACATGGATATAATGTTTATTTCTTGTAATTCTTCAATCCCGTCTGCAAGAAGTCGATGTATTTCGCTACGTCTTCGTCATACGAATACGACTTGTTAAGCGGGTTGCCTTCGTTGTCTATCAAGACATAGAAAGGCTGGGCATTGGCTCCGAACTTCGAGCGTTGCAGATAGCTCCATTTGTCGCCCACGGTGCGGAGTGTACGTTCCTTGCCATTTTCCATAATCTTGATAGGCTCGGGCAATTTTGCCTTTTCATCTACATAAAGCGTGATGAGTACATAGTCGTCTTTCAGCATCTTGCTCACCTGCGGGTCGGTCCATACTGCCAACTCCATTTTCCGGCAATTCACGCATCCATAGCCCGTAAAGTCTATCATTACCGGTTTGCCTTGCTGGCGGGCATATTCCATACCAGCATCAAAATCTTGGAATTTAGCGTGCACCTCGTCATCGTAAAGATTGAAATCTTGCGTCTGCATAGGAGGAGCGAACGCACTGACCGCTTTCAGAGGCGCACCCCATAAGCCGGGCACCATATAGACGGCAAAAGCAAGCGAAATAAGAGCAAGGAAGAAACGTCCTACGCCTACTTTAGTGGAATCATCATCATGCGGGAATTTGATTTTGCCTAACAAGTAGAAACCTAATAAGCCGAAGATAACAATCCACAAGGCGAGGAAGGTCTCACGGTCGAGCAAACGCCAGCCGTATGCCAAATCTGCCACCGAAAGGAACTTGAGGGCAAAAGCTAATTCGAGGAAGCCTAACACCACCTTAATCACATTCATCCAGCCGCCCGACTTCGGCATCGACTTGAGCCAAGAAGGGAACATGGCGAATAGCGTGAACGGCAAGGCAAGTGCAATGGCAAAACCCAACATTCCCAATGCCGGAGCAATAATGCTGCCCGTAGTAGACACTTCCACCAATAGGAAACCAATGATGGGACCTGTGCAAGAGAAAGAAACCAACGAAAGCGTAAATGCCATCAAGAAGATGCTGAGCAATCCCGTAGTGGCTTCCGCCTTGCTATCGACCGCATTACTCCACTTCGAAGGCAAGGTAATTTCGAACGCGCCGAAGAACGAAGCGGCAAATACGACCAACATCAGGAAGAAGAAGATATTGAAGATCGCATTAGTAGACAAGGCATTGAGTGCGCTTGCGCCGAATATCAGCGTAATAGCAAGTCCCAATGCCACGTAAATCACCACGATAGATGCACCGTAGGTCCATGCGTCACGAATGCCCTTCTTCTTATCTTTCGTACGTTTCAAGAAGAAGCTGACCGTCATCGGAATAATAGGCCATACGCAAGGGGTAAAGAGGGCAAGCAACCCGCCTACTACACCTGCAAAGAAAATATAAACCCACGAATGCGTATCTTGTTGCTGTGTCTCGCCAAATTCAGAAAGTTCCTTGATGACCGGTTTCCAGTAATCATTCGTTCCCTTCAATTGGACAGGAGCAGAAGCCGTACTATCTACAGCCATCGTAGCGGTATCCTCCTTCACTTCGGATACGGGTGCCGGAGTTTTCGGTTGATCAGAAGGTTGGGCAGAAGGAGCCTGAGCAGCCGCTTGCGCTTTTCCGTTATACGAAAAATCTACGGCTGTAGGAGGCAGACAGTTCTCATCATTGCAAGCACCATACTCCAAATACCCTTTGATTACATAATCACCTCCAGTAAGCTTTACTTTTTGAGTAAACTTCGCGCTCTTCTCAAAGTAACGTACCTGCATTCCGAAGATAGGGTCCATCTTGTCGATTTCCCCTGCACCGGGAGTGAGTTTCCCCACCAATTCCGCTCCTTTGATTTCATCAATATTAAACGTAGCGGAAGTCGGTCCCCCGTCTCCCAATTCAGTAGAATACACATGCCATCCGGCATCAATCGTACCTGTAAACACTATTTCGGCTTCAGTAGCCGAAATCTCTTTCCATTCGGCCTTGAACTGCACCGGGTCTTGCATTTGGGCAAACATCGGCAGGCAGAACAGAGCCATCAGCAGCCAACAGAGTATCACTCTTGTTTTCATTGTTTTGTCTTTGGTTTTATTGGATTATGAAATTAAAATACTTCGATTCCTTTCAGTGTCGCCGAACTCGATTCGGTGATGCGCACCTTCACAAAATCACCGATACGGTGCGTACCTCGGTCGAATACTACGACTTTATTTTGTTCCGTACGTCCGAAGAGTTGTTCTTTCGAGCGTTTGGAGACACCTTCTACCAACACTTCAAACGTCTTGCCCACATCTTTTGCGTTGCTTTCTGCAGAAAGCTGATTCTGAAGTTCTATCAATTCGTTCAGACGACGTATCTTGACCTCTTCGGGCACATCATCGGGCAAATGCTTCGATGCATAGGTGCCAGGACGCTCGGAATACTTGAACATGAAAGCCGAATCGTACGCGCATTCACGCATCAGCGAAAGACTCATCTGGTGGTCTTCTTCCGTCTCCGAATGGAATCCTGAGAAGATATCGGTGCTCAATCCGCAATCGGGGATGATGCTCCGGATAGCCGCTACCCGTTCCAAATACCACTCACGGGTATATTTGCGGTTCATCAGCTTCAAGATGCGCGAACTTCCGCTCTGCACCGGCAGGTGGATGTGACGGCATACGTTAGGCACTTCGGCTATCACATGAAGCGTCTCGTCACTCATGTCTTTAGGATGCGAAGTAGTGAAGCGCACACGCATATCGGGCACCGCTTCCGCTACCGTACGAAGCAGCGTGGGGAAAGTAATCACATTCCCGTCTTGCTCGAAACGGTACGAATTGACGTTTTGTCCCAAAAGGGTGACCTCTTTATAGCCTTTCGCCTGCAAATCGCGCACTTCATTAAGAATGCTTGCTACATCCCGGCTACGTTCCCTTCCGCGGGTGTAAGGCACGATGCAGTAATGGCAGAAATTGTTACATCCGCGCATAATCGACACATAGCCCGAAACCCGGTTTCCGCAGATGCGTGAAGGAATCACGTCGCGGTAAGTCTCAGTTGTAGACAATTCCACATTGATAGCCTTCTCGCCCGCTTCCACCGAAGCAATCAGGTCGGGCAAGGAAAGATAAGCATCCGGTCCCGCCACCAAATCAACGTGGTGGTTCGCTATCAGGTCTTCTTTTACCCGTTCCGCCATACAGCCCAACACGCCTACAATAAGATGTTTGCGTTTTTTCTTCAGCGAATGGAAAAACTCCAGCCGGTTCAGGATTTTCTGCTCGGCATTGTCACGGATGGAACACGTGTTCATAAACACTGCGTCGGCTTCGTCCAAAGTGTCGCAAGGCACATAGCCCGCCATTTGCATAATCGAAGCCACAACCTCGCTGTCTGCCACGTTCATCTGGCATCCGTAGGTCTCCATAAACAGTTTCTTCGTCTCTTTTCCGGTCGCGGATTTAAAGTCCGTTCCCGCAGTTTGATTTGTCATACGATAAATGGTTTGGTTATAAATTAATCGAACACAGAGACACAAAGCCACAGAGATTCTATGTACAAGAGAATAAAGTTCATAAAAACTCTGTGTCTCCGTGTCTCTGTGTTCAATTTTATGTCTTTAATTCGCCCGCAAAGATAACAATTCTATCTCGTATCACACAATAAGCGGGAAGTTCTTATGTTTCTTTGCAGGAAAATTACTATCTTTGGGCGATTCCTTTCACACCTTACTATTAATAGCAACGGATATGAGCAACATTCTTATCATTCTTATATGCATCGTGATTGTCACTTATAAAGTGATGACACAGAAGCCGAAGGCGGAAAAGGCAGCCCGCCCGAAACCGGTTTTCGACTTTCCGGAACTATCTATGGAAGAAGACGAAGCACCCGCCGAGGAAGAACAGCCCCGCCCACGCAAAGAGCCGGTCCGATATACTCAACAAATGCAACGGCAGAAGCCGGCACCCAGCGTTCCGCCTAAAGCGGCGCATCCGACGGAAAAAGGAAAAATCAGCCTCCACACGCGGAACGAAGCGCGGAAGGCATTTATCTACTCGGAGATATTCAAACGGAAATACTAATACATAAATTAATAATACCTGAAAACTATGAACTACAACCGAATGACAGCGGCAGAAGCCGCCAGCCTGATACAGAACGGCGAAATCATCGCGCTGAGCGGATTTACGCCGGCAGGAAGCCCTAAAGCAGTAACTACCGAATTGGCGAAACAAGCCGAAGAAAAACACGCGCGGGACGAAGAGTTCCGCATCGGAATCATTACCGGAGCTTCGACAGGAGACTCGTGCGACGGAACGTTGACCCGTGCACACGCCATTAAGTTCCGCGCCCCCTACACCACCAACACCGATTTCCGCAAGGCGGTGAACAACGGCGAAATCAATTACACCGACATCCACCTCTCGCAAGTGGCGCAACGCCTGCGCTCCGGATTCTTAGGACACGTCACCACCGCTATCGTGGAAGCCTGCGAACTGACCGACGACGGACGCATCTACCTCACGGCAGGCGTAGGACTTACGCCCACCATTGCCCGCCTGGCAGACCGCATCATCATCGAGCTGAACGCGGCGCACAGCAAACGCATCATCGGCATGCACGACCTCTACGAAATGGAACGTCCGCCCTACCGCCGCCCCATCCCTATCGTCCGTCCCAGCGACCGCATCGGACTGCCCTACATACAGGTCGACCCGAAAAAGATAGTCGGCGTGGTAGAAGTGAACATCCCCGACGAGGCACGCGGATTCAGCGCACCCGACCCTGTGACGGATAAAATCGGACAAAACGTAGCCGACTTCCTTGCAGCCGACATGAAGCGGGGCATCATCCCCTCCACCTTCCTCCCCCTGCAATCGGGCGTGGGAAACATCGCCAACGCCGTGCTCAGCGCCTTGGGACGCGACTCCAGCATCCCGCCCTTCGAAATGTATACCGAAGTCATCCAGAACTCCGTCATCACCCTCATTAAGGAAGGGCGCATCAAGTTCGGAAGCACCTGCTCGCTCAGCGTCACCAACGACTGCCTCGACGACATCTACCAGAACATGGACTTCTTCGCCCACAAGCTCGTGCTCCGTCCCTCGGAGATATCCAACTGCCCCGAAGTCATCCGCCGCATCGGCGTCATCACGATGAACACCGCTATCGAAGCCGACATCTACGGCAACGTAAACTCCACCCACATCTGCGGCACGAAGATGATGAACGGCATCGGCGGCTCGGGCGACTTCACCCGCAGCGCCTACATCTCCATCTTCTCGTGCCCGTCGACCGCCAAGGGCGGATGCATCAGCTCCATCGTCCCCATGGTGTCGCACCTCGACCACAGCGAGCACTCCGTCAACGTCATCATCACCGAGCAAGGCATCGCCGACCTGCGCGGCAAGAGCCCCATGGAGCGTGCCCAAGCCGTCATCGAGAACTGCGCCCACCCCGACTACAAGCAGCTCCTTTGGGATTACCTGAAGATTTCCACCAAGGGGCAGACCAGCCACAGCCTCTCCGCCGCCCTGGGCATGCACCAGGTGTTCCTCAAGAAAGGCGACATGCGCCTCACCGATTGGGCAGAGTTCGCCGGCTGACATGTCTTTTTCACCACAGATTACACAGATTTCAAAAATTGATTATCTGAAAGAAACGCGGATTAGCGCAGATTTTCAACCAATTAATTTTATCAATCCGTGTAATCTGTGGTGAATATAAAACCTAAAATCACTACCTTTGCAGCGGAATCTCAAAAAGAAAGGAAAAGCTATGGCAAGACCAATCAAAGAAACCCCGATACTCTTCGGGGAAGACGCACGGCGGTTCGAAGAGCGGATGAAGCAAGTCCGCCGGGAAACGCCGGAAGAAAGAGAAAGAAGGCTGGCTAATTATGAATTAGCTTTGAAAATGCTCGAATTGGGCGAACGTACAAGAAAGAAAAGCGTATGAAAGCCAGTCTGCAAGCACCATTCTCATCTTACATCATCCGTAAGTTGGGACCTGAAGAAAAAGTAAAATCGTTCGATTGCGGCGATGCCGACCTGAACGATATTGCCGATTAGAATAATCTCAACCAACGCTGTAGGGGCGGGATTTGCCCGCCCGAAGGCATCCACGCGGGTGTTTTCAGGCAGGCAGACCCTGCCCCTACAAGTAAGCAGAGCCTTGAAGAGGCTCAACGATACGTAACCGCCTTTGTCATTTCAACTGCTTATGATTACAAATCTGATGTGGCAATTTTTCCGTAATTTGCAAAATATGTTCATAGACCGACTTATTTAAATCTTACCGTCCAGCTTTTTAGAAAATTGACAGCCTTCCCGTCTCTGGTTGCAGGAGTAAATCGAGGAAGTTCGGCTATCACCTTGCAGGCTATAGAATCCATACGGGCAGCCACATTGGGTGCTGCACCGTTTTCTCTTGCTGATTTCTTGATAGTCACGTCCCGGATATACCCTTCCTTGTCGATAATGAAAACGAGGTCTACCGCCCCTTTGCCAAGATGCACGTCTGACACCTGTTTCTTCACATAATTATTCAAATCGATAAATAAGTCAGGATTATCGGGAGCAGAGGTGTGTATGGGAAATACAGGACCGCCGTCAACAAGCGTATATACCGTATCGCCTTTCAAGATGAAATAGAGGGGCAAAGGGTTAACATAATAGACTGAAGCAGTATCCACGATCTGATGTTTTGTCCCTTCAGCAGATTGGATGTCCTGCTTGCGTCCTCCTTGACAAGAAAGCAAGGCAAGCGATAATAAAAAGAAAATCGTTTTCATAAGCATAAAATTTTATACAAAAAATCCGCTTCCTGAAGCCGATTTTCTCTGCCGAAATGTTGGCGAATCCGCCGATTATGCTAACTTTGCGAGACAGAAGTCAGCCAACGATCGTTGGGAACACTCCGAAGGCCTCGGAAACCCTGCCAACGATCGTTGGGAGCATTCCCAAGCCCCCGGCGGACCTGCCAACGATCGTTGGGAGCATTCCCGAGCCCTCGGCAGACCTGCCAACGATTGTTGGGAGCATTCCCGAGCCCTCGGCAGGCTTGCCAACGATTGTTGGCTGAAAAACAATGTACCACCTTAAATAGAAAACGATTATGGCAAACCAAATCAAATCTTTCGGAATGAGCGCAATGACCATCGGCTCGTGCAGCGACTTCCACACCCAAGTGAACAAACTCATCACCGCAGCCACGAATACACAAAGCAGACCGCCGAGACGCGGGGAATGCTCGCCGTGCTGGACGACACGGAGAACGCCGCAGCCGTTGCCACATTGGGGCTGACCGAGGAAGTGGAAGCGTTGCGTGAGGCAAACGCCGCATTCGAAGCGAAATTCCTTGAGAAAACCGAGGAGATGAGCGCGCGCATGGTGCAGAGCGACGTGAAGTCGGAAGACGCCGTAGCCGAGGCGAACGCCCTCTACGAGGACATCGTGCAGACGGTGAACGCCTACGCCATCGTGCAGCCCACGGACGAAATCAACACGTTCATCGCCAGCGTAAACGGCTTGGTGGGCACCTATTCGGGGATAGCGGGCAGCTCGTCGAAAGGCGGCAAAGCCGAGGGCGGCGATACGCCGGAGCCGGAACCGGAGCCTACGGAGTGAGTGGTTTAGTCGAACGCAGAGGCGCAGAAGCGCAGAGTCTTTAATTTTTTGAGAAGGCAAGAGTTCACGGAGTTTTTACGCTCTGTGTTCTTTGCTCTCTCTAAATAAAGAACTCTGCGCTTCTGCGCCTCTGCGTTCGACTAAAATCATCTACTTTTTATACAGCAGCCGGATAGCGAACTTGAGATGAAGGGCGACGGTCTGCACCGTGCCGTAATGGCGGCACATGATGCGGAAACGCTCGCGCAGGGAGGCACGGTGATTGCGCGTGGTCATCCCTTCGTTCAGGTAGTCGATGAGCGTGAGGCGGGTGTTGTGGAGCACCGTGCTTTGCTTCATCACGCGGATGCACCAGTCGAAGTCGGCAGAGAAGCGGTAGCGGAGGTCGTAGGCGACGGCATGGTCGCGGCGGGCGAAGAACGCCTGGTGGCAGACGAGCATCCCTTGGCGGAAGCTGCGCCACGTAAGGTTTTCGGGCGGTTCGAGGCGGCGCATCCGCAGGAAATGGCCCTCGCGGTCGACGATGGCGGTGCGTCCGTAGATGACATCGGGCAGTTCGGCCAGCCCCGCAAGGCTGTGGACGATGAGTTGCAGCGTATCGTCTTCGTGCAGTTCGTCGCCCGCATTGAGGAAGCACACATAGTCGCCCGTGGCGAGGCGGATGCCTTTGTTCATCGCGTCGTACAGCCCGCGGTCGGGTTCGCTCACTACGGTGTGGATGCGGTCGCGGTAGCGGTTGACGATGCTCATCGTCTTGTCGGTAGACGCGCCGTCGACGATGATGTATTCGATGTTCTTATACGTCTGGGTGATGACGCTCTGTATGGTGTCTTCGATGACGGCTCCGGCGTTGTAGGTGACGGTGATGACGGAGAACTTGGGGTGCAGATGCTGTAGCATAGGCGTTCAGGCGTTTTGTCCGGTGATGTGGTTATAGATTCCGATGTATTTCATTGCCACCACGTGTTCGGTATAGGTGCTGAGCACTTTGCGGCGGGCTTCGGTGCTGAGGCTTTGGTAATCGCCTTCGGTGAGCGACCAGCAGATGCCGTTCGCCAGGTCTTCGGCAGAACGGTAGCGGGCTACGTATCCGTTGTGCAGGTGGTCTATCATTTCGGGAATGCCTCCGATGCAGAAGCCAACGCAGGGCACGCCGCACGACATGGCTTCCATAATGGTGTTGGGCAGGTTCTCTTGGAGCGACGGGGTGACGAAGAGGTCGACAGCGTTGTAGACGGCGGTCATTTCCTTCTCCTTGCCTATGTAGCTGAGGCAGTAGACGGGGAAAGGGAACAGGTCGGCATACTGTTGCGACTCCTTGCCTACGACCACTACGGCAAGCTTTTCGCAGAATCCGGGCTGCTTTTCGTGGAGCAGGCGGCAGGCTTCCACCAAGTAATCAATACCTTTCTTCTTGTCGGTGATTTTCATCGAACTGAACAGCAGCAGCCGTTTGTCTTCGGGAAGGTTGAGTTTCCGCCGGGCTGCAACCTTGTCGGTAGGATGAAACAGGTTGGTATTGATAGGATTGGGAAGGTTGGTCACGGTATGTCCGAGGGTGAGGGCGCTTTTCTTTGCCAATTCTTCCAGCCAGCGGCTGCACGCCACGAAAGTGATGTTGGCGTCTTTATAGAGCTGTTGCTTCTTGACAAACGTCTTGTAGGAAAGGTCGTGACGGTGCCCGCGGTAAAGCAAGGGGCAATCGTGACACTGCGCCTGATAATGCGTGCAGTCTCCCGCGTGGTGGCAGATGCCGGTGACGGGCCACATATCGTGCATGGTCCACACGACGGGCTTGCCCGACAGGAAGATTTTCCGAAGGTCTTGCAGCGAGAGCAAGCCCTGGTTGACCCAATGCAGGTGAATGACATCGGCTTGGCGGAATTCGGGCAGCGAAGTGATGTCGGTGCCTGTGTTGGCAATGTCCACGGCGAAGAGGTTGTGCTTCTTGAAGCGGTTGGCTATCCATATCACGATGCGTTCCCATACGAATTGCCAGATTTGCCGCCACGACTTCTTCAGCGCGACCACGGTCACTTGGTCGGTCTGCTTGTCGCGCACCAGCATCTTGGCTTTGATGCCGCTGTTCTTCAAAGCCTCCATCAGGCGGCTTGCTGCGATTGCCGCGCCTCCTGTCCGTTCGGATGTATTTATGATAAGTACCCTCATATTTCGTCAAAGTTTTTGCAAAGGTACGATTTTCTCTAAGATAAATTCGCTACTTTTGCGCGATATGAAAAGAAAAATGATATTTGTCCCCGCCGGAGGCTTGGCAAACCGCATCCGCGCCACGCTTTCCGCCATTGCATTGGCGGAACAAGCCGGCATTGATTTGAGAGTAATCTGGTTTCGCGACTGGGCGTTGCACGCAGCGTTCCGCGATTTGTTCGTGCCTCGGCGTTTGCCTGAGAGAGTGCGTATTGTCGAGGCTTCAGCTTCCGACTTGTTGGTGTTCGACCGTCCGCGGCAGAAGAACTTCCACGTCCCTGCCCTGTTTCAGAAACTGTTGTTCCGCTCGTGCCTATACGAGCATCAGATAGACGCGCTCCGCACGCAAGGTTTCGATTTCGAAGATTGGGTAAAGAAAGGGAATGTCTATATGGCATCCTATCTGCCTTTCTACGCTTATCCCGAAACGCTGTTGCACGAAGTGTTCCGCCCCGTGCCACAGGTGGAAGCAGTCATCGGGAAACGTGCCGCCGCTTTTTCCGCTTACACCGTAGGCGTGCATATCCGCCGCACCGATAATGCCTTGTCTATCGAGCACAGCCCGCTGGATTTGTTCTTCGATTGCTTGGACCAGGAACTAGCGGCACACTCCGACCTTTGCATCTATCTTGCCACCGATTCGGAAGAAGTGAAGCAAGCAATGCGCGCCCGCTACGGCGAACGCATCGTCTGTGCCGAGAGCAAGGCAGACCGCAGTACCACAGAAGGCATCCGCGAAGGCATTGCCGACCTATGGACATTAGCACGCACGCAGAAGATATACGGCTCGTTCCACAGTTCGTTTTCCGAATTGGCAGCAGAATTAGGCAACATACCCTTGAAAACGGTTACGAAATAATTAATAATGAACAATTAAGAGTGAATAACGACAGACTAAAATCTGTGCAATCTGTGATGAAAAGCATCACGCCCCGAAATCCCCTCTTAACGTCCGCTTGATGCGGCGGATGGCTTTCGCCCAAAAGCCGTTGGTGCGATGATAATAGCGGGCGAAGGCCTTGCGGGCTGCTTGGTTTTCGGCAATGGGAGCGATGGGGACGACGGGCAGGGGCTGCATCCATAAGTCGGAAGCATAGAGGCCGCCACCGCCGCAATTGGTACCCGTGCCGTCGAAGCCTGTGTTCTGCACCAACGATTTGCCTACGTTCAGCGAAAGGATACCGGCAAGGAAAAGGCTGGCATTCCAACGGATAGCCCACGAATTGTTTTTGCCCGCTATCTGGCGGCGAAGCATCCGGGTAAAAGGATAATTGCCGTCGAAATCGAAGGTACGGGTGAGGCGGCGGGCTTCTAGTTGGGCGAGCAAGGCTTTCCCGTCGGGATTGAAATGCCGCCACGCCCGTGCCCATGTTGCCCATCCCCAGCTTCCCGTCCACTTGATGAGGAAGGTGTCGGGTAGCGAAGGGTCTTTCGTGAAGTCGCATGCCTGAATATGCCCCACCCGCTCTTCGTCTTTATAAACCTCCAACGCATCGTTCATAAAGCGCAGGAAGTAAGGCGAAACCACCAAATCGTCTTCCAATACAATCACACGCCCGTAAGCGTTGACTTGCGTAGTCACTCCGTCGATGATATTGCGGGCAAGCCCCCAGTTCTCGGCGCGTTCGATAAGGGTGACCTGCTTGAAGCCACCGATGTTTCGGATATACCGGCGCACCTCGTCCACGTTCGGACGGTCAGCCTCGCTTCGGGCTTGGTCGGCATAGATAAATAACCGGCTCTCTGCCGCTTCGGCATTGGCTTGCAGGGATTCGATGACTCGGCGGGTATGCTCGGGACGATTGTAAACGAATAGGAGGATTGGGGAATACATTGCTTCAGTTAAAAATTAAAAGTTAAGAATTAAAAGTGTGTTTAAGGGGGCACCACAGAGGACACAGAGTATCACAGAAAAAATAATTTTAAAGACTCTGAGTGCCTCTGTGTCCTCTGTAGTGAATATTCATAAGAAGTGCGCTCCCGCCTGTTCCGTTTCCCGGCGGATGCGGACGGCTTCACACGTCCGGGCACTTAGCTTTGCGGTGAGGCGCAAGTAAGTACATCCGTCTTTCAGCTTCAGCCGGGCGAATGCTTGCAGGGCTTTTTTCATACAGGCGAGCACGCTGTAGGCGAACGCGCCCGAAAAGGGACGGTTCAGATTCGCGTATTCGGAGAGCAGATAGACATACTCCGAACGGAAGAACGCCTCGCGCGAAACGGTGCGGAACTCCCGGTCGTGGCATCCGAAGGCTTGAGGAGCATAGCCCACCTTCAACCCGTGGCGGTGCAGACGATTGATGTAGTCCTTATCCTCGCCGTAATGGTAGAAGAGCGGGGAGAATCCGCCTACCGTCCGCAGCGTGCGGGCAGGGATGAACCAGAAAGCGGCGTTGACGAACGGAGCCTCCACGACGTCTTTATCCGCCGGAAGGTCTTCACGCCGAGGACACCCGACGTATTGGGCGAATCCCTTATCCAGCCCGTTTCCCGCCCCGTTCAGATGCACAGGCGAGAGGATGCCGAACGCCGGATGCCGCTCTGCCCGTTCTGCCAAAATGCCGAGCGCATCGGGACTGACCCACGCATCTTGGTTCAGAAGGAAGGCAGCGTCATACCCTTCGTCTAAGGCGAGGCGCAGCCCGATATTGTTCGCCCGCCCGAAGCCGAGGTTCTCCCCGTTGGCGATGAGGTGCACCCACGGATAAGATTCCCGCAGAAGGGAGACGGTACGGTCGGTCGAGCCGTTGTCAATCACCAGCACGTCCGTAGGGTGAACAGAGCGCGTCAGGCTCTCCAAGCAAGGCTTCATCCACCGCTCGAAGTTATAAGAAACGATAATGGTCAGTATTTTCATTGGTGTTTGTTTTTGAGGGGTCACCACAGAGGATACAGAGGCACACAGAGTTTTTAAATTTATTTCCTCTGTGGTACTCTGTGTCCTCTGTGGTGAAATATAACATTCATTTCGTAAACCACATCAGCAAGGTCGTCCATCTATCCCGCAGCCGCTTGCGCAGGCTCACGGCAGGCACGCCCGTCAGTTCCTTTGCCCGATGCCAGAAACGCTCCTCGTCGCCCAAGCCTTTCTGCTTTTCGAGGAGACGGAAGAGACGGTACAGCCCCCGCTTCTTCTCGTAAGGCAGGTGCCACACGGCGAGACGCTCGTCTTTGGGACGGACGTTGTTGAACTGCGGCGAAGTCCACATCCGCTTCACGTAACGGTTCGCCACGGCATTGCGCAAATCCAGCCGCTCGGCAAGGACGCTCAGCACGTGCGCCTCCTCGTTCAGCTTCGGCTCACGGCGGTCGGCACGGGCGAGATTGAATGCCCAAAGCCCGGCGTATGCCTCGTTGATGCGGCACACGCTGTCGCCCCTCAGCCCGATGAACTCC
Source organism: Bacteroides sp. An322 (assembly GCF_002161765.1). Lineage (GTDB taxonomy): Bacteria > Bacteroidota > Bacteroidia > Bacteroidales > Bacteroidaceae > Phocaeicola > Phocaeicola merdavium. The sequence continues at coordinate 33,684 of NZ_NFIN01000018.1, read as the reverse complement.
CCGCCGTAATAAGCGAGGGGCAAACGGGGCGGCGTGCTGTAGCAGGCAGAGTAGAACGTCTCCATTTCGGGCAGCGTAATGCCGTTGATGGTGGCGGAGCGGTCGGTGATGAACTCGTAGAGCGCGCTCCCTTGTTTCCGTATTTCATCGAAAAGCCCGTCGAGCGGCGTGCGGCACAAGCAGTCGGCATCGCACACCAAGAGCGCATCGTCCGCCTTCATCCGCCCGCCCATCCAGCCGAGGATGTCGTACAAGTAGAACTGGTTCTGCCATGCGCCGTACCAGCCCTTCGGAGGCCGCCGCTCGTAAGGCAGCGTCACGGTCTCCACCCCTAATTCGTCGAACAGGCCGAGCAGGAAGCGGGGCAACGCATCGCGCCTCAGGTTGGTGAAGAACAGCAGCCGCGCCGCCGGGTTGTAGTGGCGGAAGGTGCGGAAGAAAGGCACCTGTATCTGCATATAGACGGAATGCACCAATGCCGAGTCTCCCCTCTGCCCCATCTGCGGGTAGAAGCTCGCCTCGTCCGCCGATTCGCGGTAGAACCAAGTGGCAATGTAGTTCATATAGTTAATAGTTAAAAATGAATAGTTAATAACGGCAGATGCCATTGCTTACCGTTATTAACTATTAATTATTCATTGTTCATTATCGAAATCCGTGTAATCTGTGGTGAGTTCAGAAATCAAGCTTCGGGGTCTTCTTCCTCCTCTTCAGGACGTGTGAAAGCGTCTTGCTTGTAGCGCAGGATAACGGAGTTCTGCAAGTCGATGAACGCGGCGTAAGCGTCCTCACCTTCTATCAACACGAAGGCATTCACCACCTGCACTAACTGGCGGTACGCCTCGTCGACGGCGGTACGGGCTGTCTTCATCGCACCTACGGTACGGGCGGCATACTCGTTGTCGCGCTCCTCGATGAGGGTATTCACACGTTCGTTCGCCTCGGCAAGCTGGGTGACCACGTCGGTAAATCCGAGCGTGGCGACTTGCGCAGCATATTTGCCCGTCAGGTCGTTGCAAAGGTTGGTAAGCAATCCCGTCTCCTTGTCAAGCTGCATCTGCGGGTCAATGCCGTAATCCTTGATGTGCTGTGCCAGCACTTTGGCAGCCTCGGCAATGTTTGCCACGGGGAATCCCGTCATTCCCTTTACTGCCTTGCGGTAGCTGCGGTAGAGCGAGTCGCGGAGCTTGTCGGCGGCGGCGATGTCGTCGGTGATAAGGCTTTTCTGCGAGATTTTCAACGCCTCGTCCTCGGCAGCAAGGTCGGTTTCGTAGACAGTGACGAATTTGGCACATTTTTCGGCGAGAGCGGTTTCTGCCTTGACACGTGCCAATGTGTTGGTGTGGAACGTGAAGTGCGCTCCGTTATTCAGGCGGTCCAGCCTGATGGTGTCAATTTGTTTCATATCCGTGAAGGTTTAATTTATTTGTGCCGAAGATACGATATTTTTTCTTTCCGTGCAAGTGCTGCGGAGGCTTCGTCGGTCGGCAAAGCGTTGCCCGCACGTGCTGCGAAGCTTTCGGCGCCGCCATTTCGTTGCCAGCAAGTGCTGTGAAGGCTTCGGCAGCCGACAAAGCGTTGCCCGCACATGCTGCGAAGCTTTCGGCGTTGCCATTTCGTTGCCCGTATGTGCTGCGGAGGTTTCGGCAAGTTCCGCCAGCTTCTTTTTACCTGAATCGATACAGATTTTTAGCGGCTTTATATGAGGTTTTTAATGTTTTTATCTTAACTTTGCCCGCGTAACCCGCACATAATTAAGCGGGTCATCGATTTTTTGAAAATAAGGAGCGTTATGTCTGCATCTTGTAAGTGCGAAGCCTGAGAAACTTACCACGTAAATCAACAAGAAGTCGGCGTAGCAGTTCCCACGTCATAGCGTGGGCTGCTATTACCATATCTGTTGATTTAGGTTTTCTCAGGGCCTGCACTTTAAGACGTGGTTCATAGCAGTGCCACGCTTCCGTTTTATAATAATCTGTCCTTTGGGTACTGGAGAGCAACGAAAAACACTTCGATTATGAAAAAGATTTTATCACTTGCAGTTCTGCTGGCATTTTCGCTCGCTATGTATGCGCAGAAAGATGTAACTAAGTTCCTCGGAATCCCCGTTGACGGGACAAAATCAGAAATGATAAAGAAACTGAAAGAGAAAGGGTTTACAGAATGTTCGTATGACAAGGATGTATTGGAAGGCGAATTTAATGGGACGGATGTTCAAATATTTATTGTAACAAATAATAATAAAGTATGGCGGATTGCTGTTGCTGATGCTAATACAACAATGAATGAAGCAGATATTCGGATAAGATTCAATAATCTGTGCGAACAGTTTAAGAACAATAAGAAATACACATCATTTTCATCTTCTGATTATACAATACCTGATGATGAAAATATATCTTATGAAATAACGGTACACAACAAACGCTATGAAGCGAGTTTCTATCAAAAGCCAGATTCTGCTTCTATGGCTCAAAGTGTACTCTCAAAATATCCCAAAGAACAATTAGATAGTTTGTCTGAAGAAGAACAGAAAGAAGTTATAAGAGAATTGGTTTCATATGCAGTAGAAGCAGCAAGTAATAAAAGCGTTTGGTTTATGATTGCAGAACGTTTAGGAGGATATTACATTGCAATGTATTATGATAATGAATACAACCACGCTCAAGGGGAGGACTTATAATTAAGTTCAATAGTTAAATTGTAGGGGCGGGGTCTGCCCGCCCGAATGCATCCACGGCGGATGTTTTCGGGCGAGCGGACCTCGCCCCTACGGTGTTTATAGCTGCTAAATGTCACGGCAAGTAATGCCGGATCCACCCGTTCACATCGTAGGCGGCGCGGACGGGTTCGGGGACTTCGGCTATGGGGCTTTCGATGAAGGCACGGAGGCTGTCCGCGGGGTCTTTGCCGAGGATGAAGACGTTCTGCGGACGGTAGAAGTCGTAGGAGGCTATCTGCGGGTTGTTCGTCAGGAGCTTCTTGCCGTAGAAGAGGGCTTCGAGGGGGCGGCGGGTCAGTCCCGTCTGTCCCTGCTGGCAGATGTCGATGACGCAGCGGGTGCGGGAGAGTCGGTCGAGGTACTGGGGATAGGTGAGCTTCTCTGCCGGGGTGCGGGGGATGACGAAATCGCACGTGAGGGCTTCGGCTTCGAGGCGGGTGCGGAGGTCGTGGAGGAGGGCGGCTCGGTCTTTGGGCAGTCCGCAGAAGAAGCAGTCGGACGTGATGCCGCCGGGCTGGCGGTCGGGATAGCGGAAGTATTGGCCTGTGCACGCCATTCCGTAGCGTTCCGCCTCGCAAGGGTCGAAGCTCGTCAGGCGGTAGCCCAAGGCGCGGATGGCTTTTAGTTCCTCAGCGGGACGGCGGAAGGTGGTCTCAACGGGGTTGCAGTAGTAAATGTAGCAAGGCACTCCCTTGGGCAGGTAGGGACGAATGGCACGGAGCACCCGCACGTTGCACGCTTCGTAAATCAGAATGGCGTCGCCCGCCTGTGCACGGACGAGGCGGTCGAAGTGCTCTTTCGGGAACCAATAATACAGGATTTGTTTGGGCAGGGGGATGCGTCCCACCAACAGGCTCCGGGTGATTCCCTTTATGCGTCCGGCGGGATAACGCAGGAAGTCGGGCAGGGTCACGATGCGTTGCCGGAGTTCGGGCTTCAAGCCTTCGAAGATTTCAAGCGGGGGGCTGACTACGTAGAGGGTGCTCATCGAGTAAATGAAGAGTTTGCTTGTAGGGGCGTATCGCATACGCCCTGAAGACATTCACGTGGATGTTTCCGGGCGTATGCGATACGCCCCTACTGATGTGGTTTTACTTGATAATGTGTATAGGATTATCCGTTTCTACACCGTTCAAGCGTACGATAGTCTCGGATTCCGGCTCTTGGTTTTCCCACCAAAACTTATGGCTGAACGTGATGGTGTCTTTCGGAGTGCCGTCGTTCCAGTCAAGAATAATGCTTTCGTTATTATAGTCTCTGTTTCCGTAAAATTCACCGATGATCAATAGGTAACGTCCGTCTTTTGTCTGAAAGGTTTGTAGCCCGTAGAATCTCGGAAGATAGTCTCGTGACAATACTTCACAGACGAGCGAATCTTTCTCGTAGGTCTTGTCCCGGAAAATCATTTTGATACCTTGGTTGGCAATGGAGTTTTCCGTTTCGGGATTCAGCAGGTCGTTGCCTTCGGCATCGGTCACTTCGATACTGATGCCAAACGGATAGATGTCCCAAATCACGTCAGGGGCTGGTCCGTCTAAGTTCTCGTCATCGTTACAGCTTGTGAAGCAGCAAAGGCTAAGGAGCATCGCTCCTAACAATAAGAATCTTGTTTTCATAATGATTTTGTATTTTAGATTGTTTTTATGCCATTTTCCCTGTCGCCAGTTCGTGTTCAAGGTATTCGTACACGTATGCGGTGCTTTGCGAAAACAGCCCCGTGCGGAGGTTTGTCAGCTTGGCGTAGGTGTCCGAAGTGTAAAGGGTGCGAAGGGCTTCTTTCAAATCCATTCCGTGCTCTTCCATCAAGAGGAGCACGATTTCCTTGGATATCTCTTCTATCATAAATGTTTCTTTGGTCATAGCGTTTCGAGTTTTTTTAGATAACGGATTGCTTTTTCTGTGCCGAAAAAATATTGGATGGTGACTCCTTTCATATATTTCAATTCTTTGATGAACTGGTCCTTATCTATCAATCCTGCCATGAATCGTCGTATTTGAAGACCGACAGCATCGTTTGCTATCGGTCCAATGACAATGTCATAATTGTGTGCAGGAGTTCGGGTACGGTTCCGACGATTCATCAATATGAATTCCGCCCATTCCTTACTGTAATTTTGGAAACGGAGTACAGATAAACCTGTGTCGCACAAGCTATTTTCATCAAACTCGTAAACATTCAATGTAGGACTTCCACTTCCGATTTGTTCTGTTTTCCGTTCAGCCAGTTCACGCGCTTGCTCTTTATCTGCCGAAAGATAAAATCCGCATCCGAAATCTTTACCTGTTTTCGATTGTGAAAGGTCTATATGAATGATATCAATATTAGAACCGTGATAAAGTATCATATCAAGGCGCCTCCTTTCCGATGACAATAAGCAGTAAGGTCTTCTATGACATCTTCGAATGAAAAGGTATGTTCGACATTGTAGAAGCGGTTCACAAAGTCGATGCCTTTAAATCTGTCTAAATAGCGGTAGGCTTGCGATGGGGTAAGCGAATGGGCGGCAGCAAATTCGCTTATTACGGCAATGATATAAGCTACCTTATCTTTAATATCAGGTTCTGTTTTCATATCTGTTTAGTATTTAGATATTATTTCCGCAAATGTAGCAAAGTTCCGTTACTTTGCAAACGATTTACGGGCGTTTCTTCTTGAAGAAGTAATTGATGCACTCTTGCAGGATTTCGGCGTGGGCGAGCTTCATTATGAGGAAATAGCACGCGGCGGCTGTGATGATTTTCGTAAGGAAAGTGACGAGGAGCGGGCCTCCTGTCCATTCCGATACAACCCATCCGGAGGCACAAGCTATGAGAGCGGTAAGGAGGAAGGGAGCTATGTCGAGCAGGAGCATCCGCAGGCTGAGGCGGATGAAGCGGCGGGCGAAGCGTTGCCATACGAAAAGCCATAGGATGTTGATGCATACGCCAGTAATGACCATGGTATGGATGCTGCCTCCGAAGCGGACAATCGTCAATACGGTTGCCAACTGGAGCACGACCTGGGCGATAATGTTCCACATATAAATGTTCGATTTCCCCTGGCTGATAATCAGGTTCGAAAACAAGGTGTTGAGAGGGATGAATGCACCTCCAATACAGAGCAATTGCATCAAAGGGATGCTGCCCGTCCATTTCCCGCCTACGGTAATCAGGATTAGTTCGTGCGTCACGATGCTCAGCCCGAACATGGCAGGGAAGGCAAGGAAAGCGCAGAAGCGGAGAATCTTGCGGAACACGCGCAGGGAACGTTCGCGGTCATCGTTGATGCTTGCCAATACGGGCTGTGCCACGCTGCCCATCATTCCCGTAATGAACTGATGCCCAGTGCCGTTCCATTTGTTTGCCTGATTGTAGTTGCCCACGGCTTGCGGGTTGAAATACTTTCCCAATATCACCGAAAGCAGGTTGTTGTTCAGTTGGTTGGCGATGTTCGTTATCAGGAGTTTGCTACTGAAGGCAAAAAGCGGCTTCAGCGGACGGAAGTCGATGCGGAACGTGGGTCGCCAAGGCGAGAAATACCACGTGCAAAGCGTCACCGTAATCAGGTAAGTAAGGCTTTGTGTGGCGATGCCCCAATAGGAGAAGCCGCAAAAGGCAAGCGTGATGCCCAAGCAGCCCGAAACCACGTGGGCAATGATGCCCGAAAGGGCTTGCTGGCGCACTTTCAGGTTGCGGAAAAGATAAGCTCCCTGTGCCGTGCCGAGGCTGGCAATGGGAATGGCAAGAAAGCAATAGCGTGCCAATGGGGTGAGTTCAGGCTCTTGATAGAACCGGGCGATGAGCGGAGCGCAACAGAAAAGGAGCAGATAGGCGCACGTGCCGATAAGCAGGCTGCACCAGAATACGGCATTGTAGTCTTCGTGCCGGATGTTCCTCACGTTCACCAATGCCGCCCGGAATCCGCTTTCCTGTAACGAATTCCCGATAAGGGTAAAGATAGTGAGCATCCCCACCATTCCATATTCATCGGGCGAGAGGATGCGTCCCAAGATAATCCCGAACAAGAGCACAAGCACCTGCTGGGCACCATTGTTAATGGCTCCCCAGAAGAGTCCTTTGGCTGTCTTTTCTTTTAATGAAGGTTCGGGCATAATAAATAAAGATTAAAGACAAAACGCAGATTAGCGCAGATTTACGCGGATTTTTATTTTATAATCTGCGAAAATCTGCGTTAATCTGCGTTTCAAAATAAAATGATTACTTCACTTCGCTTCCCGGCTTCACTTCACGCAATACCGAAGTGACTGCCAGTGAGCCGTCGAAGTTTTCGGCACTTAATATCATGCCTTCGCTTACCAAGCCGTTCTTGAACTGGCGCGGAGCAAGATTAGCGATGAACAGTACCTGCTTGCCTACCAATTCTTCGGGTTTGTAATGCTGGGCGATGCCACTTACAATGGTACGGTTTTCCAGTCCGTCGGCAATCTTGAACTTCAGGAGCTTCTTCATCTTGGGCACGGTTTCGCATTCCAATACCGTACCTACACGGATATCGAGCTTGTCGAAGTCTTCGATAGATACCGTCGGCTTCACGGGATTTGCTTTGTAAGCGGCTGCTTCGTTCGCCTTCTTGGTGGCGAGCAGCTTGTCTACTTGTGCCTGAATGGTCTCGTCGTCTATCTTTTCGAACAGAAGTTCCGCCTTGTTCAATTGATGTCCGGCTTCTAACAGGTCGGTACGTCCTAATTGTTCCCAACTGAAGTTTTCCATGTTCAGCATCTTGCGGAGCTTTTCGGAACTGAAGGGCAAAAACGGCTCGAAGGCGATAGAGAGGTTTGCCACCAATTGAAGGGCGATGTGCAGAATGGTAGCCACACGGTCCATATCGGTCTTCGCCAACTTCCACGGCTCGGTATCTGCCAAGTATTTATTGCCGATGCGGGCAAGGTTCATCGCTTCCTTCTGTGCGTCGCGGAACTTGAATACATCAAGCAGCTTCTCTACCTGTGCCTTTACATCGGCAAATTCTTGGAGGGTTGCCTTATCGTAATCGTTCAGTTCGCCGCAAACGGGCACTTTGCCTTCAAAATATTTGTGTGTCAAGACAAGGGCACGGTTGACGAAGTTGCCGTATACAGCTACTAATTCGTTGTTGTTGCGTGCCTGGAAGTCTTTCCATGTAAAGTCGTTGTCTTTTGTTTCGGGAGCGTTGGCGGTCAATACGTAGCGCAATACGTCTTGCTTGCCGGGGAAATCTTGCAGGTATTCGTGCAGCCATACAGCCCAGTTGCGCGAAGTAGAGATTTTGTCTCCTTCCAAGTTCAGGAACTCATTGGCGGGCACGTTGTCGGGCAGGATATAGCTGCCTTCCGCCTTCAGCATAGCGGGGAACACGATGCAGTGGAACACGATGTTGTCTTTCCCGATGAAGTGGATAAGGCGTGTTTCAGGGTCTTTCCACCATTTTTCCCACGAGTCGGGAAGCAATTCCTTGGTGTTCGAGATATAACCGATAGGCGCGTCAAACCATACGTAGAGCACTTTGCCTTCGGCTCCTTCTACGGGTACAGGAATACCCCAGTCAAGGTCACGGCTCACGGCACGTGGCTGAAGTCCCATATCAAGCCACGACTTGCATTGTCCGTACACGTTGGGACGCCATTCCTTGTGGTCCTCCAATATCCATTGGCGCAGCCACGCTTCGTGCTTATCGAGGGGCAAATACCAGTGCTTGGTTTCTTTCATCACGGGTTCACTTCCGCTGATGGCACTCTTCGGATTGATAAGTTCCGTAGGCGAAAGAGTGGAGCCGCACTTCTCGCACTGGTCGCCGTAAGCTCCCTGGGCGTGGCAACGCGGGCATTCGCCCGTAATGTAACGGTCGGCAAGGAAAGTCTTCGCTTCTTCATCGTAATACTGCATCGAAGTCTTTTCGATGAACTCGCCTTTATCGTAAAGGGTGCGGAAGAAATCGGAAGCCGTTTTGTGATGCACTTCCGATGAAGTGCGTCCGTACACATCAAACGAGATGCCGAATTCCTTGAACGAATCGCGAATCAGCGTATGATAGCGGTCCACGATGTCTTGAGGCGTGCAGCCTTCTTTCTTGGCACGGATGGTGATAGGCACACCGTGCTCGTCCGAGCCTCCGATGAATAACACATCTTCTTTTTTCAGGCGCAGGTAGCGCACGTAGATGTCAGCGGGCACATATACGCCAGCCAAGTGTCCGATGTGGACAGGTCCGTTGGCATAAGGCAGTGCCGAAGTGACGGTAGTCCGTTTGAATTTCTTTTCCATATAGCGTATGTTTTTTCTTTGATATCAAATAACTTTTGCAAAGATACAGTTTTTTTTCGTACGTTTGCAGAAACCAACCCTTTATGCGTATGAAACTGATAATGTTCTTATGCCTGTTCGTTTTAACGACTTGCCAAATGCAAAAGAAACCGGACCAAACGCTTACGGTGCAAACAGATACAATACGGAAAGATACAGTACAAAGAGAACGGAAAGAGCCGATAACCATCGAAAATTTGCCCGGCATCGATGCGCCTGTCATTTTAGATGAAGATACGGTTTATACGGATGTCGATACGCCGCCCGTGTTCTCGGCTGGAGATTTGGAAGATTATTTGCAAGAAGCCGTAAAGGACATTCACATTGGCGAAGCTATCCCGGTAGTCATGTTCGTTGTAAGCAAGGCGGGGTATCCTTGCCACGTTGCCATCCGAAGGTCGGCAAACGTTTTTATTTCCGATATTCAAACCGCTCAGAAAATAGACTCTATTGCCTGCAAGCTTGTCCAGGACTTACCCCGCTTTACTCCCGCAAGCCTTGATGGAGAATTGGTTAACCATCGGATGGTGGTAGCGGTCAGATTTAAATGATAAAGCATAACTGATAATTGGGTACCTCTAAAAACGAAGCAGGGTCCATCAGCCAACGAAGCCTGCTTCGTAAGCTGATGGACCCTGCTTCGATGGCTGATGAAGCCGTATGCATTTTTGGCAGCAATAAAATGTCAACTTGGCAGAGAATAAATAACACTCATCTACGCTTCCGCACACGAAGTACAATCAACACAACGGTTCCAACGAGCAGGATGCCTAATGCACAATAAGCAATGGTCTCGGTTATGGTAACCGATTGGGGTTCGAAAAGCAAGCGGACTGTATGCTTTCCGGCAGGAACGTTTATTGCACGAAGTACATAATCAGCCCGTCCGACAGGGACTTCTTCATCATCCACAAACGCTTGCCATTCGGGATAATAAATTTCGGAGAAAACCACGGTGCCTCCAGCCTGTGAGGTGACTTCGTAAATCAATTCATTCGGCTCATAATGCTTGAATGTGATGCTCCGTGTCGAATCGGAAACCGACGCTTGTGAAGGAGCTTTCACTTGCTCGGCAAATTGAAGGTTTACCACAGCAGTCTTGCGTAAGTCAACTACCGCAAGGCTATCCAACTCTTCATTGGCATTGCCTACGTAGCGCACGTCATCGACAAACCATGCATTCCCCATCGCGTAGGGATTCTGTACGGGCATCGTGCCTCCGCCTTGCAAGGGGAAGATGAAATATTTCGCGTTCAGCATATTCAGAATGCGGATATGGTCGGGATTGAACTTCGACATATCTCCTCCCGCTTCAGGAAGTTCGGAGAAGAGATTGTTCATCTCAAACTGGATATACGTCTCGATAAGTTCCTGATACCGGCGGAGTTTGGCTGCATGATATCCTCCGATGCTCTTGTGCCAATAGGAAGTCTCGTTCTCGTTGAATGTATTAGTCGAGAGGTTCAATACACGATAGTAAGTAGTATCTTTCAAAATTGCCTTATCGGTCTCCGAAGGCTGGGCAAAGGGTTTCATCTCCGTGCCTTTCGCCACGAATTGCGCATCGTAGAGATAACGCTTGTTCACCGTCCACATATCAAGCAGACAGAGAATAGCCAACGAAACGATGAGTGCGGTAGATTTCAGTTTCCCACGTACATACATCAACAGCAATGCCACACCTACCAGGATGACACAGAAGCTACGCCACGCATCGGCTGTAAAGATGCTGACACGCATTTCTTCTAAGTTTATCAGGATTGGCGCCAAATGTTCAGCTGGAAGGGCATTTTGCAACGCATTCATTTCCATTGTCGATACATACGAAGGGAAGAACACGCGGGGAACCAAGGCGAACAGGAGCGATAAGCCTCCCGTCAGCCCAAGGCTGATGAAAAATGCTTTTGCCTTTTCGCGCAACAATTCAGGACGTTCCACAATCTGTTTCAACGCTAGCATAGCCAACAACGGTATGGTGAACTCGGCAATAACAAGGATAGACGACACGGCACGGAACTTGTTGTACATCGGTACATAGTCGATAAAGAAGTCGGTCAGTCCCATAAAATTCTTTCCCCACGATAGAAGGATGGAGAATAACGTTCCGCCTAATAATGCCCATTTCATCGGACCTTTCACGATGAAGCAGCCTAATACGAAAAGAAACATTACGAAAGCGCCTACGTAGACCGGTCCCGAAGTGCCCGGCTGTTCTCCCCAGTATTGTCCTAATTGGTTGTATAGGCTTGAATACATCGGATTTGCCTTACTCATTGCCCGTTCGTTTTGTGCCAAAGGAACGGATGCCCCGCCTTTCACGTTAGGCACGAGCAATGAGAATGTTTCACCAATGCCGTAGCTCCATTGCGTAATATAACTACGTTCCAATCCGCTTCCGGTCTGGTCTGCAGACTGGGGTTTGACCAACTCGCTCTTACCACGCATACTCTCCTTACTGTATTGATACGTGTGATACAGGTTCGACAAGTTGATGCATACCGCTAATACGCCCGCTATTGCCAGCACGCCCGTTGCTTTCAAAAACTGAGGGAACGCCTTTTCTCTCCATGCCTTTACGCCGAACGATATTGCCATAAAGAGCATCACAAAGAGGAAATAATACGTCATTTGGAAGTGGTTCGACACAATCTGAAGTGCGGCGAAAAGTGCCGTAATGATTCCGCCAGCCCAATATTTTCCACGATAAGCCAATACCATACCTGCAATGGTAGGCGGAATGTATGCCAACGTAACGAATTTCCAAATATGCCCCGCCGCAATAATAATGAAGAAATACGATGAGAACGCCCATATAATTGCACCTAATGCTGCCATCCAAACTTTAAAGTTGAATGCGCGGAGCAGGATATAAAATCCCAACAGCATCACGAACACATACCACACATAGGTAGGCAGATATAAGTGATACAGGTCTTGTACCGTATTCAACGTACGGCTTGAATCATAACCCGGAGCCAACTGGTACGTAGGCATTCCACTGAACAATGAATTGGTCCAGCGGGTCACCTTTCCATGTTCCTGATGATATTCCTGGTGTTCACGTCCGGCACCGATACCCGCTACCGCATCGTGTTGTGCCAAGATACGCCCTTCGAACACCGCCGGATAGAAATAAGCGAACGAAAGGACTACAAAAAGTACAATCGCCGCCACATCCGGAAGAAGTTTCTTTAATCCATTCATAAAAAGCTGTTTATTGATTTACATTTCAGCGGACAAAGATAACACAATACTCCTTGAAAATGCTAACTTTGCAGCGTAAAATAAAATAATATGCTTCAATTATCAAACGCAGAGACGCAAAAGCACAGAGAATTATTTTTTAGAGGAGACAAAAGTTCGCAAAATGTCGCGTCTATTCTCTATATCTTTTACTCTCTCCCAAATATAAATTTTGCGCTTTTGCGTCTCTGCGTTTAATTAATGCAAACACAAACATTTATGAAAATAGGAATCATTACCGCTATGTCTTCCGAACAGAAGCAATTAGCAAACCAACTGACAGACAAGACCGAACACCGTGAAGGACCTTTTGCTTATATCGAAGGAAAAGTAAAAAACAATACGCATATCCTGATGCAGTGCGGCATCGGAAAGGTGAATGCTGCTGCTGGAACGGTGGAACTCATCCGCAACTTCCAGCCCGACTGTATCATCAGTACCGGTGTGGCGGGAGGTATTGATAGTGAACTGAACGTGATGGATGTCGTTGTTAGCCGAAACATCGTTTACCACGATGTATGGTGCGGCGAAGGAAATGCTTACGGACAGATACAAGGCTTCCCCACTTTCTTCCAAGGAAACGATACCTTATATAATTGTGCCCTCTCACTTGACACCGAAACACCGATTCATGGCGGACTGATTTGTACGGGCGATAAATTCATTACCGACCGCGAGGAACTGAACGTCATTAAGCAGAACTTCCCCGAAGGACTTGCCGTTGATATGGAATCGGCTGCCATTGCCCAAGTATGCTATCTTTATCAAGTGCCTTTCATCAGCTTCCGCATCATCAGCGACACGCCGGGAGCAGAGAAACATTGGGAACAATACAAGAATTTTTGGGGCGAGATAGCCGACAACTCTTTCCGTGTGACCGAAACATTCTTGAAAGCATTACCGAACAAACTCTAAAACTTACAGATATGAAAAAAATACCCAGCTTTACCGTAGACCATATCCACCTGCTACGTGGCATTTACGTATCGCGTAAAGACGCGGTAGGAGACGAAATCGTTACGACTTTCGACATCCGTATGAAAGAACCGAACCGCGAACCCTGCCTCAGCCCTTCGGCTATCCACACGATAGAACACTTGGCTGCCACTTTTCTGCGTAATCATCCTGTATGGGCAGACAAAATCATTTATTGGGGGCCGATGGGTTGCCTCACCGGAAACTATCTTGTAGTAAAAGGAGACCTGCAATCGGAAGACATCGTGGACCTGATGAAAGAAACCTTCCGTTTCATCTCCGGGTTTGAAGGCGATGTGCCCGGAGCCAGCCCCAAGGATTGCGGCAATTACCTGATGATGAATCTCCCGATGGCACGGTGGGAAGCCAAGAAATTTCTTGATGAAGTATTAGACAAGCTGACTAAAGAAAATTTAAATTATCCCCAATAACCAACTTTTACAACAATCTCAACGCTATTTTAAATTAAAAACAACACGGAGATGCCAAGAAAAGATAATCTTGCGTCTCCGTGTTGTTTTTAATCTTTTATATTTATTGTTCCCACAGCATTCTTGTTTACTTTTATAGACTTTTAACTTTCTACTTTTTGTAAAGCATACAATATCAGGCACTTATTTCGAACTTTTACGTCAGGTTTTGGACTACAAAACCGGCACATATTTGCGCCGCGTGAGTTCCGGGCTTTCCGGAATCATTTATTAATGCGTTATTTATCAACCACTTAACCACACCCACGTCAGTTTCCGGCTCGGTTACAAGACAAAAAGGATTCGGGAGTTTCGGCAGATTAGGGAATTGTTTGTAACGACTTGAGTTAGAACGATTTGAGTTAGAACGATTTGAGTTTTTAATTTATAAATTAAATTTATTTTGTTATGAGAAAAAAGTATTTAAGTGCACTGCTGTTCGGAGCGCTTCTGTTCGCTTCGGCAGGAACTTTTACATCTTGTAAGGACTACGATGATGACATCAACAACCTGAGCCAGCGGGTGGATCAGATTGCATCGGACTTGGCAGACCTGGAAACCAAAGTAAACGCTTTGGGATGCGTGGAAAGCATCGAGTTCAGCGATGGCAAATTGATCGTTCATACACCGAACGGAGACGTTTCAGCTGCTATGCCTGAATGCACCGGCATTAAAGAAGTGAAGCTGGAAGGCAATACGCTGTACGTAGACGGAGTAGAAGCTGGAAAGGTTGAACTTGGTTCAGGTGAAGAAGGACAAATTCCGGTTATCACCGTAAAAGACGGAAAACTGTACGTAAACGACCAACTGATGGATATCGAAGTGGGAAGCAACGTTGTTTTGGTTGACAACGGCGACACTTGCACCATTACTGTTGACGGACAAAGCGTTACTTTGATGAAGAATGCTGCACAGTTGAGCTCTATCGCTATCGAAGATTTGGAAAAAGCAGACTTTACTTCTATTAGTGGAGGAACTATCCAATGGGGACTTGCAAAAAAGGCTACTCCAGATTGGGCAGGTGAAAAAGGTGCTGTAGCAATGAACCAATTGTTGATTGGTCAGATTGCAACTGTAAACGTACAAGTTACTCCGGCTGATTATGACTTGGGTGCACAAAAATTGACTTTGGTTGACTCAAGAGGCAATGTTGCTCCGGTTATTATTACCGCTGAAGCTAATAACCGTTTGATGAGTCGTGCTGCATCTGCTAATGGCAGTTGGACATTGTCTGCTACTATTGACCAGACTAAAGTTAATGAAGGGAATATAGCAAAAGCATTCGATTATGACCCTGAATCGACATGGAATAATGCTCCAATGGCTTATACATTGTGTGTAAACGGTAAACCTTTTACTACATATGATTTAGCTGTTCAAGTTAATGATACTCAGGTTTCATCTTCTTCTATTTATGTATCAGGTCTTATTCCACGGGATTTGAAATTTATTGATGAAGATGGACGTGAACAAAATGCTCAAGTTGCTAAAATCCCGGTAGGTGGTGATACTGAATTGTTCATTGAAGATGATAATCTATATGATTATTATTATACATTCGAAGGCACAAATAAATCTTTAGCTGAACAATATGGAATTATAGCAAATGGTAAAACCATTACTGTTCCAGCTGGAGCTGAAGGTGTTATTATTGATGTAACAGTACATACTATATCAATTACTGGTCATGTATGGCCTGCTGCAAATCAACCTGTTGGTACAAATGCCGTTAGATTAGAAATCGCAGGTTCTGAAGTTGCTGCAGAAACACTGGCTGCTACAACTCATCAGATTGTACCAGGTGATGCATTGAAAGAAATCCGTGTAGACTTTGGAGATATATTCTCTAAATTCCCAGCTGCTAACCGTGAAGCTGCTCGTCGAAGCGGACAATTCTATGTAACAGAAGCAAATACTCAAACTGGATTCCTTGTTAAATCGACATTAAATTTGAGTATTAATAAGCAAACTATTAGCAATGTTCAATATTTCAAAGCAGATGGTTCTGTATGGACTTCAAGTGAAGATATCCTTGATTTGAGTTACATGACATTGAATGTTGCTGGCAATGTAGCAGGTGATGCTAAACCGGGTGACTATACATTGGAATTTATTGCAATTGATGAAAATAATACTCCTACTGTAAGCGGTAACGAATTAATTAAGGTTACTATCCCTGTTTCTATCGAAACTCCTGCATTTGCTGACATGTTTGAAAAGGATGCTAATTGGAACGATGCAAAAGATACTTACACTGCAAGAATCATTGCTAATGGTCAGAATGCTACATTGCGATATATTAATGCATTCGAAAAGACTGCAGCTTACGCTGATGCAGAAACATCTCATATCGGTATCGTATTCAATGCGCTTGAATATAACCAATATCCTATCAATAATGGTACGGAATATGTTACAGACAATGTACAAGCTGTAACTACACCGATTTCAACTGATGTTGAATTAAATAAGAGCGTTGTTTATAACGATGACATGGATGCATTGGAAGTTAATAAGTTAGAAGGTATGCGCGCTTATTATAACGTATTCGATAATGTTATATCTAGTGCAATGAATCCTTCTATGACGATTGACGAATATAACGCTATCAACCAAGCATTTACCGTAGTTTCAGATCCATTCAATACAGAAATCAAGGCTTCTCTTGATGGAGTTAGCATCGCTTACTATATTGACAATGTTAAACAAACAAATGTAACATTGAATTCTGACAATACTATCACTAAAGGTAGTGGCGATGGTAGTGATGGAGCTAAATACAATGGTTTGATTTTCCATTTAGGAAATGATGAATTGTGGGCTACTTTAGATAACTTTGGAGCTTCTGCAGCAGACGACTTGGATGGTTTCACTTTGTATACAGCAAGTTCACCTTTAACTTCTTTGACTAATAATAATGTAAATGTATTGTTTGAAGGCGCAAATGCTGGTGAATCTGTAATGTGGAATACTACAAATAAGAATTTGCAATTTAATATTGCAAGTGATACATCAACATTGAACATAACACTCAAAGACGCTACTGGTATAGAGTATAAATTGTCTGTTAAAGTTCAAAAGTGATCATCTACTTATACATAAAGAAAGCGGCTCAACCGAGCCGCTTTTTTTATGCCTTTATATCTCTTAAAAAACACATACGGGTGCATCAGCCAACACATGCGGGTGCATCGGCTTACGAAGCAGGATGTATTAGCCGATGAAGCCTAGTGCGTTAAAAGACGGAGATGCTTTGTCGCAAACGGCGGTTTTTGTAAATTTTTAGCGGGATGCAGATTTAATTCCGCTTTCGTGTTTATTATTCCGATTCTATTTGTATTTTTGTCGGGAAACAAAATAGAAATATGATGACATCCGACTACACTCCTATCCTAAACAAAGCTGTAAGCGAACTTTCTGAAAGCCAGTCGTACGACGGCTTGTTCCACCAATACAGAGACGGCGAACCCTTGCCTTCTGCCCGGTCGCTCCGGCGTATTGTAGAACTCTCGCGCGAGATACTTTTCCCCGGCTATTTCGGTAATTCCACTATCCATCGGCGTACCTTAAACTATCATATCGGGGTCAACGTAGAAGAATTGTTCCGTCTGCTTACCGAACAAGTCCAAGCCGGATTGTGTTTCGGCATTGAAAACGCTTTATCCAACGAGACAGCAGAGGAACCGTTTTGCAAGGAAAATGCCAAAAACATTGCCGCACAATTCATCAGCCGCATGCCTGAGATACGGCGCATTCTAGCCACCGATGTCGAGGCAGCCTATTACGGCGACCCTGCCGCTACGTGTTTCGGCGAAATCATTTGCTGCTATCCCATTATCCGGGCTATTACGAATTACCGCATTGCCCATGAACTTTATGCGCTGAATGTCCCGCTCATTCCCCGTATCATCACCGAAATGGCACATTCGGAAACAGGTATCGACATTCATCCGGGAGCAAAAATCGGCGATCATTTCACTATCGACCATGGTACGGGTGTGGTAATCGGAGCCACCTGTATCATCGGGAATAATGTAAAGCTTTATCAAGGCGTGACATTGGGAGCGAAAAGTTTCCCCTTAGACGAGCAAGGAAACCCTATCAAAGGAATCCCCCGTCATCCTATTCTGGAAGATAATGTAATTGTTTATTCGAATGCGACTATTTTGGGACGCATTACGATTGGAAAGGGCGCCACAATCGGCGGAAACATTTGGGTAACAGAAAGTATCCCTCCCGGAGCACGGATTGTGCAGCGGAAGGGATAAGGATTTATGCATTAAATGGCATCATTTCCTGCCGTAGCATATAGCCCGATCATGGCTCCGGTGAATCCTCCAGCCACATTGGTTGAGAGGATGTCACCCGAAACAGGTTCTGTAATGGGCTGGAAGGTAGTTCCGTCTTCCGAATAATTGAAAGTGTACTGGTCGCCTACGGCTTTCACTTGCAACAAGATAGGACGCGGTTCTTTTACCACAACACTTGCCAATACGGTAGAATTGCCTTTCTCGGTGCGTTGCAATACCAATACATAATCTTCGCCTTTCTTTGTTACGCCAAACACGTAGTTGAAACTTTCGCTTTGATAGCAGGTAATGCCAGCCAAGTCTTTTTCAGAACGCGGGATGTAGTTCATCGTTGTGGTAGCGGTGAAATTCAAGTGCTGTTGGCGATAGAACAAAGTAGAGGTAGGCAGAGCCACCTTAATGTTCACGTCATACGGGGTGATAGCAAGCCCGTCGGGCGATACGGAGATAAATTTCTCGCGTGCGCCTCTCACTCCTACCCAACGGTAGTCTAGCGTATCCGACGGGAAGGTTTCGGTAAACGTAAAGTTCCCGTTCGGGAAATAGCCGTTCTGCCCTGTCTGGTTTGTGACACCTGCCGGCATCTTCAGTTTTGCCTTCAAAGGCTCCATTCCGCCTTCGAATACGGGGAACGTACCGGTCCAGTCTACAGGAAGAATAAACGTTTCGCGTCCGGTATTCACACGGTTTTGTTCATTCGGTCGGATAGCAAGGAATACTCCGTAATATTTGCCGTCGGGACCTTCTACCAGGTCAGCATGTCCAGCCCAATCCACTTTATCGGGACGGTCGGCATTGAGGTGGCGTTGTGAAAGAATCGGGTTTTCAGGAGCAGGCTTGAAAGGACCTTTCGGGCTGTTGCTGATGAAAATCACCTCGCTATGCATATCGCCTGTACCTCCTTCGGCACACATCAGGTAATATTTGCCGTCTTTCTTATAAAGGTGTGGAGCCTCAATCCAAATAGGTTTCTTCTTGATATCCACGCCTCCGTTTACAATCACCTTATCGGTTCCGGGGATAACCTGGTCTTTTTCCACATCGTATTCCCACACCTTGATAACGCGGTGTCCTTCGTAAAGCGCTTTCTTGGGCGCATCGTTATGCACGATGTAAGCCTTGCCGTTATCATCAAAGAAAATAGAAGGGTCGATACCTTCAAAATTCAGCTTGATAGGGTCGCTCCAGCCCTGCATAGGGTCTTTGGTCTTAACAATGATATTTCCGAATCCGCCCGCAAATTCGGTGGTAATCATATAAAACGTATCGTTGTTTGCATTATAACGGATCGTAGGTGCATATACGCCTGCACTGATTCCTGTATCTTCTACCTTCAGTTGTGAAGGACGGTCGAGGACGTGCCCGATTTGTTTCCAGTTTACCAAATCCGTAGAATGGAAGATAGGCACACCCGGATTGATGGCAAACGAAGAGCAGACCAAATAGTAGTCGTTCCCTTTCTTACAAATGCTGGGATCGGGATAACATCCCTGCAAAATAGGCGAATAAAATTCATCTGTCCCAAGCGGATTCTTGTCGTACACGGCATCTTGTCCGGTGTAAGTAAAGTTGCTGAACACCGGAGTTCCGGGAGTTACTTCCACTTGATTGTTTGTACACGAGCACGCTATCAGTCCCAGCGCACTCAAAGCGAATGTCTTGAATGAGTTTTTCATAAGCAGCTATAATATATAAGTGAAATTTATACATACGCAAAGATAGCAAATCAGCCGGAATAATCATGTTGCGTATGTTACATATATTATTCTCTATGTTACATGATATGCTTCCATGATGCTGAATGATACACAAATGTTGCATCTGGGAAAATAACTTGATTAAAAAAATAGGTTTTCTCGCTTTTTCTTTTAAATTTGCACTCACAACATTGTTTTAAATTACAACCTAATTATGAAAATACGCAAACCTTTATTCTGTGCACTGACGATGTGCAGCCTTTTCCTCGGTTCCGCACAAGCCCAATCGAGTGACAACGGTGACGGAACGTTCACCAATCCGATGCTGTGGAGTGATGTACCCGACCCAGATGTAATCCGGGTAGATGATAATTTTTATTTGGTCAGCACCACGATGCACCTGATGCCGGGCGCCCCTGTGATGCGTTCCAAAGATTTAGTGAATTGGGAAACGGCAAGCTATTTGTTCGACCGTCTGACCGATACCCCCAACTACGACATGGACGGATGTACCGCTTACGGACGCGGGCAATGGGCGACTTCACTCCGTTATTATAACGGCAGATATTACGCTTATTTTTCGCCCAACGACAAGCCTTTCCGAGGTTATGTATATACTACTACCGACCCTGCTAAAGAGAAATGGGAACTGGTTTCCCGCCTGCCGCATTTTCACGATGCATCCCTGCTTTTCGATGATGACGGACGTGTATATGTTTATTATGGAACAGGACAACTCCGTGAGCTGAAACCCGACCTAAGTGATGTACAGCCCGGAGGCGTGGACATGAAAATCTTCGAACGTGACAGTACCGAGACAGGGCTGTTAGAAGGAAGCCGCGCTATTAAATATAACGGGAAATATTACCTGCTGATGATTTCGTGGCCCAATGGAGGCAAGCGCCGCCAGGTGTGCTACCGTGCCGATAAGATAACAGGCCCGTATGAAAAGAAAGTGATATTGGAAGCCGACTTCGGCGGGTTCCCTTACGTAGGGCAGGGATGTATCGTAGACGATGCCAAAGGCAACTGGTACGGTGTGATATTCCAAGACCGTGGGGGTGTAGGCCGCGTGCTCACCTTGATGCCTTGCCGATGGGTAGACGGCTGGCCGATGTTGGGAGACGAAAACGGACAAGTACCCACGGTAATGGAAAAGCCCGTACAGGGCAGTCCGGCTATTCCGTTGGTGGTAAGCGATGATTTCGGCAACAAACAAATGAAAATAAACTGGCAATGGAACCACAACCCGGTGCATAAGGCATGGTCATTGGAAGAACGCCCTGGCTATTTGCGTCTGAAAACAAGCCGTGTCGTAGAAAACCTGTTTTGGGCACCCAATACCTTAACCCAACGCATGGAAGGCCCGAAATGTACCGCTTCTGTAGCCATTGACCTTTCACACATGAAAGAAGGGGATGTAGCGGGATTCAGTGCATTCAACGGTAATTCTGGTGTACTTGCGGTATTGAAAGAAAACGGGAAAAAATGCCTTACCATGTCAGAACAAGTCGTTTCCTTAGACGACAAGAGCAAAGCAGTGACTGCCCTTGACACGAAAGAAAAAGCCCGTGTGGAATTGAGTCAGGACATCATTTACCTGCGTATTGACGGCGATTTCCGCCCGGGTAAAGACATTGCCACCTTTTATTATAGCCTCAACGGGAAAGACTGGACAAAAATAGGCTCCGACTTTAAAATGATATTCGACTACCGCCGTTTCTTTATGGGAACCAAGTATGCAATATTCAATTATGCAACACAAGAGACTGGCGGCTATGTGGATGTGGACTATTTCGACTATAAGAGAATTAAGAATGAAGAATTAAATTTACCATGAAAAAGAAAACGTTGATGCTGATGGCTTGTCTGGCATGCTTAGGAAGCACGCAAGCACAAGAAAAATTGTATCCGAACAGCTTTCCGCTAAGTGAAGTGACCTTATTGGATGGACCGTTCAAGCATGCACAAGAAGTAAACGGAAAAGTATTATTGGAATATGATGTAGACCGCTTGTTGGCTCCCTTCTTGAAAGAAGCCGGCTTGCCCAAGAAAGCAGAACTTTTCCCTAATTGGGAAGGACTGGACGGACATGTAGGCGGACATTACCTTTCAGCATTGGCAATACACTATGCCGCTACAGGTAATGAAGAATGCAAACGCCGTATGGAATACATGATAGCCGAATTAAAACGCTGCCAAGAAAAAAACGGTGACGGGTATATCGGAGGAGTCCCTAACGGAAAGCCATTATGGGAAGAGATAAAAAAAGGGAATGTAGGTGCTATTTGGAAATACTGGGTACCTTGGTATAACCAGCACAAGTTGTATGCCGGTCTTCGCGATGCATGGATGTATGCCGGAAACGAAGAAGCCCGCCAAATGTTCCTTGACCTATGTGACTGGGGAATCGAAGTCATTTCACCCCTGACCGATGAACAAATGGAACAAATGCTTGAAATGGAATTCGGTGGAATGGATGAAGTATATGCCGATGCCTATCAAATGACCGGCGACAAAAAATACCTTGACGCGGCAAAACGTTTTTCCCATCATTGGCTGCTCGACAGTATGGCAAAAGGCGTGGATAACCTCGACAACAAACATGCCAATACACAAGTACCTAAGGCTGTAGGATACCAACGCATTGCCGAATTAGGGAACGACCCTACGTATGAAGATGCGGCAACATTCTTCTGGCATACGGTTGTAGAAAACCGTTCATTGTCTTTCGGAGGGAACAGCCGGCGTGAACATTTCGTAGCGAAAAATGACAGCAAGAGCTATGTGGAAGACCGCGAAGGTCCTGAAACATGTAACACCAACAACATGCTGAAACTAACTGAAGGGCTCTTCCGGATGCATCCCGAAGCCAGTTATGCCGACTTCTACGAGCGTGCCCTCTACAACCATATCCTCTCTGCCGTACATCCCGAACACGGAGGATATGTATATTTCACTTCAGCCCGTCCGGCACATTACCGGGTCTATTCGGCACCCAATCAAGCCATGTGGTGCTGTGTAGGGACAGGAATGGAAAATCCAGGCAAATACGGCGAATTCATCTACACACATACGGGCGATTCACTTTTCGTGAACCTCTTCATCGCCTCACGTCTTGAATGGAAAGAAGGAGGTATCAAACTAACACAGGAAACACAATTCCCAGCGGAAGAAGGAAGCCGAATCACCGTATCGCTTGACGCTCCCAAGCGTTTCAAAGTGCTGGTACGTCATCCCGGTTGGGTGAAAACAGGTGAAATGCAAGCTATATGCGGCGGAAAAAATTATGCCGAAGGTTCGAAAGCGTCTTCGTATGTCTGCATCGACCGCGAATGGAAAAACGGGGATGTCATCGAAATCCGCACCCCGATGCGTGTCACATTGGAAGAGTTCCCCAACCTGCCTGAATATGTAGCTATCCTACGCGGTCCGATTGTATTGGGTGCACGGATGGGAACGGAAAACTTAGACGGGCTGGTAGCAGACGACAGCCGGTGGGGACACATCGCCTCAGGACCACTAGTGCCTGTATACGACACACCGTTCCTTATCGGAGAGCGTGAAGAAATACTTGCCAAACTGGAAGAGATGAAACCGGTAGAAGGCAAGCCTCTTCACTACACCGTATCAGGATTGTTCCGTTCAGATAAATACAAAAATTTAGAGCTAGAACCGTTCTACGGTATCCACGATAGCCGCTATTCTATTTATTGGTTATCCATGGACGAAGCAGGATACGATCGTTACCTGAAAGAACGGAAGGCAGAAGAAGAGGCACGTATTGCCTTAGACCGCCGCACGGTGGATGCCATTGCTCCAGGTGAGCAACAACCCGAAGCCGACCACCTGATGAAAAGCGAAAATTCAACGAAAGGAAATTTCGAAGGCAGGGCTTGGCGTGACGCGAAAGACGGAGGTTATTTCAGCTATGTACTTTCTACGGAAGGGAAATCCGGGCTTACGTTACGGATCACCTATTGGGGTAACGAAACTGCTGACCGTGAGTTCGACATTTTGATAAATGACCAACTACTTGCCTCTGAAAATTTAGTCGGGAAATGGAAAAAACAAGCATTTGTCGATGTGGAATACCCGATTCCGGCAGATATGCTTAAAGGAAAGAAAGAAGTGACCTTGACATTCCGTCCCAAACCGGGCAAAATAGCCGGAGGTGTATTCTACATCCGGTTGACAGAAGAATAAATATCAATATGAAAAAACAAACACAAGTATAGAAAATATGAAAAGACAAGCATTAGTAGTTCTCATGATAGGAGGTTTCCTTTCGGCATATGCGAAAGACTGGAACTTCACCAGTCCTGACGGATGTGTGCAAGTGACGGTATCCGATGAAGGAGGAAAACCGTCTTACAGCGTATCGTATAATGGAACAGCATTCTTGGAACGCTCGCCATTAGGGCTGATTACGGATATCGGCGACTATTCGCAGAATGTATCGTTGGGCGCGGACATGAAAATCAGCAAAGTAGACGAAACTTATTCGCTCCCTACAATCAAACAAAGTACGGTACATTATGAAGCTACCGAAGCGATATGCCCCGTGCTACAGGAAGGCAAGCAGGTATACGATATTGTGTTCCGCGTAAGTAATCGTGATGTAGCTTTCAAATATAAACTTTACCCTAAAGGAAACACCCTGTGTTGCATGGTAAAAGAGGAAAAGACTGGTTTTGTCCTGCCCGAAGGAACTACTACATTCCTTTGCCCACAAGCCAAGCCAAACGGAGGATTTGCCCGTACATATCCCAGTTATGAAACCTCTTATACCCCTGATGATGCGATGGGGAAAAACGGCTGGGGCGAAGGATATACCTTCCCTTGTTTGTTCAAGAATGCAGATAAAGGTTGGATTTTACTTTCGGAAACAGGCGTAGACAGCCGCTATTGCGCAAGCCGTCTGATAGGTCATGAAGGAGGACTCTACACTGTAGGCTATCCTCAAGAAGGAGAATATAACGGAAACGGAACTACAGCTCCGGGCATCGCACTTCCGGGAGAAACTCCTTGGCGCACAGCAACCTTGGGTACAACTTTAGCTCCTATTGTAGAAACGACCGTTGCTTTTGACCTGGTTTCCCCGCTTTATGAAGCGTCTCAAAAATACCAATACGGATGTGGCACATGGAGTTGGATTATCGGAGGAGATGCAAGCATGACCTACGATGACCAAAAACGCTACATTGACTTTGCCGCTGATATGGGATATCAATCCGTATTGGTAGATGCGCTTTGGGATTCACGTGTAGGATACGATAAAATAGCCGAATTAGCACGATATGCACAAACCAAAAATGTGGCGTTATATTTATGGTATAATTCCAACGGTTATTGGAACGATGCGCCTCAAGGTCCACGCGGAAAAATGAGCAATACCATTGCCCGCCGAAAAGAAATGAAATGGATGCAAAGTGTCGGCATACGAGGCATCAAAGTAGATTTCTTCGGAAGCGATAAACAAGTGACCATGCAACTCTACGAAGATATTCTGGCAGATGCGAACGATTACGGATTGTTAGTCATCTTCCATGGTTGTACTCTTCCGCGAGGCTGGGAGCGGATGTATCCTAATTACGCATCAAGCGAAGCCGTATTGGCAAGCGAAAACATGAACTTCTCGCAAGGAAGTTGTGATGCTGAAGCATTCAACGCCTGCCTACATCCTTTTATCCGCAACACGGTGGGCAGCATGGATTTCGGAGGAAGCACCCTGAACAAATATTATAATGTAAAGAATCAAGAAGGCGGAAGCAAACGCATCACTTCAGATGTCTTTGCATTGGCTACGGCTGTACTCTTCCAAAGTCCCGTACAGCATTTTGCTTTGGCTCCTAATAATCTGACAGATGCTCCGGAATGGGCTATGGACTTCATGAAGCACGTGCCTACCTTGTGGGACGAAGTGCGTTTCATCGACGGCTATCCTGGTAAATATGTCATTTTAGCACGCCGCCATGGAGATACGTGGTACGTAGCAGGTATTAACGCACAGCAAGAACCTGTGAAAATGAAAATCGCTCTCCCGATGTTCGAGGCGGGTGAAGAAGTCAACGTTTATGCCGATAACGAAAAATTAGAAGGCAGCCTCCGCACGAAGAAACTGAATAAGAAAGGTGAAATGGAAATCACTATCCCCTGCAACGGAGGTGTTGTGATAAGCAAATAAGTATGAATATTAATCCTAAAAAACAAATAACATGAAAAACAAAAAACAGCTATCCCTGATGGCATTGGGCGTATTCGCCCTTTCTGCCACAGCACAAGAGCCGATTATCCAAACCAAGTATACGGCAGACCCTGCCCCAATGGTGTATAACGACACCATCTTCCTCTATACCAGCCACGATGAAGACGATGCACAAGGCTACGAGTTCAAAATGCTCGACTGGCAACTTTATACCTCTACCGATATGGTAAACTGGACAGACCACGGTCCCGTCGCTTCCCTGAAAGAGTTTGCTTGGCGTAAGCGTGATAACGGTGCATGGGCACAACAGGTAGTGGAGCGCAATGGTAAGTTTTATATGTATTGCCCCCTCCACGGGAACGGCATCGGTGTATTGGTTTCCGATTCTCCCTATGGACCATTTAAAGACCCTATCGGAAAACCGCTTGTATGGCAACAAGAACATTGGGAAGACATTGACCCGACTGTCTGGATTGACGATGACGGACAAGCCTATATGTACTGGGGTAACCCGAACCTGTATTATGTGGCGTTGAACGAAGACATGATTTCCTATAGCGGCACCATCGTGCGCGTGGGCAAGCTGGAGCACTATCAGGAAGGTCCGTGGTTCTATAAACGTAATGGCAAGTATTATTTAGCATACGCTTCCACGTGTTGTCCCGAAGGTATCGGCTATGCCATGGCCAAATACCCCACCGGACCGTGGGAGGTGAAAGGCTACATTATGGCTCCTACCGACCGTACGCGCGGCAATCACCCAGGCATCATCGACTACAAGGGTAAGAGCTATGTCTTCGGACAGAACTATGACTTGCTGCGCCTCGAAATGGAAGAGCACCATGAACGCCGCTCGATTTCGGCTGCCGAAATGCATTACAATGCAGACGGAACCATACAAGAAGTACCTTATTTTAAAGATACGAAATTAATGCCGATAGAAAACTTTAATCCATATCGCCGCGTAGAAGCCGAAACCATGGCATGGGGATATGGACTGAAGACCGCCAAACATGCGGAAAGAGGCATCTATGTTACAAGTATCGATGATGCTGATACGCTGGTTGTAAGGTCTGTAGATTTCGGAAAGGGTGCCAAACGGTTTACCGCATCGGTGGCTTCCGCTACGGGCAATTGCGCGATAGAAGTGCACCTCGATAGTGCTGAAGGAAAGTTGGTAGGCACATTGAAAGTAAACGCTACGGGAGGCATGGATAACTATAAAGAGTTCACTTGCTCAATAAAAGGAGCGAAAGGCGTACACGACTTAGTGTTCCGCTTTAAAGGAAAAGGAAAAGAAAAGAAGAACCTGATGAACTGGGATTACTGGAAATTTGAATAATAATTAGATGAAGAACATGAAAAACAAAAAGCATTTATTCATAATGACATTGGGTATGTTTGCCTTCTCCGCTACGGCGCAAAACCCAATAGTACAGACCATGTACACCGCCGACCCTGCTCCAATGGTTTATAATGGCAAAATGTATCTCTATACCAGCCACGATGAAGACGAATCAACTTGGTTCACAATGAACGATTGGAAGCTCTATTCCACTGAAGACATGGTGAACTGGACCGACCACGGTGTAGCACTCTCTTATAAGACTTTCGAATGGGCAAAAGGTGACGCTTGGGCAATGCAATGCGTAGAACGAGGAGGCAAATTTTACGCTTATGTTCCTGTCACAATGAAAAAAGGCGGAGGAGCTATTGGCGTAGCAGTAGCAGACAATCCTTACGGACCTTTCTATGACCCTTTAGGCAAACCATTGGTAAGCAGCGGAAAAGGTGATATTGACCCTACCGTAATGATAGACGATGACGGGCAGGCTTACCTGTATTGGGGTAATCCGTTCTGTTATTACGTAAAATTGAATGAAGACATGATTTCGTATACAGGAGAAATCACAAAGGTCCCCATGACCGAAGAAGCTTTCGGCAAACGCGAAGGAAATGTACCCGAACGCCCTACGCTTTACGAAGAAGGTCCATGGCTCTATAAACATGCTGACTGGTATTACCTGTTGTGGGCGGGAGGCCCTATCTCCGAACACTTGGGCTATTCGATGAGTAAAAGCCCCATCGGTCCATGGAAATATGCCGGTACGCTAATGCCCACCGAAGGACGAAGTTTCACCAACCATCCGGGAATCGCCGACTATAAAGGCAACACTTATCTATTCTATCACAACGGTGCGCTTCCCGGAGGTACAGGCTTTACCCGTTCGGTATGCGTAGAACAAGCAGAATTCAACGCCGATGGCACTATCAAGCCTATGAAAATGACCGAAGGCATCCGCGAAGGGTTACAAACACTGAACCCGTACCGCAAGACAGAAGCCGAAACGATGGCTTTTTCTGAAGGCATGAAAGCAGACCAAAACGAAGAAGTTGGCGTATTTGTCAATGCGATGTGCGACGGAGCCTACATCAAGGTAAAAGGTGTGGACTTCCGTACGGAAGGGGCTTCGAAGCTAATCACCCGCGTAGGCACTACACATAACGGAGGTGTAACAATGGAAGTGCGT
The DNA here is from genome assembly GCF_002161765.1 of Bacteroides sp. An322. Classification (GTDB taxonomy): domain Bacteria; phylum Bacteroidota; class Bacteroidia; order Bacteroidales; family Bacteroidaceae; genus Phocaeicola; species Phocaeicola merdavium. Next base: position 5,249 of record NZ_NFIN01000018.1, on the reverse strand, counting down.
GCCGATGGTTTACAAGGCGAATTACTTGCTACTATCAAAATACCTATGACTGGATGGGATGACCGTTGGGCTGTAGTGACCACAGACATAGCAAAAATAAATGGCGTACACGACCTCTATTTCGTATGTAAAGGCGAAAAGCCCGGACGACTGATGTATTTCGACTACTGGATGTTCCAGTATTAATTATTAAATGCAGAGGCACGGAGACACAAAGAATTTAAATTCTACATAATGATGAAATTTTGTGTTTCCGTGCTTTTGTATTCAATGGATAATTACCTATTTACTTTTAACTATGAAAAAGATAATTTGTTCTTTCTTATTGGGGCTATACACCTTGTGTGGAATATATGCCCAGACATGGACGGCGGACAACGGAAATGGTACATTCACCAATCCCCTGTTTTACGATGAATTTACCGATCCTGACCTTATCCGGGTGGGAACGGACTTCTATATGGTGGCAAGTTCAATGCACGCCATGCCCGGCTTACCTTTATTACATTCTAAAGACCTCGTAAACTGGAACTTTGTTACATACGTATTCGAGACTTTGGATTTGGGTCCTGATTTTCATCTGGAAGGGAAGAAAGGAGTATATGGCAACGGCATTTGGGCACCATGTATTCGTTATTACAATGGGAAATTCTATATTTTCGTTAATATAAACGGATACGGTTTGCAAGTGTTCATTGCCGACCGTCCCGAAGGTCCCTGGACACATAAAAACATGGGTGGAACGATTTACGACCTTGGTGTCCTCTTCGATGATGACGGTAGAATTTATGCCGTACATGGATATGACGAGGTACATCTCATTGAAATCAAACCCGATTTCAGTGGCTACGTAGAAGGAAGTGATCGCGTCATTATCCCTAAAGGCAGTGCTATGGGTGAAGGACATCATTTTTATAAAATTAACGGGAAATATTACATTATCAGTGCCGACTATGCACCGGTAGGGCGGATGCAATGTGCTCGTGCCGACCGTCCCGAAGGTCCTTACGAAACAACGGTCATCAGCCACCGCGAAACAATGGGTAACGGACAAGGCTGGTGGACACAAGGATACGGTTTTTGGTCTGATATTCCTGATGAAGGAGACAAATTCACATTTCAACCTCCTTCTGACAATTATTTCAGCGCCGTACCTCTACATCAGGGAGGCATTGTAGATTTGCCCAATGGCGAATGGTGGGGTTTTTCGATGATGGATATGAGGTCGGTAGGCCGGCTTACTTATCTTTCGCCTGTTACGTGGAAGAACGGCTGGCCCTATTTCGGTGTAGAAGGCAATTTGGGACGCTCACCACGCACGTGGTTCAACCCCGATACGGGTGTGGAAACAGAGCCTCATGCTCCTTATCAACGTGATGACGACTTCTCGTCAGACAAATTGAATCCCGTATGGCAATGGAACCACATCCCTGTAGATAGTAAATGGAAAGTAACGAAAGGTACACTCCGCCTGCATACACTTCCTGCCCGAAGCTTAATGTTTGCCAAAAATACGTTGACCCAACGGGCTATGGGTCCCGAATCCACCGTCACAGTGGAGCTGGATGCAAGTGCGTTAAAGAAAGGCGATGTGGCGGGACTAGCCTTGTTTAACACACCTTATTATTGGATAGGGGCAGTACGCACTGCTGAAGGACTTATGCTCCGTTTCTACGACATGGTGAAGAACGTCCGTACTGATGAACCTTTGGCTTCTGACAAGGTCTGGCTCCGTGCCTGTGGAGACTTCCGCAACGATATAGCATCAATGGCTTACAGTACAAATGGAAATGACTTTAAGACGATAGGCGAAGGCTTGCGTTTAGGTTATCAGATGCATACCTTCCAAGGCGTGCGCTACGCACTTTTTGCTTATAACACGAACGGGAAGAAAGGCGGATACGCTAAGTTCGATAATTTCACCGTTGACGAACCTTTAGCCGACCGCTCAAAAAATCTGCCTGTAGGAAAAATCATTACTCTAACAAACCTTGCAAATGGCGAACGGGCTTGGGCGAATCCGCATGGGATGCTTCACCATGCAGCTTCAGGAAGCAAAGAGTTTAATGAAGCTAGTTGCCGTTTCCTCGTACATGACCGCGGTAAAGGACGAGTAGCACTCGAAGCGGCAGATGGTTCGGGATTTCTCACCGTAACAGGTTTAGGACTTTCGGGTGATGTACGTCTTATGAAAAAAGAAAGTAAAGCAAGTCTTTTCTTATGGCAAGATATGCTTTGGGGAAACTGTATGTTACTTTCTCTCCATACAAATCGTTTCGTGGGTCTGAATCCACTAACAAGCGAACCGTATGCCGCCGATTGGGAAGGCACTCGCCCCGACCGTAAGGACGGAACGGTCTTTGCTTGGGAAGTATACTCTGAAGAGAATGCGTCAAAATGAATCAAATGCAGAAAAATGAAGACAATGAAAATAAAGAATATCCTTTTTTCAATGGCAGGGCTATGCGCACTGTCCATTCAAGCGCAAAACCCCATTATACAAACCCATTATACGGCTGACCCGGCTCCCATGGTTTATAACGATACGCTGTATCTGTATGTAGGATGTGATGAGGAAGATTCGCCAAAGGATTCCTATCTGATGCGCGAATATCGCTTGTACACAACTACCGATATGGTAAACTGGACTGATTGTGGTACACCGCTTCGGACAAGTGCTTTCACTTGGTCGGCAGGTGATGCCAGTGCGGCACAATGCATTCCTCGTTACGGGAAGTTCTATTGGTATATCTCTTCACAGAACACACAAAGTCCCGGTTCTTCCATTGGCGTAGCAGTGGGTGATACCCCATACGGGCCTTTTAAAGATGCGATAGGACGTGGATTAGTAACGAATAACATGACCACCTATGCCAAACATTCGTGGGATGATCTCGACCCTACCGTATTTATCGATGATGACGGACAAGCATGGCTCTATTGGGGTAATGGCGTTTGTTATTACGCCAAATTGAATGCAGATATGGTCAGCTTGGGGAGCGAAATCAAGGTCATCGACCGTTTGGACGCTTCCTCCTTTTCTGGAGGTTTCACCGAAGCTCCATGGCTTTATAAACGCAATGGACGTTATTACTTGCTTTATGCAGCAGGATTCCCCGAATCCATTCATTACTCTATGAGCAACGCAGCAGACGGGAAATGGCAGGCACAAGGCGTGCTTATGCCTACCGAACGTGGTAGCAACACCAATCATCCGGCTATTATTGATTATAAAGGGCATTCTTATTTCTTTTATCACAACGATGCCTTGCCGGGCGGACATAGCTATTGTCGATCTGTATGTGTCGAAGAATTCAACTACATGCCCGATGGAAAGCTTCCTGAACTGCACATGACTGATGCAGGCATAACAGAACCCGTTGGCACACTTTGTCCCTATCAACGTATCGAAGCAGAAACTATCGCCTGGTCGGAAGGTGTGACCACCGAAACAGATGAGGAACGAGGTGTATATGTAACAGATATCCACAACGATGATTATATTAAAGTGCGTTGTGTTGATTTCGGAGATAAAGGAGCATCACGTTTCACGGCATGTGCCTCTTCTCGCTATTTTGGCGGGCAGATAGAACTTCGTCTGGATAATAAAGAAGGTGAAATAATAGGCACACTTGATATTTCCTATACTGGTGAGTGGAAAAACTGGCGGGAATTTGAAACCTCAGTGAAAAGTGTGACGGGTGTACACGACCTCTATCTTGTGTTCAAAGGGAAAAAGCCTCACGCCTTATTCAATCTTGATTGGTGGAAGTTCGATAATTAATTTCTATAATCAAATCAAACAAAACCATAAACAAATGAAAAAACACATTGCTTTCAGTATTGCGTGGTGCTTGTGTTGCCTGCATCTTCTTGCCCAAGGTACAGTGACATACACCAAAATGCCCTGTACCTTATTGCAAGGCATCACCGAGCGTGAATATACTATTTATCTACCTCCGAGTTACGAAACAGACACTGTTCGCACTTATCCTGTGCTATATCTACTACACGGCGGAAATTGCTCGAATATTGATTGGGAACGTTACGGCGGACTTTCACATTTAGCAGATAGCCTAATAACATGCGGACAGATGAAAGAAATGATTGTAGTCTGTCCCGAAGCTAATAAGAATAACATGATTTGGTTTAATGCCAACCATTGGCGGTATGAGGATTTCTTTTTTCATGAATTCATGCCCTATATTGAGCGTACTTACCGAGTAAAGCAGGGAAAGGCATACCGCTCGGTAGCAGGCTACTCTATGGGAGGCGGCGCATCAGTTGTCTATGGCGTACTTCATCCAGACCTTTTCAATGTGGTTTACGGAATGAGCAGTTACTTACGTAGCCAACCGTTGGAGTTCTTAAAAAATGACCCTTCAGCACCATGGCGTCAAAAATTAGTCGATGATTACAATCCCATTCACACAATAATAAAAGGAACGGAAAATGATGTAAAAGCATGGAAATCTATACGTTGGTTCATCGATTGCGGTGATAAAGATTTCACTTATGATGCAAATATTGATTTGATAACAAGTTTTCGTAAGCGAAACATTCCTTATGAACTTCGCATAAAGGCAGGAGGACACGATTGGAATTATTGGCGCCCTGCTTTACATGACGCTTTAATTTATGTATCCGAACAATTACCTGAAAAATAAGAGAGAATAATATTTCTCGTAAAGCTTTAATCGGGATGTTCAGAAATTAAATAATTAATACATTGCAAATTAATTATTTAATTTCTAGACATCCCTTTTTATTTCTCACCTCAATCCCATACCTCTTCTTTTATAGACTTTTAACTTTCTACTTCTTGTAAAGCATACAATATCAGGCACTTATTTCGAACTTTTACGTCAGGTTTTGGACTACAAAACCGGCACATATTTGCGCCGCGTGAGTTCCAGGCTTCTTGGAATCCTTTATTAATGCGTTATTTATCAACCACTTAACCATACCCACGTCAGTTTCCGGCGCGGTTACAAGACAAAAAGGATTCGGGAGTTTCGGCAGATTAGGGAATTGTTTGTAACGACTTGAGTTAGAACGATTTGAGTTTTTTAATTTTAAAATTAAATTTATTTTGTTATGAGAAAAAAGTATTTAAGTGCACTGCTGTTCGGAGCGCTTCTGTTCGCTTCGGCAGGAACTTTTACCTCTTGTAAAGACTATGATGATGACATTGATGGTCTGCGCACAGAAATTACTGATCTGAAGAGCGCAGTTACTGAATTGCAGAA
>NZ_NFIN01000017.1 GCF_002161765.1 Bacteroides sp. An322 | reverse complement strand
CATTGATTTTCAATGTTTATTGCGGTGCGTACGGGACTCGAACCCGTGACCCCATGCGTGACAGGCATGTATTCTAACCAACTGAACTAACGCACCATTTTGTTTGTTTCGTTGCTTTCTCTCTCGATTGCGGTTGCAAAGGTACAACTATTTTTTGAACCTGCAATACTTTTCCCAGTTTTTTTCTCATTTTTCTTCAATTTTATCAGAAAAGAGGCTTTCAAGAGGTAAAAAGCGGGACATTTTTCCGATAAATGCCCCGCTTTTCAACATATCTTATCTAATTAATAACACCTAACACGTTTAATAATTCGTCTTCTTCACTTCGAAGTAAGCTTGCGGATGCAAGCAAGCCGGACAGGTTTCGGGAGCCTCCGTACCTACAAACAGGTATCCGCAATTGCGGCATTGCCATACCACTTCGGTATCTTTCTTAAACACCTTGCCTTCTTCGATGTTCTTTGCCAATGCACGGTATCTTTCTTCGTGTCCTTTTTCGGCAACGGCAATTTCACGATACATTTTTGCAATAGCAGGAAAACCTTCTTCGTCAGCAATGTCGGCAAACTTCGGATAGTCGAGCGACCATTCTTCGTTTTCGCCTGCAGCCGCTGCTTTTAAGTTCTCCAATGTAGTACCAATAACACCCGACGGATAACTTGCCGTGATTTCCACCATACCGCCTTCCATCCATTTGAACATCCGTTTCGCATGTTCCTTTTCTTGGTCTGCCGTTTCGGTAAAAATAGCCGCTATCTGTTCGTAGCCTTCCTTCTTTGCCGCACTGGCAAAGTATGTATAACGCATTCTTGCCTGCGATTCGCCAGCGAATGAAATACCCAAATTCTTCTCGGTTCTTGTTCCTTTAATACTTTTTCCCATAATCGTTAGTTATTTAGTGGTTAGACATATTGTTTCTTTTCAACAAAACAAAGATAATAAAATTATTCAAGTTTGTAATCATTACAATCTCTATTTTATGTTCTATTAAGAAATTATTTCCTTCTTTTGAAAGAATAACCCGAAAACGCTCGTGTATGTTCAAATAAATATATACTTTTGCACTTCTTTTTAATATTTTAAACTATTCAATTCAATAGGCATGAAAACGTTTCAACTCAAACCGAAGCTCTTCGATACGCTTCGGAATTACACGAAAACTGACTTTATGACCGACCTGATGGCAGGCATCATCGTAGGCATCGTAGCCCTTCCGCTTGCCATAGCTTTCGGTATCGCTTCGGGGGTTAGTCCCGAAAAAGGCATCATCACCGCCATTGTAGCAGGATTTATCATTTCGTTTTTAGGCGGAAGCAAAGTACAGATAGGCGGTCCTACAGGCGCATTTATCGTCATCATCTATGGGATTATCCAGCAATACGGAATAGAAGGGCTAATGGTAGCCACCATGATGGCGGGAGTTCTTCTTATTATATTGGGGATATTCAAATTGGGAACTATCATCAAATTTATTCCCTACCCTATCGTGGTAGGCTTTACGAGCGGTATCGCCGTAACCATTTTCACGACCCAGATAGCCGATATCTTCGGGCTTCAGTTCGGGGACGAAAAAGTACCGGGCGACTTTATCGGCAAGTGGATACTTTATTTCCATCATTTCGATAGCATCAATTGGTGGAATGCCCTTGTGAGTGTAGTCAGCATCGTCATTATCGCCCTTACGCCCAAATTCTCGAAAAAGATTCCCGGCTCATTAGTCGCCATCATCCTTGTAACCGTTGCGGTCTGGCTGATGAAGATGTATGGAGGAATCACATGCATTGATACTATCGGAGACCGGTTCAGCATTCAGGCTCAACTACCTGATGCCAATGTGCCTACATTAGATTGGGAAGCAATAAAAAATCTTTTCCCTGTAGCCATCACCATTGCCGTATTAGGCGCGATAGAATCGTTGCTTTCCGCTACAGTGGCAGACGGTATGATAGGCGACCGTCACGACTCGAACACGGAATTAGTGGCACAAGGCATTGCCAATGTCGTATCTCCTATTTTCGGCGGAATCCCTGCCACAGGAGCCATTGCCCGCACCATGACCAACATCAATAACGGAGGAAAGACACCCGTAGCGGGCATTGTTCATGCCGTAGTGCTGCTGCTTATCCTTATCTTCCTGATGCCTTTGGCGAAATTTATCCCGATGGCATGCTTGGCAGGCGTATTGGTGGTGGTATCCTACAACATGAGCGGCTGGCGGGTGTTCAAAGGCTTGCTCAAGAATCCGAAATCGGACGTAACCGTCTTGCTCATCACGTTCTTCCTGACCGTGATTTTCGACCTGACCGTAGCCATCGAAGTGGGATTGGTTATCGCTTGCGTCTCGTTTATGAAACGCGTGATGGAGACTACGCAAATATCTGTCATTACCGATGAAATCGACCCGAACAAGGAATCGGACTTAGAAGTACACGAAGAGCACCTTGTCATTCCCGAAGGCGTAGAAGTGTATGAAATCAACGGTCCCTACTTCTTCGGCATTGCCACCAAGTTCGAGGACATCATGGCACGCTTCGGCGACCGTCCGCAAATCCGTATCATCCGGATGCGTAAGGTGCCTTTCATCGACTCAACAGGCATCCACAACCTGACCACCCTCTGCGAAATGTCGCAAAAGGAGAATATCCATATCATCCTTTCGGGCGTGAATCCGCAAGTACACGCTACGTTGGAGAAATCGGGCTTCTATACCTTGCTTGGCAAAGAGAACATTTGCAGCAACATCAACGAAGCTTTGGAAACGGCACGAAAAGAATTATCTGTTAAAAACGTTTGAGTATCGGAATGAGATTCTTAAAACGTGTTATAAAACAGATTATTTAGGCGAAAACACTTGCAGATACGGAAAAAGTCCGTACCTTTGCAATGTGTTTTTCATAGTATTAGATTTAAGGTTAACAAAGGTTGGAGTACAGCGGTACTCCTTTTTTTATGCCTATACATTTTTTGATTCTATCAATACACAAATTCTACTGGTGATTTCTTAAAACGCAAGACACGAGTATCCCTATTACCGGCTCCATTCTTCGTCAGATAAAGTCCTCCCATACTGCCAGCCAAATACCAACCACTACCTTCCTCAGGCGAACAGACACCCCACAAAATATTGTTATAATGCCCGTGATAGATGCCCGCATCGTTCCATTGCGCACCGGGACCATACCACACAATCGGCTCGTACTCAGGGAAATCGGGACTTTGCATCTCTATTGTTATCAAGTCTGTCAAAGCGATACTGCCCACAGTAATATCATTACGCCGCTGCTGGGTACGACGAATACGGCTATGACCTTCCCATGGTATTTTTAGTTCGTGCATACCATTCCACATTACCCACACATAATCTGTAGCATCGAAAATCCGGTTAAAGTCCTCCATTGAAGGCAACTCATAACCTTCGGGAGAAAGTGCATCGGGAGGTAAGCGATTAATATGTGCCGATACTTGTCCGCTATAACGGTCCATTACAGCTACTCCGTCTTTATCTATCACCTGCATACCCATCCCACTATCGCCTTGATATGCCCATTTCCAAAGGTCGAAGAAAACTTCAGGTGTACAATCCGCCAAGTATTCAAAAACTGTTTTTCCAGCTAATCTTGCAGGGTCATTCGATGACAATACTTGGTCCTCAAACGAACGAGAATTGCCACAAGCATTGTATTTGCACCACCAAATGCCATGTAACCACGTAACCGGAAGCCCATAATTACGGCGTGAAACAGTATATTCTTCACGACAAGAACCATCGATACGATTACAAATAACAAGTGTAACATCCTGTTTTCGCCCATTAGCTGTCGGGTCATTAGGTCTCCATCCCGCAACTATTCGATAAGCATCTGATTGTCCTTCAACAGGCATTATCTTCACCCATTCGTCTTCACCTTCAGCATATACCAACAATAATTCTTTTCCTTCGGGCAAATTTAAAATTCCTAATTCATTATCCACATACCGCTCAAAATCAAATTGATATTTCCCAACACCAAACTCCATATTACCTGATAACATAGTAGGATTTGCTGAAAGGGAAAAAGTTATCGCATCTTCGGGATAAACATGCTGAAAACCTTTCCGACGGAATTGAAGTGAAAAACTTTCATTTGCTACATTGGGCGGATAAAGCAATTTACGGATACGGAAACGATTCAACCCGTCAAACTTATTCTTTATCGGAACAGACTCTACCGTTACTCCATACATATTGGACACAGGAAGGGCTTCCAATTCATTGTCACAAGCCACAGCTAATAACAAATCAGTTTCCCAATAAGGAAGTGTAACAGCATCTTTTGTTGCAGAAACTTCTACACCTTCAGGTAATTCCGACTGTAAAAGGTCCACTTTAACACGATTGGCATAGTCAGGAAATAAATCCGAACCGTTTCCATTTCCCCATGCTTCTACTTCCAAACGGGCTTCTACATCCAACACATCTTTTCGCAAAACAATTGTATATACCGTATTCCGATGAATAGTTTCAGGCAAAACTTTTTCGAAAGTATATGTTTTTCCATCAATAACCGCTTGCAGATAAACTGATAACGCAGAATTTACTTGTTCGTACAAATAAAGTATTCCAGACATATTTTGCGATAACGGCATTTCAGGTGTGCAAACTGTATAATCAGATTTTACTACATTTTCAGGTGAACGAACCGTACTATCGGAAAAGAAATAAGCCTGTTGCGCCACTTGACGAAATACAAAATCAGTAACTGAAACATTACCTTCTGCTTTGATACGAAAATCAAAACGAGCGACGCCTCTTGTCAATGACGCTTGCATCGGTTGGGTTTCCGATTGGTTTGACAAATCAATCTTTTGAGTAAAATAATGCAATGCTTCTCCGTTTTTAGTCGATACCACCGTTTGTAGCCAATCAGTTTCAGTCGTACTTCCTTCTATCGAAAAGTCTAAAACAGATGTTCCATTCGCCACTACATACAACATACCTGAAAGACGATCAAGCGGTAAACGATATATATCAGAAGATACTTTAATAGGATCGTAAACCTTACGCAATATCCCTTCTTCAAAACGATAAGCTTTCATCGACTCTATTCGGTCTTCACCAGATACAAGCGGAAAATCTTCTCCTTGAAAAGACGACAATCTGATTTGTAATTCAAATGTCCCTTCACTAATGCCGGTAGCTTGTTCCAAATTATCAGAACAAGCTTGCACGGCAAATAAAGTAAAGAGAAAACTTACATATTTTATATACGTTCTCTTTTTCATAAAGCACTATGACTTCAGTTTAGCATCCAATTCGATGTCACTACCTTCTTCCCACTCATCAAATGTCACATTTAAGTCAACATTGATATAATCACGGCGTACTACAATCGTATTCACTGTATTACGTTTTACAGGTGCATCCAAGGTCTTGACCAAAGTCTTTTCTTCTCCATCAATTACAACATCAATACTAAGTTCCAAGCCTTCATTTTCTTGTTCATATACATACAAAACCCCTACAGTATCGCTTGTAAGCGGAGATGAGAAAACTACGGTTGTATCACGACGCTCTACGCTAGGAGGCGAAAAAGCCGAAGTTTTTGGAAATACATACATTTCCTTAGCAGCATGTTTCAATGTAAGGCTTTTTACCAATGCAGTACCTACTGTCCGAATATCCAAATCAAAACGCGCCACACCTCGTTTCAACGGTAAAGACAATTCGGTTTGTGAACGGCTTGCCTCGTCTAAATTCAAACTGCCACTAAAAAAATGTATTTCTTTTCCGTCTTTCAATGAAAATACCGTTTCTTTCCATTCCGTTTCAGTCATATTTCGGTCAAGCAAATCCTGTCCATCAACCAATCCCTCAGCATTGACAAGCATATAAAGTGACCCTTCTTTACTATCCAACGGAATGCGGCAAGCTGAATCATTAAATTGTAAATCATCATACACTTTCGTCAATACACCATTTCTAAAATGAAAAGCCTGTACATGATTGATGTCATTTTCTCCTTCCAATGTTTCATTTTGTCCTTCGTAATCCGAAAGTGATGCTTTTACTACCGGCATTGTTACACCATTTCCTCCTTCCGGATAATCAGAATCCGAACAAGAAGCCGTCAATACCATTCCACCTAACACTAATCCCATTAATCTTACTTTTTTCATTTTTCGTAAATTGTTTAGTTAAACATAGTTTTATTAAATACTTAATTATCATTCAATCACATATTCCACCGGTATCTTAACACATCTCACAACACGGGTTTTCGTATTATTCTGTGCAACAAATTTCAACCAATTCTCACCTGGGCGGTCTGCCTGTGCATATCCTTCCATCATCCAACTATGCGAACTATGCCCGTATGTAGCCAATAATATTGACATTCGTGCTATATTGCCGGGAGTCGTGTTCCATTGATGTCCCAATCCATATAATACCCAATGTATGCCTTCATATTCAAAATCGTAAAATGCCATGATGCCGTATGGCTGCCCTTCAAACGAAACATCCCGTTCTGTTATTGTTACAGTAATAGTTTGTCCTGCTGCATTTTGATAAGTACGTGTACCGATTCCGCCTACATTGAAATCCGTATTCCGAGCAAAGAACGCATAATCTTCGTATGCTGGAATACGATACCCTTCGGGAGCCATTTCTTCAGGAGCCAACGTGCCGAAACTTTGGGCAGAAGCACGCATTCCTTCGTAATAAAATGCCGTTCCGTCATGCCTCAACGGATAACCTTCTGGATAGCCCGCCTGATATTGATAGCCTAAAACAGGCAATAAATCCGCCTCATCACACGTATTCAGGTAATCCAATAAATCAACATCCTTTGCCGGGTCATCCTTGGGCAATAATTGGTCTTCAAAACGCTTCACATTTCCCCGCAGGTTGTATTTGCACCACCAAGTTCCGTTGATATTCACTACTGGCAATCCCCAGTTGCGCCTACGGATAATGTATGCTTCTTCATGTTTTCCATCCATATCTGAAATAACCAATTTCCCTTCCTGTACACGCCCATCCGCTTTAGGGTCATTCGGTTTCCAGCCTCCTAAAAGGCGATAACCGTTATCCACTGAAACCAGTTTAATCCATGGCGATTCTTCATCGGCATATTCCATTCGTGCCGTTTTACCTTCGGGCAACATCAACCTCCCCAATTCGCCTTCAATGTATCTTCCAAAATCACATATTCCATTTTCATCCAATTGAAGCAACCCTTCCAGCCGAACCGGACTTGGCTCAACTACCAAAACCACCCGTCCCGTATGTACCTTATTGCGATAAATTTCCACGTATATATATTCCTCAGACGTTCCAGGTACACGGAGTTTACTTTGTACGTCTACCATTGCTATCTGTTGCAAATTTTTTACTGAAACGGGATGTACATCCACACCGTTCACCTTTCCTTCTATCACAACAGACGCACCTTCTTCACCCATGAACGCCAAATGCATATCGCTTCCGGTATACGGAATGAATACCGAATCGCCTGTAGCATTTACACGAACTCCTTCCGATAAAAGAGAAGCCGCGACATTTATTTTTCCTTTCAGTAATTTATCTGATTCGGTCTGCGTTCCTTCTTCCCATTCATCCGTTGTGGTCTCGATTGATAAATTGCCTCCTCGTCCATGTACCCGCAACGTATAAATTACATTACGTTCTATTACAGCAGGCAATGAAGTGGTCAGACGATAATGAGCACCATTAGAAACGGCAATGACTTCCACTTCCGATTTCACTCCACTCTGTTCTGGCAAATACAAGAGAGGTTCAGTACAATTGTTAAAACTGGTATACTCTTTGCTGAAATCAAGAACGGCTGAAACAGAAGGTGCCGCCTTATCAGAACGTTCACAAACATAACCTTGACGGTACATGCCTTTTATTGTAACTTGAAGTACATTTACTCCTTTATCTAAAGAAGACAAATCTACCCGTGCCACACTTCGTTTCAAATTAACCGCCTCTCCCGATGCCGAAACACGTTCCAAATCCATCTGACCGCTCATTACTACATATCCCTCATCGGATATCATCTCGTCTATATCAGCAGATAAATTCAAAAACTCCGTTTTTGTTGTCACATCCGGACGCATCTGTTCCAATTCTTCCAACTGCCCGGCATTGACTAAAAAACAAACTTCACCTTTTTTTTCAACAGGACGAAACATACATCGCCCGTCTGCATCCGGCTCTAATGGTATAATGATTTCTTTCAATACGTCATCCTCAAACCGATATCCCCGTACCGTAGCAATATGTGCATCCGGTTCCGAACTGTTTTCCGCAAAACCGGAAACTTTCAAACGAGCAACTGTATATTCCGATAAAAGTTCATCACCTCCGTCATATTCCGCTGTGCAGCCTGTTCCAAACAGGGCACAAGCCATACTCCATACAATTATTATTTTCTTCATCTTAAAATACTAATACAAATAAGGGTTTTCTTTCGTATTCAGATAGTCCGGCTTATCAATAGGCATTTCGCTGATATGTTCCACATAAAAATGATTCATCAGTTCTTGTGCCCATGGACCGTATGTAAACGAACTGCTATGATTATATCCCATAACATGCCCCAACTCGTGAAACATTACTTCGCACGAATATGTATCAAAATAATGCTGCATCCATGCAGGCTGGTAGGCGCCGAATGTGCTTCCTCCTCCCAATCCTACTACACCGTTTCCCGGATACACCAAACCCACACGTAATGTCCTTGGCTGGCGCATCTGCCGTAAAACAGTTTCAGCCGTTACTTTGTCGTTTACTCCTCCATTACCATATAAACGGTCTTCGTTAGCACGTAAAATTTCTTCGTGTTCCTGCATATCAATCATATAAGTGAAGTTGAGGAAAAGCGCCACCACTTCCCGGCAATGCACCGGACGGATTCCCATCCAATTCCCTACAGGACCTCCATCTGCGGCATCGGGATTGCCTCCATACAGTTCGAATGAAATATTCCATCCATGTTTAATAGCCTGGAGTTTTTTCCAGTATGCATCACCCGATTCTATCTTAAAGGTCAAATCCGCTCCAGAAGTTACATCTTGTTTGGGAATCTGAATCCACCTGCCCGACTCCGTATGATACATTCCGTCTTTTTCCATCAAAGGCATCGTTTCATAAAAATCGGCAAAAGAAGGAATCGAATCAAAATATGCCAAATCAACGTATTCATTTCCTACAGAAGGAATGCGTGCCTTAACCAACACTCCGCTCAAAGAGCGAGGTGAATAAAAACGCACATGCAAACGTCCGTCATCTGTAGCCGATACTTGCAAAGGCTGTGCTGTGTTAAATCCACGTTGCGAAGCATCGGTATAAATCTCTTTCGGTTCGCCGTCTTGAAGAATACGGGCATGATTTCCTTCTCCGTATGCATTGCGGGTAATAAACATGATGCCAGCATCATCGTCCGGATGAACCACGTGTGTAACTACAGCATGAATACGATTGGGTATAATTTCTCCTGTATCGAAAACATAAGTGCATTTCACTTCATTTCCCCGATAATTCCGGGTAAATACATCAATTTCTCCTTGCAACGAAGAGCCTGCTGTAGGAGGAAAATGAAAACTTCTTGAAGAGGTTTCAATACCTAAAGTATCCAAGAATATTTCCTTACTTTCACCTGAAAATGAGCCTTCTGCAGAAAATGTAGTATAAAAACGCACTTTACCTATCTGTACTTTTTTCCCAATAACGGCGGTACGTATATACCGGTTATTGAAATCAAACGAAAAATCAACCCTTCCTACGATGTGTTTCTGCACAATCCGGCTGGGAGCCGAAACTACGGTTTCATATCCGTCTTTTCCCCATTCTTTACTCACCGAAAAAGGAGTCTGCGAATAAAAATAATCCGCTTCGAGCGGCTTCGATAAGCTGGAAGGAAAAACAAGCCACGGTTCTGAAATATGCACTACGGGATTTATCGTCACACCATCTGCCTGTGCATCACCTTTTATACCTATTATTGACAAAGTGTATTCACCTTCCTGCAATCCTTCGAAACGAAGTTCCGATGAAGCGGCATCATACACTCCTTTGATAGAAGTCACGGCATATCCTTGCTTGTCTGCTACGCAAAATTCCACACGGTCGTAAGGCACATTACGCTCCAATCCGTTCCGATTCAATCCATTTTCATCCTCAAATTCCGCACATTGTAATTTGAATACCACTTGATTATCTTTTAATTCTTCAGAAGTAAACCATTCTTCTTGCTGACAAGCGGATAAAAACAGTACACATAAAAAAGCGATAAAAACATTCTTTCTCATCTTTACTTGGTTGATTAAAATTAATAGGTTATCAATCAGCCGTGATGCATCTCGTCAAAAACTCTTTTCCGGCGTTAACCATAACAACAATAAAAACACAGAAGAAGTTCGGACGGAATTCTTTAATTCACATATTTTTCAATGAAATGTCTTTACGTATTGCTTGTTTCGTGTAAATTTACCATTTGCCGGCAATAAATATATTTTTTATTTTTGTGTCAGGATTTGAAAAAACATGGATATGAAGTTGCACAATTTTCTATACCTCTTTATCTTAACAAGTTGGCTGACAGCTTGTCATACCGATTCGCATACAACCTATCTGTTGCGACAGGCAGACTCTTTGCTGAATGTCCAGCCGGATAGCGCACAAACCTTATTGCGCGTATGGGAAGACAGCATGGCCAATCAGCCTGAAGACATACAAATGTACTATCAACTGCTTTGCATCAAAGCCAATGATAAAAACTACATTGCCCATACATCGGATAGCCTGATCCTTCCAATCGTAGCATATTACAAAAAGCAGCGTAATAAAACCCATCTGCCCGAAGCCCTCTACTATGCCGGACGTGTTTATAGCGACTTAAACGATGCCCCACGGGCATTGGAATATTACCAACAAGCTATTGATGTAATGAAACACGAAAAACTAATTGATTACAATTTATCGAGCCGCATCTATAGCCAGATGGGTACACTTTTTGTTTACCAAGAGCTTTACAATGAAGCTCCCGAAATGTTTCGAAAAGCCTATTGGTATGATTCATTGCTAAAAGATAGCACCGGTCTTGTCTTCGACTTGCGGGACATCGGACGAGTTTTTGCATCAATAGATCAAAGGGATAGTGCAGTCTATTATTTCAATCGAGCAGGTGAAATGGCATTACTAATAAAAGACAGTACGCTGTTAAGTATGGTTTATAATGAATTAGCAGGCAATTATATTGATTGGCATGAATATTCAAAAGGATATGAAAAACTACAAATCGCACAACAAAAAATAGAAACACTCAGTATATCTGTATATTATAACAATATAGCAAAATATTATTACTATACAAACGAATTAGATTCTGCCATTTATTATTATAAAAAGAATTTATCTTTCAACGACTCATACGTTCATAAAGCAAGTGCTTATGAAGACTTAGCCCAAATAGCTAGCAAACAGAATAATTTCACTCAGGCTTTAAGTTATTATGAACAATATATGCTTTACGAAGACTCTTTGCAACAAACCGTCCGCACAGCCGCTATTGACAAAATACATACATTATATAATTACCAACAATACAAAAAAGAAAATCTTTTTCTTAAACAAAAAACTTTCAAACAAAAACAACTACTTTTTGTAACAATATTTTCTTTAGTATTCCTTTTATTAATAGGTATTGTCTTTTGGCAAAAACAAAAACGGAAAGAGCAAACTATCTTGCTCCAGCAAGAAAAACTAAAAAGATTGCAGAAAGAACAATTTCAATATAGTCAAGCACAAATCATTGCCAACAATGAAAAAATAAAGAAGCTTTCAACACTATTACATGAAGCAAAACAAACAAATGATAAACTACGTCAGAATTTACTGCAAGCTCAAAAAGACTGGATAGAGAAAGCTAATATACAAATCGAAGCTGCACAGGTTGTCAAAGAATCGTCATGGGCGAACTTACAACAAACCGAAATATGGAAAAAACTGCACCAATCCATAGATAAGAATGGAATCATTAAAATGACAGACACGGACTGGACAGAATTAACAAAAGTCATAGAAGAAACTTATCCCAACTTCGTGCAACGCCTAAACGAACTTTGCACGCTCTCACAAAAAGAATTGCAAGTATGTCTATTAATAAAAATCAACATACCTTTAACTCAAATAGCGGACATCGTATGCAGTTCGAAGCAAGGTATTTCCTCACTTCGCGAAAGGCTTTACAAAAAATTCGTTGGAGAAAAAGGAAAGCCAAAAGATTGTGATAACTTTATCCGAAACCTCTAATTCTATTTATTTTCAACACCTTATAAGCAGTACGCAAAAGTACGCACCTCACTTGCGTACTTTTTGCGTACTGCTTTTTCTATCTTTTTTATATCTCTTATATACCTTTGTGCTATCAAAATTTTAAAAACTTGTAAAAATGAAACATACTTTTATTACATTACTAATGTTATTTATGCCTATATGGATAACAATCGTTTTTGCCAATAAAAAAATGGAAATAAAAGAAATAGAAAAAATGATTATTTTAAAATTTTATTATTCTCACAAATCAGAAAATTACGAACGAAATAAACGCACTATTGCATTTGTTCCTATTAAGGCATCGTATGATAATACCAACCTTTATCTCAATTCTCAAATACAAATGGATAATGTTACTATCAAAATAAAAAATGAATGGAAAAACATTGTATACGAAATGGGCATTACTTTATACTCTAATGAAGAATGTACTCTTCCTATACATCTAAGTAATGGTAATTATACTTTAGAGATAGTAAATGAAAATATCTGTTATTATGGAGATTTCGAAATCTAATATGCAAATGTAAAACTTTAATTAAAATTGATTTACGTATGAAAAAAACATTACTAACTGTAGCGTGCGCTTTATTCATGTTTTCGTGCGCACAAGACGATGAGTTATTCATCGAAGAAACTACTGACATGCCTGTACAAACACAATTAACTACAGCTGAAGCGCAGACAAAATTTGCAAAAATACTATCAAAAGCTGTATCTAATAGCGAAGATGTGCGTCGTTTCTTAAAAGAAGAAGCCATGACCTATTTTGACAATGATAACGATGTATTTTATCCCTTCGTTAAAGATAAAATTGTTCAAGGAACAGGCAGTCGAACTTTTCGCAATATCCTATTATCTTATTGCGATAGCGAAGAAGAATTGGAATCTATCGAAAAATCACAACCTTTATTAAAAATACGAACAGAATACAGTTTGTGACGACCGGATATTCTTACAAAAGACTGTTAGTATGGAAGATACAATCTTCCTACTTAACTGGTACGTAGAATTTTGAAGCAGGATAGAAGCAAGGCAGCCTGAAGAGCCGAAAGAATACAGGCTATTTACTGAATATCCCTATATTAAATAATACTTATCCTATTTCTTACTCAAACTTTGAAATATAAAAAATCTTATTATATTTGCGAAAACCTAATATAAATATATTATGGAATCAATTAAATTATTTGGAGTTTCATTAGCGATAGCAATGAGCTGCATTTCATTTTCTTGCTCTCAGGAAGATAAAGAAATCACTACAATGTATGATAAAGAGACTATTGACATTAGTAAAGCTCAAAGTGATTTTATTAAAGACATGAATGAAATTAGCAAGAAGTATCAGTGTACGAACAGTCGATCCATCACTCAAAAAGATATATCTTCAAGCGGATAATACAGATACAATTTTTTAGACCAATTAATGGAATCTATTGTTACCTATATTGGAGTTTCTCTCAAAAATGAATATAATGAAAATATTAAAATTGTTTCTTATATTTATAGGAAGTATACCTATTTACATTTCTATAAATTATTTACTTTCAATTATTATATATGGGACATTCACCACAGAGAATTTAATTTTAAATTCAACATCTTATGCTGTTGCAATTACATGTATAGCTGGATACAAATTATTCAAGAAGTCCCAAAAAGAAAGTGAATAAGCCTCTCAAAATTGAATTTTACTATTTAGTTCCTATGTATATATAGGAACTAAATTACTTCTAAGACAACCTCTCTATGTACCTATTAATAAAAATACAATTCATGAAAAAGCTTATTTATTCTTTTAGCCTAATGGTGGCATTATCCACTTTATTTGCCTGCAACAACGAAGAAGAACCTGTAAGTGAAGACAAGACGTTGCCTGTATGCAGTTTTTTCCGAGGGTATTTAAACGATGAATATGTCTGTATTGAACAGAAAGACGTAGCAAATGATATAAGGTTCCAACTAAAAGAAACTTTACTAAAAGAAGATACGATTCTTTTGTTCAGATGGTCTATTAATTTCGCACAAGACTACAACAATAAGAATGAATACAAACAGGCTCCTGTATTGAGCATACAATTCGCTCCTTTACAATTAGGGAACTACAATATCGTGTCGGATGCGTATTACGATGCAGAATCTACAATTATTTTCAACGATGGAAAAAATGAATACATCCCTTCCCCAGACAATCCGTTTCAAATATATCTAAGCAATATCATTAAGGATAGTCCCTATTCTTATGATCCGCTTATCCGCGGTGTAATGGAAGGAACTTTGTATAACGCTTCAAATCCGAAAGACAGCATTGTTTTTCACGATATAGATTTCCGTTTTATCCCGGATTTCTTAATGATACGTCAATACCTAAATAGTAATTCATAAAATAAATACCTACATTAGGGACGACTTCTTAAAACAAAAAAGTATGACAGGCAAAAAGTTTTACATCGTCCCGAATCGAAGGACAGTAACTTCGGGAATGTCAAAGCAACAGTTATTAAGTGTATGCTTGTTGGCTTCGAGCGTTCCGCTACTTGCTTTAGCTTATGAGAACAAACGGAAAGCAAAGAGCCTTTCGTTTACCGCTTCCAGCCTGTTGATAGATTTGCCTAACGGAAGCAGGCAAGAACAACCAGCCTTTGGGTTTTGCCTGAACTTCTGATATGAACATGCAGTGATGAATACCATCGAAGCCAAGTGCGTAGCTCAATACATACGGCTTCGTGAGCTGATGAAGCTAAGTGCGTTGGCTTATGAAGCCGTATGCATTTTTGTCAGAAGAAAACTGACTTTTTGACTGGATTTTCAGGTATGGGCATAAAAAAAGGAGTACCGCTGTACTCCAACCTTTGTTAACCTTAAATCTAATACTATGAAAAACACATTGCAAATGTACGTGTTTTCCGGAATATAGCAATAGAATAGACCAAAAATATTATGCTTTATAACACGTTTTAAGAATCTAACCTTCTTATTAAAAAGCATTTAACAAAAAAACGCATCAAAGTCCTAACTTCGCGGAGATTTCAAGCATGCGCTGGATGGGGACGATTGCCTTTTCCGCAACACTTGGCTCTACCTCCACTTCGGGCCATTCGTACTTCAACGTATTATATAACTTCTCCAACGTGTTCAGACGCATGAAGTTACATTCGTTGCAAGCACAGGTGCTGTCTTCGGGCGGTGCCGGAATGAAGTTCTTATCCGGACATTTCTTGCGCATCTCATATAAGATGCCGCTTTCGGTAGCTACAATAAAGTCTTTCTTTTCGCTCGCCATGGCGTATTTCAGCAATCCGGCGGTAGAAGCCACCTTATCCGCCAATTTCGCCACGGCACCTTTGCACTCAGGATGTACCAATACCGCCGCATCGGGATATTGCTTCTTCAGTTCCAGTATCTTTTCTACCGAGAACCGTTCGTGCACATGGCAAGCCCCGTCCCAAAGTAACATGTTCCTGCCCGTAATAGCATTGATGTAATTTCCTAAGTTCTTATCGGGACCGAAAATTATCTTCTCGTCTTGCGGGAAACTCTCTACAATTTGCTTCGCATTGGTAGACGTAACCACCACATCGGTATGCGCCTTTACGGCTGCACTGGTATTGACGTACGAAATCACCGTATATCCGGGATGTTCCTCAATGAACTTCGCAAACTTATCCGCCGGACAACTATCTGCCAACGAACAACCCGCGTTCAAGTCCGGAATCAACACTTTCTTATCCGGACAAAGAATCTTAGCGGTCTCTCCCATGAAATGAACCCCGCACATCACGATAATATCTGCATCGGTCTTTGCCGCCCATTGCGCCAACGCCAAACTATCGCCAATAAAGTCAGCTATCTCCTGTATTTCGTCCGCTTGGTAAAAGTGACCCAAGATAACGGCATTCTTTTCTTTGCACAAGCGTCTGATTTCCGCTTTCAAATCTACGCCTTCGGGGATGGCTTCATCTGCATACCCCTTTTTCACCCATTCCTCTTTTCTCATATTAAAATATATATTTCTTTTCTTTTTTAGAAAAATTCATGATAGTGATAATATCCCGTTGATAGTGTTCGTAAAAATAAGAGCAAAAAATTGCTTTTTAAGTTATAAGTCTCCGACGGATGTCTATTAGACTTTCATCAACAGGCTTATATCTTGATTTTATTCGTTTTACGTTTTCTATTCACTTCCGGTTGACAATATGCAAAGTTAAAAACTTTCTCTTGAAGTATTCGGTTTTTCGTGCTAAAAAATATGTTTAAACCGGTGATGAAACTTTCGGGTTTTATTTTTGGATAGTTCGTTTGGTTGTGTCTATATGTTTTTCCATGAATAAAGCAAGCGTAAGTTTTTATTTTCTATGCATTGTTTTTATACAGGTTTTCCACCGTTTTCAACAGGGTTATGAATATACTTTGTTATCTTTGCGGCGTGTTTCACCACAGATTACACAGATTACTACAGAGGAAATGAAAAACTCTGTGTAATCTGTGGTGAATAAAAAACAAAAGATATGGCTGAATTGCGAAAACTGAAGGTTACAGAGATGAACCGCTTGACGGTGGAAGAGTTTAAAGAAGCACGGAAACTTCCGTTGGTGGTAGTATTGGATGATGTGCGGAGTCTGCATAATATCGGTGCAGTATTCCGTACATCGGACGCATTCTTGGTTGATTGCATTTACTTATGCGGCATCACCGCTACTCCTCCTCATCCGGAAATGCACAAGACGGCATTGGGAGCCGAATATACGGTAGACTGGAAATATTTTAAAGACACGGAAGAGACTGTAAACGAGCTTCATGCGATGGGTTATACGGTATTTGCCATCGAGCAATGCGAAGGAAGCACCATGCTGGATA
The DNA here is from genome assembly GCF_002161765.1 of Bacteroides sp. An322. Classification (GTDB taxonomy): domain Bacteria; phylum Bacteroidota; class Bacteroidia; order Bacteroidales; family Bacteroidaceae; genus Phocaeicola; species Phocaeicola merdavium. Next base: position 57,596 of record NZ_NFIN01000017.1, on the reverse strand, counting down.
AACTCACTTTGGAGCCGGATAAAAAATATGCGGTCGTATTAGGAAATGAAGTAAAAGGCGTGAAGCAAGAAGTGGTAAATCGGTGTGATGGATGCATTGAAATCCCTCAATTCGGCACCAAGCATTCGTTGAATGTATCGGTAACGGCTGGGATTATTATTTGGGAATTTGCATGCAAGCTGATATAATATTGGAACGCAGAGACGCAAAAGCGCAAAGTTTTTATTTTTAGAGATAGCTGAGTGCACAGAGAAAAGTATTGGTTCTGTGTGCTTTGCCTTCTCTAAAATTATTTCTCTGCGTTTTTGCGTCTCTGCGTTTGATTATCACATTACAATTGTCCGTTTTCCACCAGTGTAACTACCCGTTCGGTTAATTTATCTTCGTCTTCAGGATGATATTCTTTCTTCAGGCTGGCACCGAAGAGTGCGGCAAATGTCTGATAGAATCCGGCTTTAAAAGGTCCCATAAACGCTTTAACCAATTGGAAGGAAGATTGGTTACATTCCCTGTTCACCAACTTTATCAACAACTTGCCTTGTGCGAATGTTAATTTCTTCATCCGCGGTGTGTATTGTTCTTTCAATCCTTTTTCTACTAACTTAATATGCTGATTACGTGCTTTTTCATCAGGTAAAGTCATCAAGTATTCGTAAGTTTCTATCACTGCCCGGTTCACTTCTTTGGCAATAGGAAGGGTTTTTTTCACATCCCTCACCAATTTATTGTAATATCTGCGTTGGCGTTTGTTTTTAAAATGCAATTCGGGATATACATATACGGTTCTTAGCGTTATACAAGGTATAGAGTCTCCTTTATATACAATTACAGGTACTTTGTACATCGTAGTGGTGTTAGAAGAAGAGGTTTGCGCTTTGATTTTCAATGCAAAAACAAAGAGCAGGATGAATACTATGTATAACTTATTTTTCATACGCGCAAAAATAGGAATAATAATGAATCGTGATAGAAACCAAGCAAAGGTTATACGAAAAATTAACGTATTAGTCTTTGTTGATAACTTGTGAATTGTATGTTGAAACGTTTGTTTATTTGTTGTATAATAGGATGTTATGTATTAACACCCCTGTTTGCCCAGTCCGATTGGCTGGAATGGAACGAAGACATAACGGCTTCCGAAGAACTGGAAGACTGGAGGGAAAAATACGAAGAATTGAGCGAGATAGCCGAGCATCCTTTTAATATTAATACCATTACCAAGGAAGAACTGGAGCAGCTTCCGTTTCTATCGGACAAGATGATAGAAAACATCTTGTATTATATCTATAAGTACGGACCGATGCTGACCAAGAATGAACTGTTGGGTGTGGAAGGAATGGATTGGCAGACCCGAAAGTTTTTAACCGACTTTATTTATATCGGACCGTCTGATAATGAGAAAGATAAGTTCTCATGGCGGAACTTGTGGAAATACAATAAACAGGAGTTATTAACACGGCTGGACATCCCTTTCAACATGAAGGCTGGATATGCTGATTACGATAAGGAAACCTTAGCGGAAAGTCCCAATAAGCGTTATTATGGAAGTCCGTTTTATCACAACGTGCGCTATCGTTTCCAGTATAATAAACAAGTGTATGTAGGGTTAACTGCAGAGAAAGATGCAGGCGAGCCATTCTTTAGCCAATACAACCGGAAAGGATATGATTCGTATTCCGGCTATCTGTTCTTGTCGAACCTGAAGAAACTCAAGGCATTGACTATCGGGAATTTCAAGGCGAACTTCGGTTATGGGTTGGTATTGAATATCGGAAGCTTTACCTTAGGAAAAGGAATGATTAACCGGAACCGATTCGGACAAGGATTCATGAAGTACACTTCGGTTGGTGAAGGAGAGTTTTTACAAGGCATAGGAGCTACGTACCAAGTGGCAAAACGTTGGCAAGCTTCGGCTTTCTATTCATTCAGAAAACAAGACGCACGTGTGGAAAACGAGTTTATAAGGTCGTTGAAAACCGATGGGTATCATCGGTTGAAAAAGGATATGGAAAAGAAACATACGGTGTCTAATCATCTGACCGGATGCAACTTAACTTACAATGGAAAATTCACTGAGTTCGGATTAACTGCTGTGTATAACCGTTTCAACAAGGTGTTGAATCCTGATGCGCGTGCCTATAATCTCTATTATCCCCGTGGAAACTATTTCTATAATGTAGGAGTGAATTACAAATTTTTTCTGCATCGGTTTACGCTTTCCGGCGAGACGGCTATGGATAAAGCGGGAAGGATAGCTACCCTTAATGCAATCAGTTATCAACCGAGTGTGAATATCAATCTCTTGTTTATTCACCGCTATTACGATAAGCGTTACCAGTCGCTTTATGGCAATGCGTTTGGCGAAAACTCGAAACTTCAAAACGAAACAGGAACTTATTTAGGATTGGAAACCAGTTTCTTAGGAAAGTTCAAGCTCTTGTGTTATGGCGATTTCTTTCATTTCTTTTATCGCAGGTATCAGGTAGACCGTGACCATACATCGGGATTCGACGGATTATTTCAATTAAGTTATTCACCATCTAATTCACTATCCATGTTAATAAAGTATGCCTATAAGAACAAGGCTAAAAACTATACTTCGTCCGATGAAGTGAAGTTTGTTTTGCCTTACGTAAGGCAACGTTTGCGCTATCAATGTTCGTATGCGCCAAATGCCTATCTTTCGTTGAAAGGAACAGGAGAAGGAGTAATGACTTCGTATAACGGAAGAGAGAAATCAAAAGGAGGTTATGTAAGCAGTACGGTAAAAGGAAGTATCCCAAATATCCCGATTCAAGCGTCAATAACCGGGACATGGTTTCATACGCAAGACTACAATTCGCGCATTTACGTCTACGAACCCGGCTTGCTTTACGCTTTCTCGATGAACTCGTTTTACGGGAAAGGCACTCGTATGGCAATCAACTTGAAATACACTTGGGAGAACCGTTTCATGATTCAAGCCAAATGGGGCTGGACACACTATCAGGACCGGAACCGCATCGGCACAGACACCGAAGAGATACAAGGAAGCGATAAGGCGGATTTGCAGGTGCAAGTCAGGGTGAAGTGGTGAATGTGTTGTTTATTGAAGTTTTAAAAGGTAAAAGCAACTGGTGCTTAGGAAGTTTCTTATGTGGGGAATACGGGAAAAGAGAGGATTTAATTTGTATGGATGAATGCCGAACTTGGTTTCGTAATGTGGGTTGATGAGCCATAATTGGCGGTTTACAATATGGAAAGGACTGGCTCCGATTAGTTTCTCGAATGCTTCGATGGATGTACCGGTTTGTTTGATTTCAAGTAATTCACGGATACAGCGTTCCGTTTCTCCGAAGAGCTGCAATAATCTTCGGTAAAGCGGAATGGGCAAAAGATGGATAAAAGGTAGGTGTGAAACTATTTTATTCGTACATATTTGTTGATGCCCTCCGAATGGCATTTGCCAGGCAGGGAACGACATAAACAAAATACCATTCGGATGCAGATAGCTGCTTATTTGAGCTAAGAAGCGGTTCTTGTCACTGATATGTTCCAATACATCGTGGCAAATAATTAAATCGAAGGTTGGTTCCGGCTCTTTCCAGTTGAAAATGTCCGAAGCGATGAATCTTCCTTCCGCCTTCATTTCTTGAAAGAAAGCTTTAGCGTCTTCTATCCGGTTTACGGATATGTCTATGCCTGTAGTACGACATCCCATTTGAGAAAAAGGAAGCAGGTTTCCCCCATCACCGCATCCTATTTCTAAAACATTCATTCCCGTTTGGATGGGACATGCGTGTTGGATATAAGGAATGAAGTAGTTCTTGCTTGTTGTCGCTAATTCATTGAAATATAAAAATCTGTTTTTATGTCGTGTTTGCATACCGGGTAAAATTAGGTTTTGCTAATAAGATACCCGTATAGCTTAAAGACTGCATGAAAAAGATGTTTTTACCATGAGTATCGTATACCAATAGGTATGGTAAATGTAAAGGGATGCTCTTTTCGAATGGTGTTTAAATCGGTTTTAAAATAGTAGTTCAGGTTAGGTTCCGCATAAATGCTTATAGAAGGCGTGAGTTGGTATTGAATGCCGATGCCTAACTGGGTTGATCCTTGTAAAGAAGGATGTATGGTCGTTTTCTCATGAGAAAGTACCTGGTTTTTCTCTTTGATAGTTTCTTCAGATGTGGCTTTAATGGGAATATCCAAGGTAATGCCAGCCGAAGTGTATACAGAGAACAGGGAATGATTCCATAGATTCAGAACACCTTTTAAGGGGATTCCGATGTAATTGACTTTTTGTATGCGTTCGGTGTATAAATCGGTTATTTTCGTAAAATCAGAACGCAAATAAGTATATTGCAATCCGGTTTCTATTCCCCAAGCCGGATTAAAATGGTAACGCAATGCAAATGATATATTGACGGGAAAGTGATGATGCGTTTTTTCTTTTACTTGTTGGCTTTCGCCCGATGAGATTCCTCCCGGAGTTTGATAGAGTTTATTGTTTATCTGTTTTCCTTCACCTGTATAAGCGAATGAGAAAGACCAATGTTTCTTTTCTTTATCAGGCTGGAAGACAGGAGTATATTGCTTTTGAGCAAACACCGTTAAGGGCATAACAGGAACTGGTGTTTCGTTTATCGTACTGTCTTTCGGAGCGATAATGCTGTCTGGTATACCAACATTGTTTTTCAATGTATCACTGGATTGATAAGTTTCAGTACCGGAAGAGATAAAGCGGACATCTGATAGGGAAGCATCTTCTTTTTGTGTCTTGATGGACTTATCTTTTTCTTTTTCGGATGGTTTATGTTCGGTTAAGTTTTCGTTCTTTTTCGGGTATAATAAAAGGTAAATGGAAATAACAAGGGATAAAGCCCAACCAATGATGAAGGCATACCGGGACAAAAGTTTGCGTAACATTTCCTTGGCTCGGGCTAATTGCGAGGAGGACGAATGAGGAGCAATGCCCAATAATGCGGCTATTTCTTTGTGAGAAAGATTCTCTAATACAGCCAGTTTGAATACGTTTCGGTATCCTTGCGGCAAGGTTTCTATGGTTTTAAGCAGGTGTTCATAAGTAGGGAAATCGGTTGAAAACATAGATTCGGCAGGTTCTTCCGATTCCGTAATGCTTTCTAACGTAATGCTTGTCGGGCGGGATTCTTTTAAATATTGCAAAGCCATGTTCTTCATGATTTTTCCCATCCAGCTTTCTAACTTTTCCGGAGAACGAAGGGTATGCAGGGAAGAAAAGATGATAAGGAATCCATCGTGCAGCAGGTCTTGTGCGGTTTGTTCGTCGGATACATAACGTAAGCAAATCCGCATCATTTTGTCTGCGTAGGTGGTGTAGAGCAAGCCTAATGCTTTCCCGTTTCCTTGTTTGCATAAATCTATCAGTTCTTTGTTCTCCACTTTCCTAATTTGTTGGTATTAAAGTAAGATGAAGTAAAACATGAAACACTGCATAGGCAAGTGGAATTTAACATTCGGAAGAATATCGGCTTCTACAGATTTTGTATTATGCTGTAAAAACATTATGTTTGCAGTGCATAATTTAATTTTTTGCATTTAAAAGAAAGACTGTATGCTTTTTGATGAAACCAAATATCTTGATTATAAATTTCCTGAGCCACAATATTTAGGGGCAAAATATATTCATCGTGGATGGATTGCTCAATTTGTGCCTGATAAAGTAAGAAATGTATTGGATGCTTTCTCTGGTTCGCAATCTATTGCATATATGTTTAAACAGTTGGGTAAAAGAGTTATAACAAATGATTTTTTGAATTTTAATAATTTAATAGGTAGGGCACTTATAGAAAACCCTAAATATACCCTTGATGAAAATGATTTAGAGATACTTTTTTCTGAAAACAGTAATCCAAAAGAATTTAATTTGATGGAAAAACTGTTTGCTAATTTATTTTTTTTACCAGAAGAAGCTGAATTTGCGGATAGTTTTCGAAGTAATATAAATCGTTTAAATAACAAATATAAGGAAGCACTGGCGTTATCTGTAATGTGTCGGAGCATGACACGAAAAGTAACGATGGGACATTTTGCTCATACACAGGCTCTAAAATATGCAGCAGATCCTGTCCGTATCAAACGTAACCGTAGTTTAGTACGTCCTCTTAAAGATATATTTAAAGAATTGCTTCCTGAATATAATGCCGCTGTTTTTGATAATTTAAAAGATAACAGAAGTTATAATGAAAACATTTTAACATTGTTACCTAAATTGACTAATATAGATTTGGTTTATTTTGATCCTCCTTATTGTAATAGCCATGCAGATTATCAGTCATTTTATCATTTACTTGAAACGTACGTAGAATACTGGAAAGACAAACAATTTGTTAATGGGATAAAACGGTATGAACCAAAAAAATATAGTGGGTTTGATAAGAATAGTGAAGTTCTTTCAAATCTTCAGTTAATGTTTGAAAAAGCAAATCATATTCCTATTTGGTTAGTAAGTTATAATGACCGAAGCTATCCAGATATAAATACTATGATAGAAATGATTACTCCTTATCGTAATGTAAGAGTAGAGAGGAAAAAATATAGTATGGGACGTGGAGGAAAAGGTAGTGTAGCTGGCAGTAGCGAAATCTTATTAGTTTGTACAACAAAATAAATGTAATTGTATATGACGGACTTTTTAAAATGGAATAAAGAATTTAGAGCACAAAATCTATATGCGTTTAATGGAAATATAAATGGGTTATTGTGGTTAAAAGTGCGTGCTGTATGTAGGAGCAAACAATTAAAACAATTCATAAAAGCAAATGGTATAGAACTTTCCACTACTAAAATTACAGAACAAAATAAAGAATTATTTGATATATTGGAAAGTTTGCCTAATGCGATGCAGTTATTAAATGATTTTTTAAATGATCATGAACATGAATGGTATAAATCATTAGGAATTAATGAGGATCAGCTTAAAAATGATTTATATAAAGTTCATCATTATATATGGGGTGGCAATCAAAATAATTCATTAGACAAACATCTGGTCAGTAAGTATGTAAAGGTAATTAGTAATTATGATGAATTAGTCAGTAAACAATCTGAAATAGCAGATAATGCGTGGAATTATGTGCAGACAAGTTGGTATAATAATTGGACATCTTATCTTATAGAATGTTTGTTTAAGCGACATAGAAAAGTCATCTCTGCAGTTGGGGAAATAAAAAGTGTTGATTTCTTTATAAATGATAATCCTATTGATTTAAAAGTTACATTTTTCCCGAATCAGTACATGGATGAAAAATTGAAAACGAAATTAGGTGAAAAAGAAATTTCATGGTTAAAGAAAAAGGCAAAAGAAAATAACATTATATTTGATTCTAAACAAACCGAATCACAGCAAATATATATCATTTCAGAAAAGTTATTGGAAATAGGTCGTAAAGATGTTATTTCAGAATTAAACAATAAACGCAAAGAAGTTATACACGAAGCTCAAAAAAATGAAATTGAATTAATGACTTGGTTATATACACATCAAGGTGAAATGCGGTTTGGTGCAGAAAACAGGCTTTTTGTTATTCTAATAGATGTAAATGATATAAGTCAATCTTGGAAGATGAAAAGAGCTTTTTCTTTAATCGAACCGAAAATAGAAAATTACCTTGATAATTTTACCGATACTTCATTAAAAAAGATTGATTTTGAATTTAAGGGAAATTCATATAGTAGTTTAGCTGATGTGATTTTTATAGTAAAAGAATAGAAAGCTTATGTCAACCGTTATTTATTCTTCTCCTATATTCGGACCGGTGCATAGTCGCCGGTTGGGAGTGTCGTTAGGAATCAATTTGCTTCCCGCAGACGGGAAGTGCTGCACGTTTGATTGCATCTATTGCGAATGCGGATACAATAAAGACCATCGTCCTCATGCCAAGCTTCCTACACGTGAAGAAGTGCGTAAGGCTTTGGAACAACGCTTGAAGGAGATGCAGGCGAACGGTCCGGCTCCCGATGTGCTGACCTTTGCGGGAAACGGAGAGCCTACGCTTCATCCGCATTTCAAGGAAATCATAGAAGATACGATTGCTTTACGCGACCGTTATTTTCCTAATGCCAAGATAAGCGTGTTGAGTAATTCCACTCAGATACATCGTCCCGAAGTGTTCGAAGCGCTTAATCGGGTGGATAATAATATCCTGAAATTGGATACGATAGATGTTGCTTATATAAATAAGGTAGACCGTCCCGTAGGTTCGTATGACGTAAGCCGAATCATCGAAGGGATGAAGGCTTTTCACGGCAATCTGATTATCCAGACCATGTTCTTGAAAGGGAAGACCGATGAAGGCGAAGATGTAGACAACACTTCGGATGCTTTTGTACTTCCGTGGCTGGAAACGGTAAAGGCGATAGCTCCCCGTCAGGTAATGATTTATACGATAGACCGCGAAACACCCGATAGTTTCCTCCAAAAAGCCACTCACGAAGAACTTGACCGCATTGTAGCCTTGTTGGAACAAGCAGGTATTCGGGCGAGTGCGTCGTATTAAATGAAACATTATTAAAATGGAGGAAAAACGAATATTTAAAGTAACAAAGAGTAAAACTGTACATATTGTAACCATTGTTGTCTGGATAATTATTACAGTATTATGTCTGTTTATTTTGTGGCAAGGTATCAAGCATCCGATAGGATTACTTATTGTCGTACCTATACTTGCTATTGTAATAAGTGTCCTTGTTTATTATCATCGTCAGTCTCCTCAATACATAGAATTGACAAACGATGCATTGGTGCTGCATTGTGCATCGGGGAATAAGGTTTTTCGTTACGAAGACATAACTGAAGTCGGTAAATGGCAAGGTAAGCCTTCACGTTTGTTGCGTCAATGGGGAAGCGGCGGTTTCGGTGGTTATATCGGCTGGTTCTCTGGAGGAGGTTTAGGAAGCCATTTTGAGTATGTAGGACAATATCAAGACGCGTTTTATCTCAAGTTGCGTAAAAGCAAGTCTTATATGCTTAGTTGTGATGAGGCAGAACGAGTAGTGGAGCATATTCAAAGCGTTATTTCCCATTGATGATATCACAGAATAGCATAGAGAGAATATAAAACTCTGTGCTACTCTGTGTTCTCTGTAGTGAATTTCATTGATTGAGGTATTCTACTAACTTCTGCACGGCACGGGCACGGTGGCTGATTTTATTTTTTTCTTCATTTCCCATTTCAGCAAAAGTTTCAGTGTAGCCTTCGGGTTGGAAGATAGGGTCATAGCCAAAGCCTGCTGTACCACGTCTTTCTTGTAAGATAGTTCCATGTACGATACCTTCGAACAAATGTTCTTCGCCTCCTTCGATGAGGCAGATAGCGGTGCGGAACTGGGCTTTCCGGTTGGTTTTTCCTTCCAATTCGGAGAGTAATTTGCGCATATTGGCTTCCGAGTCGTGTCCCGCTCCGCCTGCATAGCGTGCCGAATAGATGCCCGGTGCGCCATTGAGGGCTTCCACTTCGAGTCCTGTATCATCGGCAAAACAGTCCATTCCGTAGTTCTGATAAATGTATTCGGCTTTCAGGCGGGCATTGCCTTCTAATGTATCGGCGGTTTCGGGAATATCGGCATGACAATCAATATCATTCAGACTTAAGATATTTATTTTGTCGCCAAGGATAGCGCGTATCTCTTCGAGTTTGTGCGCGTTATTGGTTGCAAAAACGAGGTTCTTTTTCATTGTTGATAGGGGATTGTAGAACACAGAGACGCAGAGACACGGAGTTTTTAGTTTGTTGATTTTCTCTGTATCTTCGTGTCTCTGTGTTCATTTTTTATTATTTTACTTTCAGTTTGTCGAAGCCTTCGCCGTAAACACCTACTACGTTGCTTTGCGAGATGAAGGCGTTCGGGTCGATGTCTTTCACGAGGCGGAAGATATCAAGCGATTGAGTCTTCTTAGCCAAGACTACAACTACTTTGATATCTTGTTTGCTGTACCAGCCTTGACCATTGAGTAAGGTAACGCCACGGTCTATCTTGGTGGAGATACCTTCGGCTATCTTTTCGTATTCTTTCGAGAAGATGAGGAACTGTACCGACTGGCGTGCGCTATTAATCACGTAGTCGATGACGATGCTCATAATAAACAATACACAGAAGCCGAAAAGTACGCGCCTCCAGTCGTGGAAGATGAAATAGCACGACGAAATGATGACGATATCGCAATACATCATCATCCGTCCTAACGTCACGTCTTTGTATTTGTTGATAATCCAGGCGATGATGTCAGTGCCGCCCGTACTTCCGTTGTTACAAAATACGATACCGATGCCGAAGCCCAACATACCGGCTCCAATGACACATGCCATAAAGTCTTGGCCTGGTCCTAAAAGCTGGGGCAGGTTTCCGCTTTCGTCCTTCAGTATCCATTGGAAAAGCCAAAGGAGGAAGGTTAGCATGAAGATGGCATAAATGGTTTTCACACTGAATTTCGGTCCTAATATCTTCAAGGCAAAGCCGAGGAAGACGGCATTGATAAGGAAGTAGGAGATTTGGATTTCCACCCCTGTGGCATAGTAGATAATGGCTGAGATACCCGTCACGCCTCCTGTGGTTATCTGGTAAGGGAGGAGAAACATTGCCCAGCCTAATGCATATAGTATCAGCCCGAAAGTAATGGCAAAGTAATCTTTTGATTCTCTGCTTATTTTCTTGATTAATGCTAATTCCATAGATAGTTGGTTTAAACGCAGATTAACGCGGATTAGCGCAGATTGTTTTTCTTTATTTATCTGCGAAAATCTGCGTTAATCTGCGTTTCTTTATTGATTATAACACGATATTGACAATCTTCTTCGGCACGATGATGACCTTTTTCGGAGTTTTGCCGTCAATCCATTTCTGCGATTGCTCTTCTGCCATTACCGCTGCTTGGATAGTATTATTGTCTGCATCGGCAGGGAATTCCATGGTGAAACGTGCTTTTCCGTTGAAGGAGATGGTGTATTTCACCGTGTCTTCTTTCAGGTAATCTTCGTTCCATACGGGCCATTGTGCGTCGCATACCGTTGTGTTATGCCCTAAGGCTTCCCATAATTCTTCCGCCAAATGGGGAGCAAACGGGGCAAGCAAGATAATTAACTTGCTTAATACTTCTTTGTTACGGCATTTCAATGAAGTCAATTCGTTGACGCAAATCATGAAGGCACTGACCGAAGTATTGTATGAGAACGCTTCGATGTCGCCTGTTACTTTCTTAATCAATTTATGAATAGACTTCAGTTCTTCCTTAGTCGCTTCGCCTTCGGCAGGAAGGAAATTGTCCTGACGGTCGTAGAAGAGGTTCCAAAGTTTCTTCAAGAAACGGTGTACACCGTCTATACCGTTCGTGTCCCAAGGTTTCGATTGCTCTACCGGACCGAGGAACATTTCGTACATACGCAAGGTGTCTGCTCCGTATTTCTCTACAATCATATCGGGGTTCACCACATTGTACATTGATTTGCTCATCTTCTCTACCGCCCATCCGCAGATGTACTTGCCGTCTTCCAAAATAAATTCGGCATTGGCATATTCGGGACGCCAGTTCTTGAAGGCTTCGATGTCGAGCACATCGTTTGCTACGATATTCACATCTACGTGGAGCGGAGTCACCTCGTATTGGTCTTTCAGTCCGAGAGATACGAATGTGTTCGTGTCCTTGATGCGGTAAACGAAGTTGCTTCGTCCTTGAATCATGCCTTGGTTCACCAATTTCTGGAACGGTTCTTCCTTCACGCTTACACCCAAGTCGAACAAGAATTTGTTCCAGAAGCGTGAGTAGATAAGGTGTCCCGTAGCGTGTTCTGTTCCTCCTACATAGAGGTCAACGTTTTGCCAGTAGTGGTCTGCCTTTTCCGATACCAACGCTTTATCGTTGTGCGGGTCCATATAGCGCAGGTAGTAGGCACTGGAACCTGCAAAGCCCGGCATGGTGTTCAGTTCGAGCGGGAATACGGTCACGTTGTCTATCTTCGTGTTTTCCACCACTTCGCCTTTTTCTACATCCCATGCCCATTTTGTAGCGTGCCCCAACGGAGGTTCGCCCGTTTCGGTAGGCAAGAACTTGGCTACTTCGGGCAATTCCAGCGGAAGCTTGCTTTCGTCTATCATGTAAGGCATTCCGTCCTTGTAATATACGGGGAACGGTTCGCCCCAATAACGTTGGCGAGAGAAAATGGCGTCGCGCAGACGGTAGTTCACTTTCACACGTCCTAAGTGATGGGCTTTTACATATTCCTTAGTAGCGGCGATGGCTTCTTTAATGGTCAAGCCGTTCAGGTTCAAATCGCAATAAGGGGTTACACCGGCTTTCGGAGAATTGCAAACGATTCCTTCTTTAGCATCAAAACTTTCTTCTGAAACATCGCATCCTTCTACTAACGGAACGATAGGTAGGTTGAAATGTTTGGCGAAAGCATAGTCGCGGCTATCGTGGGCAGGTACTGCCATAATGGCTCCCGTTCCGTAACCAGCTAATACATAATCGCTGATCCAGATAGGCACGTCTTCGCCCGTAAAAGGATTGATAGCATACGAACCACTGAATACACCCGTTACGCGGCGGTCGGAGATGCGTTCGCGCTCGGTACGTTTCTTGGTGCGGTCTAAGTAGGCTTCCACTTCGGTACGTTGAGCTTCGGTGGTGACTTGCGGAACTAATTCGCTTTCGGGTGCCAATACCATGAAGGTCACGCCGAACATCGTGTCGGCACGGGTGGTGAAAATGGTAAATTCCAAATCGCTGTCTTTTACCTTAAAGCGCACTTCCGTACCTTCCGAGCGGCCTATCCAGTTGCGTTGAGTTTCTTTCAAAGAGTCTGTCCAGTCGATGGTATCCAGTCCGTCGAGCAAGCGTCCGGCGTATGCCGATACACGCAAGCACCATTGGCGCATCTTCTTCTGTACCACGGGATAGCCGCCGCGTTCGCTCACGCCGTCCACCACTTCATCGTTCGCCAATACCGTGCCTAATTGCGGGCACCAGTTCACCATGGTTTCGCCTAAGTAAGCGATACGATAGTTCATCAAGGTTTCTTGTTGCTGCTTTTCGCTCATCGCCTTCCATTCTTCGGCGGTGAAGCTCAATTCTTCCGAGCAAGCTACATCCAGTCCTTCGGTACCTTTTTCTTCGAAGTGTGCGATAAGCTTTTCGATGGGTTGAGCTTTACCGCAGGTGTTGCAATAGAAGCTATTGAACATCTTCTGGAAAGCCCATTGCGTCCAGTGGTAATATTCAGGGTCGCAGGTGCGTATCTCGCGGTCCCAATCGAACGAGAACCCGATTTTATCCAATTGCTCACGGTAACGGTTGATGTTGTTCACCGTAGTGATAGCGGGATGCTGTCCCGTCTGAATGGCATATTGCTCTGCCGGAAGCCCGTAGGCATCATAGCCCATCGGGTTGAGCACGTTGAAGCCTTGCAAGCGTTTGTAGCGTGCATAAATATCGCTGGCGATATATCCTAACGGATGTCCTACGTGAAGTCCTGCTCCCGACGGATAAGGGAACATATTCAAAACATAAAACTTTTGTTTCGATTCGTCTTCGGTAACCTTGTAGGTCTTCTGTTCCACCCACTTCTGTTGCCATTTCTTTTCAATCTCTCTGAAATTGTATTCCATTGTGATATTGTGTTGTAATTTTGATTTTACACCTTATATTATTAGCCGTGCAAAGATACAAAGAAATCGCTTTATTTGCAACGTATTAAGGACAGAAGAGTTTCAAAGAGAAAAATGAAATAAAATATGCAGGTTGTTTATTGGAAAACCGTTGCATTAATATCTTGTGTTTTTTCATTATTGCATTGGTTGAAAATTCGGTTGATAAACGGTGAATATAGCGTTGAAAAGTCTGTTAAAACCTATTGTCAGATGTTTATAACCAGTGAATAACGCTTGCACAATGTTGTTGATAAGTGTATTGGGAATATCTATCAGTTCGATTGCCTTACACAAGCATTAAGTTAGGGCTTTTTATGCATCTAAGTGCGTTGGCTATTTCACCCGTATGAGATGCAAGTTTCATACGGGTAGGACAGCCAACGAAGCCTGATGCGTATGAGTAGTCAAATAATTATCGTTCGTCTTTAAATATCCGTTAATTCTGTATATATGCCAAAAGAAATGACTACACCTACCTCTATTAAATCACTATCATCGAACAGGCTGATTTAATTGCATTCAAATAGAAGCACAGCCAGTCATTGTACGTTCCCGTCTCATTGACATGCTGTATTCCCATATAATATCCAAGAATCCTTTTCTTCAATACATTGGATAGTTGCAGAACCGGGCATTTGAGAACATCCTGCTCCATCAGGTACAATGTGTTGAGCAGCCGTCCAACTCTGCCATTCCCGTCAATGAAGGGATGTATCATTTCAAACTGATAGTGTATCAAAGCGGCTCGTACAAATACATTCTCTGAATCTTCATAATTGATGTAACGTTCAAGGTCGGAAAAGGCTTCAATCATATCATCATACACGGGCGGAACAAACATCGCGTCTTTCAGTCCGTTTTCTTTCCAGCCTATCCAGACAGGAGAGGTGCGGAACTCTCCCGGATATTTCTTTTCGTACCTCTCACTATTGCACATCAGGTAATGGGCGTTTTTCAACAGACGGGCACTCAATGGCAATTCGTCCATAGCTTCGATGGCGTAGGAAGTGGCTTTCAGCAGATTGTCCGTATCTTCTTCCAGCGCACTATCCGCATCCGGCATAAAACCAAAAGACAAAGGCTGTTCGCCCAAAGCCAATTTGCAGGAATTTTCCGCTTCCTGCCACATCAATTGCTTAATCTGTTCCTCGGAAAGTTGTGAAGCGTCATCATTAAATTGCTGCATCGCGCTTTCCGTTTCCATTATTAGCTTATCCAATTCCTCCGTATGGATAACCTGTATTTCTGAAAGGGGTGTCGGGACAAACGACTTGAAAGCCGCTTCTCCTGAAAGATGTTTACGATAACTCCTCATACCAATTTCTCCTTTAACTTTTGAAGTGTCACGGCAATATCACCCGCCAGCCCGATGGATTTATGCGCAATCTCATTGGGAATGTAAAGTTCTTGCGCAAGATTCAGCGTGATATACACGGCTTGCGGTTCACGTGCAGCCAGTTGCATCAACGGCAGCTTTATCAGACGGTTTCGGCTGCCTATGCCCAGTTCGAGAATGGCGAGCCGCTTGCCGTGATAACGATTGAGAAAAGCATTGGCTTCTTGACTCTTGTCTTGCATCGGGCGGTTATGCAGCATATCCTCGAAAGTGCCTTCCACCTCGAACACCTTGCCGGGTGCGAAGCCGGACAGTTCCAGATGCGTATCAGCATTGGAGGTGAGGATGAAATAATCCTTGTCGCCGACAACGGCAAGCAGGTCTTTCATCACTTGTGAGAGACGGTAGTCTGTTACCCAATACTGCACAAGCCGATGCAAGAACTCTTGGCGGTCTTTCTCGTTCGGGTAGGGATAAAAACATCCTTCAATGACACTGCGTATGCCGTATTTCTGTTGGATGTCGCCGAACTGGCGGCGGAACATCTCGTTATTGGCGAAAATGTGATAACCCTCGGCGATGGACAATCCGTTGCTTGCGCCGATGAGCAAGGCATCGGCATCCTTGATGGCTTGGGCGGCTCTCTGTATCTCTGTCATATCAATATACTCTTGACGGGTTAAACGCTTCTTTTGCATCGAATGCTTTCATTCCTGCCGTGGATTTACCCAACAATTGTTTCAGCGTAACGGCAATGTCGTCGCTGATGGCAAGGCTTTTCCGTGCAATCTCTTTCGGGATAATAGCGTGTTGCGGATTGACGGTGGTATAGAACGCATTCGGGAACTGATAGGTCATATTCATAAACGGCTCCTTGATGAACATCGGGGTCATCATCCCCACACCGAGTTCGAGGAACAGCACCTTGCGCCGCGAGTTGGCGCGAAGGAAGTCGAGATACCGCTTCATCTCCCGTTGGTAATATTCGCCTTCAAGGAAGGTGTAACCACGCACCCACGGAGCCAACTCCTTGCCGCAATGCGGGCAACGGGGTATCAATTCGTCGGGCAAGGTATCGCCTACAATCTTCGGGCATAGCTCCAGTACCCTTTCCTTATTATAATATATCTCGTCGTGGCACGGACGGCTACATTGCCAGTATCGCCAATCGCCTTGTATGCGCGTGATGCGCTCGGCAGGGAACACACGGTAGAATTGCGCGTCCTGATTGGTCGTAGCAATATAGTAATCCTTCCCTTTGAGCAGTTCCGCCAAGTCTGTATAAGTCTCGCCTGTATAGCATTCGTATATGTAGTGTATGACGCGCAGCATCAACGCCCATTGTTCGCCACGCGAGGGACGGCGGTCATAGAACAGGTCGAACATATTGTGCCTGTCGTATTTCTCGGCCAGACCTCCTGCCATACGGCGGAACATATCGTCCTCCTGATAGTAGAACACGAAGCCCGAAGCGGCAGACATTCCCGACGCTCCGCCCACCACGATGGCATCCGCCTCGTCTATCTTCTGCCTCAACAACTCAATCTTTTCTTTTGAAACCATATTGAAAATCTCCTTTGATTAGTCCGGTGCAAAGGTACAGGCATCGCAAGAAACAGCCGCTACCAATCCATAGCCGTATGCTACCATTTTGATAAGCGGAATCGGGCAAAAATTGGATTATTCCTTATCCAAGCTCAGGTCGGACTTGAGATACCCTCACCCCGGACTTGAGGGTATCAAAGGTCCGACCTTTGGTAGGCTCATCCCGGATGTGAAGTAAGCCTACGAAAATGATAATCCGCGCCGATTGGCGTTGTCGTCAGCGACGACAGCGGTTCTCCAAGTTCGCGAGGACTATCGTCGCCGTATTTAGTGCTTATCCGTGCCGATTAATGGTTTCGTCACCCGTCGACGGTGCTTATCCTGACGGATTGATGCTGTCGACGCAGTTTCCAACGCTTATCGGGACGGATTACTCGTAAATCCCCTTTTGGTAGTCCGTGATATATTGCGTAAATGTCTTTCCCGTCTGTTGCTTGAAGAAGCGCATCAGATGGCTGGGGTCGGAAAAGTGGAACTCGTCCGCCAACTGGCTTACGTTGCGGTCGGAGAACAACAGCTCGTTTTTCAATTCCTCCAACAAGCGTTGTTTGAGCAGATGGGTGGCGGATACGCCGAACTGCGCCATTACAGAATTGTTCAGAGTAATACGGCTCACGCGGAGTATATCGGCATATTCCTGAACACGCTGCACGGTGTGGATATGCTTTTCGAGCAAGTCCTTGAACTGGAATGCATAATTGTTCTTCGGCACTTCGACCGGCAGACGGTAAGTTTTGGCGTATGCCCGGTTGATAACCACCAACAGATAGTAAAGCACAGATACGATAAGGTTGTAAGTGTCTGCCACAGGATGCAGTAGCTCCTGTTTTATCTTCCCCAAGAGGCGCATATATTCCGCCAGTTCTTCCGGCGCGGCAAACAGGTACGGTGGCGTGTCGGTCTGATAATAATACAGCAGGCGATAGACGAAGAACTTGTCGGCGATGAACGTGCGCATAAAGTCCTCGCGGAAGATAAGGAAAGTGTAGTCCAGTTCCGCTTCGTCCACATGCCATTCCTGTTGCTGGTGCGGCGACAGGAGGAGCACCATATCGTCCCGTAACTCTATTTTGCGGAAGTTTAACAGCACATAGCCATTGGCGCGGCGAAAGAAATAGAAACTGAAAAAATCCGTCTTGAACGTCCGGTGCTCGGTCAAGACACCACAGATGTCCTTGCTCTCGCCTGTGTTGATGTAGAAGTCCACGCCGCAACGTGTCTTGCTGAACGGGACGCTGACCAGTCTTTCGGGGTTGGTTATCGTTTTCATCGCTCTTGTTCTTTGCTTTCTGCAAATATACATCATTCTTTTATCAAAATGGCATATATTTCTCTTTTTAAGGCATAGAGGCATCAGGGGAATCTTCCGAACTTTGCACCCGACAAATCATAAAAGCGTAACATTATGAACGAGAAAGCTATTATCCGGTTGGTGCGCAGCGCCACCTTGAAAATCAATTATGCAGGACACACCATCCTTGTTGACCCCGTATTTGCCGACAAAGGAACCCTGCAATCCGCTCTCGGCGTGTATAAAAGTCCGAGGGTGCATCTGGTAATGCCCATCAGCGAAATCACCGAGGGCGTGGATATGGTACTGCTCACACACAACCACATTGACCATTATGAACCGAGCGTGAAACAACATTTGCCGAAAGACATCCCTTTCTACACCCAGCCGCAAGACAAGGAAACCCTCGTGCAAGATGGTTTTACAAATGTAGAAGCAATTGAAAAGAGCAAGACAATAGGCAACCTGACCATCCACCGCACCACGGGTCATCACGGTTTCGGTCAGATAGGCCAGATGATGGGACCCGTGTCGGGCTATGTGCTGATGGCGGAGGGACTTCCGACCATTTATATAATGGGCGACTGCAAATGGGAACCGTGCATCCTTGAAACCGTGGAAAAATACCGCCCTGATTATATCGTTGTAAACAGCGGCGGTGCGGTGTTCCCCGAATTTTCCAAGACAGACGGCTGCATCATCCCCGACGAGCAGGAAGTGATGGCGATGCTCGACACGCTCCCCGCACAAATCAAACTGATAGCCGTACACATGGATGCTATTGACCATTGCCAGACAACACGCGAAATCCTGCGAAACGAAGCCCGCCACCACGGAGTGGATATGAACCGACTGATTATGCCGGGAGATGGGGAGAGCATTACGTTATGAGTGTTTGCATCAAATCGCTGATAAAGAATATGAACATAGTGATAGGCTGCTCAATAGGGTGCAGCTACTGCTATGCCCGTAATAACTGTCGCCGCTTCCATATCACGGACGATTTTTCTGTACCCGAATATATGGGGCGCAAGCTACACATCATCGACACTCCAAAACCTCACGTATGGCTGATGACCGGAATGAGCGACTTCTCCGATTGGAAGCCTGAATGGAACGCGGAGATTTTCGGAAGAATGAAAAGCAATCCGCAACACGCTTATATCTTTCTTACGAAACGTCCGGATAAGGTCTGTTTTTCTACGGATGACGAAAATGTCTGGATGGGCGTGACCGTCACGCGCAGTTCCGAGAAAAAAAGGTTAGAAGATTTGAAAAGAAATATCAAGGCCAAACATTACCACGTCACCTTTGAACCTATCTTTGACGAAATCGGAGAGATAGACTTCGCGGGTATCGATTGGGTTGTCATAGGCACGGAAACGGGACATCGGAAAGGCAAAGTGGATTCCCGTCTCGAATGGGTGCTTCACATTGCCGACCAAGCCAAAGCGCAAGGAATCCCCGTATTTATGAAAGAGGATTTGCTGCTTATAATGGGTGAAGAAAGGATGATTCAGGAACTGCCGGAACAATTTATCAAACGCATACAATGAATACTGAAACAATCAAGGAAATAGACGTACAGAGCGTTATGACCAAATCCGCACTGCCAGTCGGAGGATATTCGGTCAATCCTTACGTGGGATGCCCTCACGCCTGCAAGTATTGCTACGCATCGTTTATGAAACGCTTCACCGGGCATACAGAACCGTGGGGCGCGTTTCTGGACGTGAAGAACTGGAAACCGATAGCCAATCCGCACAAATATGACGGTGAGCGCATCGTGATAGGTTCCGTGACGGACGGTTACAACCCCTATGAGGAACAATTCCGCCGTACCCGCAGGCTGCTCGAAGAACTGCGCGGAAGCAACGCCGAGATTATGGTATGTACGAAGTCCGACCTCGTCCTTCGCGACCTCGACCTGTTGAAACGTTTTCCCAAAGTAACAGTGTCTTGGTCAATCAATACGCTTAACGAACAGTTTCGTGCGGATATGGACAACGCCGTGAGCATAGAACGCCGCCTGAAAGCGATGCGCCAAGTCTATGAGGCAGGCTCCGTACCGTATGTTTTGTCTCGCCCATATTTCCGGGAATAACCGACGTGAAGGCGATTATCGAGGAAGTGAAAGGATATGCCGATTTGATATGGCTGGAAAACCTGAACCTGCGTGGGCAATTCAAAGGAGGAATAATGGCGTATATCCGTAAGAAGCGTCCCGAACTCTTCCCGTTATATGAGGAAATATACAACAAGAAAAGGCTTGATTACTGGCAGGCGTTGGAGCAGGACATATCCCAATATGCACAGACACAAGGCTTTCCCTATCGGGTAAACGATTTGCCTTACGGACGCTCGGAAAAAGGAAAGCCTGTTATCGTAAACTATTTCTACCACGAAAAAATCAGGTTCAAAAAATAAGTGGCATACAGCCTTTAATCTTCCCGGTTCATCTCCGCAAGAAATGCGCTGATGGTCTGCCCCGTCATCTGCTTGAAGAAGCGCATCAGGTGGTTCGGCTCGGAGAAGTGCAGGCGGAAAGCGATTTCTTTCACGGAGAGGTCGGAGAAAAGCAGGTCGTTTTTCACCTCTTGCAGGAGACGTTGTTTCAGCAGATGCACCGCCGAAAGTCCGAACTCGCGCGTCACCGCCTTGTTGAGTGACACGCGGCTGATGCCTATCATTTCGGCATAGTCCGCCACACGCGCCTTGTCGCAGATGTTCTTTTCCAAGAGTTGCTTGTACTGGTAAGCGTAGTTGTTCAGCGGCAGGGCAAACGGCAAGTGGAAGCGGCTGGCATAAATGCGGTTGAGCAACAGGAGGAACTGGTAGAGGTAGGCGACAATCAGGTGATAGCTGTCGGCAATCGGCTCACGCAGTTCCTTCTTCATCTTCCGCAGCAGGTCGAGCAACGGGCAAGCTTCTTCCTCCGGCATATCGAACCAAGTGGGATAATCGTGTTGGTAGCAATACAAAAGGCGGTACATAAAATACTTGTCGGAGAGGAAATTGTTCACGAACTCCTCCTGAAAGACAAGGAACGTATAGTCTAACTTTTCCATTTCCACGTGCCATTCCTGCAACTGGAAAGGCGAAATGACGAGCCACATACCGGGATGCAGGTCAATCCGTTCGCCCGCCAAAAAGAGATACCCCTCCGCCTTGCGGAAGAAATAGAACTCGAAGAAGTCAGTCCGATACCGCTTGTCCGTGTCGAACCAGCCCCGCTTCTCCGTGCTTTCCGCCGTGTTCAGCAGAAAGTCCACGCCGCACGAGCTTTTGGAGTATTTCAGGAGGGAAATCTGCTCGGGCGTGTCGTTGTATATGCCGTAAGTGTCTTTGCGATTCATCTTCGTTGTTTTACTTAATGCAAAGGTAATTCCCTTTTGGCAGATTATGGAACAGAGGACTCTAAAATCCGGCTTTCAACCGTATCTTTACAACCAAGTTGCATTAAAATGCTTCTACTTTTGCCCGATATAAAACAACAGAAATATGGAAGGAAACAATATCTATATCAAGAATATGGTTTGCAGACGGTGCATCCTGACCGTTTCCAATATCTTTCAGGAGAACGGCATCACGCCTGCCAGTGTAGAATTAGGTACGGTCGTGCTGTCTGAACCTATCCCGAAAGAGAAGCAAGAAAGCATCCGCCGTCGGCTCGAAGAATACGGTTTCGAGGTGATTGACGACAAGCGGATGCGCATCATCGAACAGATTCGTATCGGTGTCATTGAGTTCGTGCGCCATCCGGAATATCAGGAGAAGATAAACTTATCAGGCTATTTGCAGGACAAATGCCGCAAGGAATACAGTGCGCTCAGCAAGCTGTTCACCGCAATGAAAGGCATCAGCATCGAGCGGTATTATCTTGCGCAGAAGATAGAGTTGGTGAAAGAGTTGCTTGTCTATGACGAACTGACCGTCAGCGAGATTGCGGACAAACTGCACTATTCGAGCGTAGCTCATCTGAGCACGCAGTTCAAGTCACAAACAGGGATGTCTCCTACCCAATTCAAAATGATAAAAGGACATAAGCTGAAACCGCTTGACGAGATATAACTTACAGTTTATTCTTATGATAACTGAAACTGATACCTTTGCTTTCGAGCCGTGAATGTCAAAATTATCTATTAATTCTGTACACATGCTCAATTATGCCAAAAGAAATGACTACCTTTGCCCGCTGGAACGAGCAAGAAATCAAAACAATAAAAAACAATATAGCATTATGAGTTTACAATGTGGCATCGTTGGTTTGCCGAACGTGGGCAAATCGACGCTTTTCAATTGCTTATCGAACGCAAAGGCTCAAGCAGCCAATTTCCCTTTCTGTACCATCGAACCGAACGTGGGTGTGATTACCGTGCCCGATGAACGCCTCAACAAATTGGCGGAACTGGTTCATCCGGGACGCATCGTGCCCACTACGGTAGAGATTGTAGACATCGCCGGACTGGTGAAAGGAGCAAGCAAAGGTGAAGGATTGGGCAATAAGTTCTTGGCGAATATCCGCGAAACGGATGCCATTATCCATGTGTTGCGTTGCTTTGATGATGAAAACGTGACGCACGTAGACGGTACGGTCAATCCGGTACGCGACAAGGAGATTATCGATACAGAGCTTCAATTGAAGGACCTGGAAACCATTGAGAGCCGCATCCAGCGTGTACAGAAACAAGCTCAGACGGGAGGTGATAAGGCGGCAAAGCAAACTTACGAAGTATTGGTGCGCTACAAAGAAGCGTTGGAGCAAGGAAAGTCGGCACGCACGGTGCAATTCGAATCGAAAGACGAACAAAAGATAGCGCACGACTTTTTCCTGCTGACTTCGAAACCGGTGATGTACGTATGCAACGTAGACGAAGCCAGTGCCGTAACGGGAAACCAATATGTAGAACAAGTGCGCGAAGCCGTAAAGGACGAGAATGCCGAGATATTGGTAGTTGCAGCTAAGACTGAAGCCGATATCGCCGAACTGGAGACGTATGAAGACCGTCAGATGTTCCTGCAAGAAGTGGGACTGGAAGAATCAGGCGTAAACCGTCTTATCAAATCGGCATACAAACTTCTGAATTTGGAAACCTTTATCACCGCAGGCGAAATGGAAGTGAAGGCATGGACGTATCACAAAGGCTGGAAAGCTCCGCAATGTGCCGGTGTCATCCATACCGATTTTGAGAAAGGTTTTATCCGTGCCGAAGTAATCAAGTATGAGGATTATATCAAATACGGAAGCGAAGCCGCTGTGCGCGAGGCAGGTAAACTGAACGTAGAAGGTAAGGACTACGTGGTGCAGGA
Organism: Bacteroides sp. An322; assembly: GCF_002161765.1. Taxonomy (GTDB): domain Bacteria; phylum Bacteroidota; class Bacteroidia; order Bacteroidales; family Bacteroidaceae; genus Phocaeicola; species Phocaeicola merdavium. The sequence goes on along the minus strand of NZ_NFIN01000017.1, from coordinate 34,386 downwards.
CGGCGACATTATGCACTTCCGCTTTAATGTATAAGAGTACACCAATATAAATCAGAACACGGAGACACAGAGGCACAGAGAAATAAATATAGAAGAGACGACAAAGCTCACAAAGTCAGTCCTTTTCTCCGTGAACTTTGTTCTCTCTAAAAAATAAAGCTCTATGTCTCCGTGTCTCTGTGTTCAATTATAAAAGACACAAGGATTATGAAATACTTAGTAGTAGGAACAGGAGGCGTAGGAGGCTCTATAGCGGGCTTCCTCGCATTGGCAGGGAAAGACGTGACTTGCATTGCACGAGGCAAGCATTTGGAAGCCATACGCCGCAATGGGCTTCATTTGAAATCAGACCTGAAGGGGGAACATTTCCTTTCAGTTAAGGCTTGTACCGCCGAAACATTCGAAGGGAAAGCCGATGTGATTTTCGTATGTGTGAAAGGCTATTCTATTGATTCTATTAAAGAGGTCTTGGAACGTGCCTCCACTCCCGATACATTGGTTATTCCTATTTTGAACGTATATGGCACCGGACCGCGTATCGGACGGCTTGTACCTTCGGTCCACGTGCTTGATGGATGTATCTATATTGTAGGCTTTGTTTCGGGAGAAGGCGAGATAACCCAAATGGGAAGCATCTTCCGCTTGGTATTTGGTGCACGTCCCGAACAAGGCATTGCGCAAGAACGGTTAGACCAAATAGCTGAAGAATTGCAAGCCTGCGGCATCAAAGCCGAAGTGTCGGATGACATCAATCGAGACACTTTCATTAAATGGGCATTCATTTCGGCTATGGCTTGTACAGGAGCCTATCACGATGTGCCGATGGGCGAAGTGCAGCACGAAGGTGAAGTACGTGATACCTTCATCGGACTATCGCAAGAAAGTGCGGAAATAGGGAAACGGCTCGGCGTAACTTATCCCGAAGACCCCGTGGCATATAATCTGAAGGTAATCGACTCGCTTGACCCGCATAGCACCGCTTCCATGCAAAAGGACATTGCACGAGGACACGAATCAGAAATCCAAGGCTTGCTTTTTGACCTCATCGACTTGGGCGAACAACTTGGAGTAGAGTTACTTACCTATCACAAAGTGGCATTAAAGTTCAAGAAAGCATGAAACACATCATTAACATTGATACATGGGAACGGAAAGACAATTATAACTTCTTCCGGGGCTTTGCCAATTCGTGGATTGCCATTACAAGCGAAGCGGATTGTACCGAGGCATTCGCACGGGCAAAGGAGCGGGGACACTCGTTTTTCCTCTATTACCTCTATGCCATCACGCGGGCAGTGAATGAAATCAAAGAATTGCGTTACCGGTGGGACAAGAACGGGCAAGTGGTCTATCACGATACGGTGGATGTGATTACCCCTATTGCCGTACTAGGACGTACATTCTATACCGTGCGCATCCCCTATCATTCCGACTTCGATACATTCTACCGTGAAGCGCGGAGCATCATCACCTCTATCCCTGAAGACGGAGACCCGTATGGTACGGATAAGCAAATCGCCGAGCAAGGCGATTTCGATGTATTCCTGCTCAGTGCTACACCGAAGTTATATTTCACTTCCATTACCTATACCCAACAATCGGTAGGGCATCCGTTGGATTATCCGTTGATGAATGCGGGTAAGGCTATCACCCGTGCAGGAAGGCTCTATATGCCCATAGCCCTTACGGTAAGCCATGCCTTTGCCGACGGAGCACATATCTCACTTTTCTTCGAGAAGGTGGAGCAAATATTAAAAGAACTTGCTTGATTTATATACGGTGAAAAAGGAAGTTGTGTCAAAATATAGACAAAGACTTATTCTTTTACAATCGAAGTCAACGGATGCCGGTTTCCTTTAATATCGGTCAAGAAAGCTTTGGCTGAACCGAAATTCAGGTACATGTCAAGACGTACGGGAAGGTGATTAAGGTCATCTGTCACAAAGAAAGTAATGACTTCTTTTTCCTTATTGTCTACGTATTCTACGAGTGAGAAAACTAAGCATCGGTAAGTAGTTCCATTTTCGGAAGTAAAGTTTTCTTTGCCTCGGTAGATAAGTGTTTGTTTTTCTACGGCTTTACCTGTAGCCATTGAGAAAAGGATTTTCATTCCTACCTTGTAATCCGTAGGGTCATACGAACGTGCTTGGAGCAGGATGCTCAGCATATCGTAGACACAGACATCCATTTCATCGTGCTTTTTGACAGTATTCCCCCGCAAGGTACGTTGCTGGTCAACAATGCACTTTCCGTTGCGATATCCGAAGCGTACTTCGTCTACTGTATAGCGTTTCCCTTCTTCGGCTCCCTTACGGAAATAGAGCGGTTCAAGGCGTTGGCTAGTGATGCAAGTCAACGTGTCGCGCATCTTGAACCAGCGGTCGAAACGTTTGTTGGTATAAGAAAGCAAATCAGTACGTAAGCAGGGTTGTGTATTGTAAGTGTCTTCGTTTATGGTCATTTTTGCCCAGCCTACGTTAAACCAGATGAACTTCCAGTTGAACTTCAATTCGTAGCTCAACGATTCTCCGGGCTTGATAGCGTTATTAGAGGCGCCGCATTGGGCTTTTATTGCCATGCTTCCAGTTAGTAAGCAGAGGCAGAGTAAGATTTTCTTCATCATGTTCGTCCTAATTTTTTAGCTCTTTCTTTGTTCCTGTCTTTTATCTTCTTTGCTTCGTCAGGTTTTTGTTTCTTTATTTCATCCAACTTTTGGCGATCGAGGGGAACGGCATAAAGATTCCAATTCTCTTCAAATTCGAAGTTTGCTTTCATTTCCCATGTTTTGGGAAAATAGAACACTTCTTCTGCTTGGCGTTTTTCTTCATAATTTCCCGTGTCCCATTTGCCGTTATTGTTCGTATCGTTGAACAAACGAATATAATATTTAGTTCCGGGTTGGAGGAAATAAAAGTCACAAGTCTGTTTTTCGCTTACGGGTTGTTGGCGCACTACGGCATCACTTCCGTTCAATAGCTGGACAATGGCATGCGGTCCGGCTCCCGTAATATTAAGATAAAGGGTGCCATATTGATCTATGGTCTTGACTTTCAGTTTATTTTCTGTTTTATCAGTATATAGTCCATAAATACCTTTGAATCCAAGCGAATCGATTGTAAGCTGGTATTCTTGCCCAGGTTGCCAATTAGCAAGGATAACATACCTGCGCGGAGCTATCGTATCGGCTTGGAAAATGAAAGGCGTGTCTTGCCATACTGAATCTATCATGGTTTGCATGTGAATCGCCGAAGTATCAATGCTTTCTATCGGTTCATCAAAGTTAATAATGATATTGCGGTTGATGTCAAGTTCGGAAGGTGCATCTACGTTCATAGTCAAGAACTTGGTTTCAACAACGATTGTATCACCTTTCTTTTCTTTCTTTTTGCGTTCTTTTTCCGCCTTTTCGTCAGCTTCTTTCTTCATAGCCAAACGTCGTTCACGAGGAATTTTATTCACCATACGCAGGGTATCGGTAGTAGGTACCAATTGTCCCAGGGTATCTGTTTCTAAGTACTTCAGTTCGATGGTCAACGTATCCCGTTCACATAAAGTCGTATCTTTCACCCAATAGGTGATACTATCGTTCCGCTGGTTGGCTTCTACTATGAGTTGTTTTTCGTCAAAGTCCAATCCTCTTAAAGTGGGGAGCGTATCGGCTTTTGCACTGAAATAGAGATTGAATTTCTTGATTTCGGGACGCTCGCTTTTGGCTAAATATTGCATGGTGCTTTCTTCCTTAAAAGCACGGAGCATGACGTTATCGGGCAGGAAACGGGTATAATGCACTTCGAAAATCGTATCGATATGGGTGGTATCGATTTCGTTCCATACCGTATCAAAACGCACCGCCGGAGTCATGTCCGGAACAATGAGCGAATCAGACCATGCCACCGTTTCGGTTTTCGAATCGTACATGTAGTTTTGGTTTCCGTCCTGCAAAGCATAGATACGGTACTTGCCCGGCGCCACACCACGGATGGTGAATTGTCCCCGGCTATCTGTACGCGAAATGCGGTCGAACGGGAGCTTGGTGAAAGCCGTATCGTTCAGATTCTTATGCAATCCCACCTGAATGCCCTTTATCGGTTCCAGGTTCTCGGCATTGAGCACGGTGCCCGATACAGCCATGGTATCTATTTCGGGTCCAGTAGAGAAAGCATACGAGAACTGCCCTAACGGGTTGCCTTCATTATTATCTACGATGGCATCGCCGAAGTCGATGGTATAAGTCGTATTGGCTATCAAAGAGTCAAGAAACTCTACCACTACACGCTTTCCCCGCGTCTTCACTTCGGGTTGTTCACGTTGGGGAGGCGAGATGATGACTTTCTCCGATGCATTTTCCAAATTGATGAATTCATCGAACTCAATGGAGACTTCCTTACGTGTGTTATTGGTAGCGTTTGGTGCAGGCGTAGCACGTACGAATTTGGGAGGTTCTTCATCATAAGGACCTCCGTCGGGCGAGCCGGTACTGGCACAGGCATAAAATCCGATAATGACCAATAACAGGGCAAGGTATTTGGGTATGGGCTTCATGCGTTTGGTTTAGGAATTTAGTTTCAACATTTCTTCTATATAGTCACGGTTATTGCTCAAGCGGGGCACCTTGTGCTGGCCGCCCAATTTGCCTTTTTGCTTCAACCAGTCGTGGAACAGATTTGGGCGTGCCACAATCAGTTCCAATTCCTGTAACGTAATGTCTTTATGGCGTTTCGCTTCGTAATCGGAATTAACTTCTTGCAAGGCTTGGTCTAACGTATGGCGGAATTTCTCTAACGAGTCGGGCATCACGCTGAACTCTACCAGCCACTGGTGCCGGCACTTGGCATTGGCATCCATAAAGACGGGGGCCGCCGAGTATTCCAATACCTGCGCACCTGTAGCGGCACAAGCTTTGGCAAGTCCTTTTTCCGCATTATCCACCATCAGTTCTTCTCCAAAAGCATTGATAAAGTGCTTGGTACGTCCCGTAATGACAAACTTATACGGGTCTTTCTGAGTGAACTTCACCGTATCGCCGATGATATACCGCCACAAGCCGCATGAAGTGCTGATGACCATCGCATAGTTCCGTCCTACCTCAATACCTGTCAGGGGCACGATGTGAGGATTCGGATTATCGATTTCTTCCAAAGGAATGAACTCGTAGAATACGTCATAATCTATCATCAGCAACATGGCAGGGTCGGCGAGGTCGCTTTGCAAGCCGAAGAAACCTTCGCTGGCATTATAAGTCTCCATGTAATGCATTGTTGGGCTGGTTATCAGTTGCTTGTATTGTTCCCGATAAGGAGTGAAGCAAACACCGCCATGGAAGAAGACTTCCAAGTTAGGCCATACCTCGTTCAGGTGCTTGGCTCCTGTCTTCTCCAAGATGCGCTTGATGACCGCTAACATCCACGAAGGCACACCCGAAAGGTTGGTCACATTCTCGTGTATCGTGGTTTCGGCAATGCGTTCTACCTTCTCCTCAAATTCGCTTAGCAAGGCAATCTCTTTGCTCGGCACTCGGATGAAGTTCACCAACGGGTTGATGTTCTGTATCAGAATGGCGGACAAGTCGCCCACCAAGCTATCCTTTACATTATAATTCGGGCTATGGCTTCCGCCCAATATCAATCCTTTGCCTGAAAAGAAACGGCTTTCGGGATTCGAACGCAAGTAGAGCGCTACGGCATCGGTCCCTCCGCGGTAATGGATATGCTTCAGCCCGTCCTTGCTAACGGGGATGAACTTGCTTTTATCACTCGTGGTACCCGAAGATTTAGCATACCAAATCACGTGTCCGGGCCATAAGACGTCTTTCTCTCCGTGGCGCATACGGTCTACATAATCCCTGATGTCATCGTATTGCTGGATAGGCACACGCTGGAAATCCTCGTATGAACGGATGTGCGCATAATCGAATTTCTTGCCCCATTCGGTATTCGAAGCATGTTCAATAAGTTTCCGGAAAACCTTCTCCTGAATGGCTTCCGTCTGTGTGGTGTATGTGTCTATTTCCTTTTGACGGGAAACAAATAACTTTTCAATTAACTTTGTTGAAACCATTGGTTTATTTATTTTCTGCCCGCAAAGTTAGGCATTTCTCTTATCGGTGATATATTTTTTATGTTAGAAAAGACAAATCTACGCTTTTTTCTTATAACTTTACCACGCGAAGACTAAATTTGAAGGTTATGAGAATCGGAATATTAACGGCAGGAGGGGATTGTCCCGGAATCAACGCCACCATCCGGGGCGTTTGCAAGACGGCTATAAATTATTATGGAATGGAAGTGTGCGGCATCCATAACGGTTTCCGCGGATTGCTCGATGATGAAGTGACACCGCTTACGGAAGCCTCTTTGGGAGGGCTGCTTACCATGGGAGGGACTATCTTAGGCACTTCGCGTGTAAAGCCTTTCCGGCGCAAAGGGAAAGTGTCTGATTCGGACAATGCCCCCGACGCGTTGATGCGGACCATTCAGGCACACGGGTTGGATTGCCTGGTATGCATCGGAGGAAATGGCACCCAGACCACCGCGGCAAAGTTAGTGGAAGCCGGTGTAAACGTGGTGATGATTCCCAAGACGATTGATAACGATGTATGGGGCACCGATACATCTTTCGGATTCGACTCGGCGGTAAGCATAGCCACCGAAGCCATCGACCGCCTTCACTCTACGGCAAGTTCCCACCAGCGCGTAATGGTCATCGAAGTGATGGGGCACAAGGCGGGCTGGATTGCCCTGCACTCTGGCATGGCGGGGGGAGGTGATATTATCCTGCTTCCCGAACTTCCTTTCAACATTCATAACATAGGTGACGTAATCATCGAAAGGCTGAAAAAAGGCAAGCCCTATTCGATTGTAGTCGTAGCCGAAGGCATTCCTACCCTGCATGGGAAGAAAGCGGCTCAATACATAGCCGAGGAAATCGAGTACGAAACAGGCTTCGAAACCCGCGAGACGGTATTGGGATACATCCAACGAGGAGGAAGCCCCACGGCATTCGACCGCACTCTTGCCACACGGATGGGAGGTCATGCAACGGAATTAATCGCCCAAGGCAAGTTCGGAAGAATGGTTTCCCTACAAGGCGATGATATTGTTTCGGTCCCGTTGGCTGAAGTGGCTGGAAAGGTGAAACTGGTCACTCCCGACAATGATTTAATCGTGCAGGGCCGCCGCATGGGAGTATGTTTTGGGTAAGCCGTATGCGTAGCCATTCTTACCCTGCTTCATCAGCGGTTTCATATAGATGAAACTCCCGATGGAGTTAACTTCGTTAAGGAGGGCAGTTATATGGGAAAAACGAATAGAATGCCAATATCCTTAAAGAAGCTTAACAGATGAGCCTTAATACTTGATTTATTTGTTATTTTGCACCAAATTAGGGAAAGAAGTGAACAGACTGCACATAGATACATGCCCGCTTTGCGGAAAGAGCCATTTCGAGAAGGTGATGACCTGCACCGACCATTATGCCACAAATGAACCGTTTGACATTTGCCGGTGTACGGCGTGCGGTTTTCTTTTCACGCAAGATGCGCCCGACGAGAACGAGATTGGGAGGTATTACGAATCGCCCGACTATATCTCGCATACAGATACGCGGAAAGGGCTTGCCAACCGTTTGTATCATTACGTAAGGCAATACATGCTCCGGCGGAAAGCCCGCCTCATCAAGCGGTGTTGCGGATTAAGCCGGGGACGTCTGCTCGATATCGGTACAGGCACGGGCTATTTCCCTCATTTCATGCAGGAGCGTGGCTGGCGGGTTTCGGCTATCGAAAAAAGCCCGCAAGCAAGAGCTTTTGCGCACGAACATTTCGGTCTGGAGGCAGATGCGCCCGAAGCATTGGGCACTTACGAAGCGAAATCGTTTGATGTAGTGACGCTTTGGCACGTGATGGAACATTTGCAGAACCTGAACGAGACATGGGAAACGCTTTATTCCATTTTGGACGACCGGGGCATCTTGGTCGTAGCTGTGCCCAATCCCACTTCGTCTGATGCGCTTCATTATAAAGAAATGTGGGCGGCATACGATGTGCCGAGGCATTTGTGGCATTTCACTCCTGCCGTGATGCAACAATTCGGAGCCAAGCACGGATTTATCTTGGCGGAGCGTCATCCGATGCCTTTCGATGCCTTTTATGTATCGATGCTTTCGGAGAAATACCGCAAGAGCGGCACTCCTTTTATAAAAGGAATGATAGAAGGAGCGGAGGCAGGGCTGGCTTCTTTGATGAAAAAGGAACGGAGCAGTTCCATGATTTATGTATTTCAGAAAAAAGTGAAGGCATGAGCAAGCGGGCAGGAGCATCTTTTGATATGCAGTTCATTACGTCCAGCATCAGCACCATGTTGGTATTGGTATTGCTGGGAACGGTTGTTTTCTTCGTTATGGCGGCAAACAACCTTTCGGTGTATGTACGCGAGAATATCGCTTTCTCTATCTTGCTGAGCGATGACATGAAAGAAGCGGATATCCTCCGGTACCAGAAAGCATTGAATCAGGAAGCATACGTAAAGCAGACTTCATACATCTCGAAACAACAAGCATTGAAAGAGCAGACCGAAGCCATGGGCACCGACCCGGCTGAGTTTTTAGGCTATAATCCGTTTACGGCTTCGATTGAGGTGAAACTGAATGCCGGCTATGCCAATTCGGATAGCGTGGCATGGATTAAGGACGAGATTTTAGCGCAGAAGGGAGTGCTGGAGATAAATTATCCGCAAGACTTGCTGGATGCGGTCAACCGGAATATCCGCAAAGTGAGCATAGTGCTATTGGGGCTTGCCGCCCTCTTGACACTGATATCCTTTGCCTTGATAAACAATACCATCCGGCTTACCATTTATTCCAAACGGTTTCTGATACATACCATGAAATTAGTAGGGGCAAGCTGGTCTTTCATCCGGCGTCCGTTTCTGATGCGTAACGTGTGGGTAGGGATATTGGCTGGAGCTATCGCCGATGTGGCATTAATCGGGCTGGCGTATGTATTGGTAAAGTATGAGCCTGACTTATTAGCGGTTATAACGCCTGAAGTGATGATAGTCGTCATGGTTTCGGTGTTTATTTTCGGGGTGGTGATTACTTCCCTTTGTGCGTTGATATCGATAAACCGGTATCTCCGGATGAAAACGAATGAATTGTATTATAATTAACTTCATAACATTTTTTATTTGTACGATATGGATAAAAAGAACTTTGCCTTTGATAAGACCAATTTCATGCTTTTGGCAATAGGAATGGTCGTGATTATCATCGGATTCCTGTTGATGTCGGGTCCCGGTTCGACCGAAACGACATTCGAGCCTGACATATTCAGTGTACGCCGCATTAAGGTCGCGCCTGCGGTTTGTTTTTTAGGGTTTATCTTTATGATTTACGGCATACTCCGCAAGCCGAAGGACCGTGTGGAGGACACTAAAAGCGAAGTGAAATGACGGGAGGAGATTTGGATTTATTTCAGACCATTATCATCGCGATAGTAGAAGGGCTGACCGAGTTTTTACCGGTATCTTCTACAGGTCACATGATTATCGCCCAGAATATATTAGGAGTGGAGAGTACCGAATTTGTAAAGGCATTTACGTTTATCATCCAGTTCGGAGCCATTTTGTCGGTAGTATGTTTGTATTGGAAACGTTTTTTTCGTCTCAACCATACGCCTGCGCCTGAAGGGGCTTCGGCATTTAAACGCTTCCTTCATACGTATGATTTCTATTGGAAATTGTTCGTAGCCTTCATTCCGGCGGCTGTATTGGGGCTTTTGTTTAGCGATATGATTGACGCCATGCTGGAAAGCGTGACGGTTGTAGCGGTGATGTTGATTATCGGAGGCGTGTTTATGTTGTTCTGTGACAAGCTTTTCGGGAATGGAAGCGAGAAGACGGAACTGACCGAGAAGCGTGCCTTTTATATCGGATTGTTCCAATGTATCTCGATGATACCGGGTGTATCTCGTTCGATGGCGACTATTGTGGGCGGTATGGCACAGAAATTAACACGCAAAGCCGCGGCTGAGTTCTCGTTCTTCTTAGCTGTACCTACGATGTTTGCCGCTACGGTATATAAGATGTTCAAACTGTTTATGGAGGGCGGAACGGAAATTATCGCAAGCAACATGAATGCCTTGATAGTGGGCAATGTAGTGGCTTTTATCGTGGCGATGCTTGCTATTAAGTTCTTTATCAGCTTTGTAACGAAATACGGTTTTGCCGCATTCGGGTGGTACCGCATCATTGTAGGCGGTGTGATTTTGATAATGAGTTGTTTAGGATATAATTTAGAGCTTGCTTGATGAACTTTAAGGAAGGAGAGGTGTTGTATTTTGATAAGCCATACCGATGGACATCGTTTGCTCTTGTCAATAAAATAAGGTATCATATCAGCCGGAAATTAGGCGTAAAAAAGATAAAGGTAGGACATGCAGGAACGCTCGACCCGCTGGCTACAGGGGTGATGATTATCTGTACCGGAAAAGCGACAAAGCGCATTGAGGAGTTCCAATACCATACCAAGGAATATGTAGCCACATTGCAATTGGGCGCTACGACTCCTTCGTATGATTTGGAAAAGGAAATCGACGCTACTTATCCTACGGAGCATATTACGCGGGAACTGGTGGAAGAGACATTGCAACGGTTTGTAGGAGCAATCGAACAGATTCCTCCGGCTTTTTCGGCTTGTAAGGTAGATGGGAAACGGGCATACGAATTGGCACGGAAAGGCGATGAGGTGCAACTAAAGCCTAAAACGTTGGTAATAGATGAAATCGAATTGTTAGAATGTAATTTGCCCGAAATAAAGATACGTGTGGTATGCAGCAAAGGCACTTATATCCGTGCATTGGCACGCGATATCGGCGAAGCGCTTCATAGCGGTGCGCATCTGACAGGACTTATCCGTACAAGGGTGGGGGACATCACCTTAGCGGATTGTATGAAAGTAGAAGATTTTGAAAACTGGTTGGACCAGCAAGAAATAGAAGAGAACTCACAAAATTAAAAACTCAAAGATATGAAACTATCACAATTTAAATTCAAATTGCCGGAAGAAAAAATAGCATTGCATCCGGTAAAGTACAGAGACGAATCCCGGCTGATGGTGGTACATAAGTCAACGGGAGAGATTGAACATGTGATATTCAAGGACATCCTGAATTACTTTGACGATCAAGATGCATTCATCTTTAATGATACAAAAGTGTTTCCTGCCCGTTTATATGGAAACAAGGAAAAGACGGGTGCACGTATCGAAGTCTTTTTGTTGCGTGAGTTGAACGAAGAATTGCGTTTATGGGATGTGTTGGTAGACCCTGCACGGAAAATCCGTATCGGCAATAAGCTTTATTTCGGTGATGACGATTCGATGGTGGCAGAAGTAATAGACAATACCACTTCGCGTGGACGTACTTTGCGTTTCCTTTACGACGGTCCGCATGATGAATTCAAGAAAGCGCTTTATGCATTGGGCGAACCTCCCTTGCCACCCTTTATCCGCCGTCCGGCAGAACCGGAAGACACAGAACGTTTCCAAACTATCTTCGCCAAGAACGAAGGAGCCGTGACCGTTCCAGCCGCAGGGCTTCATTTCAGCCGTGAATTGATGAAGCGGATGGAGATAAAAGGCATCAACTTGGCATTCATTACCATGCATTGCGGATTGGGATGCTTCCGCGATATTGATGTGGAAGACCTGACCAAGCATAAGATGGATTCGGAACAGATGTTTATCAATGCGGAGGCTTGCAAAATAGTCAATGCGGCGAAAGACGAAGGGCATAAAGTATGTGCGGTAGGTACAAGCGTAATGCGTGCCGTAGAGACCGCTACAGGAACCGACGGACGTTTGAAAGAATACGAAGGCTGGACCAATAAGTTTATCTTCCCGCCCTACGATTTTGTATTGCCCGATGCAATGGTGACCAATTTCCACATGCCTTTATCCACCATGTTGATGTTAACCTGTTCATACGGAGGTTATGAATTGATAATGGATGCTTATCAAGCGGCATTAAAAGAAGATTACCGCTTCGGAACATATGGCGACGCGATGCTGATTCTGAATAAATAATTTTATAAAGAAATGGCAATAGTCTATTTAGGGCTTGGTACAAACTTAGGAGATAAAGCCGCAAACTTGCATGCGGCGGTTCATTTGATAAGTGGAAAGATAGGGAAAGTGATTTCCCTATCTTCTTTTTATGCGACCGCTCCTTGGGGATTCGAGTCGGAAAATAGTTTCCTGAACGCGGCAATATGCGTTGAAACCTCCTTATCACCTTTGGAAGTCTTGCACCGTACACAAGAAATAGAGCGTACATTAGGACGTACCCACAAATCAACGGGAGGCATTTACCACGACCGCATCATCGACATCGACCTCCTATTATATAATAAGGAGATAATACAAACCCCTGAACTTACTATTCCTCATCCCCTTATGCTTCAACGTGACTTTGTAATGAACCCTTTGGTGGAGATAGCGCCGGATGTAGTGCATCCGGTATTCGGGAAGAAATTAAGCGCACTGTTTTTTAAGGAAAAGAAAGAAGATAGTAAGTAAAGTTATGTAGGAATTTACTATTTTTGTAGAGTTAAACCATCTAACGCACAACAGCTATGGGCAAACATTATCCGATAGGCATACAGAGTTTTGAGGAACTTCGTAAAGGAGGATATTATTATGCAGATAAAACCGAACTGATTTACCGGTTGGTAAAGACTGGTAAATATTATTTTTTGAGTCGGCCTCGTCGGTTTGGCAAAAGTCTGCTTATCTCTACCTTGGAAGCTTATTTCTTAGGACGGAAAGAGTTGTTCCAAGGCTTGGCTATGGAACAATTAGAAAAAGACTGGACGGCATATCCTGTCTTGCATCTCGATTTGAACTCACAGAAATACGATACGCCAGAAAGTTTGGAAAGAATTTTAGATAAGAATCTGAAGAAATGGGAAGCGGAGTATGAAATTGAGCCGCAAATTCCGTCGCTTTCATTACGTTTTGTCGATGTCATTGAGCGTGCCGCCAAGGCGGCTGGACGGAACGTTGTGGTGTTAGTGGACGAATACGATAAGCCATTGCTTCAAACTATCGGCAAGCCGGATTTACAAGACGATTTCCGTGCCACGCTGAAAGCTTTCTACGGTGTGCTGAAAAGTTGTGACGCTTCTATCCGCTTTGCCTTATTGACGGGCGTGACCAAGTTCAGTAAAGTCAGTGTGTTCAGCGACTTGAATAATTTGGCGGATATTTCGATGGATCACCGCTATGCCAGCATCTGCGGTATCACCGAGCAGGAACTGCTTACCGATTTTAAAGAAGATATTGCTCAGTTAGGAGAAGCCAACGGAATGATTTATGAAGAAGCGCAACAGACGCTAAAACAATGGTATGACGGTTATCATTTCGGTGCGGAATGTCCGGACATGTATAATCCATTTAGTTTACTGAATACATTTGCCCAAATGCGTTTTGGTAGTTATTGGTTTGATACAGGTACGCCTACTTTCTTGGTTGAAACCTTAAAGCATACGCATTACGATTTACACCGGTTGACTCAAGAGCAAACGACCTCTGATGTTTTGGGAGGAATTGGATCGATGGACGAAAATCCAATCCCGTTACTTTACCAAAGCGGTTATCTTACTATTAAAGGTTACGATAAACGTTTCGGACTTTATCGTTTGGGATTCCCCAATGAGGAAGTAGAAAAGGGTTTTATCAGCTTCTTGCTTCCTTATTATGCCAAGGTAGGAAAATCGGAAAGTATCTTCCAAATCAGTCTTTTTGTTCGGGATGTGGAATCGGGTGATATCGATTCCTTCATGCAACGCCTGCAAAGTTTTTTTGCAGATACCCCCTATGAATTGGTGCGCGACTTGGAGCTGCACTATCAGAATGTGCTTTTCATTGTCTTTAAACTCTTAGGCTTTTACACTCATGCAGAATACCATACTTCAAAAGGGCGCATCGACCTGACGATACAGACCGACCGCTATATCTATGTAATGGAGTTTAAATTAGATGGTACGGCAGAAGAAGTATTGCGCCAAATAGAAGAGAAGCATTATGCACAACCTTTCTTGTCTGATACCCGCCAATTATATAAGGTAGGGGTGAATTTCAGTGCACAGGCAAGGAATATCGAGAAGTGGATAGTCAATTAATTAATTCATAATATAGAAATATGTTAAATGCATCTTTAACCTATCCTTATTTCAAGGAATAAGTGTATCTTTGCGCCGAATTTAAAAGTGGAAAGATTTGAGTAGCTTGCAACCACGGAAAAAAATGCTAAAACACATTCATTTTTATTTTCCCGCTTCTTTGTATTCCTACTCTTGTCTGTACACGGCATTTTTATTAATCCTTTTAATTATAAAAACAAAAATGGGATACTTATTCACATCCGAATCGGTGTCAGAAGGACACCCCGACAAAGTGGCGGATCAGATTTCCGACGCTGTGCTTGACAAACTGTTGGCATACGACCCCAGTTCGAAAGTAGCTTGCGAAACATTGGTAACTACCGGACAGGTAGTACTGGCAGGAGAAGTGAAAACAAAAGCTTACATCGACCTCCAGCGTGTGGCACGCGAGGTAATCAACCGCATCGGTTATACCAAGAGCGAATATATGTTTGAAGGCAATTCATGCGGAGTGCTTTCTGCTATCCATGAACAAAGCCCGGATATCAATCGTGGCGTAGAGCGTGAAGACCCGATGAACCAAGGTGCGGGAGACCAAGGCATGATGTTCGGTTATGCTACGAACGAAACCGAAAACTACATGCCCTTATCGCTTGATTTGGCACATAAATTACTGATGGTATTGGCAGATATCCGCAGAGAAGGCAAGGTGATGACTTACCTCCGTCCGGATGCAAAAAGCCAAGTAACCATTGAATACGATGATAACCGCCGCCCGGTGCGGATTGATACAATCGTTATTTCTACCCAACATGATGAATTCATTTTGCCCGAGGATGATTCGAAAGAAGCTCAATTGAAGGCGGATGAAGCAATGGTAAAACAGATTCATGAAGATGTAATCCATATCTTGATGCCTCGTGTAATTGCCGGAATCCACAATCCGGAAGTCTTGAAATTATTCAATGACCAAATTACATACCATGTCAATCCGACCGGCAAGTTCGTTATCGGAGGCCCTCATGGAGATACGGGTTTGACAGGACGTAAGATTATTGTAGATACATACGGAGGAGCAGGCGCTCATGGTGGAGGCGCTTTCTCGGGTAAAGACCCCAGCAAAGTAGACCGCAGTGCCGCATACGCAGCCCGTCATATTGCTAAGAATCTGGTTGCTGCCGGTGTTGCAGATGAAATATTGGTACAGGTATCGTATGCAATCGGCGTAGCACGCCCGATTAACATTTATGTCAATACATACGGGAAAAGCCATGTAGCCATGAGCGATGGGGAAATCGCCAAGAAGATAGATGAAATATTTGATATGCGTCCGCGCGCTATCGAAGAACGGTTGAAGCTCCGTAATCCGATTTATAGCGAAACGGCAGCTTACGGGCACATGGGACGTGAGCCGAAAGTAGTGACCAAGCATTTCGAATCGCTTTACGAAGGCAATAAAGATGTAGAGGTGGAACTTTTCACCTGGGAGAAGTTAGACTACGTAGATAAAGTAAAAGCGGCTTTCGGATTGTAATACTCGAATCTTATAAAACGCAGATTTTCGCAGATTAACGCAGAAATATAAATTTTATAATCTGCGAGAATCTGCGCTAATCTGCGTTTATTGAATCTCTCTTTATAATATGAATGAAATAAAGAATATTTGTGTGTATTGTGCGTCAAGCCCGCAAATCGCTCCGGCTTATTTTAAGGCTGCAGAAAGATTGGGGTATCTTTTAGCCGAAAGGAAGATAAACCTGATTGACGGAGCGGGTAAAGTAGGATTGATGGGATGCCTTAACGATACAGCCCTTGCTACAGGAGGTACGGTGACCGGGATTATTCCTCGTTTTATGGTAGAGCGGGGGTGGCATCATACAGGTTTGACCCAACTGGTAGAAACCGGAACCATGCACGAGCGTAAGGAATTAATGGCTCAAATGTCGGATGCGGTCATTGCACTTCCTGGCGGATGCGGCACGATGGAGGAACTGATGGAAATCATTACCTGGAAACAATTGGGGCTTTACGACAAGCCGGTTGTGATTTTAAACACAAGCGGTTTCTATAACCCGTTGATTGAGATGTTGGAGAAAGCGATCGACCAACATTTTATGCGCCGTGAGCATGAATCTTTATGGGAAATCGCATTTACTCCCGATGAAGCTGTAAATTTATGTTGTACAATTCCGCTTTGGAACAAAGAAATCCGTAAATTTGCGGAAGTATGAAAGAAACAAGCACCATTGGATTCGAATACATTGCCGAGAAAATGCATGAGCAACAATTGCAACTTGATAGTGCATTGATGAGAAGCATACAGGAGACTCCCGGTATGCGTGGAGAAGCATTGCCTTATCAATTTCGTTCCGAATGGTCGGTGACCTGCTTGCTTTTGTTCTGTTTCTTATTGTTGTCATACGCACTGAAAAACGGGAAGAAATACATCTTCCAACATCTCAAAAGCCTGTTCCAACACAAAGAGCGAAGCAGTTTATTCGATGACACATCAGGTTCAAGCAATGGAGCGGTTGTTGTCTTATCTTCGCTTACGTGTGTTTTTTATGGTCTGTTTTTCTTTTGTTATTCCATAGAGAAATTCCCTTCATTAGTTTTTGTCACTCCCCGTGAAGCAATTATAGGCATGTATGTTTTTGTCGCTTTTTTTTATGTATTGTTGAAATGGGGAAGCTATAATTTCATCAATTGGATATTCTTCGAAAAAGAACATAAGCGCAGGTGGATTCAGGCTTATTTTGATACGCTTTGCGGCCAATGCCTTTTGCTTTTCCCGTTAATCCTGCTTCTGGTTTATTACAATCTGGACTTTCATATAGGCAGTATTTTTATGCTGTTTATTTTAGTTTTCGCTAAAATATTGTTATATTATAAGGGTTTTAGGAACTTTTTCAGCCAAAGTTATGGTTTTCTACATTTAATTCTGTACTTTTGTGCCCTCGAAATGGTACCCCTTTTGCTATTGGTAAAAGGAATCCTCTATATAAACCAGATTGTGATTTTAAATTTTTAGCGCCTTGAAGATTAAAAAAGTCCTCGTTTCTCAGCCTAAACCTACATCAGAAAAGTCACCTTATTTTGACATTGCTGAGAAGTATGGAGTGAAAATAGATTTTCGCCCCTTTATAAAAGTTGAGAGTTTATCGGCAAAGGAATTTAGACAACAGAAGATTTCTATCCTGGATCATACTGCCGTTGTATTTACTTCGCGTCATGCTATTGACCACTTCTTTAATTTATGTACAGAGCTTCGCGTAACGGTGCCGGAAACCATGAAATATTTCTGCACGTCAGAGACCATTGCTTTGTATATTCAAAAGTATGTTCAATACCGTAAAAGAAAAGTATTCTTCGGCGCTACAGGTAAATTCGTTGATTTAGTACCTGCCATTGTTAAGCACAGCACGGAAAAATATTTGATTCCGATGTCGGATGTGCACAACGATGAAGTGAAAGATTTATTGGATAAGCATCACATCCAGCATACCGAAGCCGTGATGTACCGTACGGTAAGCAATGATTTCACACCCGAAGAGAAGTTTGATTACGATATGCTTATTTTCTTCAGCCCGGCTGGAATCCAGTCATTGATGAAGAACTTCCCTCAGTTTGAACAAAAGGATATTGCTATCGGAAGCTTCGGACCGACTACAGCAAAGGCGGTAAAGGATGCAGGGCTGCGCTTGGACTTGGAAGCTCCTACAGTAGCTGCACCTTCAATGCCCGCTGCATTGGATATGTTTATCCGCGAACATAATAAATAAGATTCATCGAAGGTATATTGAAACGCAGATTAACGCAGATTTGCGCGGATGACAAGAGAATAAAAATCTGTGAAAATCTGTGTTAATCTGCGTTTCTTTAATGTTTAAATCATGCCAGAACAAGTAAGACCGGTTTTCCCGAAAAGCGAACATTTAAGCAGTTTGCTATTGATTGGCAAATTGTTTGCAGGAGGCAGCAAGTCATTGGCTGTTTTCCCCTTGCGTGCCGTTTATATGCCGATAGAGAATGAAAACCTCCCTGCTGCTTCTGTCTTGATTAGTGTTTCTAAAAAACGGTTCAAACGGGCGGTAAAGCGCAATCGGGTGAAACGTCAAGTGAGGGAAGCTTACCGTAAAAACAAGTCCTTGCTAACCGATGCTTTAGAAGCGAAAGGCAAAAAACTGGCGGTTGCTTTTATTTGGCTCGATGATGAGCTTCATGCTTCTTCGGAAGTGGAAGAGAAAGTAAAAAAGTTGCTCCAGCTCATAGCGGAGCGTATCGGATAAGGCATGAAAAAGATTCTTTCGTTTTTACTCTTGCTCCCTATCTACTTTTACCGGAATTGCATATCTCCTTTTACTCCTCCTTCTTGCCGGTTTACCCCGACTTGTTCCGAATATGCCGTACAAGCGATAAAAAAGCATGGTCCGTTCAAAGGGCTTTATTTGGCTATAGGCCGTTTGCTTCGGTGTCATCCGTGGGGCGGTTCGGGATACGACCCGGTTCCCTAATTGCTTTAATTCTTTACCTTCTTTATCTTCTTTTACTTAAGATGTATTTCGATATCCATACCCATCATTTATCTGCATGTCCTTCCGAAGCTATATACAATGCCGATAGCAACTATATGCCGACACCCGATGAAGCTATATACATTTCGGTAGGGATACATCCGTGGCATCTTACGGACGAGGATTATCCCGTGCGGCTTCAATGGGTGGAATCGATGTTGCAGGATGATAAACGGATAATCGCTTTAGGCGAAGCCGGACTTGACAAGTGTTGTGATACGCCCTACACCTTACAGGAAGAAGCTTTCCGTAAGGTAATTTCCCTTTCCGAACACTATTGCCGTCCTTTGATTATTCATGCCGTAAAGGCTTATAACGAATTGATTGCTCTAAAAAAAGAGGTTCATCCTTCCCAGCCTTGGATTATTCATGGCTTCCGGGGCAAGAAGGAACTTGCCCAAAGCTTAGTGAATCAAGGGTTCTATCTGTCTTTCGGCGAGCGTTATCATGCCGATGCCTTGCGGGAAATGCCCGAAGGAAGCTTCTTGTTCGAGACCGATGAAAGCCTTGTCCCTATCAGCTCTTTATACGGCAGAGCTGCGGAAATACGTGGGATTAGCCCCGAATCCTTGGCTCACGAAGTTTGCCGGACGGTTAACTCGCTCTTTTTTAACCGATAAAAATTGCTTATTCAGATAAAGTGTCGTACTTTTGCCCTCAACTTTACTATAATGTTAAACTAAGAATCTCATTCGATGAATTTTGTAGAAGAATTAAAATGGCGTGGAATGGTGCATAACATGATGCCCGGCACCGAAGAATTGTTGGAAAAAGAAATGGTTACGGCTTATTTGGGTATCGACCCTACCGCCGATTCCTTGCATATCGGTCACTTGTGTGGTGTGATGATGTTGCGGCATTTCCAGCGTTGCGGACACAAGCCTTTGGCATTGGTAGGCGGAGCTACCGGTATGATTGGCGACCCTTCCGGCAAATCGCAGGAACGGAATCTGCTGGACGAAGAAACCTTGCGCCATAACCAAGAGTGCATCAAGAAGCAGTTGGGCAAGTTTCTCGACTTTGAGTCGGATGCCCCGAACCGTGCAGAACTGGTGAACAATTACGATTGGATGAAAGACTTTACTTTCTTGGACTTTGCCCGTACGGTAGGCAAGCACATCACCGTTAATTATATGATGGCGAAGGATTCCGTGCAAAAACGTTTGAACGGCGAAGCACGCGACGGACTTTCATTCACCGAGTTCACCTATCAATTGCTCCAAGGATACGACTTCTTGCATTTATACGAGACTCGCGGATGCAAGCTCCAGTTAGGCGGAAGCGACCAATGGGGTAACATCACTACAGGTGCCGAATTGATTCGCCGTACCAACGGAGGCGAGGTATTCGCCTTGACTTGCCCGTTAGTGACAAAAGCCGACGGTACCAAGTTCGGAAAGACCGAAAGCGGAAACGTATGGCTCGACCCGCGTTACACTTCTCCGTATAAGTTCTATCAGTTCTGGCTGAACGTGAGCGATGAAGATGCCGAACGCTACATCAAGATATTCACTTCACTCACCAAAGAAGAAATCGATGCATTGATAGCTGAACACAGAGCCGCTCCGCATTTGCGTGCGCTTCAGAAGCGGTTAGCGAAAGAAGTTACCGTCATGGTACACTCTGAAGAAGACTACAATGCAGCCGTGGAAGCATCGGGCATTCTTTTCGGAAACGCTACTTCTGATGCATTGAAGCGTTTGGATGAAGATACATTGCTTTCCGTATTCGAAGGTGTACCTCAATTTGAAGTGGCTAAGGCTGAGATTGAAGCAGGCATCAAAGCCGTTGACTTATTCGTGGAAAAAACCGCTATCTTCCCCTCGAAAGGCGAGATGCGCAAAATGGTACAAGGCGGAGGCGTATCGCTCAATAAAGAAAAGCTCACCGCATTCGACCAAGTAATTACCGCCAATGACTTGCTTGACGAGAAATATTTGCTCGTTCAGCGTGGTAAGAAGAATTATTACTTGATTATCGCGAAATAAGATTTTTAGAATCGTGAGGCTGTCTCAAAATGAGATTTGCCTATCAAAAAGTAATGTCATTCTGAACGCAGTGAAGAATCTCGTGTGCGTAAACTTGCGTATTCGAGATACTTCACTACGTTCAGGATGACAAAATGAAAGCTAAATTTTATTTTGATTCACCCTCTTTGCGTTTAATTTTTTGTTAGATAAGTTTCTAGTTCAAAATGCAATGTTAAATCATTGTGAATGGTAAAACGATAAGAAGAGATGATATGAGTATAAAAGCTCATGGATGTTATTTGTCATGTTTTATCATCATATATTTTTATCATCATAGTTGTTATTTTTAATTATATAGTTTCATAAAATAGCCATTTAGTTATTTGCAAACCATAACTTATTTTTAATATTTGGTGCAAAATTGTAACTTTGTATCGTAATTAATTATTAAATTTTAAAGAAGATATGAAAGCAAAAAACATTTGGTTATTGGTATTGCTTGTTATGACGGCTATATCATGTAAGTATGATGACGGCGAATTGTGGGATAAAGTCAATTCGTTAGACGACCGGGTTACTTCAATTGAGGAAACATTGGAAAATCTGAATGAACAAACTTCTTCATTACAGACTTTGATAAATGGAATTGCAAATCGTGTTTACATTTCAAGTGTGACAAGCACAAATAATGGTTACACAATTGAATTTTCCGATGGAACGGCAGCTACTATTACTAATGGAGCAGATGGTGCAGATGGAGTGGATGGTGCTGACGGAGCAGATGCTCCTGTTATTAGTATCCAAAAAGATACAGATGGTAAGTATTATTGGATTCAGGTTATTGATGGTGCTGTATCATGGCTAGTAGATGATGCGGGTAATAAGTTGCCTGTTTCAGGAAAAGATGCCATAACTCCGAAGCTGGAAGTAAATGCAAATGGTTTCTGGATTGTAAGTTATGATAATGGTTTGACATTTACAGAAATATTAGATGAAGCAGGTAATCCGGTGAAAGCTGTTGGTAAGGACGGTGAAGATGGTGCTGACGGAGCGGATGGTTCTGATGGTGCTCCTGGCGCTAACGGTGATTCATTCTTTAGTTCTGTAAAGATAGAAAACGGATATTTGGTACTGGTATTGGCTGCAACAGGCGAAGAAATCTCTATGCCGTTTGATAACAATGCAGCTATCGGTATGCCGGATAGTAAAGCAGGTGCAACTCCGACTCTTCAGGGCGAATCTAATTTGACTATTCCTCAACCCGCATTTTATGTTGATGAGAATAATGAGGATATATTAAATATGAGTTTGACTGGTATCCAGATTCCGGGAACTGACGAATGGATGGAACTGTTTGGAACAGGACATGCAAGCCAAAACATTTGGGTAGAAGTCGACGGCAAACCGAAAGCAATTTCTGTAATCAATAGTGAAACTGTACAAGCAAAATCACGTGGTGCTGTATCGCGTACAGCTTCTTTCGTAAGTCAGGCAAAAGCTGATGTGGTATTCTTGGTAGATAATTCTGGCAGTATGAGTGAAGAAGCCAATACAGTTGCACAGGAAATTATAGATTGGTCTACTACTTTGTCACAAACGATGGATGTACAATTCGGTTGTGTCGGTATTGACCATAATTATGTGAATGGAGCTATCGATATTACAACGGTAGAGGCATTGCATGATTATTTGAATAACCGGAGCGGACATACTTACGGAATATACCGTACTACAGGTTATGTAGATGCTAATCTGGAAACTAAAGCCGCAGCATATAACAATGCAGGAGGCGAATGTGGTGGTATCATGTTACATTTTGCCGATGAAAACTTTACTTTCCGTCCAGGTGCTAACCGCATTTACGTACACTTTACAGACGAACCTAACCAACCCAATGGTAATGGGGGATGGTCAGTTGAATCAGTAAATACAAATTCATCTTATTATAATTGGGGAGCTACTAAGGGTACCATTCATACTGTATTTAGTGACTTAAATAACTATCGTCCTGATACATACAAATGGATCCAGTTAGAAGATGAAGATCCACGTCTGTTCGCTACTTATACAGGAGGTACTACGATAGATACAAACGCTTCGTTTACTGATGTATCGTTAGAAGATCTGCCTGTAACGGGTGCTATTAGTAATTCATACATTGTTAAAATGAATTTCACGAGGGATATGTTGACAGGTAAGCATACAGTAAAGATTGTCATCAAATCGACCGATGGAAAATATCAAGCAGAAATTATATTTAAAGATGTAGAGTTTGTTACTTCTGCATCATAAACGGTTTTTTATAACTTTTTCTATCATCGGGGCAGCGCGTTCAGCGTTGCCCCGATTTAATTGTATATAGTAAATATATTAAAAAAAAGGGCTGTCTCGAAAAGACAAATAGCCTATCAAAAAGTAATGTCATCCTGAGCAAAGCGAAGGATCTCGTGTGCATCAGCTTGTGTTTTCGAGATTCTTCACTATGTTCAGAATGACAAAATGAAAGCCTATTTCTATTCAATAGTCGGAACATCCGTCATCTGCCCAGCGTGCCCATACTTCGTAAAAGGCGGGCAGGTGATAAGAGGGATCGGTAAACGCATACCCGAAATCATTCGGGACGAAGGTAATGAGCTTGTGCTCTTTATGGATAAGTGGCATAATACCGCCTGTTCCGTCTTTTTTCAAAGCACAATCTAAGATGTGGCGTGCATCGGCAAGGTAGTTGATGCCAGTTTCATTCCCCCAGCGGTTTGATGCGAAAATCAGCGAAGTGATGAAGTAAAGTTCGCCGTCCGAAGCAGAACCACCGTCGATATGGCTTCCGTCCGTGCGACAGCACCAGGCGAAATATCCTTCCGAAGGACCTTCTTTGTGTTGCATATAGGTTTTGCTCCAGCGCCAAAGGCGGTCGAAGATGTCTTTCCGATCAAACTGGACGGCTATCATCATTCCGTATGACATACCTTCGCTGCGCACATCGTTGTGTACGATGTCGCAGATATAAGCTGTGGAGTCATCAGGCTCTACATAGACTTTATTCTTAGGCGAGAAGATTCCGTTGAAAACGGTTTGTACTCGTTTGTCGATTTCTTCTTGTTATCAATTTGTCTAAATCGAAAGGAAGTGAACGGTATTTCTTTGCAAGCCTCTTGAATTCTTTTCGAAATATAGCCGAAAGTTTAATTGTAATATCCTTCATCTTGCAATTCTTTTTTAAACTCATCCCATGTTTGAAGTTCTTTTTTCCCTTCCCTATGCAACTTCAGTTCCCGGCAAGCCTCGGCAAAGTCGGCAAGGATTTCCTCTTTAGTCTGTACAGGTTCTTCTTCCGCCTCCCTTTTCTTAGTCACTAATTTCTTGGTATAGGCAAGGAGTTTTTTCAGGCTGTTCTCATCATCGGCAAGGTAACCGATTTGACGAAGTAATTCGGCACTTGTATTCAGAGTTGTTTCCATAATCCATGTGTTTAGTTGTTACTTTTACAAAGATAGCACATTTTGGTTTCCTTTTCTTGAAATTTTCCGTAATTTAGCGCACAAAACGATAAATATAGAGAAATATGAAAACCAATGTTTGTAGAAGACTGATGTTTGCCGTATGCTTTGCCGCGGGCGTGGCGGCTTACGGACAAGACGCTACGGGACACGTTAATCCGTTCCTGAGCGAATTTAAAACGCCTTACGGGGTTCCTCCTTTCGAACAGATTACCATTGCGGATTACCGTAAAGGGTTCCTGAAAGGAATGGAAGAACAAAAGAAAGAGATTGATGCGATTGTAAATCAACGCTCGATGCCCGATTTCGAGAATACCATTGTGGCACTCGACCGGAGCGGAGCAATGTTGCAACGGGTTGCATCCGTATTTTTCGGACAGAGCGGATGCAATACGAATGCCGAAATGCAGGCTTTAGAGCAAGAAATGGCTCCGTTGCTTTCGGCACATTCCGATGATATCACGTTAAACAAGCGTCTGTTCCAGCGGGTAAAGGAAGTATATGAGAACCGTGAGAAATTCAACCTTGACAAGGAACAGATTAAATTATTGGAGAATACATACAAGGACTTTGTTCGAAGCGGAGCCAACTTGAGCGATGCCGACCAGCAGAAGCTACGTGCCTTGAACGAAAAGATATCGATGCTTCAGATTACGTTCGAGCAGAATATGCTGAAAGAAACCAATGCGTTTAAATTGGTCATTACGGACGAAAAAGACTTGAGCGGATTGCCAGCCAGCCTGATTGCCCAAGCCGCCGAGACCGCTAAGAGCATGGGCGAAGAAGGCAAATGGGTGTTTACATTGCACAATCCCAGCATCATGCCTTTCTTGCAATACGCCGATAACCGCACCTTGCGCGAGCGTATCTATAAGGCTTATATCAACCGGGGAAACAACGGAAACGATGCCGATAACAAGCAGGTGGTGCGCGAATTGATTACTGCCCGTTTGGAGAAAGCCAAATTGATGGGGTATGAAGATTATGCCTCCATGGTATTAGAAGACCGTATGGCAAAGAACGAAAAGAACGTGTACGACCTGCTCGACCAGCTTTGGACGCCCGCATTGGCTAAGGCGAAAGAAGAGTTAGCCGACATCAAGGCGGAAATCAAGCGCGAAGGCAACAATTTCGAGCCGGAAGGTTGGGACTGGCGTTATTATTTCGAGAAGGCGAAAAAGCATAAGTACGATATGGACGAGAATGAAATCCGTCCGTACTTGGAACTGAACAATGTGCGCGAAGGTGCTTTCTATATGGCGAACCGCCTGTATGGCATCACGTTCCGTCCTTTGGAATACATGCCGAAACCTCATCCCGAAGCGCAAGTGTTCGAGTGTATCGACAAAGACGGAAAACCCTTGGGCATCCTTTACTTCGACTTCTTCCCGCGTGCCAGCAAGAGTGGGGGAGCATGGTGTGGAGGCTATCGTCCCCAATCTTACGATGAGAATGGCAATAAGGTCGTGCCTGTAGTTACGATTGTATGCAATTTCACTAAACCTTCGGCTGGAGAACCGGCGTTGTTAAGTCCTGATGAGGCTACCACGCTCTTCCATGAGTTCGGTCACGGATTGCATAGTCTGTTCCGCGATGTACATTATCAAGGCGTAAGCGGAGTGCCTCGTGATTTTGTGGAACTTCCTTCTCAAATCGACGAGCATTTCACTTTCGAGCCGGAAATGTTGCAGGTGTATGCCAAACATTATCAAACCGGTGAGGTTATCCCGACCGAATTGATTGAGAAATACGACAAGAGCAGCAAGTACGGACAAGGTTTTGCTACGGTGGAATACCTTGCCGCGTCGCTCCTCGATATGGATTTCCATACATTGAAGTCGGTGCCTGCCAATATGGATGTCATGGAGTTTGAAGCCGAAACTTTAGGCAAGCGTGGCTTGTTGAAGCAGATTCCTTCCCGTTACCGAACCACGTATTTCTCGCATACTATGGGTGGAGGCTATACCGCCGGATATTACAGCTACATCTGGGCGGAAGTGCTGGATTGTGATGCCTTTGGGGCATACGTAGAGAGCGGAAACCTGTTCGACCCCGAAGTGGCAAGCAAGTTCCGTAAGTATGTCCTGACTCCGGGCGGCATCGATGACGCTATGGATATGTACGTCAACTTCCGTGGCAAAGGTCCCGAAATCAAGTGGTTGCTCGAAAAGCGTGGCTTGGATACGCCCACTCCTTTGAAACAAGATAAAGAATAATCATTGATAATTAAATATGAATGTCCGCACCAATGTAGGGGTGTATCGCATACGCCTGAAAACATCCGCGTAGATAAGTGTGTGCATTCGGGCGTATGCAATACGCCCCTACAGTTAATTTGCTGAAATGCGGACGTTCATATAATTAAAAACGCATACGGGTGCATTGGCTTACGAAGCAGGCTTCGATAGCTGATGCACCCGTATGAATTGGCTGATGCAGCCGTATGCATTTTTGTCAGTAGCTAAGTGCCGGATTGGCAGGAAGCATATAAAAGCAAGAGGTATTCTCAGCTTTATGCCAAGAATACCTCTTTGGTAAGCATTAATTACTTAAAAATCTTGTCTGTTTAAAGAAGCGGGTCTGTTCAGAGCCGCTTCTTTATTTAGAGAGAGATATTGCTATCTATTAAAGATTTTTCTTTACGAACGGAATAACAACTTCAGTCTTAACTCCTAAGAAGTCAGTGAATGTCAATGTGATTGTACCACCATTGTCAGAAATTACACCGCTTGTCGGAGTAAGAGTGATGAAGGATTGAGCATACGGAGATGCAACGTGTGCAGTCTTAGTAATGGTGATAGCAGAAACACCATCGCTTGTTGCTTCCATTTCATATCCAATTTGAGTTCTATTTGTAGGAGCACCTGCGACGAGATCTTGAACACCGCCTAAGAGGCCTAATACATTGAATTGACCCCAAGTAGCATGATCTAAGTCACCAATTTCTATATTTTGAGAGATGAAACGCAGTGCTAAACCTTTCTTCTTATCAGAATCTGTAGAACCGGTACCCTTAATAGTGCTTGTTACGCCATCCAATTCTGCCGGACCAGTAGTTTCATTACCGTCCTTATTGTACCAAACGTAAGTAACATCTTCAAAGATAGACTTGATATGAACTTTCACATTTTCTTTCTTAACAGTAAATGCAGGAACATTACCGATTGTATATTGGAAGTCAGCTGTCATATCTGCTGCTGGCAGGTTACCATTTGCATCAGCGATACTTGCTTCAGCTTTTAATACGAAGTTTGCATTTACTTGTTGTGCTATCATCAAAGGATTATTATCACTTGTTCCATTGATAGCATTGATCATATTGCCATCAATATTAGCACCGATGTAGTTAACTTTGATATCATCAGCGATTGCTCCAGAACCAGCTACGGCTGCATAAGCATCCATAGAGATTTCAGCGCGACGGTTTGTTCCAGTACCACGAACATCAACAATACGAGTTATGTAAGTGTCGTTGTCCCAAGTTTGAGTAGGTTGAGAGAACAAGGCTTCCCAAGCAGGCAACTGAACATCTACAGGAACATTAACAGTCTTGATAGTCTTATAAACAGGATCAGTAGGAACAACACCAACTTCTCTATATAATTTAATAGACAACAAGTGCTCACCTAACGATGCGAAGAGGTTATAGTTCGTTACAGGAATCTTAGCATACTTAATAGACTTCACTGCTTCACCGTCATTCCAGTCATTAGCATCGATTTCTTGCGTACAAGCAGCATCTGAATAGTAAGTGATACCACCTGCAATTTCTCCATTCAAAGCTCTCAAATTTGTTTGAGTAAGAACGAAGGTATCATCTGTATCTTCGATATCCCATACAATGTTATTTCTGCTATCAAGCGCAATAGCATCTTCATCGCTCAATGAAGTGAATACGTCACCCAAATTGATAACTACACTCTTATCAGCAAGCGGAGTTACAGTATAAGGCATCGGAGCCAATTCGGTAATCTGAGCAGGATCAGCTTGCTTGAACACAACTTCAATAACTTCTGTTTCAGAAATATTTCCGTTAACGTCAATCAATGTTACTTGCAATTTAAAACGACGACTTTCTGCATTTGCACCGGCTGTAATCGTTCCGTCTTCATTAATCTTCACACCATAAACATTAGCATCAGATTGAGAACTCGGGTCAATTTCAACCTTCATATCATAGATACGGCCATCCAAATAAGTCATTTGGTGAGTACCTGTAGGAGCTTCCCAATAGTTTTCTCCTCCGATAACAAACTTGCTAGGTTGCGGTTTCTCACACTTAGTTTGAGTATCAGCTTTCAGTTGTGTATCAATAACAAAATTATAGTCAGTAACGACTGTACCGTCAAGAGCTAAAGCATATTTTACGTTGTGATTGCCGTCAGCAGTAGCGAATGATTCGATAACTTGTCTGTCGGTCAAATCGCTGTTCAATTGGATACCCAATACATAGTCACCCTGTTTTACGTCATCGTATGTGATGTCAGCGGCTCTTGAACCACTATGCAACGGACCATTGTCTTGAGACTTGTAAACGACTACTTTAGCAGGAGCTACAACGCCTGTAGAAGAAACCAAAGTCAATTCGTTTTCGTGAGCTTTCAAGTCGAAGTTAATCGGACGTACAGTCACTTCAGCAGCTGTAGTCTGACCTACAACCAATGTACCGCTTGCGATATTGCCCTTAGGACCGTCCCATGCAATATCTTTAGTTGCTCTTGCCCAATGAATACCGTATGATTGTTGATTGTCAGCAGCAGCCAACAAACCGACTTCTGTAAAATAGAAGCCATCGCTTCCGTTGTTAGCGCTTTCTAATGTGATTCTTACATCAGCAAAAGCCTTAGCGAAAGTTACTTCTTCGCCGTTAACCATAACGGTGTAAGTTTCGTTGCCCGGGATAGTGCTTTCGATGATAGTAACGTTGCTTTCAACGTCTACTTTCAAGTCTTGAGCTTCTCCGTTGATATAAAGAACGCCGTCGATAACTTCGATTTCCGGAATTTCAGGAGTTTCGCCACTTTCACCAGCCGGCAATTCGATAGTAGTAGCAGTTCCGTCAACCGTCAAAACCAAATTATTTCCTTCCAAAGCCAAAGTCACTTCATTCACTCCGGTTTTGTCGGGGATGTTGTAAGTTACGGTGTTTCCACCAGTAGTAACGCTCAATACGCCATCAGCGAAAGAAACGTTCTCTACATAACCGCCCAAAGCGTCAACCTTTGTCTTCAAGTCGCTCAAGTCGCTAGCAACTTGGTCGATTCTCTGACTCAAATTGTTGATGTCATCATCGTAGTCCTTACATGAAGTAAAAGTTCCAGCCGAAGCGAACAGAAGCGCTCCGAACAGCAGTGCACTTAAATACTTTTTTCTCATAACAAAATAAATTTAATTTATAAATTAAAAAACTCAAATCGTTCTAACTCAAGTCGTTACAAACAATTTCCTAATCTGCCGAAACTCCCGAATCCTTTTTGTCTTGTAACCGCGCCGGAAACTGACGTAGGTATGGGTAAGTAGTTGATAGATAGTGAATTAATCCTAGGCTTCAAGAGGCTCGGAACTCACGCGGCGCAAATATGTGCCGGTTTTGTAGTCCAAAACCTGACGAGTGTTTGGTATGAGAAAATTAGAAAAGAAAGGCTTATTGATAAATCAATGTGGAAAGATAGTTTTCATCAAACATTTCATTGGCTATATCCTGCAAATAGGATGCAGTTAAAGATTCGATGCGCTGGAAAAGTTTTTCTTTAGCTTCATATTGTTTATAATGAAGAAACGATTTTGCCATATCAAGGGCATTGCTTTCAAAATTGTCGCTTGCCACACCGATTTGTCCGATAATTTGTTTCTTCGCAGCGTTTAGGCGTGATGTGGTTAACGGTTGCTCGCGCAGGTTGCGCAATTCTTTCTGTACCAATTCGATGCATCGGTCGGTATCTTTAAGGTCACATCCGAAATAAATGCAAAATGTTCCTGTATCAGTATAGGCAGTCAGATTGGATTCTACGCTGTATACCAATCCTCTTTTTTCGCGCAAAGCTACGTTCAACCGGCTGTTCATGCCCGGTCCGCCTAAAATATTGTTCAACAGATAAAGTCCTGTACGTCGTTCATCGTAAGCATTGTATCCGCGTCCGCCTATCATTACGTGTGCCTGATGCGTATCTTTGTGCAAAACGACTTGACGAGGATGATAAGGTCCGGGGGCTTGACGGGTGTAATTTTCTGTTGTGCTAAAAGGGATTCCAGCCGTCACTTTTTCCATACTCCGCACAATGCGGTTGAAGTCCAGATTGCCCTGCACAAAAAAAATCAGGTTATCCGGTTTATAATAGCGGTTGACAAAGCGTAAGGCATCTTCGCTCCGGAAATTCCGAAGCTGTTCAGGCTTGCCTAAAATATTCCGCCCTAACGGGTGGTCGGGGAAAATCAATTCTTCGAAATCATCGAATATCAGTTCGGCTGGGCTGTCTTCGTAGCTTTGTATTTCATCGATGATGACTTCCACTTCTTTTTCGATTTCATTTTGTGGGAAAGTACTGTTGAATACAATATCAGTCAGCAATTCTGCCGCACGCAAGAAATCTTCTTTCAAGAAAGCGCTATAGATGACGGTTTCTTCCTTATTGGTATAAGCATTCAAGTCCCCGCCTACATTTTCCATCCGGTTCAATATGTGCCATGCATGGCGTTTGCGGGTTCCCTTAAATATCAGATGTTCAACAAAATGCGCCATGCCTTGTTCGTCTGCCTGTTCATCGCGTGTTCCAGCATCAATGGCATAACCGCAATATGCCACATTGATTGGGTTCTGCTCGTGGATAATGCGTATTCCGTTGGGTAAAGTAACAGTTTGATAGCCCATGTTTTTTCTGTTAGAATAAATTCGGATGCAAAAATACAATAATACTCATTGCTTTTGCAGAAAAAATGCAGATATTTGCAAGTAAGTTTTGAGTTTATAAACTTCATACACATGAACAAGATAGCATTATTCTGTTCCGCATCCGATTCAATAGCCCCGATATATAAGGAAAAAGCAGAAGAATTGGGCGCATGGATGGGCGAACATCATAAATGGCTGATATATGGCGGAGCAAATACCGGTCTGATGGAGGTTGTAGCCGAAGCTGCCAAGGCAAAAGGGGCTATGCTTATGGGCGTAGTGCCTACTAAACTCGAAGAACGGAGTATGGTGAGCGATAAGTTGGACGTAACATTCCACACCGTTAATCTGAGCGACCGGAAGGACATTATGTTGCAAGAAGCCGATGTGGCGGTTGCTTTGCCGGGAGGAGTCGGTACGTTAGACGAGATATTCCATGTCATGGCTTCAGCAACAATCGGGTATCACGGAAAGCAGGTCATCTTTTATAATATCAATGGATTTTGGAATGACATCCTGCATTTTTTCCATACGCTTGAAGAAACCCGTTTTGCCCATCGCCCGCTGAAACAATATTATAAGGTGGCAAATACCTTCGAAGAATTGGCGGAATTGCTGATGTAAGACACCGACGATATGAGATAAACTATTAATTGTTAACTATTAATTATTCACTGAAGAAATGGATTCCATTCATGAATTGCTGCGCCGCGAAGCGCAAGCTGTGCTTAATATCCCGATAACCGATGCCTACGGAAAAGCAGTCAGTCTGATTGTGGAACAAGTGCATCAAAAGAAAGGGAAACTGGTGACTAGCGGCATGGGAAAAGCCGGACAGATTGCCATGAATATAGCCACTACATTCTGTTCTACCGGAACTCCTTCGGTGTTTCTTCATCCCAGTGAGGCACAACATGGCGATTTAGGCATCTTGCAAGAGAATGACCTCTTGCTTTTGATTTCCAATTCGGGGAAGACACGCGAGATTATCGAACTTACCGATTTGGCAGAGCGGCTCAATCCGAATCTGAAAAAGATTGTGATTACCGGCAATCCGGACAGCCCTTTGGCAGAGGCGGCAGATATTTGCATCGCTACAGGCCATCCCGATGAAGTCTGCCCGCTAGGCATGACTCCTACCACTTCTACTACCGTCATGACGGTTATAGGCGATATTCTTGTGGTAGAGACAATGAAGCAGACTGGCTTTACAATCGAAGAATACAGCAAACGGCATCACGGTGGATATCTGGGTGAACGTTCGCGGGAATTGAGCAAATAATTCTAAGAATCAATAATATATAAACCATGAAAAGAAAAGTAATAGGTATAGGAGAAACCATTCTCGACATTCTGTTTCGTGATAACCAGCCTCAGGCAGCCGTGCCGGGAGGTTCAGTCTATAACGCTATGATATCGTTAGGAAGAATGGGCATGGATGTGACCTTTATCAGCGAAACCGGAAACGACCGTGTGGGGGAAATCATCTTGGAAAATATGCGTGCCAATGGCGTGCGTACAGACAGCGTCAATGTTTTTCCCGATGGAAAGTCTCCTGTATCTTTGGCTTTTCTGAATGAGCATAACGATGCCGAATACATCTTTTATAAAGATTACCCCCGCCAGCGTCTGGATGTCGTTATGCCCGATATCCAGGCAGATGATATCGTGATGATAGGTTCTTATTTTGCCATTACACCTGTATTGAGAGACAAAGTTAAAGAATTGCTCGATTTGGCTCGCGAACGGGAAGCTATCATTTATTATGATATTAATTTCCGCAGCACGCATGCCAATGAAGCTATCAAGCTGATGCCCACTATCCTCGAAAATTTCGAATACACCGATATCTTACGTGGGTCTACCGAGGACTTTCGCTTTATGTTTGGTCTGGATAATCCGGAGCGCATTTACCGGGAGAAGGTAGATTTCTATTGTAAGTCGTTTATCTGTACCGATGGTCCCCGTGATGTCCGTCTTTTCACAGGAAACTTCGACAAGCATTATCCTGTGCCTCAGGTCAAAACGGTAAGTACCATTGGAGCAGGCGATAACTTCAATGCCGGCATTGTATATGGATTGATAGCCAACCGCATCCGCCGTTCTGATATAAGTGGATTGAGTGAAAAGGATTGGGATGAAATCATTGCGTGCGGTATGGCTTTCGGAAGCGAGGTGTGCCAAAGCGTATCCAATTCCGTCTCGCTGGAGTTTGCAGAGAAGTTCCGAAAGTAGCTTTCTCACCGCAGATTACGCAGATTAAAACAATTGGATTATCGTAGGGGCGTATCGCATACGCCCGAATGCGCACACTTATTCACGTGGATGTTTTCAGGGCGTATGCGATACGCCCCTACAGTTGGTACTTTGCGGATATTCATTTATTATAAACCGTTCCGCAGGCGGGTAGTGTTACAAAAAGTCATAGAACGCTTGTCGTTGATTGACAATGCAAAGATAAGCCGGAGAACTGGTAGGCGGAAGTACGTTCGGAACCGTTTCAAATCTGTTCGGAATCTATTCGGTTTTTCTTATGCTGATGCTTCCGAGATGCTATATATAATATAATAAGGAGTAAGGAATCAAACTGGCTTGTTAGCCTAAACCCTAAGGAATATGACAAAAACATTGCACAAATCCCCGTTTTTTGAGCATTGCTCTTGTCTCTATGTTAATAAATATAAAATTAGCCGAACTTTTTTGTACGAAGGTATACATGTATAAAATAAAACATTTACATTTGTGCCTTGAAAGTTGTCTTCTAAAACAAAATTTGTGAATGAAAACCTTTTGAAAGCAGCGAGAGACGTATCCGGATACGGATTTCAACGTGATTAAAAAAGGAAGAGTTCTATGGTAAAACTGCTGTGTCCCGAAATACGGAGCGTTGGAAGCTGATTTGGTCAGTAACCGGCGCGGTTACAAGACAAAAAGGATTCGGGGGTTTCGGCAGATTAGGGAATTGTTTGTAACGACTTGAGTTAGAACGATTTGAGTTTTTTTAATTTATAAATTAAATTTATTTTGTTATGAGAAAAAAGTATTTAAGTGCACTGCTGTTCGGAGCGCTTTTGTTCGCTTCGGCAGGAACTTTTACCTCTTGTAATGATTATGATGATGACATCAATAACCTGAACCAACGGGTTGATCAGATTGCATCAGACTTGGCTGACCTGGAGACCAAAGTAAATGCTTTGGGATGCGTGGAAAGCATCGAGTTCAGCGATGGCAAATTGATCGTTCATACACCGAACGGAGACGTTTCAGCTGCTATGCCTGAATGCACCGGCATTAAAGAAG
>NZ_NFIN01000016.1 GCF_002161765.1 Bacteroides sp. An322 | reverse complement strand
TTGACTTAGCAGCATATGGCTTTTCTTGCAAATTTAGTGGCTTTCATTCCATTAGAAAAGCTGCACCATCGGACTTAACAGATTTTAGTACATTTATCACCACACAGAGAAAAAGAATGCCTATGTTGTCAAGAAACATCCTCCTGCTTGTCCTTTTCCTTGCATCGCTTCTGCCTGCTTGTAAGGAAAAGGATGTCATGCCTGCCGAATTACAAGAAATCAATGAAATGTTAGAAGGCAAGCCGGGCAATCCCTACTACCCATTGAGAGACTACAAACAAAAAGCCCACGAGCAACCCGAAGCCATACGGATGTATTATGACTTCTTGACCATCAAATTCGAGAACCGGCACATGGTGTACGACCGGAGAAGCGAGCTATATCATCACTCCGACAGCCTGATAACAAACGTCTTGCGCTATTACGAAGAGCAAGACGACCGCAAGCTATTACCCGAAGTCTACTATTATGCCGGACGGATATACGCTAAAATGGGCGACGCTCCCTGTGCCTTGGATTATTACCACCAAGCCCTGAACGCCGCCTCTGCCCAAACAGATACCCGGCTCATGCAACGCATCTATTTTCAAATGGGACATCTTTTTTGGTTTCAGAGCGTGTACAACGAAGCCCTAAAGGCACAACTCAAAGCCTTATCGTACAAGCAACTGGCGGCAGACACCCTATCGGAAATATTCATCTTGAAAAGCCTTGGGGGCACCTATGCGGATTTAGGGAAAACCGACAGTGCTTTCTTCTATTACGAAGAAGCCTTGCGGAAGGCGGAAACGATACGCAACGCTTCCTTGGCATTCTACGTAAAAGAAAACATGGCTGCCCTTTACCTGAGCCAAGGCGACTATACACCGGCATGGAACTTATTAGAATCGCCTCCAGCCGATATCGACGAAAGCGTGCGCACCGTGCTCTACCAGCTGAAAGCCCAACTCTATCATCAGACCGGAGAAGCGGATTCCGCCATGCACTACAACCACTTGATAGAAGACAGAGGATCGGTTTACAACAAGCAGAAGGCAAGCTTAGACATGGCAAACATCCTTTCCGGACAAAACCGGTATAAGGAAGCCGCCGGCTATTTCCAACAATACGTTGTTTATACCGACTCCATACAAAAACGCACCCGTACCGAAGCCCTCACCAAGGCACAAGCTACCTACAATTACCAATTACGCGAGCGGGAGAACAACCAACTGAAACTGAAAAACGCCGAGCAGCGCACGCTTATCTTAGTTTACTTATTGGCAGGACTGCTGATAACCGGAGCCGGAACGGCTTATCTGTTCTACCTGCGCAACCTGCGCCGGAAACAGAACGAACGCTTAAACGAATTGGAACGCCAGCGGGAAGACCAGTTCCGCCGAAGCAAAGCATACATAGAACGAAACAATGCCTTGATACAAGACTTGGAAAAGCAATTAGCTTCCACCTCCGACGAGAACTTACAAATGAAGCAACTCCTGCAAATCCAGCAAGAGCAATTGCGCCAACGCAACATCCAGGCGGAAGCCGAAATGCGCGAACAAGAATTAGCTATACAATCATTCCACCGCTCGGACATCTACATCAAGTTTCATCAAGCCGAAGACTTCAGCGAACTATCCGAAGCCGATTGGCTGGTGTTGCATCAGACCATCGACCGCACGTTCAACTCATTCACCAACCGTCTTTACGCCCTCTCTACCCTCGACGAGCGCGAGCTGCGCATCTGCCTCTTAGTGAAAGCCGAGATACAGCCCGCAGGCATTGCTCGCCTGATGGGCAGAGCCAAGTCGACCATCACCTCTGCCCGCAAGAACCTCTTCGAGAAGCTATGCGGCAAGAAAGGCTCGGCAGAAGACTTCGACCGCTTTATCCAAGGCTTCTGAATTTTATAGAACACAGAGACACAGAGGCACAGAGCTTTTAAGCAATTATACTATCTCGTTACGCCGGATTACAAAGAGGAAAGCATTGGCTCCGTATCCTTTGCCTCCTCTAAAATATATTCTCTGCGCTTTTGCGTCTCTGCGTTTTAGAAACAACGAACAAAAACCAAACTGGCATCGAACGAAAACCGAACGGTTTTATCGCTTCCGTTTCATCGGGTTTCCCTACTTTTGCCTCAAACCAAAACAAAAAACACCATGAAACAACTTATCTTTTCATTTCTTGCGCTGTGCTTCCTTACATCCGCACACGCACAAACCGTCGGCTTCACGAAAGAATTAGAGCCGGCTATCTTGCAATGCACATACAAGTGTACAATGAAACTCGATACGTTAGGTACCGATACGAAAACCGACCGGATGATACTTCGCATCGGGCAAAACATCAGCCAGTTTTACTCGTATACGGCTTACCGCACCGATTCGATATGGAAAACGCCCAACGGGAAACGGATTTGGGGTGATGCGATGGTACGTGCCATCCGTTCGAAGAACTACGACCAAATGCCCAATGCCAACATGATTTCGAACGATTACATCTATAAGAACTATCCCGAAGGCAAACTCAGCACGTATGCCCAATTAGGAGTAACAAGCGCATTGATAGAAGAAGACTATACCGGACAAGACTGGACGCTGAAAGACAGCACCAAAACCCTCTTGGGATATCCGTGCCAGCTTGCCACGTGCAGTTACCACGGGAGGGACTATCAGGCATGGTTCACCTCGGAAATAGCGATTGACAACGGTCCGTGGAAGTTCAAAGGCTTGCCCGGACTGATATTGGAAGTGTACGACACAAAAGACCATTATCATTTCTCGATAGAAGGCATAGAGCGGACAAACATCGCCCCCGTATGCTTCTACTATACACTACCCGACCCAAGAGATGCCGAGCGCATCGACCGCATCCGTTTCCTGCAACTCAAGGAAGAAGGCACAGCAGGCGTCCCCGGCTTCATACGGAAAACAGGATTAAGCGGAGGCAAAAAGAAAGACAGGCAGAAGAACGCTCAAGGAGCATACATCGCCTACGACTATATGGAAACCGATTATCACGAACACTAAGAAACTATTTTATATTTCATAGAAAGCAAAGGACACGGAGAAATAAAAAACGTTACGCTTTTGCATCTTTGCGTTTGATTTTCCTAATGCACAGTATGCCTTGGAACACATTCAATCAATTGATTTCTGAACAGTGAGCTATTTCTGCCCCGCGGAACACCACTTGCAACAAATGAAGCTGCGTACCTTGACAGAGCCGTTTTACAATCTTGTCATTGGCGTATTGATGCAATTGCCCGTCGGCTTCCGTGCTCTTTGCCTCCACTTCCGCGTCTGTAGCAGTGGGCTTTACGTATTTCAACTCCAAGATGTAGCTATGCGCAATCTCCGGATAGCGTGCCTTGTCGGGCATCATCAGGAAATCACTGTATCCGCAGTTCAGTTCGATTTCAGGCTCTACGAGGTAAAGGGTATTCAGGGCAAGGTATGCCTTGAAGAACCCTTGCAGGTTGTGCTCGCCCAAGATGCTGTCGCGCACAGATGAGTTCTCCCGGTATGCCTCGGCAATGCGGGTGATTAGAGGCATCCAATCCCCATCAAATGACATCTGGTCCATTTCATCTTGCAGGGCAGTCATGTCTACTCGCGCACTGCGGTTGAAATAGTCCCTCATGAAGCTCCAATACTGTTCTTTCACGCAATTGTTCGGAATTTCCATTTCAATGCGTCTGCCGAGACTCTTTTTCATCGTAAGCAAACCGTAGTAGTAAAGCAGGCTTCGGAAATTGTCATCGTCAGTCACACTCTCGGCAGGGAAAGAGGTTTTCAACGTCATCACAATCGAGCCTGTTGCAGAGATTTCTTCTATCACACTCATACGTTTCTCCTTCAAATTACCACGGTCTATGTCCGCTAACATCTGCAGTTTCTTGTAATCCGTGCGCACGTTCATGTCCACCATTTCTTCAGGAGAACGGTTAAAGGCGACTTGGTGGCGCAAATAGTAGAGCACCATGTCGCAGTTATACAGACGTTCTTCGTCTATGTATTCCTTAGCGAAGCAATAGTTGTTATACCACGGCTTCATCTCCGTAAGCATCGCTTCGATGTCAGCATCGGCACGCAGCTTGCCATAGTCCTTGTAGTATTGGAACATGGTGCGCACGTCCGACTCTGAGAAGCCGAGCATGTAGTTGAACCGCGAGTCTTGCGAGATGTTCCATCCGATGTTATACCCGCTCGTGAGGTCGTCTAAGGTGACGGGAGAAACCCCTATCATAAAGATGCGGGTGAACATTGCCTTGAAAATCTTGAAATACTCACGGTAGAAACCGCTGGCATGGGTCAGGTTGCGGAACACCTCCTTGCCGCCCTCGCTCAAGATTACATTGGTGAAGTTGTCGTATTCGTCGATAATAAGGTAAAGCAAGTATTTCTTGCGGCGTGCTTCGGAATTGATTAACCTTAGTTTGGAAGCAGCATCCCTTTCGGCAAGCACCTTTTCGAAGGTAGACTCATCATAAAAATCCTTATATTGTTTAATAAAAGAATCCAGTTCGGCACAGCAATAGTCATTGAACGTATATTCTAACCTTTCCATACCTGCCCCCGCTAACGAGAAGTCGAAGTAAATCACCTGGAAGGCGTTCTTCAGCGGTGTGGGATGTTCCTTAATCCACAATCCGTCGAACAATGTATCGAAGCAGTCTGCCTTGGCAATGTCATAATACGCCTGCATCATGCTTACGAACACGCTCTTGCCGAAGCGGCGCGGACGGATTAAGAACAAGTACTTGCTTGCACCCTCCAATAAAGGAAGGTACATCGTCTTGTCTACATAATAGAAATTCTCATTCCGCACTTCATCGAAGCGCGCCACTCCGTAAGGAATTCCTTTGACTGCTGCCTTTTCCATACTCTTTTAAGTTCTAAGTTTCCGTATAAGCAAAGATACGGATTTTTTCGAAACAGCCCAACTTGTCAAGCCCATTAATTTCTTGCCATATCAATAGTCCGTTAAGAATCACGACACTCTATGACATTTAAAATGAAAAAGCCGTGTAGGCAACCCTTATCGAACGAAAACCAAACTCGAAAGCCTCTATATCGAACGAAAACCGAACGGTTTTATTCTTTCGCTTCAAGAGGTTTCCCTACTTTTGCCGATGTAAAACTCAAAACATTACAGATATGACCAAACACACATTTCTCACGTTGATGCTGCTCGGCTTCTTGCTTCCGATGCAAGCGCAAATCGAAACCATTACCCAAGTAATCGAACCCGCCCTATTGGAATGCCGGTACAAATGGGTACAGAAAACAGATACATTAGGTACAGGAATTGCCGTAGACACCATGGTTCTGCGCATCGGCAAGAACGTGAGCCAAAGCTATCCGCAATCGACCTTTTTCGGAGATTCATTAGTTAATACTCCTAATGGCGGCGAACTATTCAGTAAATTATTCGATGCTGCACTGGGAGATACAACCGGTACAATACCGATGCCTATGTCAAGAATCATAAACGAATACCATTATAAGAATTATCCGAAAGGCAAACTCACCACATGGGCACCCAGAGCCACGGTTTACCAGATAGAAGAAGATTACGAAAAGCAGGCGTGGACATTAGTGGACGATAGCGTAAAGACCGTATTCGGATACAAATGCCAATTAGCCACCTGTACATTCAGAGGAAGAACATACAAAGCATGGTACACCACCCAGCTTCCCTATTCGGAAGGACCGTGGAAGTTCAACGGCTTGCCCGGGCTGATTACTGAAGTGTATGATACGAAAAACCATTATCATTTTACATTAGTAAGCCTGAAACAAAACAATGTGACACCCGTATGCTTTTACAATATCAGAAGCGAACTTCAGCCTGAAGTGGAAAAAATTGACCGCATTACGTTTTTAAAACAACGGGGAGAATTCCTTTTGGATTATAATAAGCAATACGACTATATGGAAACAGACTATCACGAACACTAAGAGACTATTTTAAATTCTCTCTAATAAATTTGTTTGGCAGGTTATGAGCAAATGCATGATTGAACGGCTCATAATCTGCTCCAAGCTATCTCACTTTTACGTTCTCCGTCCCAAAACCGTACGATTTCCGAACCAAAACCGTACGTTTTTGGGACGGAAACCATAAAAGGATACTATCTAAACCGAGAATATAACTCAAACGTAAACGCAACATTCTTCCCTACCCCATGCGAAACCTTATCTTCTGCCTCTTAGCGATATGCCTTGCCTCTTCCCTCCACGCCCAACCACGGACCTGGGAAGGGAAAGTGACCGATGCCACGAAGCATACTCCCCTGCAAGGCGCGAGCGTCACTCTCTGCAAGGCAGACGGGAAAAGCATCCTTGCCTTCGCCATTACGGACGAGGACGGGACGTTCCACCTCAACGCGGACAGCACCAAAGCCATACAGGCGGTGATACGCTTCTCTTGCTTGGGATATGCCTCTGTGACCCGCCCTGTCCAGCCGCAAGACAAGACGTACCGCATCGCCCTGCAACCCAAAGAAATCCAAATCAAGGAAGTCATCGTGAAAGCTCCGAAGATACGGGCACAAGGGGACACGATTATCTACAACGTGGCACGCTTCTCGAAAGAAGGTGACCGCACCATCGGGGACATTCTGAAGAAGCTGCCCGGCATACAGGTGGCGGACGACGGGAAGATTTCGTACCAAGGCACACCTATCAATAAGTTCTACATCGAAGGCAAAGACTTGTTGGGAGGAAAGTACGGCATCGCCACCAACAGCATCTCCAATCAAGACGTAAATAGTGTAGAGGTAATGGAGAACCACCAGTCCATCAAGGCATTAAGCGGACTAAGCCTTTCGGAGCAAGCCGCCATCAACCTGCGCCTAAAGGAAAACGTGAAGCAACGGTGGATAGGGAACATGAAAGGAGGAGCAGGCATCGCTTCGCCCGCATCGGCACTATGGGAGGCGGAAGGGATAGCCATGCAATTCAACAGGAAATTCCAGTCGCTCAATACCTACAAGACCAACAATACGGGCAAGGACGTGACACGCGAGTTTAAGTCGTTCGACATCAACGTCCTGCGCTACCGCCGCGAAAAGCTAAGCGACTACATACAAATCGTTCCGCCCTCGGTACAGGCATTGACACGCGAACGGGAGCTGTTCAACCGCACTCATCAAGTGACCTCGAACAACCTCTTCCAGTTGAAGAACGGAATGAACGTCACCACCAGCTTAGGATACATCAATCACCGGACTGAATCGGACAAGCAAACCCTAACGGAATATTACCAAGCGGATGCCGACACCACGACCATCCGGGAAGGGGAAAGTTCGCTTTTCAAGCAACAACAATTCTCCTCCGAAGTGCGCATCGAAGCAAACGAAGACACCTATAACCTGACCGAACGCCTGCAAGCGGACTTCAGTTGGCTGGACAAAGCCGACGGAGTAAGCGGAAGCATCCCCAATACGCAAGACGCTTACTCGCCCGACAAGCAACTGACCAACGACCTCTACCTGCTGAAACGCTTCGGGAACAAGTTCATCATCTTTACCTCGTACACCTTCCTGCAAGACCATCCGCAACGGATGAACGTGGTTTACGGAAATGAGGCACGCACCCAACGGATAGAACAACGGAAGCTGTTCTCAGACAATAAGATAGATTATGGATTCGTTATCGGACAAGTGATGGTAAGCCTTGCCGCCGGAGCCAAAGTAATGTGGCGCGACATGGATTCGGAACTGGAGGGCATCACAATAACGGACAATGACGAAGGGAAATCATCGATGAACTACACGCAACTCTACCTCACACCCAAATTAGAATATACGTGGCACCGGCTGAAGACAAGGCTTTCCCTTCCCGTCAACTTCTACCATTATTTATATAAGGAAAAGGCAAACGGACTGGAAAGCCCTTCGACCCGCCTCCTCTTCAACCCCGACCTGTACTTGTCGTATACCCTAAGCGCACACTGGGACATAGACCTTTCGGGCGGAATCACCAGCCGTCCGCTCAACGGCGGCTCTTTCTATCCGGGCTATCTGATGGACTCTTACCGCACACTGATGAAAGGCTATCCGTTGTATGGGCTGAACACTAACAAGTACATTGAGGGCGGCATCTACTACAAACGTACCTTGGACGAGTTTTTTGCCGACTTATCCGTATCGCATAGTTGGATGAGCCTGCCCTACCTGAGCAATCAAGCGTTCGAAGGAGATTTTATCATCGCCTCTTACCAAGAAGGGAAAAACACGGCACGCCAACTGGACGTGAACGGCAATGTATCGAAAGGTTTCGATTTCCTGAATTGCTACATTTACCTGCAAGGAATGTACACCAACCGTCATTCGATGTTAGTGCGGAACGAAGAGCGGATGCCGAACGTACGCTCAATGTGGAGCATCGGACCACGCATCGAAGCGGACCTGACGGAAAAGATTACCCTGCAATACGAATTAAGCTACGGGAAAAGCAAGTTGAGACTGGAAAACGAAGGGAGCGAAATGCAAACCGCATCGATGAAGCAAAGCCTCAGCTTACGGATTACCCCCCTCCCGAAACTCAGCATTCTCCTCAAAGGCGAGCATTTCCGCAACACGGA
The DNA here is from genome assembly GCF_002161765.1 of Bacteroides sp. An322. GTDB lineage: Bacteria > Bacteroidota > Bacteroidia > Bacteroidales > Bacteroidaceae > Phocaeicola > Phocaeicola merdavium. Next base: position 68,856 of record NZ_NFIN01000016.1, on the reverse strand, counting down.
AACCGATAACCGCAAGCGGGATTTCTTCTTGGCGGATGCCATGGTATCGTATCAACTCTCCAAACGGTGCGACTTGGAGCTAAACGCCACCAACCTATTGGATGAAAGGGAATATGCCTACACCACCTTTACCAATGAAGCCAGCACCGTATCAAGGAGCTACCGCATCCGACCCCGAAACTTGTTGCTCACGGCACGGTTCACATTCTGAGCAATACTTCATCCCAGCGTAGCACTGATTCCTTACAATTTCGACACGCCTTTGATTTTGCCTTCTACACGTGCCGGCTCGCCTTTATAGCGCACGCTTCCCGCGCTCGATACCGAAGTGGAGAGCACTCCGCTCGCGTTGCATTCCACATCACCTGCCGAGCTGGCACGGGCTTCTACGTCTTTCGCAAGCAGGTCTTTGGCATAGATGCTTCCAGCCGAACTGGCACTGAACGATGCGTTCCGGCACGTACCAGCCAGCTTGATGTCGCTCGAAGAACTGGTAGAAGCCTTTACATCGCCCGAACAAGCCATTTCCGCCACGATACAATCTCCTGCCGAACTGGAGTCTATCGTAGCGCCCGTACATTGGACAGAGGTCACTTTGATATCCCCGCTGCTTTGGGTGTCCAAGGAAAGCATGCCGCACGTGATGGTGCCTATCTTGATATCCCCGCTACTGGAGGTGGTCATGCTCAAGTCGCCGCACGCAAGAGACGAAGCGTCAATATCCCCGCTGCTCGATGCTTTCAGGGTGACGGGCTTCGAGGTCTTCAATCCGTTCGCCAAAGTAATGTCCGAAGAGCTGGAGGTAGAGAATGAAGTCACTTCGGGAGCGAACACCCGCACTTCGCACTTGTATCTTCCATTGATAGAAGTATTGCTCTTAAAACCTATCCGCAAAGTCTTACCGTCTTGTTCCACCTTAATGAGCGGAACAATGTTGTCGGGCGCATAGATCTCGGCGTAGGGTGTGCCCGATGCCTGGGTGTAGACCACATCGACCGATGAAGAAGACTTAATCGCTTCAATATCGGATATCGAAACCTTCTCGGTCACGTAATTCTTGCTCGGTTTCACTACGTTTCTTCCTCCGGCGTAGCATCCGGATACGGTAAGCATCATCGCCATAGCGCAAGATGCCAGTGTCATACTCATTTTTTTCATATTCTGATTCGTTTTAATGTTACTCTTTATCCTTTAGACGCAAAGTTACGGGAAAAGTTACAAAAGAAATTGATTTTTATTGAACACAGAGACACGGAGGCACAGAGAAATAAATATAGAAGAGAAGACAAAGTTCACAGAGTCAGTGCTTTTCTTCGTGGACTTTGTCTCCTCTAAAAAATTAAAACTCTGTGCCTCCGTGTCTCTGTGTTCAATAAAATCATCCCATCAGCTTGAATGCCGGGGTGATGAACCAACGCTTGTACATCAGCGTAGCGAGCTGGTAGACGAAGAAAGCGGAGAAGAAGCCTACGAGGGAATCGATGAGGTAATGCGCCTGGATATAGACCGTAGCGCAACACAACAGGACGTAGAACGGCAAGAGGATGTATGCCAACCGCTTGCTCACGCGCCATGCCATAATCATCACGATGGTGGATATGCCTACGTGCGAACTGGGGAAAGCCGCCGTAGGACGCTCGCCCACTTCTTGCGAGGCTTCCACGAGGTTGAAGAAGAAACCTTGGTCGAAGCCCGGACCGGGTATCAGGTAATCGTTCGTATTGAAATAATCGCCGATAGCGGGGAAATCGCACGCGTTCACCTTATCCATGCCGATAGCCGGGAAATAGAACTGGGGACCCGCCACGGGGAGCATGATGTAGATGAAATAATAGATGAAGAACGAGGTGACCAGCACGAAGCAAATCTTCTCGAACCACTCGAAACGCTTCACGAAGTAATACACCACCACAATGAGCATCATCGGATAATAGAAGAAATACCCCATGTTGAACGGCTCGCTAAACCATATCGAAGGGCAGAGCTTGGCGAACTCCACCGAAGGCTGGCACCCGAACAATGCCTGCTCGTTGCTGGCGAAGATGTGGTCGAGGTTCGGGAAAAGGCGGTTGAACTCGAACGTGTCGGGATACCAGTACGCCAAAAGGCTCATCTGCACCACCATGCGGACAAATGCCGTCAAGCGGCACGGAAACGCCTGATAGAGGAATATCAGCGTAAAGGTCAGCACCACGATGCCCGCCCGCTCTAAGAGCATCGTGCCCGGATGATCCATGCGCGTATAGAGCAGCAATATCAAGATGCTGGTCAGCGCGTTATAAATCAGGCTGATAGTCTCTACCGCAAACAGCCCTTTCCCACTCTCTACCCGTTCGAATAAATTTGTCTTCAGATTCATGTAATTTCGTTTATAGGGTGTATAATATAAAACGCAGATTAACACAGATTTCCGCGGATAAAATATTTTCATACAGAAAACGCAAATGAATATAAATAATCTGCGTTAATCCGCGAAAATCTGCGTTTCCTAAAATACTACAACCACCCTTCTTCCTTATACCATTCAATCGTTTCTTTCACTCCTTCTTCCAATAAATAACGGGGCTGGTAGCCTAAATCCCGCTCTAACGGCGTGATGTCGCACCGCCAATTGCGTTGCTTCATGATGCGGTACTTGTCGGGATTGAGCGTCGAGGTCTTGCGTGCAAGCTTCGCCCCGTTCCCTGCCACATACGATATCGCCTTCAGAAGCCACAGGGGGCACGTGAAGCGCACCAGCCACGGATTGCCCAACTCACGGCGTATCAAGTCGGAGAACGTGCGGCTACGGTACACTTGCCCGTCGCTCACGAAATAAGCGCGTCCTGTCACTTCTCGCTCCACCGCCCGATAGATGGCTTCCACCAAGTCCTTTACGTACACGAACGTAAGGTCTTGCCGGCGGAATCCGGCGGAGATGTCCACATGCCGCTTAATGGATTGCGCCATGAGGTAATAATCCCTTTCGCGCGGACCGTAAACGCCCGTAGGGCGGAATATCACCCACGGGAAGCCCTCTAACGAACGGATATATTCCTCGGCATGAAGCTTGCTCACCCCGTATGCCGTGTTGGGCTGAGGGGTGTCGTTCTCAACGATAGGCCTATAGTCCCGCTCATGGATAGGCCCGAACACGCTCAGCGAACTGAGGTACACAAACTGGCTGGGCACCATATCGAGCCGCATCAGCACCTCGATGAAATGGCGCGTAGCCCAGTAGTTGCCTATCTCGAAGTCCGCCTTATCGAGGCACTTGGTCACGCCCGCGCAATGCACGATGCAGTCCCATCCGCCGTGTTCCTCTTTATGCCGTCTCAGCTGGGTTTCCAAGCGGTCGGAGTCGGTAAAGTCAAGCTCTGCGAAACGGATGCGCCTGTCCTGCAAGTACTTCCGGCTGCTGCTCCGGCGCACGCCCGCCCATACCTGCATCCCGCGCTCCAGCCCGCCTTCCACCAAGAAACTCCCGATGAAGCCGCTCGCGCCCGTCACTAATATCTTTTTTCCTTTATCTTTCACCACAGATTACACAGATTATTATAGTCCAACCATTGTAGGGGCGGGGTCTGCCCGCCCGTATGCATCCACGTATATGTATTCGGGCAGGCAAACCCTGCCCCTACAAATGTCCAACCTCTCACCACAGATAATCAAATTGTTTAAATCTGTGTAATCTGTGGTGAAATCCTATCATTTCTCAGGCTCCACATGCACATTGATGTACGTATCCTTCCCGTACTCGTCCCGCAACTTCTGCTCGATGCGGGTGGCACGGTCGTGTGCCTCGCGCAGGGGCATGTTGCCGTCCATGCGGATGTGCAGGTCTATCGCATAGCGGTTTCCGATGCGCCGCGTACGCAGGTGGTGCGGTTGCGACACCCCGTCTACCGAGAGCACCAAGTCGGTGATGCGTTGCTCCACATCGTCGGGAAGCGAACGCTCTAACAGCTCGTCCAGGCACGGTCCCAACTGCTTTATCGCCACCTGAATGATGAAGAAGCTCACGATGACCGCCGCCAAAGGGTCGAGCACCCGCCAGTCTTCGCCTAACAGGATGGCTCCGCCGATGCCCGCCGCGGTCCCGATGGAAGAGAACGCATCGCTCCGGTGATGCCAGGCATTGGCAATGACCGAAGGGCTGTCGTATTTCCTCCCCACCTTCCGCGTGTATTGGAACAGCACTTCTTTCGACACTATCGAGACCAGCGCCGCCCACAAGGCAATCCAGCCCGGCGACTCCAGCGTCTCGCCCCGCAGGAAAGCGTAAATCCGCTCGCCCCCGCTCCACAAGATGCCGATGCCCACCACGAGCAACGCCACTCCGATGAGCAACGTGGCAAAAGTCTCATACTTTCCGTGCCCGTAATCGTGCCCCTTGTCTTCCGGCTTTCCAGAGATACGCACGAATACTAACACAATCACATCGGTGGCAAGGTCGGAAAGGGAATGCACCGCGTCCGCCACCATCGCCGCGCTACGCCCTAATATGCCTGCGGCAAACTTGCACAGCGTCAGCACAATGTTCACTACGCTGCCCGCCAACGTCACCTTGTAGATTTCCCTCCGGCGCAGGGCAGCATCTGTCTCGTTCATAATTGCATCATTCGTTTTACTAAACGCGGGCAAAGATACAGAAATAAATGAAGAATGAAGAATGAGGAATGAAGAATTTATAGTCAATACGTCCGATGACCTGACTTGAAAGCAGGCCGTCTCCCGCATCAGCAACCGCTCTTCCTAAATCTGAATCTGTGGCAACACGGCTCTTCCATTTAACCGTAGGGGCGGGGTCTGCCCGAAGACATCAGCTGCTCTATGTTGTGGGCGCATTCAGGCAGGCAAACCCTGCCCCTACACGTATATTGACAAATGCGGACATCCATTTAGCATTTTTAGTCACGCTGAATTTGCAAATCATTAGTGGTCGGAAGATTTGATAAGGACGGTAAAACCGTCCAACAATACGTAACCGCTGGTGAGCGAAGCGAACCTGCGGTTATTCAACCCTTCCAATCAGGGCTTCGAAGAAGTCCAATCGCACCTTCTATGCGTTATTCGACTTCTTCGAAGCCGATAAGTAAGGAGCATTCTTGTCCGCAGGTTCGCTTCGTTCACCAGCGGTTACGTATCATTGAGCCTTTTCAAGGCTCTTTTTTTATGTCAAGTACATCCCAAAATCTTCCGACCACTCGTGATTACAAATCCAGCATGACAAACACAGAGGGGTGTTTATCGGATAAATACCCCTCTGTGTTTGTCATGCTGAACGGAGTGAAGCATCTCAGATGCGTCCACGTGGATGTACATGAGATCCTTCGCTTTTGCTCAGGATGACATTATACTATTCTGTGGCAATGAATTACTCCGCTAAGTTACGAAAAAGTTTTGAATTATGCAATACCCTGAGGCATCGGTTTGCGCGGCGCGGTGCAACTATTTCTTTCATGTATGCAATTGCATGGTATGATTTATGCATATATATTCAGATTATCCGTTACGGCGTTACAGTATTACAGATTACAGTTAGGTGAAATCAGTTTTTCTTAGAGACAAAAGACAATAACGGAATAACAATAACAAAATAACAATAACATTTAATGACAAATCGGTTTTTAAGCTGGCTGCTCTAATGTGCGTGAGTAAAACAATTATATATTATATATAAATATATAATTGTAATAGTTCTTCTTTGCCTGATTTTCATTTCACAAAAACATTATTGTTATTTTGTTATTGTTATTCCGTTATTGCTATCGACCTAACTGTAATCTGTAATACTGTAACGCATAACGCTTTTCCAACAACGGCAACATGCACTTATCTCGCACAGAAACAATACGTTACACATTAATTAATCAAAACAAGCCCAACCCGTTAACAGATTTTTACGTTCACCCGCTCCAAATCCATTGCCAATTGCCGAAAAGGTGGTATCTTTGACATGGAATGAAAAATCTGTGGCAAAGGATGAACAATATTCCATTTATTTTCTTTACTTTGTAGGAGAAACAAACGAAGGGCAACGTTTTTTGCTCCGACACTAAAGAATACGACTATGGCTAAGAAGAAAAAAGAAAAGAAAGGCGGCAAGCGCATGAAGAAGCGCGAACTCGCCGAGCTGATTGTCAGCTACTTCCAGTTAAGGCCGACACAAGCATTCAGCCTGAAACAACTGTTCGGCGGGCTGAAGCTGACTACACACCCTCTGAAAATGCTCTGCAACGACATCGTAGAGGAAATGACAGAAGACGGATTCCTGACCGAACCGGAAAAGGGACATTATAAGCTCAACGACAAGGGACAGATACTGACCGGAACCTTCCAGCGCAAGAGCAACGGCAAGAACACCTTCACGCCCGACGAGGGAGGAACGCCCATCTTCATCGCCGAACGCAACTCGGCGCACGCCATGAACGGCGACCGGGTGCGCGTAGCCCTCTGCGCACGGCGCAAGCGCAAAGCCCCCGAAGGCGAAGTAATCGAGGTATTGGAACGCGCCAAGACCACCTTCGTAGGCACGCTGAAAGTAACGAAGAACTATGCCTTCCTGCTCACCGAGTCGAGCACATTGGCAAACGACATCTTCATTCCGAAGGAGAAGCTGAAAGGCGGAAAGAACGGCGACAAGGCGGTGGTGCGCATCACCGAATGGCCCGACGAGGCGAAGAACCCCTTCGGCGAGGTGATAGACGTATTGGGCAAGGCAGGCGACAACACCACCGAGATGCACGCCATCTTGGCGGAATACGGGCTGCCCTACACCTATCCCGCCACGGTGGAAGCCGCAGCCGAGAAGCTATCGGCGGAAATCACCCCCGAAGACTATGCCGAGCGTGAAGACTTCCGCGGCGTGACCACCTTCACCATCGACCCCAAGGACGCCAAGGACTTCGACGACGCCCTCTCTATCCGCCCGCTGAAGCCCGGACTGTGGGAAGTAGGCGTACACATCGCCGACGTGTCGCACTACGTGAAAGAAGGCAGCGCCATCGACAAGGAAGCCGTGAAGCGAGCCACCTCGGTGTACCTCGTAGACCGCACCATCCCGATGCTGCCCGAACGCCTGTGCAACTTCATCTGCTCGCTCCGCCCCGATGAAGAAAAGCTCGCCTACTCGGTCATCTTCAACCTGAACGACCAAGCCGAGGTGAAAGACTACCGCATCCGCCACACCGTCATCAAATCGGACCGCCGCTTCACCTACGAAGAAGCGCAAGCCATCATCGAGACCGGCACGGGCGACTTTAATTACGAGATACTGGAACTGAACCGCCTCGCCCAGCAGCTCCGCGCACGCCGCATGGCGGCAGGCTCGATTGACTTCGACCGTGTGGAAGTGAAATTCGAGATAGACGAAAAAGGCAAGCCGCTGAGCGTGTATTTCAAGGAATCGAAGGAAGCGAACAAGCTGATAGAAGAGTTCATGCTGTTGGCAAACCGCACCGTAGCGGAACACGTGGGCAAGGTGCCCAAGAACAAGAAGCCGAAAGTATTGCCCTACCGCATCCACGACCTGCCCGACCCGATGAAATTAGAGAACCTGAACCAGTTCATCGCCCGCTTCGGCTACAAGATACGCACGGGCGGGACGAAGACCGAAGTGTCGCGCTCGCTCAACCGCCTGCTGAGCGACGTATCGGGCAAGAAGGAGCAGAACCTCATCGAAACGGTATCGCTCCGCGCCATGCAGAAGGCACGCTACTCTATCCACAACATCGGGCACTACGGCTTGGCGTTTGACTATTACACCCATTTCACCTCGCCCATCCGCCGTTATCCCGACCTGATGGTGCACCGCCTCCTCACCCGCTACGAAGCCGGAGGGCGCACCGCCCAAGCCGACAAGTACGAAGAACTGTGCGACCATAGCTCCGCCATGGAACAGACCGCCGCAAGCGCCGAACGCGCCTCTATCAAGTACAAGCAGGTAGAGTTTATGGGCGAACGCATCGGAAACGTGTACGAAGGCGTCATCTCGGGCGTGACTGAGTGGGGCATCTACGTGGAAATCAACGAGAACAAGTGCGAAGGCATGGTAGGCATGCGCGACTTGGGCGACGATTACTACGAGTTCGACGAGAAGAACTATTGCCTCATCGGACGCCGCCATCACCGCAAGTTCAGCTTAGGCGACCCGGTAAAAATCAAGGTAGCCCGCGCCAACTTAGAGAAGAAACAGCTCGACTTCGTGCTGGCGGAGTGAGAGGAGAGTTGAAAGCCCGCGTTTTACCCCAATCCCTGTAGGGGCAGGGTTTGCCTGCCCGAATGCGCCCACAATACATACGTTGATGCATCCAGGCGGGCAAACCCCGCCCCTACATTGGATATTTGCGGATATTCATTAAATAAAACCTGTGTTTCTCTGTGTCCTTCTGTGTGCTATCAAAAACATTAACAAAACATAATTGCTTATGGAAACTATACAAATAAACCCAACATTGTGGAACGAAGCCGAACAATTGGCAAAACGCCACCATACAGATTTAACTCAAATAGTAGAATCTTTCATTCGACGCTATATAGAGCAAATGAATAAAAAAACGCCGAAAGAACAAGTCACTCCTTTTGTGGAAAGCTTAGGAATTGACCTGCATCTTCCCGCTGATTTTGATGAGAAAGAAGCTTACCGCAAACATTTAGAAGAGAAATACCAATGAAGCCTAATTTATTTGTCGATACGAATGTGATGGTTGACCTTGCACATCAGTCCAATCCTCCAACAATTCGTCCTCAAATACATCAGGTAATAAAAGTTCATCATCGCCAACTTCATGCGCCCGTTGTGCAGCCTTTGCCCATCCTTGGCGAGGTTGCTGTTTTATAACATCCTGACTATTATTCATTTGAATGATATTTATTTCCATAATATTAATCATTTCAGCAACCGCTTGCTAAGATACCTTACGGGATACCATACCGAGAGGAAACCTACGAGGAGGACCGTGACGAAAACCACGAGCACATCCATCGCCTCTACACTTACCGGATAGGCATCGACCACGAAACTTCCTGAATTGCCCAAGCGGATTAGCCCGAACGCCTGCTGGAGCCAGCACAGGAACAAACCTAATGCAACCCCGACAAAAGCGCCGAAGAACGAAATCATCCGCCCCTCGAAGAGGAAAATGCGCACAATCTGACTATCGCTTGCCCCTAAATTGCGCAAGGTCACCACATCTTCGCGCTTATCGATGATGAGCATCGAGAGCGAGCCGATGACATTGAAGCAGGCAATCACCAAGATAAAGGTAAGGAAAAGATAAGAAATCAGCTTCTCGACACGCATGATGCGGTATGTGTCCGCTTGTTGCTCGTAGCGGTCTTGCACACGGAAATCCGCCCCTAAGCGTTCTTGCACCTCTTTCTTCACCGCATCGATATCCGCATCCGGATTCAAGCGCAAGTTGACGGCACTCACCTCGGTATCATATTGGAACAAACGCCGCGCGAACGCCAAGGAAGTCAAGATATACGAAGCATCGTATTTCTCTTGGTTGACCGCAAAGACCAACCCCGAAGAGAACAGGTTCCCGCTCACGAAAGCCGTGGACGGATTTGCCACATTGACTTTCGCCCCACGCTTGGGCGCATACACTTCCAACGGGTCGAGAAAACGGATGCCGCTCCCCAACGAAGAAAGCAACTGGATGCCGGGTATGGCATAATCCGCCACCTCGTCATGCAACATCAAGTCGCCCCGTCCGAAAAGAATGCTGTCTATCGGGGTAAGGCGGTCGAAATTATCTTCCACTCCCTTAATGACCGCCATTGCCTGCCTTCCCTGGTATTGCACCATGGCATTGTCCTCGAGCGACTCGGAATAGACCTCCACTTCGGGCATCTGCTTCAGGGCAAGCACACGCGGGTCTTGTCCGTCGAACACCTTCCCGCGCACCGCCGTAACCTTCAATTCGGGGTCGAATGCCGTAAAGAACGATGCCACAAGGTCTTGAAACCCGTTGAAGACGGATAAAGTACATATCAAGGCAAGGGTAGCCAATGCCACCCCGCACACGGAGATAGCCGAAATGACATTAATGGCATTGTGCGACTTCTTCGAGAACAGGTACCGACGGGCAATGTAAAAGGGAAAATTCATTTCTTCAACAGCTCATCAATGTGTGCCGCATAGTCCAGCGAATCATCTACAAAGAACTTCAACTCCGGAATGATGCGGAGCTGATAGCGCACCCGCTTGCCCAGTTCGTAACGGATGGACTTCACATTATCGTTGATGTTCTTCACAATTTCCTCGGCACGTTCGGAAGGGAACACGCTCAAATATCCACGCGCATAGCTCATGTCGGGGCTGATACGCACCACACTAACCGACACCAATACGCCATGCATAGCGCGTGTCTGTGCCTGGAACATCTCGCTCAGCTCTTTCTGAATGAGCCGCGCAATCTTGTTTTGTCTGGTTGTTTCCATATATTTCGTTTTAAGTATAATGAAATGGAACACAGAGACACAAAGTCACAGAGTTTTATCTTTAGAGAAGTCTGTGCCTCTGCGTCTCTGTGTTCAATCAAAGAATACACATATCTTTTTGCAATGCTTCTATCTATTTCTTCCTGATGATTGTCAACCCGTCCCTCAATGGGAGGATGACTTTCTCTACACGCTCATCGGACGCCACATAATCATTGAACTTCTTAATGCCAATGGTCTGCGCATCGGCACTCCGAGGCTCTTCTAATACATGCCCGTCCCACAAAGTATTATCGGCTATGATATAGCCTCCCGCACGGAGCTTGGGCAATATCATCTCGTAATAATCGATATACACCCGCTTGTTCCCGTCTACAAAGGCGAGGTCGAAGGTGATGTCCATCTGCGGCACCATCTGCAGGGCATCGCCGATATAAAACTTGATTTTATCGGCGTAGGGCGAACCTTCCAGCCACGGACGGGTGAAGTCTTCCTGCTCATCGTTGATTTCGAACGTATGAAGCATGGCACCCTCTTCCAGCCCTTCGGCAAGGCACAAGGCGGAATATCCGCTATATGTCCCAATCTCAAGCACCTGCCGGGGACGTATCATCTCCACAAACATCTTCAACATCCGCCCTTGCAAATGCCCCGAAGCCATGCGGGGGCGCAAGAGCTTGACATGCGTAGCCCGGTAAAGCGCTTTCAGATAATCGCTCTCCGGGTCGATATGCGCGAGTATGTACGCATCCAGCGTGTCGGTTTCTTTCATTATAAATACCTATTCCGGTTCGGCAATACATAATCATCGGCATTCTCCAACACATCATCCACCCGGTTGATTTCGAGGAACGAAGTATGCGTGCCTTTCTTTCCGCCGCTCAGGTATGCCACCATTTCATTCCGTGTCAACACACCGTCGTTGAGCAATTTGCGCAATGCCGTGAAATAATACTCCTGTCCGTTCGCCTTTTCGGGCATATAGATGGCTTCTACCCCGTATGACAATGCCAAATGGCGCATGGTCTTTTCCTTATAGCAAATAGCCAGCACCGGATATTTCCCGCGGAATGCAGCCAAGCTACGTGCCGTGCGCCCACTAAAGCTATCTGTAATCAAGGCACGGATAGGCATGAGGGTCGTAGCTCGTACCGCCTGCTTTGCCAAGAAGCTGGTGACATCGGTATTCTCCGGAGTCAGAGGAATAGGGATATCGTTTTCTTCCATTTTGTCTTTCTCGGCTTGTGCCGCAATCTTCGTCATGGTCTTCACGGCTTCTACCGGATATTTCCCGTATGCCGTCTCGCCGCTCAGCATCAACGCATCGGTGCGGTAATAAATGGCATTGGCGATATCGGTCACCTCGGCACGGGTCGGACGCGGGTTGTTAATCATCGTATGAAGCATCTGAGTGGCTACAATCACCGGCTTGCGCGCCAAGATACATTTCTTAATCAATTTGCGCTGGATGCCCGGAATGCGTTCTTGAGGCACTTCGATACCCAAGTCGCCACGAGCCACCATGATACCGTCCGCCACTTCCAAAATCTCGTCGATGTTGTCCACACCTTCTTGGTTCTCTATCTTCGCGATAATCTGAATGTCACTCTTGTGCGCATCGAGTATCTCGCGGATATCCAATACATCCTGCTTGTTGCGCACAAACGAGTGGGCGATGAAATCGATGTCCTTCTCGATAGCATACAAGATGTTGTTCCGGTCTTTCTCGGTAAGCGAAGGCAGGTTGATGCGTACGCCCGGCACATTCACGCTCTTGCGGTTGCCCAACGTAGCGTCATTGCATACCTCGCAAAACAAGGTATCTTCGTTTTTATCTATTACTTTCAATCCCAATTCCCCGTCATCAATCAAGACATTCGCGCCTACCGAAAGGTCGTGTACGAACCCCGGATAGCTGACCGCAATGCATTCATGAGTCGTCTCCTGTTCAGGATTCCCCACAATGCAGACCTTCTCGCCCGTCTTGAAGTCAATCGAGCCTTCCGCACTTGCCGTAGTCCGCACTTCCGGCCCTTTGGTATCCATCAAGATACCGATGCGGTTCGATACCTGGCGCACATTATTTATCAGTTTCTCGAACCCTTCACGATTAGCATGAGCGGTATTCATACGCACTACGTTCATACCTGCGTTGAACAGGTCTCTGATAAAATCGACATCGCAACGCAAATCTGAAATAGACGCAACGATTTTTGTTTGTTTAAGCATCATATAGTTTAGAGTTTTAGTGTTTCGTCAATAAAGCTTCCAACGCCAACCGGTACGAGTCAAGCCCGAAACCGCATATCACTCCGCGGCACGCACATGCTATCATCGACTTATGGCGGAATTCCTCACGCGCGTGTACATTAGATATATGTACCTCGATAACGGGAGCGGTCACCGCACGGATGGCATCCTGTAAGGCTATGGAAGTATGGGTATAGGCTCCGGCATTCATAATAATCCCGTCGCACGTGAAGCCTACCTCGTGAATTTTGTTAATCATCTCGCCTTCTACGTTCGACTGGAAATACGCTATTTCCACCTCCGGATAACGTCCTCTTAACGTTTGCAGATAATCTTCGAACGAAGTCGAACCGTAAATGCCCGGTTCGCGTTTGCCCAACAGATTGATGTTAGGGCCATTGATTATTTGTATCCTCATATTTATACTGAGTAAAACTTTTTAATAACTTTGCCGAGAAAAAATTCGGCACAAAGATACGAAAAAGAAATGAGAAGTTACGAAAAGATATTGTTAAAGTACCGTCAATACCTCAAATTAGAGCGTTCTTTATCCGAAAACACGGTAGAAGCCTACCTCACCGACTTGGATAAATTGCTCGCTTACCTCACCTTGGAAGGCATTGACATCACCGATGTGACCCTGCAGGACTTAGAGAATTTCTCCGCCGGGCTTCACGACATCGGCATCCATCCCCGCTCGCAAGCCCGCATCCTTTCGGGCATCCGCTCGTTCTTCCGCTTCCTCACCCTCGATGACTATATCCGCCAAGACCCCAGCGAATTGCTCGAATCGCCCCAGATAGGCAGGCATTTGCCCGATGTGCTGACCGTGGAAGAGATAGACGCGCTTATCGGAGCCATTGACCAAACCACTCCCGAAGGGCAACGCAACCGGGCGATACTGGAGACCTTGTATAGTTGCGGATTACGCGTCTCCGAGCTATGCAACCTCAAGCTATCCGACCTCTATCTGAACGAAGGCTTCATCAAGGTGGAAGGCAAGGGAAGCAAGCAACGCCTCGTGCCCATCTCGCCCCGCGCCATCAACGAACTGAAGAATTATTTCGTAGAGCGCGGCAATGCCAAAATAAAACCCGAATACGAAGACTTTGTGTTCATAAGCCGGTTCGGGAAAAACATCTCCCGCATCATGGTGTTCCATATAATAAAGGAGTTGGCAGACCGCATCGGCTTGAAAAAGTCCATTAGCCCCCACACCTTCCGCCACTCGTTCGCCACCCACCTCTTAGAAGGCGGAGCCAACCTGCGTGCCATCCAAGCCATGTTAGGGCACGAAAGCATCGGAACCACCGAGATTTATACCCACATCGACCGCAACATGCTCCGCCAAGAGATTATCGAGCATCATCCGCGGAATAAAAAACATGCTTTTGGTAAGCCATAGAGCTGATTTTAATCTTTTTTTTAATATCTGTTTAAAAAAAGAGCGCAAAAAGTTAACAGCTATCGGAGTTTTTCTTATCTTTGCCCCAAATAAATAAAGCGAAAGCAGAAAAGCCAAGCTAGATTATATTTTATAACAAACTAAATAATTAAAAACCATGATTAAGAAGTTGTATTTGCCCTTAGTGGCATTGTTAGTTCTTGCTTTCTCTTCATGTAGCAAGATGGGTGAATTGGACCCGAGCTATTTCACAACTGATCCTGAAGTATTGGAAGCTATCGGTGGTAAAGTGCCTGTAACTATCACAGGTAAGTTCCCTGAAAAGTATTTCAAGAAAACAGCAACCGTTGAAGTTACTCCGGTATTGAGATGGGACGGAGGCGAAGCCAAAGGCCAGCCTGCTATGTTCCAAGGTGAAAAAGTGGAAGGTAATGACCAGACTATCTCTTACAAGATGGGCGGTACCTATACGATGAAAGCCTCTTTCGACTATGTTCCCGAAATGGCTAAGTCTGAATTGTATCTTGATTTCAAAATCAAGAAAGGTAAGAAAGAATACACCATTCCTTCTGTAAAGATTGCCGATGGTGTAATCGCTACTTCTGAATTGCCTACCGTTAAGTCTGCTAACGCAGCATACGCGGAAGATGCATTCCAACGCATCATCAAGCAAGCTCAAGAAGCTCAAATCATGTTCTTGATCCAACAGGCTAACATCCGCGCAAGCGAATTGAAGTCGGACGGCATCAAAGATTTCAACAAGAAAGTAGTTGCTATCAACGGTGACAAGAAAAACTTCAAGCTGAACAACATCGAAATCTCTGCATACGCATCTCCGGATGGTGGTGTGAAACTGAACACTGGTTTGGCTGAAGACCGTCAGGAAAACACTGAAAAGTACCTGAACAAGCAATTGAAGAAAGGCGAAATCGAAACTCAGGTTGACGCTAAATACACCGCACAAGACTGGGAAGGCTTCCAGGAATTGGTTTCTAAATCAAACATCCAGGATAAAGACCTCATCTTGCGAGTGCTCTCTATGTATCAAGACCCTGAACAACGCGAAACTGAAATCAAGAACATCTCTTCAGTTTACAAGACTTTGGCAGATGAAATCCTTCCGCAATTGCGTCGTGCACGCTTGACCGCTAACTATGATGTTATCGGACGTAGCGATGAAGAAATCAACGCAGCATTCGATGCAAAAGAAGATTCTATCAGCGTAGACGAATTGTTGTATGCAGCTACCCTGACTCAAGACAACGCACGCAAGGAAGCTATTTACAAGAGAGCTATCGAAAAATATCCGAACGACTTCCGTGCTTATAACAACTTGGGTATGATGTCATACGCAGCAGGCGACTTGAACGCAGCTGAAAACTACTTCAAACAAGCAGCAAGCAAGAGCGCAAACGCAGCTGAAGTGAACACCAACCTCGGTTTGTGCGAATTGTGCAAAGGCAATGTAGCACAAGCTGAAACTTACTTGAGCAAGTCTACCGGCGCTAACACCGCTAACGAAGCTTTGGGTAACCTGTACATCAAACAAGGCCAATACGACCGTGCCGTACAAGCTTTCGGTGACACCAAGACCAACTCAGCCGCTTTGGCTCAAATCTTGGCTAAAGACTACAACAAGGCTAAGACTACATTGGAAGGCGTTAAGAACCCGGATGCTTATACTGATTACCTGATGGCTATCGTAGGTGCACGCACCAACAATGCCGACTTGGTTAAATCAAGCATGGCTAAGGTAGGTCAGAAAGACGCAAGCTTGAAAGCAAGCGCTCAGAACGACCGCGAGTTCGCTAAATATGCAAATGAGATTCAATAAATAGAATCTGTTTTTCATAAATTAAACATTTAGTGATTAGGAACCGGAGTGCGATTCGCGCTCCGGTTTTTTTATTTCAAATAATTTATGTATATTCGCAGGTCAATTCATCTATATGCAACGAACCATGAAGATATATCCAACGCTTATCGCACTTATAATGCTTGCCCTTTCTTCCTGCAAGGAAAACCCAACGTTCACAATCCGGGCAGAAATGGACGGACTTGCGGATAAACCCATACTTGTGGTCTACGACGACCCCACCTCAAGACTTGATACGATATTCCCGAAAGAAGGGAAATTCGATTACGCCTTCACTCCCGACACCATCACCCTCTTCCGTCTGGTCATGCCCGAAACGGGAGAAGTGATACCTGTCTTTGCCGATAAAGGGCAGGAAATGACACTTGCCGGAACCTTCCAAGCACCCGACATCACGGGAGACGGAATGAACGGGGAATACGGTGCGCTATTGAAAGAAGTGCAGGCTCTGAAAGACTCGGCATCCATTGCGCAAGCCGTAGAAAAGTTTATCCAAACCCACCCTTCTTCGTTTGCCTCGGCATACCTGATTAACCAATATTTCATCCAGGTCCCCTCGCCCGATACAGAGAAAATCGACCGGTTGATTGCTCCTCTTGCGGGAAACATCAAGGATAGCCGCATTCTGAGCGTGATACTCAAGACTTTGCCCTCGCAAGAAAACAACACCCGGCAAAACAAAGAATACGTCAATTATTTCTCGTGCAAGGACCGTGAAGGGAAATACATTTCGTGGGCCGGAGAAAAAGGAAGCTATACCTTGCTCAACTTTTGGGCAAGCTGGGACGAAGAAAGCCTCGTCCGGCGCGATTCTTTGGCAAAACTCGTTGAGAAATTTCCCGAAAAGAAATTCAAAGTCTTGAATATCTCCCTCGATTATGAGAAAGACAAATGGCTGGAAAAATGCAAGAAAGACACCAAGCAATGGATAGAAACCTGCGATTTCAAGGGTTGGAACAACACCATCGTAAAACAAAACCAAATTCATACGCTCCCTGCTAATATCTTAATAAACAATAGTAGGAAAATTATTGATGTACAATTATACAATCAAGCGTTATATAATAAAGTAAACGAAGAACTAAAAGAATAGGAACGCAAAACACAGCTTAAATGCTAATTAAATTATTCGGTGCAGCCGTTCAAGGAATAGACGCCACCATCGTCACAATCGAAGTCAATAGCTCCCGGGGAATCAAGTTTTTCCTCGTAGGATTGCCCGACTCTGCCGTAAAAGAGAGCCATGAGCGTATCGTAGCCGCCCTCCAAGTGAACGGATACAAATTCCCAACTTGCCAAATCGTGATCAACATGGCTCCCGCGGATATCCGGAAAGAAGGCTCTTCCTACGACCTTCCCTTGGCTATCGGCATCTTAGCGGTCTCCGGAGCCGTATCTCCCGAGAAGCTCGAACGCTATCTCCTCATCGGCGAACTAAGCCTCGACGGAAGCCTCCAACCCATCAAAGGTGCCCTTCCCATAGCCATCTGTGCCCGCCAGCAAGGCTTCGAAGGCTTTATCCTCCCCAAGCAAAACGCGCGTGAAGCCGCCGTGGTCAATAACTTGAACGTATATGGCGTAGAAAACATCACCGAAGTCATCGATTTCTTCAACGGGAAACGCGAATTAGAACCCACTATCGTCAATACACGTGAGGAGTTTTACCGGAGCCAGACCAACTTTCCTTTCGACTTCGCGGATGTCAAAGGGCAGGAGAATGTAAAGCGTGCCTTAGAGGTAGCGGCGGCTGGAGGGCATAACCTGATTATGATCGGTGCGCCGGGAAGCGGGAAATCGATGATGGCGAAATGCCTTCCCAGCATCCTTCCTCCTCTCTCCCTTGCCGAGAGCTTGGAGACGACAAAGATACATTCCGTAGCCGGAAAGTTAGGGAAAGATTCGTCCCTCATCGCCGTCCGCCCTTTCCGAAGCCCGCACCACACTATTTCGCAAGTGGCTATGGTAGGCGGAGGCACCAATCCCCAGCCGGGTGAAATCAGCTTGGCACATAACGGTGTCCTCTTCCTTGACGAGCTTCCCGAGTTCAACCGGAGCGTCCTCGAAGTGCTCCGCCAACCTCTCGAAGACCGGCATATCACGATTTCGCGTGCCAAATATACCTTGGATTATCCCGCCAGCTTCACCCTGATAGCCTCGATGAACCCTTGTCCCTGCGGGTACTACAATCATCCTACTCGCCATTGTGTATGCACTCCCGGACAAGTACAGAAATACCTGAACCGCATCTCCGGTCCTTTGCTCGATAGGATTGATATCCAAGTGGAAATCGTCCCCGTACCTTTCGAAAAACTTGCCGAACGCAAGTCAGGCGAACCCAGTGCCGCCATCCGCGAGCGTGTGATACATGCCCGACAGATACAAGCCAAGCGTTTTGCCGATATACCGGGCGTGCATTGCAACGCGCAAATGACTTCCCGCCTCCTGCATCAATACGCCCAGCCCGATGCACAAGGCATGACTCTCCTCCGCACCGCCATGGAACGCTTCAACCTCTCCGCCCGTGCCTACGACCGCATCCTGAAGGTTTCCCGCACCATAGCCGACCTGGACGGAAGCGAAGCCATCCTCCCCAAACACCTCGCTGAAGCCATCAGCTATCGGAACTTAGACCGGGAGAATTGGGCGGGATAACCGATTTATTCCTGCATCCTATCGGTTTCATTGCTAATCCCACCTAAGTAGGACTGCTGTTTTTCATAGATAGGACTCCAATCCTACTAGGGTAGTATTGCAATCCTACCCTAGTAGGATTGGACAAAGACCAAGAAGCATTATCTTATACACCAGCCTATACAAATACCTTCATATAACAATTTGGGAAGAAGTAAAAAGCCCCTGCAGGTTCTTTCTACCAGCAGGGGCTTCCGTTGTTTCGTTACGTAAGAATGAATTACTTACGCAGACCAAGTTCTTTCACGATAGCACGGTATCTTTCGATATCGCGACGCTTCAGGTAATCGAGCAATGCACGACGCTTACCTACCATCTTGGTCAAAGATCTTTCAGTTGTATAATCTTTTCTGTTGAGCTTCAAGTGCTCTGTCAGGTGAGAAATACGGTATGAAAACAATGCAATCTGAGACTCAGGAGACCCAGTATCAGTGTTAGACTTTCCGTACTTTTCAAAGATTTCTTGCTTTTTAGCTGCGTCTAAATACATAATTTTGACTGTTTTATTATTTATATAAATCAATTTGCGGGTGCAAAGATAGGAATAATCTTTTATACGGCAAACACTTTTGCTAAAATATCTTCTATAACAATATCATAAAGAGAAAAATTTGTGTTATATTTGCGGATATCAATCAACATAAAATTTATTATGGAAACCACTTTAACAATCTTGAAAGGAAGGCTAGCAAACACATTGCTGCATAAGTTTTCATTTATATCCAGTGTAGTATTTCTTTTTGGCTTTCATTTTCCCGTGAATCATTTTTATAATCCATGGGAGTATGCTAATGCAAGTGACGGATTCAAATACTTGATAACGATAGTCCCCCTTATCTTTATTGTAACTACCGCTATTTACTTAGGATATATAGGAAGGGACGAAGCTTTTTCTAAACATGTCAAATGGTGGACAATCTTTTATCTTTGTTTACTGCTGATTGACTTCGTTTTTATCTTGTCGCTTTTATTCACATAATGAAAATAATCTAATTAAAACCTTATGAATCATATTGCTACAAATCTTTACCATAAAAACGATACGGCTATTTAGCAGAAACGAATAAAAGCCCTTAAATAATATAGGACTTTTATTCGTTATACTCAAACAATACTTTCTTTTTCAAGCTTCTTATAAGCATAAAACAAAAAAACAGAAAGCATACAGAGTAAACTGATTGCTATAAAATCCAAAGAGGAAAAGCCCCTTTCAAGATGCAACAATACATAGCTTGGTATAGAAACCAAAACTACTTTCAGTAATAATTTTGAAGCCTTTGAAAAATAAAATAATGAATAATACTTATCTATTACACGGCTATTCAAACAAGGATGCTTATCTTTAAATAACGTACGGCTCACCAAAAATCTTTTCCGTCCATAATAACCTACAAAATACCATATTATTGACCATAAGACAATAAAGAAAATAGCCATACCACAATCAAAAACGCTTCCAAACATTTCATCATAAATAGATTCGTTATAAAAAACAAAACTAACATACGACAAAATCGCTATGAATATATTCCAAATAACTACAGAATATATTCCGTATTTTACATAACTATTTTTCATAAGGAACTTATTTAAGGTAAATATACTAGCTTAAAAGTAATAACAATATGGCAAACAACCAACAAAAAACGATAATTTTTCATTGATTGACATTGCTTTTTAATTCAGTAATCATAAAAATACAAAAAATATAAACTCATCAAATACATGACATTTGATTTGAACAAATTGGAGAAAAAATAGTAACTTTGCGCCCAAATAATAGGTATAGTATGCAAGACATTAGAAACATTGCTATCATCGCCCACGTAGACCATGGAAAGACGACACTCGTGGACAAGATGATGCTGGCGGGACATTTGTTCCGCAACGACCAGACCAACGGTGAACTGGTGCTGGATAACAACGACTTGGAACGTGAAAGAGGGATAACCATCCTTTCGAAGAATGTATCTATCAACTATAAGGGTACGAAAATCAATATCATCGATACTCCGGGACACGCCGATTTCGGTGGTGAAGTGGAGCGTGTATTGAACATGGCAGACGGATGTATCCTGCTGGTAGACGCTTTCGAAGGTCCCATGCCGCAAACACGATTCGTGCTCCAAAAGGCATTGCAGATAGGATTGAAACCCATCGTAGTAGTCAATAAAGTGGACAAGCCTAATTGCCGTCCCGAAGAAGTATATGAAATGGTATTCGACCTGATGTTCAGCCTCAACGCTACGGAAGACCAGTTGGATTTCCCCGTGCTCTATGGCTCGGCTAAGAACAACTGGATGGGCGAAGACTGGAAAACGCCTACAGGCACCATCGAACCGCTTTTGGACGCTATCGTGAAATACATCCCAGCCCCTAAACAACTGGAAGGGACACCGCAAATGCTGATTACCTCACTCGACTATTCATCTTATACGGGACGTATCGCCGTAGGGCGCGTACACCGCGGAACCATTAGCGAGGGCATGAACATCACGTTGGCAAAACGTGACGGAAGTATGGTGAAGTCTAAGATAAAGGAAGTACATACTTTCGAAGGATTGGGACGCCAAAAAGTACAATCTGTATCTTCAGGTGATATTTGTGCAGTTATCGGTATAGAAGGATTTGAAATCGGCGATACCATTTGCGACTTCGAAAATCCAGAACCGCTTCCTCCTATCGCCATTGATGAGCCTACGATGAGTATGTTATTTACGATTAACGACTCACCTTTCTTCGGAAAAGAAGGCAAATATGTGACTTCACGCCATATCCAAGACCGCTTGATGAAGGAATTGGATAAGAACCTTGCCCTCCGTGTACGTAAAACCGAAAACGAAGACGGCAAATGGATTGTATCAGGACGTGGCGTGCTGCACCTCTCGGTATTGATTGAGACCATGCGCCGTGAAGGATATGAATTGCAGGTAGGCCAGCCTCAGGTTATCTTCAAAGAGATAGACGGAGTGAAATGCGAACCGATTGAAGAACTGACTATCAGCGTTCCCGAAGAGTTCTCAAGCAAGATGATTGATATGGTGACCCGCCGGAAAGGTGAAATGGTTTCTATGGAAACCCAAGGCGACCGTGTGAACATCGAGTTCGATATGCCTTCGCGCGGCATCATCGGTCTGCGTACCAACGTATTGACCGCTTCTCAAGGAGAAGCTATCATGGCACACCGCTTCAAAGAATACCAGCCATACAAAGGAGATATTCCCCGCCGTACCAACGGCTCGATGATAGCCATGGAAAGCGGAACCGCTTTTGCATACGCTATCGATAAGCTTCAAGACCGCGGACGCTTCTTCATTTATCCGCAAGAAGAAGTCTATGCCGGACAAGTGGTAGGCGAACACGTACATGAAAACGACTTGGTGATAAACGTCACAAAGTCGAAGAAGCTGACCAACATGCGTGCGTCAGGTTCGGATGACAAGGCACGTATCATCCCTCCGGTGGTATTCTCATTGGAAGAAGCATTGGAATACATCAAGGAAGACGAATACGTGGAAGTAACCCCGAAGAGTATGCGTATGCGTAAGATTATCCTTGATGAAATCGAACGCAAACGGGCGAACAAGAACAATTGATATGTAATAGAATAGAAAGCACGGGAAAGAGGTTTTTAATTGATTTAAAATCCTTATTCCCGTGCTTTTCTATTTTATCATCGGTTAATAATATCAATTAATTATCCTCCTCTCCTACAATATGCTTGAAAGCTGAGCCGAAGATGATGTATTGCGTATTGCCGGCTATGGTTCCTTCGTTCTGTCCCCAAAGGAAGAGCCAATCATCGAAGTTCTCGAAATGGTCGGGCTTACGGAAAAGCACTCCAGGAGCGACATTGCCCGGTATGAATGAGAAATCAGCACGGTTGTTTCCATAGAATACCGCCTTCGGACGAGCTGCTCCTACTGCTGCCACAAACGAATAATTGTGGTAAGGGTGGCATCCGAAAAGCCAATTAACGGCACGATACACCTCATTCTTTGCCACAATATCAGGATAATAAAGATGTGCGAAACATACCGTAGTACCGAAACTAAGCAACGGACCGATTCCTGCCCAATTGCCTGTACCGATAGGCACACCATACGGATTCTGGCGATCAAAGTCTTGGATGTATTGCGCATATTTCTCTACATACGGACGCAGTTTCTCGCGATAATCTTCATCCATATAAGGAATAGCGTCAAGTGCGGTCTGAAGGTTAAATTCCAAATTCCGGTCCAGTTCGTTCCAAATTTCCTTCTTAAACACATCCAAATAGCCTTTTTCCTGCGTAGCGGCATAAAGTTGCAGATTCGTAGCCGCTACACCGCCAAACCTTGCACGGGTATTATTCTTCTCCGATTCAGCACGTTGGCTTAAAAGCTCTTCGGCTTCTTTCATCAAACGTTTCGATTGCGTCAATGCCCGTGCTGCCAAACTATCATTATAGCCTTTCAGTGCATGAGCCGCGGCGGCAAACATAGTCGCCGCACGCATATCGAGACGAGGATTCCGTGTCGTAAAAGCCCACATATCATCAGGCGTACCACTCCGTTTTCCATCTGCAGATACCTCGTAGGGTTTAAGCGAAGGGTCGTAGTGCAACCCATCGGTAATGGATGCAGCGTCTCCCAAATGATGATAATTATCCAAAACAGAATTTGACAATGTAGAAGCCATGTGCCCTATCTGCTCTGCCTGTGCCACCAGATTAAGCACGCCATGTTGGATGTATTGCATAATATCAGGAGTTCCGTCAGGACGGTGCAGATCCACATAACGCTGTTCTTCACTTACGAAAGTTTCATCACGCAAGGGCTTAAAAAGCTCCCATGCACGAATCAGATTCTCTACCACATTGATATTCGCACCGGTCTCAATATCAAAATCACCGGCATCAAAGAAGCCTCCGACATTCAGTCCGGGAATGAGTTCCAAAGGTTTGTATTTCGTATCTGTAACAGGACCTTGATAATGCAAGTCAAAATGGTCGCTGGGAGGAGCTTGCAAGTATCCTTCCTTGAACGGCTCGCCATGCCATACGCGATAGCCTTCGTTCACAAACATGTGATTCATGTGAATAGGCACCCACACATCTGTAGTGGCATCGGTTATCTTATCGTATACACGTTCGTCAATCAAGAAATTATTGGTCTTTACCGTATCGTATTGGATGTAGTAAATACCCGGTTCTTTTACACTTGAGAAATCAAACTTCACATAATTGTATTTATAATAACGTCCCCATGTATCAATCTTCCCTTCGTAAGCCTTTGAAACGGTTCCGTCTTCATTGATACGCATCAGGGCAGCAACCGCTTTCGGCGAATCGTTCTTATCCAATTCGATAACGCTTACCTTTGGCTGGTCTGGCGTGTAACCTACTTGGCAAAATCCGATATTTGGTTTCCGAATCCAGCCTTCAACCGCATAAGGCTCTACCGTCCAGCTCACTACTTTTCCCGTCTTTCCTGCAGGCAAAACGCTACGAAGCACAAACCAGCCGTTCTGTGCCAGCATACGCCCGTCGTAAAGTTTCAGTTCTGCATCATTACTATGGATACGAATCATACGCTCCGGGTCATCCATTGCCATCGTAATGCTATGCCCCGTTTCAAAAGGAAGGGGGTCAACGAAACGTCCCGTACCTCTGTCATCGTATGTCTTGAAACCTTTAAATTGCCGAGGTTTCTCATTATTGGGACGAGCAACGGTCTGACTGGTAGCATAACGCGGGAAACGATTCAACCGACCGTCCATCGAAAATGTCTTCAGCCAATATCTGGAAGGAAGAAACTCCAAATTCAGACCGGCATTTCCGACAAGTTCTTCCGGCACGGGTTTATCAAGCCAGACGGCTATTTCCACCGCTTTCCCTTGTGCAGTAACTACCACACGGCTATCAAAATCGTAGTCCTCATAACGCAGTCCGACTTCGATGCTTCCTTGTTCACGGTTCACATTCCGGTAAGTCATCTTCGGCACCAAATCCCATTGTTCAGGCGTGTTATTCAACCGCACGGCACCGCCTTGAATGGCACGGATGCCATGTTGGATAATCTCAATACCTGAGTTTTTCTCGTCATTGAATCCGCCATTAAAACTATTGCTGAAAACCAGCACATTTACTCCTTGCCTTTCAAAATAACAGCTGTCATTCAATTGCAAGTCTTGCGCTTGCGAAAAAGATGCTGCCATAAGGCCCATAACCCATAACAAATTCTTGTTGTTTTTCATATTGCTAACAAATTACAAATTTATTATTAGAGCCTGAAAATGACCGGAAGTTTAATCTTAACAATTACATTTTCACTACATTAACAATTCCTTTTAAGAAAAGTCATCCGCAAACATCTGCATCCTTCCGCATTCCAGCAGATTCCAGTGTGGTTTGCTCCACGAAATAGCGCGGACGTTGCTTCACTTCCTTATATATCTTCCCCACATATTCGCCAATAATGCCACATGCCAACAATATTGCCCCTCCGATAAACCAGACCGATACCAGCAAAGAAGTCCACCCGGGAATCGTATTTCCCTCGGCATACGAACACAAGCCGTAAACAATTGCAAACATGGCGATTAGCATAAAGAATAAGCCTAAATAAGTGATGTAACGCAACGGACGGACGGAAAACGAGGTAATGCCATCCAGCGCAAAGCTAATCATCTTCTTTAACGGATATTTCGACTCTCCGGCAAAACGCTCCTTACGGTCATAATAAACCATTGCCGTCGGATAACCCAAAGAAGAAACCATACCGCGAAGGAATAAGTTGCGTTCGGGATAGGAAACCAATGCCTGAAGCGTGCGGCGGCTCATCAAGCGGAAATCGGCATGGTTATAAACAATATCACCTCCCAATCCTCGCATCAGCCGATAAAATCCTTGAGCCGTAGTACGTTTGAAGAACGTATCTGTCTTCCGTTCCCGACGCACGCCGAATACGATATCAATACCTTTATTATAATAGTCCACCATCGTACCGATAGCCTCTACATCGTCTTGCAGGTCGGCATCTATCGAAACACATGCATCCGCATGAACCGAAGCCCATTCCAATCCTGCCCAAAGCGCATGCTGATGACCTACGTTATGCGCCAGTTTCAAACCTTCTACATACGCATTTTCTTTTGCATATTGCTGAATCAAACTCCAAGTGGCATCTTTGCTTCCGTCGTCTACATAAAGAATCATCCCGTGGCTTATGGCTTTCCTTTCCAACAAGGAATCAAGCACCCGTGAAAGTTGGGCGGTCGTTTCGGGCAATACCGCTTCTTCATTGTAACAAGGAACTACAATTACGAATTTCATAGCATTATCTTTTATGTTTGAATACAAATCTGACTAAGATAAAATTAACCGGTATGGCGATAGCAAATACAGGCAAAGGTGCCCATACTTTCGGAATACCGACATATAAAAAGAGATTCAACAACACGATATGAAGCAAATAGTTGACACCATGTGCAGCTCCCATACCGAACAACTTCTTCCACGAAGGCACCGAAGCAAAAGTGAAATAAGCGGTAGCATAGAAATTGGCGACAAACGAAAGCACATAGCCCACGGTATAAGCCACATTGACATTCATCACCTGCTGCAAAAGATAATAAATGCCGTAATGCAACGCCGTAGCCCCCACTCCTACAATGCCGAAGCGAAGAATCTCACCATATATTTTCTTTTGCTTCATTTCATCTTCCTGAACTGATAAAGCTGCACTACCTTATGGTCATCGCAACTCCGGTGCCTGCTATCATACACCTGCTTGATTTCGTATGCCGGATAAGCCTTGCCAAAGGCTTCCACATCCGATTCACCAACGACCAGATAACCTGCATCGGGCAAGAACACATCAAAAGGCACCACCCGGTCGCCCAAATAAAAGTTTATCGTAAACGGATGTGTGCGGTTCGCCACATATACATCCGTGCGATACGAATACAACCTGCCTTCGGGCACGATTTCCGCTATACGGTCTGCTACGGGCTTGTCTGATTTCACGTTCAATACCGTGGGTTGATAAAACCCGTCCAAGGCAAAAAAGATAGTAAAAATAATCCCTATCACCGAATACGCAAGCGGATTTTCACGTTGAACCGGTTTTATTTTAAAGAATGCATAAACCGCAACCAGAGGCAATAAGACTACAATCCATTTCCAACCCAATGCCGTTTGCTCCAGTGCCCGCATAAAAGCAATGTTTTCCGCTGCATGTTTCCCCGAAAAAATGCTATCGGGTACGATGCCGCACCGTACTGCCACAAATACCAAAAACAACAATACCGACAAACTTGCCATAACCGTACCGAAAAGCGTGACGGCTTTGCGATGCCTGCGAATCAAGTAAATCAGATATTCCGCCAAGAAATAAGCGATGAACGGATAAATAGGAAGCAGATACACACTCCGCTTGCTTTTCGGAATGCAATAGAATACGAAAATAATCACAATGCTGAGCAACGAGAACAGACGTGCGTCATCCATGTTGCGGATATAAGCCTTAAAACGGTTCCACCATGCCATCGGCTTTCCCTCTATCCGCTTGTATTTCAGGAAAAATACAGATATCAGCACCAAAAGCGTATAGGGTACATAGCCCGCAAACACGGTGATGAAATTATAATGCAACGGATTGACATGCGAATCGTAACTCATCTTGCCCAAGAGACGCAACACGTTCTCTTCCAGCACCAACTGGAGAAAACGGTCTCCTCCTTGCTGGTAGGCTGCCCAATACCAACACATCGGAAGCACACACGAAAGCAATACGATGCCGAAGAAAGAGAAGAAAATGCGCCAAAAGTTCAAGCCGCGAATCCACACGAACACCGCCACCACCAAACACGGAAGAAGCACACCTACCGGACCTTTGGTCAAGAACGCCCCGCTCAAGCAAAGCACCCCGACCCACGGAATGCCCCGCAAACGCTTCTCGCCCCACTTATAAAGCTGGTACAAAGCCAATACCATCAATGCCGAAAGCAACATATCCACCCGGCAATTCGTCCCGGCACGATGCACCTCGAAGTTTGTCAACGTAATCAATCCCATCAGGAAAGCCACTTCCGCCCCTCTCCTTTTAGCGTAAAAGCCATATCCAGCCAGTACCATAACCGCCAGTGCCAATGCCGAAGGCATACGCGAAGTATATTCGCTCACCGCTCCCGTCACCGAAGAAATTGCCGCAATCATCCAATGGAACAAAGGCGGTTTGAATGCCAATTCCACCCCATTGTTCACCGGAAGTACCCAATTCCCTTCCTGAAGCATCGAAAGTGCTACAACGGCTTCTCGCGGTTCGCCCCGTGTATTGAACAACGCTTCGCCTATGAACAAAAAAAGCGAGACGATGCATAGTGCTGCCAATATCCAGGCATAACGGTCTTGTTTGCGTATCATATTCTTATCTTTTTAATAATTACCACCATTTCCAGCTTCCTGTTTCCCATTCCTTTTTCGTCCGTTTCCAGCGGTTGTGCGTCCAAAGCCAATAAGCCGGAGCCTCCCTGATTTGTTTCTCCAAATGTTCGGAATACATATCCGTCAGACGGTATTGGGGCAACTCATTGGGATGCAAGGTTATAAGCTCCAGTTCAGCATGATAATACCCGCGCTTCACCCGCTTGATATTCACGTAATAAATGGCTGCATCCATTTTCTTTCCGATGCGTTCCGTCCCCAAAAAGAAGGCGGTTTCCTGATTCAGGAACGTTGTCCAGTGCTCCATAGCCTGCCAGCCCGGCGCCTGGTCGGCAATAAAGCCCACCATGACTTTCTTTTCGCCCTGGCTCAGGCGAAGGATGTGCCGCAAAGTCTCCTTCATCGGGATGTTATCCCCTCCGAATTGCCCGCGGAGCTTGAGAAACAAGCGGTCGAATGCCTTGTTGTATAACGGATGATAGATTTGCCCGCAATGGATTTCCGGAAGCCAGTATTGCATGGAAGCGACATACTCCCAGTTGCAATAATGTCCCAAATAGAGAAAGCAACATTTCTTGTTTTCCCGCTCCAGGTCAGCCTTTACCTTGTCCAGCCCGCCAAAGGTCATCCGGCGCATCATCTCTTTTTTCGACATCGAGAAAAGCTTAATCGTCTCTACCACATAATCACAAAAGAACCGGTAGAATTGCTTCTCGATGTGCAGGATTTCTTTTTCGCTCTTTTCTGGAAACGAATTTACCAGATTTTTATGCACGATGCGGCGCCGGTACTTGACACAATAGAACAAAGGGAAATATAAGAGGTCGGACACTCCGTACAGCACTCTCAACGGAAGCAAGGAGAGCACGTACCACGAAGCGAACACGATATAATAGACAAACTTCATCTCTGCAACAACATTTTTGGTTACAAGGCACAAAT
Organism: Bacteroides sp. An322; assembly: GCF_002161765.1. Classification (GTDB taxonomy): domain Bacteria; phylum Bacteroidota; class Bacteroidia; order Bacteroidales; family Bacteroidaceae; genus Phocaeicola; species Phocaeicola merdavium. The sequence continues at coordinate 39,837 of NZ_NFIN01000016.1, read as the reverse complement.
GTACAAATATTATTTGAAATACACTCACCTTAAAAAGAATTCCCCGCCCTATTGGTACGGTTCTTTCATTTTCGGCTCTTTCATTTAAAACACTAAATGGATGTCCGCATTTACCAAATACCAGTAGGGGCAGGCTTTGCCTGCCCGAATGCGTCCACGAATAGAGCAGTTGATGTCTTCGGGCGGGCAGACCCCGCCCCTACGGATAAATGGAAGAGCCGTGTTCTCTTGGCTGGATTCCCGTTTCCATATACATGCATTCGCCTATGCAATCAATTCCATTTACCGATGCAACCAATTAAGTTTTATATTCCAGCCCGCGGAATGTACGTTCCAGCCGGCGGAATATACGTTCCAGCCCGTGGAATATACGTTCCAGCCGGCGGAATGTAAAACTTACCTTGGCATACAAGAATAATGACCCGAACCCAAAAGAAAAGAAACGCGTTTCAATCTTTAAATCCTGCCGGAAGTTAAAATGCACAAATTCCGTCCCGTATGTGCATAAATATCAAGAAGAGCTTTAGAAATACCGAAAAAATGCCTTATCTTTGCACCCTCATAAACAAGCAGATTCCTTTATGAAAGAATTTTTCCAGATGATGCGGCGGTTCATCTCGCCCTATAAAAGATATGTTGCCGGTGCGGTGGCGTTGAACATCCTCTCCGCTATCTTCAACGTGTTCTCCTTCTCTTTGCTTATCCCGATACTGAATATCCTGTTCAAGACCGACGGTGCCAATCAGGTATATCACTTCATGGCATGGGGAAGCGGCGATATCAAAGACGTGGCGGTCAATAATTTCTATTACTACGCATCGCGGATGATTGAAATGTTCGGTCCTTCTACCACCCTACTCTGGTTAGGACTATTCCTTGCCGGAATGACCTTGCTGAAGACCGCCTGCTATTTCGGTTCTAGCGCAATCATGATTCCGCTCCGCACGGGAGTGGTGCGCGACATCCGCATCATGGTCTATTCGAAAGTGATGCACCTGCCTCTTAGTTTCCTTTCCGACGAACGGAAAGGCGACATCATCGCCCGTATGAGCGGCGATGTGGGCGAAATCGAAAACTCTATCACCAGTTCGCTCGACATGTTGTTGAAGAATCCTATCCTTATCTTCTTCTATTTCACCACCCTGATTGTCACCAGTTGGCAACTCACGCTCTTCACCCTCATCGTGCTTCCGGCTATGGGCTGGATTATGGGCAGAGTAGGAAGAAAGCTGAAACGCCAATCGCTTGAGGCACAAAGCAAATGGAGCGAAACCATGTCGCAGCTGGAAGAAACGCTGGGCGGAATGCGTATCATCAAAGCCTTTATTGCCGAGGACAAAATGATCAACCGTTTTGTGAAGTGCAGCAATGAGTTCCGCAATGCCACCAACCGTGTTGCGATGCGCCAAAGCCTTGCCCATCCGATGAGCGAATTCTTAGGTACAACCCTCATTGTACTGGTATTGTGGTTCGGCGGTTCGCTTATCCTGAGCGAATCATCACCCATTGATGCACCGACCTTTATTTTCTACATGGTCATCCTGTATAGCATCATCAACCCCTTGAAAGATTTTTCGAAGGCAAGCTACAACATCCCGAAAGGCTTGGCATCCATGGAACGTGTAGACAAGATACTGAAGGCGGAAAACCCGATTAAGGAACGCCCTGATGCCCGACACATCAGCGAAATGAAAGAAGGGCTGGAGTTCCGCCACATCTCGTTCAGCTACGGCACCCATGAAGTGCTCCACGACGTGAGCCTCAGCATCAAGAAAGGCGAAACCATAGCCTTAGTAGGGCAAAGCGGCTCAGGCAAATCGACATTAGTCGACCTTGTGCCCCGTTTCCATGATGTGCAATCGGGTGAAATCCTGATAGACGGACAAAACATCAAAGACTTGGCTGTAAAAGACTTACGAAGCCTGATAGGCAATGTGAACCAGGAAGCCATCCTCTTCAACGACACGTTCTTCAACAACATCACCTTCGGAGTGGATAATGCCACCATGGAAGAAGTGATAGCCGCCGCAAAAGTCGCCAATGCCCACGAATTTATCATGGAAAGCGAAAACGGATACGACACCAATATCGGCGACCGGGGTTGCAAGCTCTCAGGAGGCCAGCGTCAGCGCATCTCCATTGCCCGTGCTATTCTGAAAAACCCTGCTATCCTGATATTGGACGAAGCGACCTCCGCCCTTGATACAGAAAGCGAACGCCTGGTGCAAGAGGCTTTGGAACGCCTCATGAAGACCCGCACCACGATAGCCATTGCCCATCGTCTATCCACTATCAAGAATGCCGACCGCATCTATGTGCTCTACGAAGGCAAAATTGTAGAGTGTGGCAAGCACGAAGAACTGCTCCAAAAGAACGGCTACTACAAACGGTTGAACGATATGCAGGCGTTGTAAGAAGGGAAGCAAATTCAACGGCGGTTATTTCAACGGCGGTTGAATTTGCCCGGAATATGCTCAAAACATTATCATACCATGCAGTAAAACCAAAATCTGTCATTTATTGCATAAAAACAAATTACCAATCAAATGAAGAAAATATTATTCATTATCCCTTACATTCCTTACCCCTTGAATTCGGGTGGCAATCAGGCTTTTTTTAATATGGTAGAATACATCCGGAAAAGAATGTCTGTATCTGTCCTGCTCTATCCCCGTACAACTAAAGAACAGAACCATATTGAAGCACTTAAAAAAATATGGGATAATGTTACTTTCTTTGTATTCCAAGAAAATAAAGAACCTATTCAAAAATCATTTTATTTTTCCCTATTAGAAAAGATAAAAGCCAGCGTCACCCGAAAAATGCGACGTCGGTTAAACAAACTGAAAAAAGACCCTGTACGGGAAAAGGCTGTGCTATTCCAATCGGTTTTCCCTGCATTCCCCAGCCAGTATTTGGACTATGTGGCAAACATATCAAGACAAGGATTCGACATCATCCAAGTAGAGTTTTATGAACTTATCTCATTAGGATATATCCTTCCCCAAGATGTAGAATCCGTTTTCGTGCATCATGAAATAAGATACATACGGAACGAAAATGAAATGAATCTGTTCCATAATCTGACGGAACGTGAAAAAATGATTTTCCAAGTAGCTAAAGATTATGAACGTGCTGCATTGCAACAATATAAGCACATCATAGCATTGACCGATACAGATAAATACATTTTAGAACAGTTTATAGGAGAAAATAAAAGTATCTTTTCGTCTCCAGCCGTAATACAACCGATAAAGGAGCATCCGTTTCAACCCGCAACATCAAACCGGCTAACATTTATCGGAAGCGGGGACCATTATCCTAATAACGATGCAATGCAATGGTTCATTTCCGAAATTATACCTATTTTACACAAAAAAGGATTCCGTTTTACCTTAGACATCATCGGTTCATGGAACAGCTATGATATAAAAGCAGCAGAAGCTTTTGAGGAGATAAGAATGACTGGGTTCATTCCTGATTTAGCCGCTCACATCAGCGGAAGCATCGCCCTCATCCCTATACGTATCGGAAGCGGAATGAGAATGAAGGCACTCGATGCCGTTACCGCACAAGTCCCTATCATTACAACCACCAAAGGAATCGAAGGCATTGATTTACGCAACGAAGAAGAATGCCTGATAGCAGATTCTCCCGAAGCTTTCGCAGATGCAATCATCCGCCTTTCGCAAAACACAGACCTACAAAAAAAGTTATCTGCAAACGCTTCTGAAAGATTAAAAGCACTGTATCAACCCGAACGTATGTTAGAAAAAAGGATGAATGTATATAGACAAATCACGGGCGAATACCTAGCTTAAAGATTAATAAGTGTTAACGACATGCAGTAAAACACATTATTATCCATTTTATCTATAATAAAGCACAAAATGTATTTGTAATATGAATAAAGCCCCATACATCAGCGTCATTGTTCCCAATTACAACTACGCCCGTTACCTCGACCTGCGTATCGCGTCCATATTAAACCAGACTTATACGGATTTTGAACTGATTTTATTGGATGATGCTTCTACCGATAATAGTGTAGAGATATTGGAAAAGTATAAAGACAATCCTCACGTTTCACACATCCTTGTGAACGAAAAGAATAGCGGAAGCCCTTTCCTACAATGGATAAAAGGCATTTCCCTGGCACAAGGCAAATGGATTTGGATAGCGGAAGCGGATGATTTATGCGAACCGACCTTCTTAGAAACATGTATGCATTACATAGAAATGTACAAAAACGTTGCGGTCTGCAATGTAGGAAGCGTCTATATTGATGCAGAAGGCAATACAATAGACGAATGTGTCTATCCATGGCAAAAAGAAACAAACCATCCCGATGCCAAATGCTTTAACGGGAAAAAATTTGCCGAATGTGTATTATATTGGCAAAACGAAACCCGCAACGCCAGCGGCATTGTATTTAACAGGGCGTATGCCTTAAAGCTTCAGAACAAAGAATGGACCAAATTCCGTTATTGTGGAGACTGGCTGTTCTGGACACTCATGGCAATACAAGGGCAAGTCGTTCAGATTTATCAGAATCTGAATTATTTCCGCCAACATACTTCCCAAACAGCTAAAGGACAAAGCAGCGGACAAAGTGCTATCGAAGATTTTAAAGTCATCCTATACATTGAAAAAAATCTTCCTTCTATCAGCTATAGCAAACGCAAGCTAAGACATGGGAAAGAAGCCCGCAAAATAAGGCATATAAAAAACGAACGGGTCAAGAAATTGGTTTCAAAAGAATACCACAAACTATTCCACTCGTCCAAATTGAAAGACTATCTGTATTTCAAATTGCATTGGCATCTGAAATCACTGCCTTATATCTTGACGGAGGAAAAAGACAGGGAGAAAGTAACAAGATACAATTATTCATTATAAGGCAATGGCATATTCAATTTCCTTGCCTTTATCATTAAGTACAACGAGGGTGTATCAAAATATAAAACACTTTCATTTTGATACACCTTCTTAGAAGAACATCATAAACTTGCATTACTTTTATCAATATACTCAGCTAAATGCAAGTATTAATGAGTGACTTTGCTGTTCTATAACAATAAATCAATGAGAAAAGATTTTATCTATCCAAATTTTACTATTTTTGTATCTATATCAATATGAAATCATTCAAGAATGAAAAAAATAGCGTTTGTAGTAGTAAGATATGGCAAAGAGATAAACGGAGGAGCTGAATTGCATTGCCGCATGTTGGCAGAAAGACTTGTACCTTATTATCAAGTAGAAGTCTTAACCACTTGTGTTTGTAATGCACAAAAAGACTATGCAGAAGGCAAAGAAATGATTAACGGTGTGACAGTACGCCGATTTAAAACAGACCCACTCCATATCAAACGCAAATCTCCATTTAGCAATGCAAGGATTATCCGAAACATTCGAATGGGATTATACAAGATTTCATCATTAAAATTCATCGCTTCCCTTATACCTGTATGGACGCTACTCAAAAAAGATGAATTGCGTCTGTTCCGAAAAAATAAATTCTATTCGTCTGCCTTATTTGCATATATCCAATCACATAAAGACGAATACGATGTATTCATCCCGCTGACTATTGACTATCCGGAAACTTACTATACCGCCCTTTATGCTCCGGAAAAGACATTAGTCATACCCACCATGCATGAAAACAAAAACGCTTTCCGTCCGATACTGACCGAAATTTTCATCAAAGTCGCTTACATCGGTTTCAATATGGAAACAGAAATGAAACTGGCTGAACACATTTTCGGTCCGAAAATGTCTCCTCATGGCATCATCAGCGTTGGAATTGATATTGCCCCTATGGCGGATTGGGAGGAGACACGCACGAAATACCAACTACCCGAGGAATATTTATTGTATGTAGGGAGAATCGATGCAGGCAAATTGGACAATATTTTCAAAGATTTTCTTGCTTACAAAAAGAAATATCAGGAATCTAAATTAAAATTAGTATTGGTAGGAAGCAAATATTTCAACGCGATGCAACATCCGGACTTTATCTATACCGGTTTTGTGAGTGATAATGAAAAAACGACTATCATTCAACATGCTAAAATAGTCTTAAATCCTTCCAAATATGAAAGTTTATCGCTTATTCTATTAGAAGCATTAAGTTTAGGTAAAGTAATGATGGTAAACGGAAAATGCAATGTAATGAAAGAGCATGAAGAAAAGAGCGGACACGCCATTACCCTCTTTTACAATAGCAAAGATTTCATTGAACAACTTCATGCCTTGGATTTTAATGACACATTAAGGAAAAATATGGAAGGAAAAGGCATTTCATACGTACAACAAAACTATAATTGGGATTTAATCATGCAACGATTAATCCAGCAAATAGAATATATCTGCAACAAATAATATTTATTTGACAACAGCACTCAAAGTCAACATTTTAGTTTTTTTGCGTATCACGCAATATAACCATTTACGCAGAATATAATGAACATATTCTCTAGTGCTCATAATTTTCCACCCTTCTCGATAGGCAAAACGGATATAGCTATCCTGAAAAGGATGGCTACATCTATGCATCCATGGCTTCTTTGCACCCGTAAAATGAATAATAACAGGATTCTTTAATGCCTCTTGGTATTCATCTTTTCTATGCACAGGTGAAACATAGTTTTTCATCAAAAAGAAATCCATTAAATTCCAACGCATAGAGATCAACTTTTTGTTATTATAAAACAAGGCATTCAACACATCCTGGTCATGAAACAAAAGCCGGGTTCGATTTTCCATAATAAACTTCTTGCCACACTCAGTCAAATGCTTTTCTCTCCAATATTTCAAATTAACCAATAAGACACCTGCATTAACATATCCATATTGTTGGGGATAACCTAATCTCATAGGAGCTTTTTCGACTAATTCTTCTTGATCTTCCACTCCTGCCAATGCCACATCCGATACATCTATGTTCCATAACTCCTTAATAGAATGAATTACCATGATATCACAATCCAAATACAACACTTTATCAACATCATCAGGAAGCAAATCTGACATAAACAAACGCAAATAAGTGGCTACACTTATATACTTATGATTACCTATCGGGAAACCTTTTATCATGTCATCCGACACCTCGTAAAAACAAATTGAATTACCATGTTGAGCACAGAAATTCGTCAACCTATCCTTACTTCTATCACTCAAATTATGGCAAATAATATGTATACGAAAGCGTTCCTCCGGAGTAGATGCAAAAAGACTTGACAAAGTTACTCCACAATATTCTGTATACTTATCATCTATATTACAAACAACATCAATCATAAGCATTCATTTTATTAGGTTTATCACATTCCCATTAATACTTGCAAACTTCCTTGCAAACAAATAAGGAGAAGAAAGCAATTCATCTGTATCTTTCTCTTGCCAGACATACGGATTGCCCCGTTCCCAATCAATGTAACGCATGGAACCGATAAGGGCATTCTCCTTATTGTATATATGTTCCCGAAAAGAGGAATTCCACAATACGGTCTGGATGAAGATTTCATCCGGACATAAAGTATAGCGGAATGTACGAAACACATTTTCTTTTTGAGATAACAAATAAGTACAAAAGGCTTGTGTAATGCTTACCCAATTAAAGCCTTTCTGGAAAACGATATTTCCTTGATTCCGCTTGTAACGGATCACTTTTTGTAATGCCAAAAAGAGATTCCGGGATAAGGCACATACGCTATGCACCAACGCATTGCCTCCCTTGAAATAACGGGTAAAGAGATAATATCGATACACTTTCCGATGCAAGTCGCGCCGATGAGCCGCATCCGTCCAAAAGCCGACGAACTCCTTTCCTTGGTTTTTCTGAAAGAAAGCGTGGATATAGTCTTGCGACTTGATGGGCAAATCCACGCCCGACAATAAATGATAATAGGCATACGGACCTTGAGAAAAAGCACGCTCGAAAAGCATATATTCTACCTGCACCTGCGATATATCCCCCCAATAGACCGCTATCGGATGTTCCAAGAAAACCAATGTACTATGTTCCGCTTTATAATCCTTAATGGATTCGTACACGGAACGAGCACGCCGGTCGATATGTACGAAAATATCGTTCCGCACATCATCCAACATAGCCAAAAGCGTTCGCAACACTTCCGGCTCGTTATGGGCGATAATCAGATAAACATGCTTGTTCATTGCATCTTTTCCTTGAAAAACCTGCAAATCGTATCATCCTCATACACATATCCGTCCGCCTTCAGGCGATCGAACACGTGGGTGCCGATAACACGGTCGTATTCTTCCTCCAATTTCCCTTCTTTATACAGGCGATAGAAATACCGCCAATGGCGGCCTCCGTGCCGTCCTTTATGTTGTTCCAATTGCTTGCCCCCGTTTATCATCTTTTCTAAGAATTGCTGCTTGCCCCGTATATTATAATGGTACACGCGTATATCGGTATTTTCCGAACGCTGAGGGAACATGGTCACTTTATGGTTTCCCATGGAAATCTGCACGTATCCGGCGGCACGGTGAATCACTTTCTTGTTCTGACGCTCGAAAAGGGAATAGAGCGAAAGCCCGTAGCGTTCCAAATCGGGCACGTATTTCACCGCCATATCCCATTGCCAGAAAGGCTTATCTTCTTCGGGATAAAGGCTCCGCATCTCGCAATCCAATACGTTGGCACGGGTATGGCTCAATTCCTCCTTCAGGTTTCCCGAAGGCGCATACCACAACTCATCGGCATCGGCATTGATGATCCAGTCGGCACCGTACCGGGTCTTGGCGATCCAGATCATACGGTCCACCCACGCCTTTTGCTCGTAATCGGTGGCGGTTTCCCGTATCACTTCCTTCACCCAGCCCATTTGGCGGTATTTCTCAATAATCTCTGGCGTGCGGTCGGTAGAGTTGTTATCGGTAATGATAAACCCGTCTACCCCCATCGCTTTATGGAAGCGCAGGTTTTCTTCCAACATCCCTTCTTCGTTTTTCACCAAAAGCGTCATGATAAGACACGGAGAAGAAGTGCGGCGGAAAGTCTTGAAGATTTCCACCAACGCATAACCCAGTTTCTTCATCATATACATACTCATAACCCGCCTCCTTATTTTACAGGTACCCGAATCCATTCTGCAGGAACAATCTCCCGGCTATCCGCATCGCGTGTCCAGCGTTCGGGAGCTATGACAATCTTCTCCTTACGCGGATTCAACCATGCCCCCCACCAACTGAAGGTGCTATTACAAATAACGTGATGCCGGCACCGGCTCATCAACATCATGTCCTGCCAACTGTCCTCGCCCTTGTTCCAATCAATATACACCGCATCGGGCAAATCGAAATTCGCCTTTACCCATTCCAAATCATCCGAAAAGACATAATAATGCAGATGCCCTACACGTTTCTCCATTTCGCGCAACGCATTCCGATAATACGGCAACTGACATACGGAGCCTATGGTGTCCCAAAACTTCGGCTGCACATAATCGCCCCGGCGAACATGCAAGGATACGGCATGTTCATCTTGGTCAATCTGTGCCCGCATACGGATGCTTTGCGCATTGGCTTGGCTCAAATCGAACGTAAAAGCCCGGCGCACCTCTTCCTTGATATCGGCAAAGTATTTCTCGGACTGGTAAAAGCCTTTGAAATAAACCAATGGCCACAAGTAACGTTTCGTATAAGGAAGGAGCGACCCATGCTGCTTCCGCTCTAAAATGGTCTTGAAAAACAAGAACTCGATAATCTTCTTCAGGGTCTGGTTCATGCAGAACTCCACCCGAGGCAAACCGAATACCCGATGCATCTCGTATCCGTAATGCGCATGATAATGCATCATGTCCGTCAAATCAAGACGCACATGAGGAAAACGCTTTTTCATCTGCAAATAGCAGGCATAGATGAACATCTGGTTTCCTAAACCTCCCGTAACCTTTATCAGTCTCATATATGGTATGCTTATTTTATTATTCCTAACCGCTCGCCCACCCCGTCGCGATAAGCTTTCCAGAATTTGGCGATGTCGCTCCATTGGTACGCATCACTAAACGGGCATGTGAACAGGGCTATCAGGATATAGCCTATTACGCCATTGAAGCCACGCAGGTATTTCACCGCCCAATTCTTCCCGTAGCGGTGGTTCAAGTATGCGGAATTACGCACTTGATAGAAGCGTTTCCATTTCTTTTTCTTGTTGCGCTCCGCCCACGTATCTTTCGAAAAAAACTTTTCTTTATCCATCAAGGCATCAGGGATATATAGAATCTTATACCCCGCCTGCACGGTGCGGATGCAATAATCGGTATCATCGCAAAAGATGAAAAGTTCTTTCGTAGGCAGACCGATTTTCTCCACCACTTCCCTACGGATAAAAGGACCTTCGAAAGCCGTACCGCAAATCTCAATGGGCGCATCGACCTGCATTTTCGATAATTTTCCTTTGTAAAGTGAAGCGAAAGGATGAGTAAGGTCAAGCCCTTGGAAATCATTGGTATAGATTTTCCCTTCCATCAGCCGGCGAGGCGCAAGCATCCCTACTTCCTTATCATCGGCATACCGCAACAGGTTTTCCAGGCAATCGGGACGGGGAAATACATCATCGTCCATACACCATATCCAGTCGGCATCCAGTTCGCAAGCCTTTCGGATACCTGTATAAAAGCCACCCGAACCGCCTACATTCGCCTGATTCACTACCGTGAGCGAATCTTGCGAAGCCAACCATTCGGAAGTACCGTCGGTGCTCCCGTTATTGACCACCACAATTGCTGAAAGCGGTTTATTTTGCTTCAGGAAAGAAATGTTGCGCTTTAATAACTCCAAGCGGTTGTATGTAACTACTACGGCTATGATTTTCATGGCTTTACCTTGTAATTCTTCAATGCTTCTATTTCTTTTTCTTCCTTACCCGGCTGGGTGCTCCGAAACGCCACCATTAGCCTGAAACATGCCTCGGCATCGAATCCACGGTCTTTGGCATACGCCTCGGCAATAATCCGATGCATGGCGGGCGTGGCAGGCAAACGTTCCAAATTCTTACATCCGGCTTTCATATCCAGCGGACCGATGCCTAAACGGTTCAGGTCGACTATATCTATCTTGATTCCTTCAGGCGTTTTCTCGAAGAGGATATTGGCACGTCCGTAGTCTTTGTGGGCATATCCGTGCTCATGCAAAAGAGCCGTCACATGCCCTACGGCACGGAGCACTTCGTCCTCGTAATCAAAATGCCGGTGGAAAAGTTCCTCATACCGATGCGAACAGGAAGAAGCTAGAGTCACGTAATAACTCCGGTCGAAAAGCAACCCTTTCCGGATATTCATATATCCCACAGGCTGGGGAGTACCCACTCCTATCGCCTGAAACAAAAGGGCATGGTCGTAAGAGCGTTTTGCCTTCGAGGGGCGGAAAACGCCATAAACAAACCGGTTTATCAGATTCGGGCGGCGGAAAGACTTCACCACATAATCCACACCCTGATAGGTAATCCGTCTCAACTGGTTGCGCCCATTATGGATAACGGTTCCCTCATCCCGTTCAAAACGAAGGGGAAGGCTTATCATAAAATCCTCCAGTCCGGCAAAATCCGGATGAAGTACCAACGTCCGATGGTTGAACAAACTCATACCTTGATTTCTTTAACTAACTTCATACGCCAATCCATATAGCTGAAACCGGAGCCGCACCTATATGAAACGGGCTACGCACTTAACTTCAAATCTTATCCCACCCTTTTGTATATTTCAACCAATAATATTTCAGCGGATTGGTATATTTCAACTTTTTCCAAGGGCGGCTTCCATGAGGGCGGTGGATAACAGGAAGCGAAGTGAAAAGATAATTGGTAAACCCTTCTTTCAGAGCCTGATGCGAAATGGTCACATCAAACCAGTTCTTGCTTGTATCTAACTGATGAAAATCAAACTTCCGCAAGAAATCGGGACAAAGCAAGGAACAACAAAAACTCATCCGCTTTTTCTCGGCAAAGACACCCTCCTGCCTGCCTTTGGCATACAAGTAAGGGAAATTGATTTCCCCCGCTTCATCTACCGTGACCGATGCCGCAATACCGCAATCGGGACGCCCGGAAGCCCCGTCAAACAGTCCTTGCAAAGTATCTGGCTTCACAACAACATCCGATTCTACAATCAACAAACCGGCATCTGCCTTAATAGCCCGTTCTTGAGCCATCTGCAACACCAACAGATAATTGGGTGAAGGATGAGAAGTAAGGTCTTCCAGATTCACCAGTTCGAACCCGTATGTTTCTGCCGCCTTCTTCAGGCGAAGCGTATTCTCTGGAGTACTGAAATCATTATATATAGTATAGGTGAAAGGAACATCCGTTTTCGAATTCATAATCGCCTGTACCGTTTCAAGCGTCGAATCAATAGAGTCTTTCACGGGGGTTATTACATGCAAACATTTCATAAGTTTGAAGTTGTCTTTTTATCAATTAACTTTAAGGGTTTCTTAAATTGCTCATAATGCAAAAATAATGCATTTGTATCACATAGAAAAATCTTTCGTATTAAACATTTCTATTTCAAGCATAAAACCAATTTTTCTATAACCTCCGGATAATATTGATACTCCAACTGATGCACACGTTCAGCCAAAGTTTCGGGCGTATCATCAGGCAATACCGGGCATCGGGCTTGGAAGATGTAATCCCCTTCGTCATACTTTTCATTAATATATTGAATAGTAATGCCGCTTTCCTCCTCGCCTGCTTTTAAAACCGCTTCATGTACATGAATGCCATACATGCCTTTCCCTCCGAACTTCGGGAGCAAAGACGGATGTATATTTACCATGCGTTTCGGATAAGCATGTAAAATAGCATCAGGAATGCGCAACAAAAAACCAGCCAATACAACAAAATCTGTCTTGTATTCCTGCAAAACCTGCAAAGCCTCTCCCGATGCAAACCCGGCAGAAGTAACTACCCTGCAAGGGACATGCAAATGTTCAACCCGCTTAATCACTCCCGCGGAAGCACGAGATGCAATAACCACCGCTACATTAACTTCTTCTTTCTCTTCAAAATAACGGATAATCCGTTCGGCATTCGTACCTTCACCCGATGCCAAAATTGCGATATTTTTCATATTTTTGTCCTTTTTCGTGCACACAATATATAAAAATGTGCAAAGAAACAACATTTATTTGCCCGAATATTTGTATAGAACGAGAAATATTTATTCCTTTGCACCGAAATTTAAACAAAATTATTCTATTTATAAACTTAAAACAACAAAATTATGTCTGAAATCGCATCAAAAGTACAGAAAATTATCGTTGATAAATTGGGTGTAGAAGAATCAGAAGTTACTCCGGCTGCTAGCTTCACTAACGATTTGGGTGCAGACTCTTTGGATACTGTAGAACTGATCATGGAATTCGAAAAAGAATTCGGTATTTCTATTCCTGACGACCAGGCAGAAAAAATCCAGACTGTAGGCGACGCTATCTCTTACATCGAGGCTAACGCAAAATAAGTAATTCTGTATATGGAATTAAAAAGAGTAGTAGTAACAGGTCTTGGTGCGGTTACTCCGGTAGGTAATACAGTTCCCGAATTTTGGGAAAACCTGGTAAACGGAGTAAGCGGAGCAGGACCTATTACTCATTTTGATGCATCGAAGTTCAAGACTCAATTCGCTTGTGAAGTGAAAAACTTCAATGCGACTGACTTCATCGACCGCAAAGAGGCACGCAAGATGGACTTGTATACCCAATATGCGGTAGTAGCAGCCAAAGAAGCGGTAACAGATGCCGGTCTTGACACAGAAAAAGAAGACTTGAACAAAATCGGAGTCATCTTAGGCGTAGGTATCGGAGGTATACATACGTTCGAAGAAGAAGTGGCAGGATACGAGAAGACCAAAGACACGATTGGCCCGAAATTCAACCCGTTCTTCATTCCTAAAATGATTGCCGACATCGCTTCCGGACAGATTTCAATCATGTACGGTTTCCACGGACCTAACTTTACCACGACTTCTGCATGTGCTTCTTCTTCGAATGCCATTGCAGACGCGTTCAATTATATCCGTTTAGGCAAAGCCAATGTCATCGTTACCGGTGGTGCCGAAGCCGCTATCTTCCCCGCTGGTGTAGGAGGATTCAATGCCATGCATGCCCTCTCTACCCGCAATGATGACCCGCAACACGCATCTCGTCCGTTCAGCGGAAGCCGCGACGGTTTCGTAATGGGTGAAGGAGCCGGATGCTTGATTTTGGAAGAATTGGAACACGCCAAAGCACGTGGCGCAAAGATTTATGCCGAACTTGCAGGCGTAGGCGCTTCTGCCGACGCTTATCACTTGACGGCTTCTCATCCCGACGGCTTGGGAGCTAAATTGGTGATGCATAACGCATTGGAAGACGCTGGCATGAACCCGGAAGACATCGACTATATCAACGTACACGGAACTTCTACTCCGGTAGGCGATATCTCGGAAGTAAAGGCTATCAAGGAACTCTTCGGAGAACACGCCTATAAACTGAATATCAGTTCTACCAAGTCTATGACCGGACACCTGTTAGGTGCGACGGGAGGCGTAGAAGCCATCGCTTGTGTATTGTCTGTAAAGAATGACATTGTACCGCCCACTATCAATCACGAAGAAGGCGATAATGACGAAGAAATCGACTATAGCCTGAACTTTACTTTCAATAAGGCACAACAACGTACCGTTCGTGCCGCATTGAGCAATACATTCGGATTCGGCGGACACAATGCATGTGTAATCGTAAAAAAATACACCGAATAAACTGTGTTTAGCAATACTATAGATAAGATAAGACTCCTTTTCCGCAAGGACAAGGAGCCTTATCTTTGTTTTTATCGAATGACCGGATTCTATCCGCGTAACATCAACATTTATAAGCAGGCATTGCTCCACAAGTCGTCTTCTATCAAGAACGAAAAAGGACGCTTGCTGAACAATGAACGTCTGGAATTTCTTGGCGATGCAATTTTAGACGCCGTAGTAGCCGATATTGTGTACAAACGGTTCGAAGGCAAACGCGAAGGATTCTTAACCAATACACGTTCTAAAATCGTACAACGGGAAACCTTAAACCATATAGCCGGTCAAATCGGATTGGACAAATTAGTGAAATTCACCACACGCCAATCTTCACACAACAGCTATATGGGCGGCAATGCGTTTGAAGCCCTGATTGGCGCACTCTATCTGGACAGAGGCTATCGGGCATGCAAGAAGTTCATGGAAGAACGCATCATCAACCAATACCTTGACATTGATAAAATCTCACGCAAGGAAGTCAACTTCAAGTCGAAGCTCATTGAATGGAGCCAAAAGAACAAATTCCAAATAGAATTCAATTTGGTCAACCAATCGCTTGATGATGAACTGAATCCGATTTTCAATACGCAAATACTCGTGGAGAATGTCCCTGCCGGAACAGGAAAAGGCTATTCAAAAAAAGAATCACAACAAGAAGCCGCACACGAGACATTAAGAAAAATCAAGTCGGACCCTCAATTCATTGATGCCATCTTTACGTCAAAAGCCGAACGCGAAAAAGAGACAGACCCGGTATATACGGAAGATTCTCCCAGCGTAACGGAAAGCATTGAAAATGAAACGATAGACATTCGGGAAGAAATCATCACCGAACGCTACGATGATACAGAGCGCATCATCGCCGAAGCGGAAGAAGCCGCTTTCCGAGAAGAGGCAAATCAAAGCAAAACATCAGCCAACTCCTAACGCAAACACATACGGCTGCATCAGCTTACGCATATAGCTTCATAAGCCGATGCAGCCGTATGTGTTGGCTGATAGAATCTAAAAGCAATATTTTTTTATTCCTATTTAATGTTTTCTCATTCGGTTTCGCTTCGTTGCGCATGCGGATAGTCGATGGTGAAATGCAAGCCCCGGCTTTCTTTCCGTTCCATAGCTTGGCGGGTTATCAGATAGCCTACATTAATCATGTTGCGCAGTTCGCATATCTCACGGGAAGCTTTCACGCGCTTAAACAAGCGTTCAGTCTCTTCGTATAAGATATCCAGACGGTTCCATGCACGTACTAAGCGGAGGTTGCTCCGTACGATTCCTACGTAGGATTCCATTATCTGATTCACCTCTTTCATGCTTTGCGTAATCAAGATGCGCTCTTCATTGTTCATGGTGCCTTCCGCATTCCATTCGGGGATATCTTCGTTGAAATCGTATCGGTCGAGTACACTCAAAGCGTGCTTAGCGGCAGAGTCGGCATATACAATAGCTTCTATCAACGAGTTGGAAGCCAAACGGTTGCCTCCGTGCAAGCCGGTGCAAGAACATTCGCCCAAGGCATAGAGGCGTTTGATGCTCGATTGCCCGTCAAGGTCTACCTTGATACCTCCGCACAAGTAATGGGCGGCTGGGGCTACAGGGATGTAATCTTTGGTGATATCGATTCCTAAGCTCAGGCATTTCTTGTAGATGTTCGGGAAATGTTTCTTGGTTTCTTCGGGGTCTTTGTGGGTCACGTCAAGGTACACATGGTCTTCTCCCCGTTGCTTCATTTCGCTATCGATGGCACGGGCTACGATGTCGCGCGGAGCCAAAGACAAGCGTGGGTCGTATTTTTGCATGAATTCTTCTCCTGACAGATTACGCAACACGCCTCCATAGCCTCGCATGGCTTCCGTAATCAAGAAGCTGGGGCGGTCGCCCGGATGGTATAAGGCGGTCGGGTGGAATTGGATGAATTCCATATCCTTTACGATGCCTTTGGCACGATAGACCATAGCGATGCCGTCTCCGGTTGCTACTAACGGGTTTGTCGTATGGCGGTAAACCGCTTCACATCCGCCTGTAGCCATTACCGTAACCTTCGAAAGGAAGGTATCTACTTCGCCCGTGGCTTCATTCAACACGTATGCGCCATAGCATTTAATGCCCGGCGTATGGCGGGTAACGATGATGCCCAAATGGTGTTGGGTGATAATCTCTACGGCATAAAAATTGGTGAAGACGGTGATATTCGGGTGACGTTTCACTTCTTCAATCAGGCTGGTTTGAATTTCAGCACCGGTATTGTCTTTATGATGCAGGATGCGGAACTCCGAGTGACCGCCTTCGCGGTGCAAGTCAAACTCTCCGTCCTCTTTTTTATCGAAGTTCACACCCCATTGGATTAATTGTTCGATTTGTGCGGGAGCATTGCGCACCACTTTTTCTACGGCGGCACGGTCGCTTATCCAGTCACCCGCAACCATGGTATCATGAATGTGTTTTTCGAAATTGTCCACCTTCAGATTGGTCACGGAAGCGATTCCTCCTTGTGCAAAATACGTATTCGCTTCCTCCAGTCCGGCTTTGCAAATCAATGCGACCGAACCTTTATGCGCCACCTTGAGCGCGAAACTCATTCCGGCAATTCCTGAACCGATAACGAGAAAATCAAATTTCCTTATCATAGATAAAACGTATATGTCGGATGCAAAACTACAAAAAAACTTCCACCCTCGTATGTCCCTTTTCTTCTTTTTTCATCGAAACTTGCCGTTTTCTCTAAATTATTTACTATCTTCACCGAGAAATAATAAAAAGAATAAGATAAATGAACAGGACATTTCATTCGGAAGTAGGCTGGTGGTATGGGTTAATCATGGTCATTACCGCCTTTTTGCTCTTCGATTTCTTTTGGTTCCATTACACGGTTCTTATGATTCTGATAGCCGTGGCAATGGTTTTCGAGATTGAAATGCTGATTCATACGTGCTATATCATCACGGCGGACGGAAGATTGCGGATAGAAAGCGGACGCTTCGTTCCGAATATCGAAATCGAGGTCAGTTCGATTGTAAGCATGAAACGGGTGAAATCGTTTTCCATTGCTCCGGCATTATCGGCGGAACGGATTGAAATCGTGTACCGGAAAGGAGGCAAGGAGCGCACCGTGCAAATCTCTCCCCGGCGTGCCGAAGATTTTAAGGCATGGATACAAAAGAAGATGAATGTGGATAATAAACCGAATGTGGAATAAAATACAAACGTTATGGCAAAATCATTTAGAGTCCGGAAAATCTCGTACCAGTGGATTACCCTCATCGTGGTATTAGCATTGGCGATAGTCTGGATTTGCTTGGACAGAGAAAATTATTGGGGGTTGTTCGGATTGCTGGGTCCGTTGGGGTTGACATTAGACCAAATGCTGACCCGTATCCAAATCAGAGACAACGGGGATGTATGGATCCGCCGGGGATTTACGGGCGTGGCGCGTTTCCATGGCATATCGAAACTGATTTACCGCAAAAAGGCGTGGAAGAGCCAACAAATCGTGTTGCGCCATACCAAGGGGCATGTCACTCTCGACCCGAAAGACCGGAAGGCTTTCATTGCCAGCATGAAAGAAGCGAACCCGATGATGGAATATGCGGAAGAATAAAGTAACCTGATATAGAAAAACACCATGAAATACCAAGTAGCGATTATCGGCGGAGGACCAGCCGGATATACCGCCGCCGAACTTGCCGGCAAGGCGGGATTGAGCGTGGTCTTGTTTGAAAAGAATAACGTAGGCGGTGTGTGCCTCAATGAAGGATGCATCCCCACGAAAACGCTCCTATATGCATCGAAGCTTTCATATATATGCATGAACGCACGCAAGTATAATGTAAGTGCCGATGCAATTACTTGCGATTTGCCGAAGATGATAGCACGCAAGGCGAAGGTCGTGCGTAAGTTAGTGCTAGGCATCAAGGCGAAGCTGAACGCGGCACATGTCACGTTGGTGAACGGAGAGGCATCTATCGTAGACAAGAATACCGTGCGTTGCGGAGAAGAGACGTATGAGTGTGAACACCTGATACTTTGCACGGGAAGCCAGACGGTTATCCCACCTATTCCGGGCATTGATAAAGTGGCGTATTGGACGCACCGCGAAGCACTTGATAATAAGGCGCTTCCCCAATCGCTGGTGATTGTGGGAGGAGGCGTTATCGGCATGGAGTTCGCTTCGTTCTTCTGCGATTTGGGCGTGAAAGTGACCGTTATCGAGATGATGGACGAGATACTGAACGGCATCGACCGGGAAATCGCTTCGTTGCTTCGGGCTGAATACGCCAAACGGGGCGTTGTCTTCAAGTTGGGAGCGAAGGTGACCCAGTTGAAGCAAGACGATTCGGGCATTTACGTATGTTACGAGTCGGAGGGCGAGGAAGCTTGTGTAGCGGCAGAAAAATTGCTTTTAAGCGTAGGCCGGCGTCCGGTGACGGAAGGTTTCGGGCTGGAAAACTTAGGCTTGGAATATACCGAAAGGCATTGCATCAAGGTGGACGGGCAACTCCGCACCTCGGTTCCGAATGTTTATGCGTGCGGAGACCTGAACGGAGTTTCCCTTTTGGCGCATACGGCGGTACGGGAAGCCGAAATCGCCGTAGGGGCTATCTTGGGCAAGGCAGAGCGGATGAGCTATCGCGCCATACCGGGTGTGGTCTACACGCATCCCGAAGTGGCATCGGTAGGGAAGACCGAAGAAGCCCTGCAAAAAGAAGGCATCGCATACCGGGCAATCAAGTTCCCGATGACCTATTCCGGGCGTTTTGTAGCCGAGAATGAAGGCGAGAACGGGTGGATGAAAGTATTGGCGGATGCCGATAATAAGGTATTGGGCGTGCATTTGTTGGGCAATCCGGCTTCCGAACTTATTGTGTTGGGCGGTATGTTAGTAGAAGACGGAGCGACGTTAGACGCTTTCCGGAGGTATGTATTCCCGCATCCCACGGTGGGCGAATTGTTTAGAGACTTATGATTGATTGAACGCAAAGACGCAAAAGCGCAAAATCTATTGTTTAGAGAAAGCAAAGTACGCATAAGGAAACATTAATCTCTGTGTGCTTTGCCCTCTCTAAAAAATAATTCTTCGCGTCTTTGCGTCTCTGCGTTTGATAAAATAATTAGATGTTTTTATGAGAAAACTCAGCTTTATTCTATTGCTTTGGGCAGGAATCTTCCGGCTATACGGGCAGGACATTGCCGCCCGGCTTGATTCGTTAGTATCGTCTTCTGCCCTCTTGCAGACATCCGAAGTGGGCATTTCGGTCTTCAATCTTACCAAAGGCGAGCCGGTGTATGCCTATCAGGACCGGAAATTATACCGTCCCGCTTCGGTAGAGAAAGTGATAACATCGGTCACGGCTTTGGCTCGGCTGGGCGAAGCGTACACCTTCGATACCCGTTTGGCTTATACGGGCACTTTGGATGCGGATAGTGTTTTGCATGGTGATTTGTTCTTGATAGGCGGTTTCGACCCCGAATTTATGGAAGATGATTTGGATGACTTAGTGGGAGCGGTTCTTCGGGCAGGCATCCGTACGGTGGAAGGGAAGCTTGTGGCGGATGTCTCGGTAATGGATTCCGTTTATTGGGGTTCAGGCTGGGCATGGGATGATGCGCAATATTCGTTCCAGCCGTATTTATCTCCCTTGATGCTCAACCGGGGATGCGTAAGCGTATCGGTGAAGCCTACGCAAAGAGGGCACCGCCCTGAAGTGGAGACCGTTCCCGAATCGGATTATTATGCGATAGACAATCGTGCCGTATGCCATATTCCTCATTGCGGGAGGTTAAGAATCGAGCGCGACTGGATGCACAATGATAATACCATTCATATCACGGGGAATGCCAATCGGGCATGCGGGCAATTATTGAGTATGTTTTCTTCTCAAGACTTCTTTTTACATACGTTTGCCTATAAGTTGAGACAAAAGCACATCGGATTGGATTCATTGGCGTATGGAGTGTGTCCCGAAGAGGGGACATATATATATAAGGTGTCCCGTCCCTTGGAAGAGGTATTGAAGCAAGCCTTAAAAAAGAGCGATAACCTTTGTGCCGAGGCTCTATTCTATCATTTGTCTATTGGCGCAGGCAAGAAAAACGTAAGTGCCGAGGATGCGCAAAAGGCGGTAGAGCGTTTCATGCGGTATCAGATTAAAAAAGAGCCGGATAACTACAACATTGTAGACGGGAGCGGTGTGTCGATGTATAATTACATTTCGCCCGACCTGTTGGTGGCATACCTGAAATATGCGTATGCCCATAAGGAAGTCTTCGAACCTTTCTATGAAGCTTTGCCTATAGCGGGCGTAGACGGGACTCTCCGTTACCGGATGCGGAAAAGCAATGTGTTCCGTAATGTACATGCCAAGACCGGGACCGTAAAAGGGGTCAGTTCGCTTGCCGGCTATGTCCGTTCGGCGGAAGGAGACCTTCTTGCGTTCGCTATCATCAATCAAAATGTATTGAGCGGAAGAAAAGCACGCCTCTTTCAAGATAAAGTGTGTGAAATATTGGCACAATAAAAAAGAAATAGTATATTTGTGCTCGTTAACGGAACTCCGTGCCCACAAACCATTATGGAGTAAACCGATACAGATTTGTTACTTAACTTAATATTAAAACTTAAAAACATTATGGTTAATTTTTCATTGGAAGGCAAAGTAGCCCTTGTAACAGGCGGTGCATACGGCATAGGATTTGCCATTGCTGAAGCTTTTGCTCAGGCGGGTGCTAAGATTGCGTTTAATTGCCGTTCACAAAAGCATTTGGAACAGGCTCTTGCAGATTATAAGGCAAAAGGCATCGATGCTAAAGGGTATATTTGCGATGTGACCGACGAAGAAGCAGTAAAAGCTCTCGTGGCACAGATAGAAAAAGAGTTGGGCGTGATAGACATTCTGGTAAACAATGCGGGTATCATCAAACGTATCCCGATGTGTGATATGACGGTAGACGAGTTCCGCCAGGTGATTGATATCGACCTGAATGCTCCGTTTATCGTTTCAAAAGCGGTTATTCCGGGTATGATAAAGAAAGGGCATGGAAAGATTATCAACGTTTGCTCTATGATGAGTGAATTGGGTCGCGAAACCGTATCGGCATACGCGGCAGCTAAGGGCGGCTTGAAGATGCTGACCCGTAACATCGCTTCGGAATATGGCGAATACAACATCCAATGCAACGGTATCGGTCCGGGCTATATCGCTACTCCGCAAACCGCTCCCTTGCGTGAACGTCAAGCGGACGGTTCTCGTCATCCGTTTGATGCATTTATCGTATCGAAGACTCCGGCTGCCCGTTGGGGTACTCCCGAAGACTTGATGGGTCCGGCTATATTTTTAGCATCCGATGCTTCTGATTTTGTAAATGGACATATTCTTTATGTAGACGGAGGTATTTTAGCATACATTGGCAAACAACCGAAATAAAATCAAGTCGTTTCATTCATGACAACGTGGGAGGTCTTTTCTTGTATCGGAAAGGTCTCCCGTTTTTTTGCTTTTATAATCTGGCTTAGAATTTCAATCCAATTGCATGTCTCAAGTAAAGCAGTTGGGTATTTTTATAGTCCTACCAGGGTAGGACTGCAGTTTTTCGCTTGTCAGTACTGCAGTTTTAAGCAGGTAGGACTGCAGTCCTACCCTATAAGGATTAGAGGAGGACTGAGATAAAAAATCCAATGGAAATAGATTCGTAAGAGGAAGTTATCGTATTTATTTTTCTAGTATACGGATATTATTCGAATACTTTAAAAGTATATCCTTGTGCCAACAACCATTCGATAGCACGAGGCAAGGCATACTTCAGACGAGGTTCGGACTTAATTGAATCATGAAAGGTAATGATAGAGCCATTTCGCACATATTTCTTGACTTTGGCAAACACTTGCGGACCAGTAAGATGTTTGCTGTAATCACGGGTAACGAGATCCCACATCACGATGCGGTATTTCTTTTTCAACACATGATATTGCGCCCAACGCATGTGCCCGTGAGGCGGACGAAAAAGGTCGGTGTGCAGGTATTCGTTTGCCTTGTCGGTATTTGCCAGATAATTCTGACTCAAGTATTCGAAACCACGGATATGATTGAACGTATGGTTGCCAATGCGATGTCCGCGCTCTACCACCATGCGGAATTCTTCGGGATGCTTACGTACATTATCACCTACCATAAAGAATGTAGCCTTAATGCCGTATTTGTCTAATAAATCGAGTACCCAAGGCGTAATGTCAGGAATAGGTCCGTCATCGAAAGTCAGATAGACCGATTTTTCATTCTTATCCATACGCCACATAGCACGGGGATAAATCCAACGAAGCAATAATGGGGGTTGTTCGATAAACATTTCTGAAGTAGTTAATAATTAATGATGAATAGTTAATAGTGAACAATGATTCGTTCGTAACAGCTATTATCGCAAGCCGTTATTAATTATTCATTATTCACTATTAACTATACTCCTATTCGCGGGAAGGATTTGCACTTCCTACACGACTTTCCAGCATACTATATAATTGATCAAACTGATGACGATAGCTGGTTGCCGATTCGAGCGGCTTGCCGCTTTCGTCTTTCAGCCCTTCGAGTGCTTTGCAAACATCGTCTAAAATATAGAAATGACGCATGCACTCTTCGTATGAACTTGCCAAACGCATTTCGTCAAGGCTCATATACCATGCGGCATATTCCACTGAGTTTTGAGCTAACTGGCAAAGGATGTTTTCCGCTTTCTTGGTCTCGCCTAACTTCGCATAATCATCTGCCATTTCTTTCGAACTGCTATAGATATAATCGTGCCGCACCGTTGTACTCGGAATTTCCTTTTCACAATAATCAAGCACTTCCAATGCCTTGTCGTTCTTACCCTCACTAATCAATTGGGTAGCCAATTGTACAAACATACGGCGATGAGTATCGCACATCCGAAGCACAGTCTCATCCAAATAAATGTCCGGATTGTTTATACCTCCGAATTTGAACTTATGCATCAGGTTATCATACATCTTTTCCGAATCAAGGCGACGTCCTAATTTCACGTTATCAAACGGCGTGATGCGGTATGCCAAGCCTTCTTGCAAAAAATTGTTAGTCAAGTTCAGGTGATTGTCTGAACCTACGGTGATAGCCATATACATCGGACGTTCCCAATTGGTATTGGCAAGCATTTCCAGCATCATCAGTTCACTCTTATACAACACCCGTTTGCCTTTCAACGAAAGATGCATATAATCGGGTATCGAATCGGGTGCCAACATGCCCGAACGCTTGATAGCTTTCTTATCCAACTTAATCACAATGCTATCCGTCGGAATCATCTGCAAGCCTTCTTTCGGAGAACGTACCCAATACTTCAGGATATTCTTCAGTTCGTAAGGGTTATCACCGAACTCTTTCTTTGCTTCTTCGGGATATTGGTTATAATAGTTGTTGATAGTTTCCATTGCTTCTGGACGCACATAAACCGCTTCATTGTGCCCTTGTACATAGTCAATACGTTCCCAATTGATAGGTACGGAAGGCGAATCGTATGCCGGACGGCGCATTTGGTCGATGTACCAATCGGTCTGCAAATAGCTCAGGTTACATACACGTACATCGGTACGGAAGCCTTCGGTTTCCTGATTGTACCACAAGGGGAAAGTATCGTTATCTCCATTGGTAAAGATAATCGGGTTACCTTCTGCCTGTACCGAGTTTAGGTAGTTTTGTCCGAAATCACGGCACGTATAACGTCCGCTCCGGTCATGGTCATCCCATGTCTGGCTTACCATTTGCAAAGGCACAAGCAAGCATACAACACTGGCAAGAATTGCAGAAGGTTTCTCGCCCAGCTTTTTCTTTAACCATTCGGCTATAGCGGCTACTCCCAAGCCAATCCAAATGGCAAAAGCATAGAACGAACCCGCATACGCATAATCTCGCTCACGCGGTTGTTGAGGGGTCTGATTCAGGTAAAGCACGATAGCAAGTCCGGTCATAAAGAAGAGGAAGAACACAATCCAAAATTGCTGGATGCCCCGTTCACCCCGATAGGCTTGCCAAAACAAACCAATCAATCCCAATATCAAAGGCAAGCAATAGAACACATTATGCCCCTTGTTATTCTTCAAATCACTGGGCAACAAAGTCTGGTCGCCTACCAACATCTTGTCAATGAACGAGATACCGGTAATCCAATTGCCATGCTCTATCTCGCCCTGACCTTGGATGTCGTTCTGGCGTCCGGCAAAGTTCCACATGAAGTAACGCCAATACATGTAATTCAACTGGTAAATGAAGAAGAACTTGATGTTATCCCATTGGGTCGGTATCTTTACCATCAACATTTCCCCGCATTGGTCGTAGGGGACTTGACGCCCTTCTACCCCTCCCAGCCAAGCTTCGTAAGCCGCAGCATGGGCATCGCTATACATACGCGGGAAAATCATATTCTGCGCATACTTGTATTCATTTTTATAACGCACAATTTCATAGCTGTCCTTTTCATCCGGATTCTCCTTCTCTTTACGTTGATAAACCGGCGCACCTTCGGTCATGGCATAAACGCATCCTCCGTCCACTTCTTCCAAAGCAACTTTCGAAGCGTATGTCTGCCCGTAGAAAAGCGGACGCGTTCCGTATTGCTCACGTCCCAAATATTCACCCAATGTAAAGATGTCTTCGGGCGAGTTCTGATCCATCGGCGTATTAGCCGAAGAACGGATAACGATAACGGCATACGAAGAATAGCCCACCACCATCATCATCAGGCAGAGCAATGAAGTATTCAGCGTACGCGCACTAACCCGATACTTCTCAGGAAGATTCGCAAACAGATAGAATGCCAATATTGCCAATACGATGATACCGATAATCACACTGCTCGTTCCATGGCCATAGAAAGGAATACCCAACAGACCTACGGTAGCAAGGAAAGAAATATTCATCCATTTGCGGCTCCGAACGGTATAGCTTTCATAAACGCCCCATACAAGGCTCGCAGCTAACAGAATGATGTAAACAATGAGTCCGGTATTGAACGAGAATCCGAAACCGTTGACAAACAGGAGTTCGAACCACCCGCCTATCTTCACAATGCCCGGCACAATGCCATAAAGTACAGCTGCGACCAACACCATTGACCCGCAAAGAGCTATTAAACTGCCTTTGAGGTTGGCATGAGGGTTCTTCTTATAATAATATACCAGCACAATAGCCGGAATACAAAGCAAATTCAACAAATGTACACCGATAGACAAACCCGTCAGATACGCAATCAAAATCAACCAACGGTCGCTATGCGGCTCTGTAGCACGGTTTTCCCATTTCAATATCAACCAGAATACCACGGCGGTGAAGAGGCTGGAGTAAGCATATACCTCACCCTCTACGGCACTGAACCAGAACGTGTCGCTCCACGTATAAGCCAATGCGCCCACCAATCCTGAACCCATAATGGAGATAAGTTTTCCGGTAGTCATCTCCTTTTCATCGGGACAAATCAGCTTCTTAGCAAGATGCGTAATACTCCAAAATAAGAAAAGGATACATGCCGCACTCATCAAAGCACTCATGATATTCACCATTCGAGCCACTTGCGAAGGGTCGCTCGTGAATTGGCTGAACAAATTAGCGGTAAGCATAAAGAACGGTGCGCCGGGCGGATGACCTACTTCCAGTTTATATCCGGTAGTGATAAATTCGGGACAGTCCCAAAAGCTGGCGGTAGGCTCAATAGTCATGCAATAAGTAATTGCTGCAACTAGAAAGGTAAGCCACCCCACCAAGTTGTTAATCTTGTTGTACTGTTTCATTATGGATGATTTGTTTTAATTTTCCTGCAAACTTTGCATAATTGGCGCAAAGATAATGATTTTCAATACAGCACAGGTATGTATTCGATAGTTTTTCGTTTTTTTATCAATAGATTGAATGTAGCAGGAGGGGATTTATCTGATTTTGTGGAGCATACGAGACTCGAACTCGTCACCTCGACACTGCCAGTGTCGCGCTCTAGCCAGATGAGCTAATGCCCCTTTTCGCGAACAAAGATAAGGCTAATTTTTATATTTCCAATGGCTTCTTCCAGTTTTTCTTTCTTTTTCAGCCGAATTCAGCGATTGAAAAACGCTTCTATCCATTCTTCAGTCACTTCTGTATGCGAACGATAGTCAAGTATATGATTGACACAAGCAACCGTCTTTGCATTATGAAGTACGGTATTTATGTCATGACTTACCAAAATAATGGCATGTTCTTGATTGATTTCTTTTAATAGTTCATACAAGTGTTTCTCGAAACGTTTATCGATATAAGTATTTGGCTCGTCAAGAATCAAGACTTGCGGTTGGGACACCAAGGCACGCCCTAATAAAGCACGTTGCAATTGTCCTCCACTCAGTTGCCCTATGGGACGTTGTTCCAAACCTTCCAATCCCATACGGGCAATGACAGCACGGGTTCTCTCATGATGCTCTTTTGTAAAAGGTTTGAATAATGATTTTTGCTTGTTTAGTCCTGAAAGTACCACATCGTATACCGAAATAGGAAATTTTTTATCTATCGTCGTATATTGAGGCAAATACCCCATACTGATTTCAGATACTTCTTTGCCTTCCTGATAAAAATGAATGGTACCGGATACGGGGCTAAGCAAACCTAAAATAAGTTTAACAAGCGTAGTTTTCCCTCCTCCGTTGGGACCGATAATACCCAAGAAGTCATGCTCCAGCACAGTAAGGTTAATGTCTTCCAATACCGTTTTGTGATCGTAACCTGCCGATATATGTTTCAGTCGGATAAGTGATTGCATAAAGGTTAAGGCTGTTTGGAGGGTTTAGATAACGCACGAGCTATATGCAACATTTCTTCCTCCCATCGGTAACTAAGCGGGTTGACGGTTACAATGGGAATATTCAATTCTTGAGCTATCATTTCAGCATTGCGTGTATCAAATTCTTTTTGTATGAAAATAACTCGCACATGTTGTTCGTGGCATTGGTTAATCAACGCCTCCAGTTGGGCAGGGGAAGGTTCTTTCCCTCCTTTTTCAATGCTGATTTGAGTTAGTCCGTAGTCTCGCGCAAAATAAGAAAGGGCTGGATGATAAATTAAGAAGATTGTTTCTCCTCCATTTAAATAAGTGAGAATCTTTTCGTCTGTTTGTTTGAGTGCTGTGCCAAACTGAGTAAACCGTGTCATATATTCTTCTTTATGCTCAGGGTCGATTTGGCACAATGCTTGGCAGATGTTGGCGGCAATTGTGTAGGCATTACGCACAGAATTCCATGTATGCGGTTCGATACCTCCGGCATGTTTATGTCCTTCTTTTTCAGACTCATGTATTAAATTAACACCTTCCGAAAGATTAAAGAATGGTACATTGGGGGCATTTTCATGCAATTTGTCAGCCCAAATTAATTCATAGCCAATATATCCCGCACGTAGGAAAGCGCAGCTTTGATTCAAGCCGACCAGTTGTTGTGGAGTAGGGTCATACGTTTCAGGACTGCTTCCTTCGGGCACGAGGCTGATTACACGAAATCGGTCGCCTGCAATGGCTTCAGTGAAATATCGTAAGGGTTCGATACTGACGGTTATGACCGGTTTTTCTCCTTCGGTTTGCTGTTTGCTTCCACATGCTGCAAGCAATAAAGTAAGTAAAAAGTATAAATATATTTTCATGTGTTCCTTAATTGTTTCGAATGCAAAAATAACTATTCTTGCCCATATATGCGAACAAAGCCATGAAAAACAAAGTTCAAGGTTTGCTTGCCCGTAGTATTTCGCGCTTGCCTTCGGGTGGTCCAGGTAGACGTTCTACAGTGAATCCCACAACTTGAAGAGTGCGGCGTACTACCCCTTTAGCACAATAGGTGGTGAGAATGCCTCCAGGGTTAAGGCATTCGAAAAGACGGGCAAAGAGGGCTTGCGTCCACATCTCCGGCTGCTTTTCTGGCGCAAAGGCATCGAAATAGATGACATCGTACTTATCGGGGAAACCGTAAGTGGTGAAATCGGTTTGTATTTTGTGCAACGTAAAATAAGGTGTTATCTGAACATCTTCTTCCCATGCGGCACGATGCAAGGCATAGAAATCAGCGGCACGTTCGGGGCAAATCCGTTCGGGATAATCGAGCTGTTCTATTAGTTCGGATGGAACGGGATAGCGTTCGAGGGTGGTATAACGCACGAGGCGTTGTGCCTTATCGGCATAGAGCAAGGTAAGGAAAGCATTCAGCCCTGTGCCGAAACCTATTTCCAATACACGTGGCGAGGGAGAGGGATGATGCTCCAATCCCATTCGGATAAAGATATGTTCCGATTCGGTCAAGGCTCCTTTCACGGAGTGGTAGTGTTCGTTCAGTTCGGGGACGAAGAGCGTATTGCTTCCGTCGGCTGTTAGTTCGATATTCATGTTGGTGTATTTAAAATAATTCAAAGACTCCTAACGTTGCCGCTACGAGGATGGCATAACGTGCTAATTTCCCGATAGTCATTGACAGGGCTACAATCCATACATTGGCACGCATCCAGCCTAATACGATGAGGATGGCATCGCCTATGACGGGCAGGAACGAGAACAACGCCATCCACGAGCCGCGTCCTCGGATGAATCGCTCGGCACGGTCCATTTGCTTTTTGTCTACTCTTAGGTATTTTTCTATCCATTCTATTTTGCCTAAATGCCCTATCCAATAGCAAGTGATTCCGCCCAACGCATTGCCGGCTGTTGTGGAAATAGTAGACCATACGGGGTCTAATCCCAATCCTACGCAAGCCAACAATACAGCTTCGGACGAGAAAGGCAAGATGGTTCCTGCCAAGAAGGCGGAGATGAACATACCGGCGTAACCCCAATCGGTCAGAAGTTGAAGAAATGCATCCATAAGTTGAACAGGCAAAATAAAAACCAAATCAGCAATGTAGCATGAAACAAGATGCGTGAAATGCGGCTGAATGTCAATGCAAAGTAATGCGCGCTCATCATAGCAGCGGGGATAAGCGCCAGTGAGAGCAATTCTTTAACGTATTGAGGCTGTAAAGCCAACAGGATGTTAAGCCAAAGACTCATCCAAATAAACACACGCAGCAAGATGCGGGTTTGTACTTTATCTTTATAAGCAACTTGAAGATAGAGCACGCCAAAAGTGATGGAGAACAGTAGCACAACTCCCCACGATACGTATTGAGTAAGGGTAAGCACACTATAGTCTATCGGTTGAAATAGCACCAATTGAGTCAGGTAAGGATAAATGCCCGTCACATTGTCCGTCCATACAAAATAGGCGAATAAGAACCAATAAGGCAGGGTGAAGCCCATGATGCCGGCAAAGAAGCTACGAGCGTTGAGCGCGCGCAAGCTGATGGTGTGTATATATAATAAAGGTGTAATCCACGCTAAAGGCGGAAGAAGGAGGCTGCCCAATCCGAAGAAGAGGAAACTTTGGAACAAATAGCCCGGTGCGTGAGTAGATTCGTAACTTTTGAAAAGATTCAGCAGCATCAGGATGAATAAAGCGGGCAAGACACAAGCCACAGAAGCCTCGTGCAAGAACACCGTTGCCGCATAAAGCAGAAGAAAGGAAGCCGCAGGAAGGGTAGTACGCGTGCGTATCAAGGCGAATTTGGTTTCTGTCTCTAAAAGCAAGTAAGAAGCGAATCCGAACGCCACTAACGAGCCGGCATTGAGCCAGTCGTGTATCGAAGTGGCTGCCCAAATAAGCAGCGTAAGAATTACAGCCACAGGAAGTGTGCCTCTTCCCGTGGCTATTTGATATTGGAATCTGTTTCTTGCGGATAGCATGGATTACAGGTCAAATCCGATGTCGGAACGGAAGTATTTCTTTTCGAAATGAATCTTTCCGGCATTGGTGAACGATTGTTTCAAAGCTTCTTCCTTATCGGTTCCATACGAGCTGACGGCAATCACCCGCCCGCCGCTTGTTACCACTTGCCCGTCTTTCATTGCCGTGCCGGCATGGAACACGATGCTTCCGCCTGCCTTTGCTTCTTCAATGCCGCTGATAGGGAATCCTTTTTCGTAGGCTTCGGGATAACCTCCGGATACTAACATGACGCATACGGCTGAGCGTGGGTCGATTTCCAATGTCTTTTCGTTCAGGTTGCCGTTGGCTACGCCTTCAAACAAGTCTACCAAATCGCTCTTGATGCGCAACATGACGCTTTCGGTTTCAGGGTCACCCATACGCACGTTGTATTCGATGACCATCGGGTCGCCTTTCACATTGATGAGCCCGAAGAAGATAAAGCCTTTGTAGTCCAATCCTTCTTCAGCCAATCCTTCTACCGTAGGACGGATGATGCGGTCTTCTACTTTTTGCATCCATTCTTTGTCGGCAAACGGAACGGGCGATACCGAACCCATACCGCCGGTATTCAGTCCTTTATCGCCTTCGCCAATGCGTTTGTAGTCTTTGGCTTCAGGCAAGATTTTATAGTTCTTTCCATCGGTCAATACGAATACAGAGCATTCAATGCCGCTCAGGAACTCTTCGATGACCACGGTGGCGGAAGCGTTTCCGAACATACCGCCTAACATTTCTTTCAGTTCTTTCTTGGCTTCTTCCAAGGTGGGAAGGATAAGTACACCTTTACCTGCGCACAATCCGTCGGCTTTCAATACGTAAGGTGCTTGCAGGGTTTCGAGGAAAGCCAAGCCTTCTTCTAAATTGTCTGCCGTGATGCTTTTATATCCTGCCGTAGGGATGCCGTGGCGTTGCATGAATCCTTTGGCGAACTCCTTGCTTCCTTCCAAGGTGGCTCCGGCTTTCGAGGGTCCGATGACCGGGATGTTTTTCAATACTTCATCATTGCGGAAGAAATCGTAAACGCCTTTTACCAACGGGTCCTCCGGTCCTACGACCAACATATCAATGCCTTTTTCGAGTACAAATGCCTTAATGGCTTCGAAGTCATCGGCTTTGATGGCTACGTTTTCGCCCACTTCCTGTGTTCCGGCATTACCCGGAGCAATGTACAGCTTTTCTATTTTCGGACTTTGTGCGATTTTCCATGCCAATGCGTGCTCGCGTCCGCCTGAACCTAATAACAGTAGTTTCATATCCGTTCGATTTAAGTTGATGTTTCTTATTTATGGAACACAGAGACACAGAGGCACGGAGTTTTATAAGCTTTTGAGAAAAATAAATCTTTGTGTCTCTGTGCCTCTGTGTTCGGTTTAATGTAAATAGTCAAGGAAATAACGTGTAATGTGCTCATGCAGGTGAACACGGTCACGACCCATCATATTGTGTCCGTCTTCGGGATAGATGAAGAGGTCGGGATGTGTTCCGGCTTCGATGCAGGCACGTAAGAAAGTTATCGTATGCTGAGGGACACACGTGGGGTCCATGCCTCCGATAATGATTTCCAAGCGTCCTTTCAAATTGCCTGCTCTGCTCTTTAAATCACGGTTCTTATATCCCTCGGGGTTGGTTTGCGGTGTGTCCATATAGCGTTCGCCATACATCACCTCGTAATATTTCCAGTCGATAACCGGACCTCCAGCCACGCCTACCTTAAAGATGTCGGGATAAGTCAGCATCAGGTTCGTGGTCATATAGCCGCCGAAACTCCAGCCGTGTACGCCTATCTTCTCAGCATCGACATACGGAAGCGATTGGAGGAACTTGGCTCCTTCCATTTGGTCTTTAGCTTCTTCTGCTCCTAACTGGCGGAACGTGCGGTTCTCGAACCGGATACCCCGGTTATCGCTTCCTCGGTTGTCCACCGTAAGCATAACATATCCTTGTTGTGCCATATACAGGTCCCAGCCACGGGCATCGTAGAAACGGGTATTGTGAATCATTTGTGCGTGCGGTCCGCCATATACATAAATAATAGCTGGATATTTTTTGTTCGGGTCAAAGTTGACCGGCTTAATCAAGCGGTAATACAGGTCTGTCTCTCCATCGGCTGCCTTGATGGTGCCGATGCTGATTTCAGGCAGGTTGTATTGTTCCTTCATCGGGTCGGTAGCAGTAAACAGCATGACGCCTTTCTTTCCATCAGTAGGCAAGATGCTGATTTCACGTGGAACATCGTTCGAAGTGAAGTTGTCTATCAGAAATTCCCCATTCTCCGAGAGTTGTGCACGATGCATGCCGTCTTGTTTGCCTATCAAGGTACGTTTGCCGCTCTTTACATTGAGGCTGAAGATATTAGTCTGGAGCGGAGAGATTTCCGTGCTTCCGATAATGACGGTCTTCATCTTCTTGTTGAAGCCCAAGATTTCCTGCACCAGCCAGTCACCTTGGGTGAGCAGGGTGGTCTGCACGTATTCGCAATACGTGGCTTCTTCGTCCTTTCCGGTTTTCCATTCGCCCGCTTGAGGCTTTTGCGTGTCCATTAAGTAAAGGTGATGATACCCATCGCGCTGGCTCCAGTAGATGAACTTGGTTTCATCCCAAGGCAAGAATGCCAACGGATGTTGCGGCTCCACATAGCGGGTATGTTTTTCTTCGTAAAGCACACCTTTCTTTTCGCCCGTTGCGGCATCATAGCGCACCAATTGCGCATGGTTTTGGTCGCGGTTCAGTTCAATGACGTAGATGTCTTTCTCATTGGGTGCCCAGCTAATATTGGTAAAGTAGCGGTCGGTCGGGTCTCCGGCTTGCAGGTAAATGGTCTTTCCCGTCTTCACATTATAGATACCGATAGTCACTTTGTGGCTGGTCATGCCTGCCATCGGATATTTATCGGGCACGAGGGTGGCGATACGGGTAGTAGTGTTCACTTGCGGATAATCGGTCACCATGCTTTGGTCCATCCGGTAGAAAGCCAAATATGTGCCTTTCGGACTCCAGAACGTGCCTTTCATGATGCCGAACTCGTTGCGATGAACAGATTGACCGTACACAATATCATTATCCGTTTCCTTTTCGCCTGATACATGGGGGCTTACCGCTTTAGAGAAGTCTCCTTGGTTGGCAACGTATAAATGGTCGCCCGCCGTATAGGCAAGATAGCCGTTCTCCTTACAAAAGTCAAAGTTAGTTGCCTTCTCTTCTTGGATGCGGAACATATTGTCTAACTTCTTTTGAACAAAATCGTAGAAGAAGACATACTTTTCGCTTTTCTCCTCATTTCCTACATAACCCGAAAACATGACGATGTTCCGGTTTCCCCAAGGCAATGAAGCACCTTGCAAAGTACGGAGCGGTTTAATGGGAAGAGAAAGTTCATACGGTTTTTCCCCGTTCTGCAACGCCTCGTTCACTTCTTCCAAGGTCACGATGACGCTTTCTTCTCCCGTACGATTATTGATCCGCTTGATGTCCTCCACATCGGTACGCACACATACGTCTTCCCACCATTGCAGCCCCGGCATGTTTTTCGGAGTCAGGTTGAAATAGTTGCTTCCGCCCGGAATCACATCGTTCAGGGTGAATGCTTTCTTCTCTTGGGCGGATAAGCTGGCGGTCATACAGAATATTATTACAATAAATGATAAAATCTTTTTCATATACATTGAGGGTTTAATCTTCTTCTTCCGATTTTCTACGCCGATGAATATAACGCATACGTACCGGAATCCGTGCACGTTTATCATCTTCTTCATTACGCGGGAAACGGCGTGGCTTTTCGCGGTCAAATCCTTCTTCTCTACGTGAAAAACGCTTAGGTTCATCGCGATTGAAATCCCGCTTACGTTCACGGGTAAATTCCTTACCCTCACCGGCACGGCGGGGACGGAACTCCGATTTATCCCCTTCTTTGCGGAAATCGTCACGAGAACGGAATGCCGGGCGGTTCTCATCCCGACGGCGGTCATCCCGGAAGCGGTTTCTGCCTTCTTTTCTTCCGTATTCAACCTTTTCTCCATGGTGACGAGGACGTACAGGCCTTTCTTCTTGTTTGGGCTTGAATTCCGCATCTGGATTATCGGTGCGGAATTCTTTGTATTTCCCGTCAAATATTTGATATTTACGGAATTGGCATTCCAATGCACCGTTGAAGAGCAAGATTTTAGCTGATGCTTTTAATCCGATTTGGTCGAAACATTCATCCCGATAGCTCAATACCCATGCGTCATTGCCTACGAATGCATGTTTCAACCGTTCGCCTATCATCTGATAAAGCCCCAGCAAGTCGTCCGATGAAATCCGTTCGCCATACGGAGGGTTCATGATGATGATGCTCTTTTCCGTAGGTTGTTCGAATTGCTGGAAAGGTTGCACCTTTAATATGACATCCTTAGTCACTCCTGCCGCTTTTACGTTATCTGTCGCTATAGCATTGGCTTTCAGATTATTGTCATATCCGTATATCTTGTGGGTAAATTCGCGCTCTTGCGAATCATCGTTATAAATCGAGTCGAAAAGTTCTTGGTCAAAATCTTTCCATTTCTCAAAACCAAATTCTTTGCGGAACACGCCCGGAGCAATGTTTCTGGCAATCAAAGCCGCTTCGATAGGAATGGTTCCCGAACCGCACATCGGGTCTATCAGGTCGCATTCTCCGCGCCAGCCGGTCATGAGAATCATACCAGCCGCCAGCACTTCATTCAGCGGAGCCTCCACTTGTTCCTGACGGTATCCACGGCGGTGGAGCGATTCGCCCGAACTATCGAGTGAAAGCGTGCATTGGTCTTCGGCGATATGGATATTCAGTGTCAGGTCGGGGTTATTGATACGTACCGAAGGACGGTTTCCGGTCTTTTCGCGGAAATAGTCAACAATGGCATCCTTTACTTTATAAGCCACAAACTTGGAATGGCGGAATACTTCCGAGAATACCACAGCATCTACGGCAAAACTACTCATATTGTCCAGATAGTTTTCCCATTCAATGCTCTTTATGGCATCATATACTTCATCGGCTGTTGTTGCCTGGAAACGTTTAATGGGTTTCAATACACGGATAGCGGTGCGCAGACAGAAATTTGCGCGATACATCATGGCTTTGTCTCCGGTAAACGATACCATGCGCCGTCCGATTTCGATGTTGGCGGCTCCCAGTTCGGTGAGTTCTTGTGCCAATACGTCTTCCAGCCCTTGGAAGGTCTTGGCGATCAGCTCAAATTCTTGGTTCATTCTTGATTAAATTACGTAATTTCAAATAATTGTGCAAAATTAGCAAATTTCGTTCAGCTAGTCAAGTGTTTGCATGTGTTTCTTACACTTTCCTCCAATGTTTGTATGAATCTTCATTTGCAAAATGAACAAAAAGTGCGTATATTTGTTTTCTAATCAATGATAGAGAGTCCTCTGTGGTAAGATAAATTACATTAAAAACTGACAGATTTTATGAGCAATCCGATTTTGAAAACATTCGATTACTCTTTCCTAAGTTTCTTGAAACACCGCGTCAACGGGGGAATGGTGCTGATGGTTGTAGCTGTATTGGCAATGATAGTAGCCAATTCGCCATGGGCTGAAACTTATCATGCATTTTGGAATCATCCTGTGTCGTTACAGGTAGGCGGGTTCAATTTGTTCAGCCATCACGGTGAACCTTTGACTTTAATGGCATTTATCAACGATGCCTTAATGGCGGTGTTCTTCTTCTCCGTGGGTCTGGAAATTAAGCGGGAAGTACTGGTGGGCGAACTTTCCAGCCTGCGCCAGGCATTACTTCCCATTATCGCGGCGGTAGGAGGCATGATTATTCCCGTAGCAATCTATTTTGCAATGACATCAGGAACGCCTGCAGAGGGAGGTTTGGCTATACCGATGGCGACCGATATTGCATTTTCCTTGGGCGTGCTTAGCCTGTTCGGCAAACGTGTTCCCCTGAGTCTGAAGATTTTCCTGACCGCTTTTGCCGTAGTCGATGACATTGGAGGCATCCTGGTCATTGCTTTCTGCTATACTTCCCATTTGGCTGGAGGATATTTGCTAGCCGCATTTATCATTCTTGCTATCCTACTGATAGCCAACCGAATGCAAGTCATGTCGCGCACGTTCTATTGTGTGTCGGGCATTGTGGTATGGTATCTTTTCCTCCAATCGGGCGTACATGCTACAATTGCAGGGGTACTAGTGGCTTTTACAATTCCTTCCATTCCGTGTCTGAATGTAAAGAAATACATTACGCGCATCCGTGAAAACATCGCCGGATTCCCGCATTTCGACAAAAGCAGCATCCTTCTGACTCCCAACCAGATAGATGTATTGAAAAGTATTGAATCGGCTTCCGACAAAGTGATTTCGCCTCTTCAGTTCATGGAAGACCGTATGCACGGCATGGTAAACTATGTGATTATGCCGCTCTTCGCCTTTGCCAATGCCGGCATTACGCTTTCGGGCGGCGAAGGAGACATAGCCGGGCTGGTGACCTACGCCGTGGTATTGGGATTGATGCTGGGCAAATTTGCGGGAATTTACCTCTTCACGTGGCTGGCGGTCCGTATGCGCATCACTTCGCTCCCGCAAGGAATGGATTGGAAAAACGTTGCCGGCGTCTCGCTTCTAGGCGGAATCGGCTTTACGGTCTCGCTTTTCATCGCCAACCTTTCGTTTGGAGCAACCGATGAAGCCTTGTTGAACCAAGCCAAATTAGGTGTGCTTGGCGGAACCATTTTAGCTGGTGTCGTGGGCTATATGGTATTAAGTTTCGTCTTACCTTCGAAGAAAAGCGTGCTATTGCATGATAAATCAATGGAATAATTAGTTGCAAAGGGAAACATGTTATGATAAGATCGCAATCCTACTGGGGTAGGATTGCTGTTTTCCCATAGTCAGTACTGCAATTTTAAACAGGTAGGACTGCAGTCCTACCCTAGTAGGATTGGAGAAGGACTGAGGTGTGTGGCGGTATTCATTTGTATGCATTGTCTGATAAATCTGTTTCGAATGTTTT
The DNA here is from genome assembly GCF_002161765.1 of Bacteroides sp. An322. Lineage (GTDB taxonomy): Bacteria > Bacteroidota > Bacteroidia > Bacteroidales > Bacteroidaceae > Phocaeicola > Phocaeicola merdavium. Next base: position 2,225 of record NZ_NFIN01000016.1, on the reverse strand, counting down.
TCTTATAAAATTTTTGCGTTTACAAAAAATTATATACATTTGCAAACGGCTCTCATACCTTTTGCATTTATGCTTGAGGTGACCCGCGCCGGGCAGAACGTGGCGAAGTCATTACAGATTAAACCATACGAAGCGGGCATTGGGCGGGAAAAGAGAGTCGAGACATATTGAAGGCGTTTACTTTGACGCTCTGTTTGAGACGCATCGGAATCTAGCAAATTTACGGTATTGTAGTCTTGAACTTAGCAACGGTAGATGCCCGGGGTGTGATTTATATCACAGCCTTTGGCGTATCCTGCCAGCCCGAACTATATCCGTTCGGGCACAAGGGGTTTCTATACCTATATATAGTAGGTATGCCAAAGCTGGAGCGATATACATTCATATCGGCGTGGGCTCTGACGTTGTCTGTTCAACTACAATAGGCAGTGCTAGAGCCTCGATGCGTGGGACGGACAACAGGACGGACTCACGCTTTTTTTATGCCTTGCTGAAATCAAAGTTCAATTAAACAGGAAAAAGGATATGTCATTGTTTTTGTCAATGATGTCAAGTATATTGTACACTTTTATAGAATGAAAAACGGCTGGAATATTGAGAAAGTAGAAGAATACTAATTCCCAAGTCGTCTAAATATCGTGCTATATTTATTTGATATTGTTGAAGTTGGTATAGTAAAAAAAGAATTTTGACTTTCTTTATCTTTACCTTCTATAGCCTTATATTTTGTAAGTAAAGTTTGTATATAAGGTTTCTCTAAATCTACATTTAATGTATATTGAACGAAATCACGTAACATGTCATAATTATACTTTAATTCAAATTTTGTAATATGGTCTTCTTCATCGCTTTTATATAAAATAAATTGCTTATAAACAACAGCTCCAGATGCCATTCTATAACCACAAGCATAATATATTCTGTCTCCATGAAATTCATTTTCTTCTAATTCTTTTATCATTTTACGAATTTCAGGAACTGACTGACTATAATATACATAATCACAAACTTCACGTTCTTCTTCTGTAATATACGACTCTTTAATTTTTTTAGCATATCCTTGAGGCTCTTCAAAATTCGATTCAAAGAAGTTTCTAGTTGATAGCCATCCAATAGTTTTATCAATGGGGGTATAACTATTTGCTAATACAGTTCTTCTTTGGCTTGCATACATATAGAGTTGGTGTTGAATTCTATATATGTCAGATTTCCAGCTAAAACCATCAATATGTTCCTTTACTATATTACGCTCAAAGAAGCCATAAGAGCCATCTACGTTATTACTTATATAATCCCTCATTTCTTTTGTGATATCACTCTCACTTTCACTCTCTTTACATGAAGACAACAAAAGCAATCCAATCATTAATACTACATACTTTATCATAATTCTTTCTTTATTCTATTTAACAATTCTTCTAAAACATCCCTATTATACCTATTCTTTAAAGCTTTCGAATAAATTTCGTTTGCAATAGCTAACTTATTGGGTTGATAAGGATCTATAAACATTTTAGGATTAGCTTTCTCTATAATTTCATTATATAAATATGATATATCGGGTTTCATATTAACCTTAGAGTTTAAGCTACTTTTTTTTGAATAGTATTTTGATGAACGATATATCAAATATATAAAATAAACAAATAGTATAAAGAATAATATCCAAAAGCAAATTTTGACAACAAAGAAGTGTTCTGTATAATAAGTTTCTTTATCATTATTGTAGTTTAGATGGTTAAATCTGATTTCATAAGTCAGCAGTGGATATGTATCATAATACACACGATAAAAGCCATTATAAATCCAACTTATTCGATGTCCACATAATGGCTCACCTTCAGGATCTGGTGAGAGTTCTATATTTTCAAAATTTACATAATTATTATCCTCAAAATTTCTATAATGACCTTCTGCCTGCAAGTAATAATAGCGATTATAAAGGTTTAGAATTTTATTAATAGTTTTCTTATTATTTTGATTATAACAATCCTTATAATCTCTATCCTCTTCTACAAGATATTCCAAAGCACTAGTACAACTCTCATCCAAAGAAGGTCTCCAATTTCTCAAATTATATGAGGACTGTAAATATCCAACAGCTACTGGTTTAAAAATAAGAAACTGTTTTGAATTGATTTAAGAATAATGTTATAGGGCTACATACAATTCAGAATCAGCCGGTCAATTGGAAAAATGTTATATCTTTACAGGTACCAAACAAT
>NZ_NFIN01000015.1 GCF_002161765.1 Bacteroides sp. An322 | reverse complement strand
CAACCCCTTTTTCCGGATTCAATAATTTCAATGACATCAGCATGACGGAACAATACGAGACGCTTTGCGGCATCACGCAGGAAGAATTAGAGCATTACTTTGCCGAACCCATCGAAGCATTGGCAAAGAAATACCGTACCACTCCCGAAGGGATGAAAACGATGCTGAAGCACCGTTATGACGGCTATCATTTCAGCGATAACCTGACCGACGTGTACAATCCGTTCAGCCTGTTGAACGCATTCGCCAAACGGCAACTCCGCGACTACTGGTTCGCCAGCGGTACGCCCACTTACCTTATCCGCCTGCTGAACCATACACAGGAAGACTTGAATGAAATGACCGGACGGTATTACAGTCCCGAAGAGTTTATCGATTACAAGGCAGATGTAGAAAAGCCACTTCCGATGATTTACCAAAGCGGATACTTAACCGTTAAGGATTACGACCCTATCTACGATCGTTTCCTGCTTGACTTCCCGAATAACGAAGTAAAAAGCGGCTTCGTCACATTAGTCGCAGCCGATTACTTGAAAACAAAGGGAAGTATGAGCAGTTGGATAATAGATGTCGTAGAGTCACTAAAGAAAGGCAATACGGAACAGCTTCGTACGCTATTCGCTTCTTTCTTGGCTGATATTCCCTATACAATGCGGGACAAGAGGGAAAAGGAACGGTATTTCCATTATACGTTTTATCTCATCTTCCGCCTGATAAGCGTCTATACGGTCTATACCGAGAAAGAGCAGAGTCAAGGGCGGTCGGACTGCATCGTAGAGACGGACGACTACATTTACATCTTCGAGTTCAAGCGCGACGGTTCGGCAGACGAGGCGTTGGCACAAATAGAAGCAAAAGGCTATGCCCGTCCGTACGAGGCGGACAAGCGTAAGCTATATAAAATTAGGAGTAAACTTCTCTTCCGAGACGGGGACAGTAGAGGAATGGAAGACCGTCGGGTAGTTAATAGTTAACAGTTAATAGTTAATAACTGTCGGAGGATAAGTTGTCTTTGACTATCCACTATTAACTATTAACTGTTAACTATTCATTAAAACTTTACGGTTTCCATGATTTTATCCAATGCTCCAGCATTGTTTTTCACATAGTCACCAGCGGCTTTCCCTGATGTGGAAAGATAGGCTGTATCTGACAATAAGCGGTCCATTAACTGCTGGAAATCAGTTTCATTTTGTATTTCCAATCCGCCTCCGCATGCTTTCAATCCTTGTGCTTCACGGAACTTGTAATTATTAGGACCGAAAAACACAGGCACTCCGTATACAGCCGCTTCCAGTGTATTATGGATACTTACTCCAAAACCACCACCGATATATGCCATTTCACCATACCGATAAATGGATGATAACAGCCCGAAACAGTCGATAATAAGGCAATCGGCCTGTTGCACATCCGCTTCTTTTGCTTGTGTATAACGTACTGCCGGACGCTTCAATTTTCCTTCGATTTCCAGCAAATGGCTCTCGTCTATCACATGAGGGGCGATAATCAGCTTCATTCCCGGATGTGCATTAAAATAAGGAATAAAGATATCCTCATCGGGTGCCCACGAACTGCCAGCCACCAATGTCTGATGATTGTCTCCCTTAAATGCAGCCACTAACGGCAATTCTTTCGCCTCCCGGCAAATTTCCAAGACTCTGTCGAAACGTGTATCTCCTACAATCGTGGTATTCTTTACACCAATTTTTTCCAGTAAACGTACTGATTCTTCGTTTTGTACAAACAAATGTGCAAAACACTTTAGCACGTTCCGGTAACTTGCCCCATACCAACGAAAAAAGACCTGTTGCGGGCGGAAAATAGAGCAAACACTATACACCGGAATGCCTCGGCAACACAATGTGTGAAGATAATTCCTCCAAAATTCATACTTGATGAAAAATGCCATACAAGGATGTGCCGCATCTATAAACCTCCGCACATTGCGCGGTGTATCAAGAGGGAGATAACAGACCACATCTGCACCTTTATAATCCTTACGCACTTCGTAGCCCGAAGGCGAAAAGAAGGTTTGCAGAATCCGGTATTGCGGGAAACGTTTGCGGATTAACTCTATTAACGGACGCCCTTGTTCAAACTCGCCCAACGAAGCGGCATGAAACCAAATATACTTTGCCTGCGGGTCGATTTTCTGCTTCAAGACGGTAAAAGCCTCTTGCTCGCCTTTTACCATCTTGGAAACTTTTTTGCTGAAAAGTGCAGCCAAACGGACTGCACTTACATAGATATATATAGCTAGATTGTAAATCATTACCTCCGCTTATTTAAGCACCTCTACCGCACGGCGCATACGCTTGATTGTTTCTTCTTTACCTAATAATTCCGTAATGTCAAACATGTGCGGTCCTTTGCATTCACCTACTACTGCCAGGCGGAATGCATTCATTACATTGCCCATGTGGTAACCTTTTTCTGTTATCCAACTTATTACGACATCTTCCGAAGGTTTCGACGTGAAATCATCAATGCCGTGCAATACGTCTATCAATTCATCCATGATACGGGGCGTATCGGCATTCCAACGTTTTTTTACATCTTTCTCGGCATAAGTGTCGGGAGCCATAAAGAAGAAACGGGCTTGGTCCCAAAGCTCCTTCACAAAATTTACACGGCTTTTTACCAAAGACACAACTTTTGTCAAATAAGCATCAGAGTAATTCTGAACAGATATACCGTGAGCCTCCAGCACAGGTTTGAACAATTCGGCAATCTCTTCATCAGACTTACGCAGGATGTATTCATGGTTGAACCAAATACCTTTCTTATAATCGAATTTAGCTCCAGCCTTGCTGCAATGGCTTAAGTTAAACAGGCTGACGAGTTCGTCTAAGGACATAATTTCTTGGTCATTTCCCGGATTCCAGCCTAATAAAGCCAAGAAATTAATGACAGCTTCGGGCAGATATCCCGATTCACGGTAACCTGAAGATACTTCGCCAGTCTTCGGGTCATGCCATTCCAACGGGAATACAGGAAATCCCAATCTATCACCATCGCGTTTGCTCAACTTCCCGTTTCCTTCCGGTTTCAGCAACAAAGGCAAATGGGCAAATTGCGGCATTGTATCTTCCCAGCCGAATGCCCGGTATAATAACACATGCAAAGGAGCCGAGGGCAACCATTCTTCGCCACGGATTACGTGAGAAATTTCCATCAAATGGTCATCGACAATATTTGCCAAATGATAAGTAGGCAGTTCATCGGCTGATTTATACAAGACCTTATCATCGAGGATAGAAGAATTGATTTTCACATCACCGCGGATAATATCGTTGACATGCACATCTTCGTCCGGTTCAATCTTGAAGCGGACTACATATTGTTTGCCTTCTGCAATCAGCTTATCGACTTCTTCTTTCGGCAGGGTCAGCGAGTTACGCATCGACATGCGGGTAGAAGCGTCATACTGGAAATTAGGCACTTCTTTCCGCTTTTCATCCAATTCTTCGGGTGTATCAAAGGCGATATAAGCCTTACCATTGTCAAGCAACACCTGCACATATTTCTTGTAAATATCCCGACGCTCCGACTGACGGTAAGGACCATAGTTCCCTCCGAAACTTACTCCTTCATCGAACTTGATGCCCAGCCATTTGAACGACTCAAGTATGTATTCTTCCGCTCCTGGGACGAAACGGTGTGAATCGGTATCCTCAATACGGAAAACCAAGTCTCCCCCGTGCTGACGGGCGAACAGATAGTTGTACAAAGCAGTGCGTACACCGCCGATGTGTAATGCCCCAGTAGGACTCGGAGCAAAACGAACTCTTACTTTTCTTTCTGCCATAGTGGTTTTTATCTAAAAATACGCTGCAAAATTAAGCTATTTTTCCCATTTTTTTCTTACTTTGCAGGCAAAATATCCGAATCCTATGAAAAGTTTCCAAACAGAAAGACAGTTCTCGTATAAGAAGTTCCTATACAAGTGCGCTATTTTCCTAGCTGCAGTAGCTATTATCGTGTATTTTCTTCCGCGTGAAGGGCATTTTAACTATCAATTTGACATCAATAAGCCGTGGAAATACGGACTGTTGCAAGCATCATTTGACTTCCCTATTTATAAAGGAGAAGACGAAGTGAGACGGGAACAGGACAGCATCATGAAAAATTATCATCCTTATTTCCAACTGTCAGAAAGTACAGCCGATCAGGTCATCAGCCAATTTGAATCGGACTACAACCGCCAATTGAGACAGATAATCCCTGACCCGACCTATCCGCACTATATCGAACGTATGCTACGCTCCATATACGAAAAAGGAGTCATGCCTGTAGAACAACTTGCCCAATTGCGCAAAGACAGTATCCTTAGCATTCAAATTGTGTATCAAAATACCTCTATACTGCAAAGTATCAGTGAAATCTACAGCACCAAACAAGCGTATGAAGCTTTAATCAATTCGGATACCATTCATTATAACAAAGCTTTGCTACAACGTTGCAATCTGAACAATTATCTGACAACCAATCTGATATATGATGCCAATAAGTCAGAATCAGCGAAAAAAGACCTATTGTCCAGTATTTCATGGGCAAACGGTTTTGTAATGAACGGACAAAAAATAATCGACCGAGGTGAAATTATCAACCAACAAACTTACAATATACTGAAATCATTAGAGAAAGAATGGGACAAACGAAGTGAAACCGTTACCGAAAAGCGGCTGACGCTGCTAGGGCAAATCCTATTTGTCGCTATCTTGATAGGTTGTCTAATGGGGTATTTAGCTTTATTCCGCTACGACTATTATCAGAAAAAAGGTTGCCTAAGCATTCTTTTCGTGCTTATCATCCTCTATCCGGTTATCTCATCCCTTATGGTATCTCATCCGTTTATGAGTATCTATATCGTGCCATTTACCATGCTGCCGATGATTATCCGCATATTTCTTGATTCGCGTACCGCTTTTATGGCACACGTCATTACTATTTTACTTTGTTCCATCTGTCTGCGGTCGCCTCATGAATTTATTTTGCTGCAGACCGTTGCCGGACTGGCAAGCATTTATAGCTTGCGCGAATTGTCACAACGGTCCCAATTATTACGTAGTGCACTGATTGTAGTAGTGGCTTACGCATTGTCGTATTTCGCTCTTGACTTGATTCATATCAATGATATTTCACAACTGAATACGCACATGTATGTCAATTTTATGATAAACGGCATCCTGTTGCTATTTACTTATCCATTGCTATTCATTCTTGAGAAAACGTTTGGATTTACATCCAATGTCACTTTAGTGGAATTGTCGAACATTAATACAAAATTAATGCGTGAAATGTCGGAAGTAGCACCCGGCACATTTAATCACTCTTTACAACTAGCCAATCTTGCTGCCGCTGCAGCCAATCGGATTGATGCCAATAGCCAGTTAGTCCGTACCGGTGCCATGTATCACGATATAGGCAAAATGCTGAATCCGGCTTTCTTTACCGAGAACCAATCGGGTGTTAATCCGCATGACCAACTAAGCTATAAACAAAGTGCCCAGATTGTTATCAATCATGTAATTGACGGTTTGAAATTGGCTGATAAGAATAATTTGCCTCAGGTTATCAAGGATTTCATCAGTACACACCATGGCAAAGGGCTGACCAAGTATTTCTACATTTCTTATCAAAACGAACATCCCGATGAAGAGGTGGATAAAGAAGCGTTCCGCTATCCGGGTCCGAATCCATTTACCAAAGAGCAAGCTATCCTAATGATGGCAGATTCAGTAGAAGCCGCTTCACGAAGTCTGCATGAATACACTGAAGAAAGCATTTCGAACTTAGTGGATAAAATCATTGACGCACAAGTACAAGACGGTTATTTTAAAGAATGCCCAATTACATTTAAAGATATTGCAATTGTAAAATCTGTGTTTAAAGAGAAGCTAAAAACCATGTATCACACACGTATCAGTTATCCGGAACTGAAAAAATAAAGTGAAAAACTTTATTCTTGAAGCCTTTGTAAGAAAGCAAAAAAAATGGGAGAACGCTTTCTCCCAACCTTGTTAACCTTAAATCTAATACTATGAAAAAAATCACAATGCAAAGATAGTGATTCCTTTCAATCCCGCAATGCTTTGCAGGAATATTACAAAATGTTTAAGTTTCTTTTACAAAGGCTGGTTTTATACAGCAAAAAACTGTCTTAAATAGAAATAGCCTATTATCGTTTGTCATCCTAAACGCAGTGAAGGATCTCGAATGCACAAACGGATGTACACGAGATCCTTCACTTTAGGATGACATTACTTTTTGTTATCTATCTAAAAGAATCAGTCTTTCAGTTTTGCTTTGATGAAATCACGGTTCAAACGAGCAATGTTGCTGATTGAAACGTTCTTCGGACATTCAGCTTCGCAAGCACGGGTATTGGTGCAGTTACCGAAACCTAATTCATCCATCTTGGCAATCATAGCTTTCGCACGACGCAAAGCTTCCGGTTTTCCTTGCGGGAGCAAGTTCAACTGGCTAACCTTTGCAGATACGAACAACATAGCCGAACCATTCTTACAAGCAGCTACACAAGCACCGCAACCGATGCAAGAAGCAGCATCCATAGCCTCATCAGCCACTTGTTTCGGAATCAGGATTGCATTGGCATCCTGCGGAGCACCGGTACGGACGCTAATGAAACCTCCTGCCTGCATAATCTTGTCGTAAGCCGTACGGTCTACCATCAAGTCTTTGATAACCGGGAAACCAGCCGAACGCCACGGTTCAACGGTAATCACATCGCCGTCATGGAAACGGCGCATATAAAGCTGGCAGGTAGTAGCACCTGTAGCAGGTCCGTGCGGATGACCATTGATATAAAGAGAACACATACCGCAGATACCTTCACGGCAATCGTGGTCGAATACTACCGGCTCTTTACCAGCTTCAACCAATTGCTCATTCAAGATATCCAACATTTCCAAGAATGAAGTATCTCCCGGGATATCTTTCATCTGGAATGTATCGAAATGACCTTGTTCCTTAGGTCCATTCTGACGCCAAACTTTCAGCGTAAATGATATATTTTTATCCATTTTACTAAGATTCTTTAATTGTTTAACTTCACAAATCAGCTCTTATAGTTACGAGTCTGTACCTTAATTGCTTCGTAAACCAGCGGTTCTTTGTAGAGAACCGGAGCTTTATCGTCTGAACCCTGATATTCCCAGCAAGATACGTAGAAGTAGTTTGCGTCATCACGTTTAGCTTCACCTTCTTCTGTCTGGTATTCTTCACGGAAGTGACCACCGCATGATTCATTACGGTTCAATGCATCGTAAGCAATCAGTTCACCCATAGTGATGAAGTCATTCAGACGGATAGCCTTATCCAATTCTACATTCATGCCTTCTTTCTTGCCCGGAATAAACAAGTTGGTTTCGAATTCCTTACGGATTTCTTTCAGTTTGGTAAGAGCGGTCTTCAAACCAGCTTCAGTACGTCCCATACCTACATATTCCCACATAATGTGTCCCAATTCCTTGTGGATAGAATCAACTGAACGCTTGCCTTGGATGCCCATCAAGTGGTCAATCTTAGCCTGAACAGCCTTTTCTGCCTCTTCGAATTCCGGAAGGTCAGTAGAGAAGCGGGGAACAGTGATTTGGTCTGCCAAATAGTTCTGAATCGTGTAAGGCAATACGAAATAACCGTCTGCCAAACCTTGCATCAACGCAGAAGCACCCAAACGGTTTGCACCGTGGTCAGAGAAGTTACATTCACCGATAGCGAACAGACCCTTCACAGTAGTCTGCAATTCGTAGTCTACCCAAATACCACCCATTGTATAGTGGATAGCCGGATAAATCATCATCGGGTTGTAATATTTCACACCGTTGATTTCGTTTGCCAATTCGCCCGGATTGACATCGGTGATTTCTTCGTACATATCGAAGAGGTTGCCATAACGTTGACGTACTACATCCAATCCCAAACGTTCGATACTTTCAGAGAAGTCGAGGAATACGGCAAGACCGGTATTGTTTACACCGAAACCATGGTCACAACGTTCCTTAGCCGCACGGCTGGCAACGTCACGTGGAACCAAGTTACCGAATGCCGGATAACGGCGTTCCAAATAATAGTCGCGGTCTTCTTCCGGAATATCGCTTCCTTTCTTTGTTCCAGCCTGCAATGCCTTAGCGTCTTCTAATTTCTTCGGAACCCAAATACGACCGTCGTTACGCAAAGACTCAGACATCAAAGTCAACTTAGATTGCTTGTCACCGTGTACCGGAATACAAGTCGGGTGAATCTGAACGTATGCAGGATTAGCGAAGAACGCACCCTTACGATAGCAAGCCATTGCTGCAGAGCAGTTACATGCCATAGCGTTGGTAGACAAGAAATACGTATTTCCATAACCACCGGTAGCGATTACTACAGCATGAGCAGCGAAACGTTCCAATTTACCTGTTACCAAGTTCTTGGCAATGATACCGCGTGCACGACCGTCGATGATAACAACATCTTCCATTTCATAGCGGGTGTACAATTTTACTGTACCTGCACCTACCTGACGGCTCAATGCAGAATATGCACCCAACAACAACTGCTGACCGGTCTGACCTTTCGCATAGAAAGTACGAGAAACCTGTGCACCACCGAACGAACGGTTTGCCAACAGACCTCCGTATTCACGTGCAAAAGGAACACCTTGAGCCACACATTGGTCGATAATGTTGTTTGAAACTTCAGCCAAACGGTAAACGTTAGCTTCACGAGCACGGTAGTCACCACCTTTTACAGTATCGTAGAACAAACGGTAAACCGAGTCACCGTCGTTTTGATAATTCTTTGCAGCATTAATACCACCTTGTGCAGCGATAGAGTGCGCACGGCGCGGAGAATCCTGAATACAGAAGTTGAACACACGGAATCCCATTTCGCCCAATGAAGCGGCAGCAGAAGCACCAGCCAAACCAGTACCTACCACGATGATATCCAAACGGCGTTTGTTAGCCGGGTTCACCAATTTCTGGTGAGCTTTATAGTTGGTCCATTTTTCAGCTATCGGACCTTCAGGAATTTTAGAATCAAGTATCTTAGTCATAATTGTTTTCTTTTTTTAGTCGACAAGATAAACCTTAGAAGCTTGCCAACTTGTTAACTTGTCACCTTATTAGAATAAACCCTTTACGAAAAACACTACTGCTACCAGCATGAAGCCCAGCACAATGATAGTAGAATAGATGTTAGAAATGCACTTCCAACGGTTGATCCATGTAGTGTTATTCCAACCCAAAGTCTGCATTGCGCTCCAGAATCCATGAGTCAGGTGGAACCACAAAGCACACAGCCAAACGATGTACAATACGAAGAACACCGGATTAGAGAAAGTAGCCATGATGTAACCGTAGCCGTCTGTAGCTTCCAGACCACCCATCATCGGATTGCCGATTAATTCAGCAAACATCATGTTGTACCAGAAATTGAACAAGTGCAAAAGCAAACCTAAAATAACAACTACACCCAAAGCCAGCATGTTCTGAGAAGCCCATTCTACTGTCTTAGGCTTTGCACTTACAGCATAGCGTTCGCTACCACGTGCCGCACGGTTCATCATCGTCAGCCAGAAAGCGTAAACGATGTGAATTACAAACAGAGCTGCTAACGCCAATGTACCCAACAAAGCGTACCAGTTAGTACCCAAGAATTCACATACCATGTTATAACCTTCTGCCGAGAATAATGCCACAAGGTTCATCAACATGTGAAATGTCAGAAATAGGACAAGGGCGATACCTGTTACGCTCATCACCACTTTCCTTCCAATAGATGAATTACTTAACCACATAAATGATTGAATTTAAATTATTTAATTGTTAGAACTAAAAATTCTTCCTCTACAGTTCATTTCATGTTGCAAAATTAGAAGATTTATTGAGATAACCCAAAGGATTACGGAAATAATTCTTTAAATGTTCATCTTCGGACTATAAATTATAATGAATATCCGCAAAATCGCCAATGTAGGGGCGTATCGCATACGCCCCGCATACACCAACTTATCCACGTGGATATTTTCGGGCGTATGCGATACGCCCCTACAGTTAATTGGGTAAAATGCTGGAGTGGACAAGAAAACGCATCAGGGTTCATCGGCTTACGAAGCAGGGTCCATCTGCCAACGAACCTTGCTTCGTAAGCCGATGAACCCTGATGTCTTTAAATGCAAGAAATGCAAAGGTATTTAACGCCTTATCTTATTCGATAAATTGAATCTTGCCTGCCTCACGAGGTTTTGCAGCAGGAGTTTCATCGGGATAGCCGAAACCGATGCAATAAAGCAATTCGTAGCCTTCGCTGAAGTTCAGTTTTTTCAGGTACTCGGCTGCTTCGGGACTTCTCATAAAACTGGCAGGGCTGCCTAAACAACAGCTTCCGATACCCATCGACCATGCCGAAAGCATCATATTCTCTGCCAACAGACCGCAATCGAAAGGCGAGCTTTCCGACTTCGTGTCGTGTCCGATAAAGACTACAGTCGGGGCATTGCGGAACATGTTGCGGAATGTAGAATCGGCTGCAACCTTCGGATTGGCTTTCTTATACAATTCGGTCACTCCGTTGATATAGTCGGGATTATCTACTACACGCACTTCCCACGGCTGGCGGTTCATGGCATTGGGCGCGTTGATGCCGCATTCCACGATAATCTGCATCTTTTCGCGTTCCACGGCTTCCGGCTTATACTGGCGGATGCTTCGGCGCGTCATAATGGTTTCCACTACTTGGTTCTTTGTGCTGTCTTGCGCAACTTCATTGGTTGTTTCTGCTTGTTGGTTTCCTCCGCATGCCATTAAGGGCAAAAACAGAGCTGCAATTAATACATGTTTCATTTGCTTTTGAATTTAGGTTTGTAAATTATTGGACTAAAAAACGCAGATTTCCGTAGATTAACGCAGATGATTTTCATTTTATTCTCTGCATAAAAATACGATTTAAATAATACTTTGCGTTAATCTGCGAAAATCTGCGTTTTCATATTAACCAATTGCGAATATACAAACAAAGTGACAAACTCAAAAACTTAAAGCTTTAAAACTTACAAACTTATTCGTATCCGGGCGTTTGCTCTAATGCGGGATTATCGGTCATGGTATCGGTGTCGATAGGCCAAAGCAGATGATTCGGATTCTGCAAGGATGAATACTTCATCACATATTCTTGTCCGAAACGGCGGAGATCGTACCAACGCTTGCCTTCGAACATAAATTCTCGCAGACGCTCGCGCAAAAGCACCTCGTTTATTCCTTCATCATCGCCCGTCAGATGTGGATAGCCCATAGTTGCCTCATCATAAGCATCGGCATACGCCCGGCGGCGGATCTGATTTATTTCTTCTGTCGGATTGTTCCCAAGCAAAGCTTCGGCTTCTGCTTTCAACAATAATACATCGGCATAACGGTAAATAGGATAATCATCACAAAACTCACGGTAAGAAGCACCGCTAGGCGTCATTCCCCGGTATTTATAGGCAAAACAACCAGCATAAGAGACCAATTCTGCCTCTTCTTTGCTATAAACAGCCCGTAAAGTCCCCTCACGGCGTGTGTCTGATTCATCAAACCGGCTATATAATTCTTCACGAAGCGGATAATAGACATTGCCATTAAAATTTAAATTAATAGGAGAACCGTCGCTTTCATAATAACTGCTTAAAGTAGTCTGTTGCGGAATCATGTGATTACGCCATCCTCCGTTAAACAAATCAGCTTCATTGTATGCTCCATGCAGTGAAAAAATGATTTCGTTGTTTCCTTTGTTTTCATAATCGAATACAGAAGCAAAATCGGGCAATAAATCCAAATCTGTACGCGAAATATGCGTTTGAATGTCATTCAAAGCATCCAAAGCTGTTTGTGCATCATTCATTCCGCCATTCATCTGTCTGCTAGACCAAAGATAGATTTCAGCCTTTAGGGTCAATGTAGCAGCTTTCGACCACAATGAGCGTCCGGCGCGGAATGAATAATCTTCTCCGAAAGAAGCCTCAGAAGCAGCTATATCGTTCTTGATATTTTGCATAATAACCGTTGCGTCAGTAGCCGGGCGTTCCAGATTACCAACCTCGAACCCCAAACTTGGTTCTGCATTCCAAACCACATTTCCCCACGAACGCAACAGATGAAAATAATAAAAGGCACGCAGTCCGTATGCTTCACCCAAATAATAACTCCGGTCGGTCTCACTTAACAAATCTGTACCTGAAGCACGCGAAATAAACAAATTTATCTGATTGATATTGTAATACAATCCGCCGTAATTTTCAATGCCCGGACGTTCTTCAGTCAACGTATTCGAAGTAATTTCCTCGACCTGATTACTTTCACCTGTCCATCCAGTTCCTACATTATATATATCCGAACGAAGCTCGCCCAACATAAATAAATATTGCGCATCTACATCACGTAAACGGCTATGCACACCATACATAAATGATGTGAAATGCCCTTCGTTTTTCCACATATTTTCATCGGTAATTTCACTGATTGGGCTCATATCCAAGCAACTGCTTAACGAGCATATTGCAACAACCGCCATTACCGCCATTTGTATTTTTCTTCTCATGATTGTATTCGTCATTTTTAAAATTATCGGTTAAAATGAAACAGACGCACCTACCAATACCGTGCGCGGAGTGGGATAACGCCCAGTATCAACTCCCGGATAAACCAATGGGGCTTCGGGAGAAGTACCGCTATATCCTGTAATATAGAATAAGTTTTGTCCCGTGACATAAAGTGAAGCATCGGTTATATGAATTTTCGAAATCCATTTTGCTGGCAATTTCCAACTTAATGTCAATTCACGCAAAGCCAGGTAGTCCCCTTTTTCATAGAAACGCGAACTACGATTATCAACACTCGTTATATCACTTCCTGCCGTATCGCGGTAGATATTCTTCTTATTGGTAGAATCATCGTAGTAGGATTTAGGCAAATCTGTGTCCGGATTCTCAGCGGTCCAACAATCCAAGCCATCCGCAATGATGTTCTTGAATCCGACCGATTGTCCGATAGACCGCATCGCCACCATATTTAATATGGTATGTCCGACGGCGAAATCGAAACGACCATACAATGACACATTCTTATATGAAAGCGTAGTACTGAAACCGCCAGTCCATTTCGGATAGATGTTGCCTACTTTTACACGGTCTAATTGGTCGATAACATTATCTCCGTTCAAGTCTGCCCAAAGTACATCACCTGCCTCAATCGGTTTGGTCAATCCGTAACGTTGACGGTCTGCCTCACTGACATTCGGTCCGTACAGCCCGGCAATCATGTCGATGCGGTTGCCAGCCAATTGTGCTACTTCGTTTTCATCCCTCAGGATTTTCACTTGCTGATACGCATAAATATCCCCTAAGGTATGTCCTTCTTGATATCCTCCTACCCAAATAACTTGTTGAGAAGCAGGGTCCCAAACCTGGGAACCTCCTTGGCGGTTATTCTCATTGCCGTTATCCGGCAATTTCACAATCTTATTGAAGACATACGATGCATTGAACGAGAAATTCCAATTAAATCCTTTCGGATTGGTAATCAAGTTCAAATTGCCTTCCACTTCAAAACCGCTGTTCCTCAACGTACCCAAATTGGTCTTAAACGAATCGAAACCTGTATATCCCGGCAAGTTAACATCGGTCAGCAGGTCGGAAGTCGTGCGGTTGTAATAATCCAAAATCAAATTGAAACGGTTATTCAGGAAACCGAGGTCTAAGCCTGCTTCGAATGATTTACTTTTCTCCCACCGCAATTGCGAATTAATGACCGCCGTATTCAAGATGCCGTTCACGCCGTTATAAGGATGCGTTCCGCTTGCCTGTCCGTAGAGTCCGTAGACGTCATAATTGCTGATGCCGTTCACATTACCGTTGATGCCATACGAAATACGCGGCTTTAATGTAGAAACCACATTGGCAATCGGACTATTGTGGAAAAACGCTTCTTCGTGGATATTCCAGCCAGCAGAGACTCCCGGAAAGAAGCCCCAGCGATTATCTGATAAACGGGAAATCCCGTCATAACGTGCTACAGCCGTGAACAGATACCTGCGTTTGTAATCGTAAGTGACCCGTCCGAAGAACGAAGCAATGCGGTAGCCTTCGCGATAGGAATAAGCGGTCATATTCTCATTTCCTGAGGCATTTAGGGTAGGAATATCATCAAAAGGTGCTCCCTGACCGCTTCCGCTATATTCCGTATATTGATTTTCGAAGTATTCGCCTCCCAGCATGGCAGAGAAATTATGGTTCTCTTTAAATGTATCGGTGTACTCTAATTGCACGCTATGCTGTTGCTGAATGGTACGCTGATAAGCAAATGAAGCCTTACGCTCCGTATTGACATTCCAATAATCCCGGTATTCTTTGTCGAACAATTCCCTTGTATAATCTTCGTAATAAATCGAACTGTTCTCGCGTAAGAACAATTTATCCTTTACCAGTTCCAAATCGGCACCGATGTTCAGCGTTGTCTTGCGGGTATTGTTCTTGTTGGTCAACTTATCCAGCCAATAGAGCGGGTTGCCATCCCGTTTTCCGTAACCATAGTTAGGCGAACCGTCATCAAAGAAAGGTTTCCATGTCGGTTCCATACTCTGCATACGCTCGAAAAGGTCTGCCATATCATCGTAGTACAATTCCGGAGCAGTAGACGTAGAGAAACTTACTCCTCCTTTGATATTTAAAATAGGCAATACTTTATAATTCCCGTTTAACGTACCACTGAACCGACGGTATTCTGTACCTTTCACTGTTCCGTCTTCGGAATAATATCCCAATGAAGCGGCAAAAGTACCTTTCTCGCTTCCTCCATTGAAGCTCAAGTAATGGTCTTGTGTGAAAGCCGGGTCTTTATAAACTTCATCACGCAGGGTGGTTCCATAATCTTTGAATACGATTTGCCTGCCTGTTACTGGGTCGGTCATTTGCTTCCAGCCTTCCTGCAATAAATTTTCGTTTCCGTCTAAGTAACGGATGGAATACTGCTCGGGATTATTTGCGCCATATACCGCACCATAGCCTCTCGTGTTGTCGATATCCGTAATGCTTCCTCCTGAATGCATGCGTCCCAAACGTCCGAAGCGAATGTAATTTTCGGCATCCATATACTCGTAACCTTTGCGGGCAAAGTTCATGCCTCCCTTAAACTTATAAGACACCTGCGTATGTCCGGCTTTTCCTTTTTTGGTCTGTACTAAGATAACGCCATTATTGGCACGTGCACCATAGATAGCGGTAGAAGCCGCGTCTTTTAATACCTGAATGGATTCGATGTCGGAAGGGTTGATGTCGCTCATGGAACGCACTACTCCGTCGACTACTACTAATGGAGAACCCGCACTCTCTATACCTGCACCGCCACGTAATACGATAGTAGGCGCACTTCCGGGTGCTCCTGAAGTATTCGTCACACGCAAACCACTAACTGTCCCCTGTAAAGCTTGTGCCGCATTCGAAAGGGCTGCATTCTGCAAGACTTTCTGATCCATCTTCGAGATAGCTGTAGTCATAGTAGAACGCTTTTGCTTTACGCCATACCCAACAACGACCACTTCATCCAAGAGTTCGGAATCTTCGTGCAAGATGATTTTTAATTGTTTTTCATTCACAACACGTATGCGTTGCGTTTCAAAACCGATATAACTAATCACCAATGACTTACCCTTTGCTACGGTCAAGAAAAACTCACCGTCCAAATTGGTGATAGTCCCGTTTTCGGTTCCTTCTTCTAATACTGTAGCTCCGATAACCGATTGTCCGGTTTCGTCTAAAACCACTCCTTTAATAGTCAGGTTTTGTGAGAAAACATGCATCGTAAAGCATAAACACAAAACCACAAAAATGCTTCTTTTCATAAATCTTATATTAAAAACAACTCTTTGTCATTCATGAACTGTCTCCACCCAACCCCTTGAGTGCAAACATAGAAGCATGCCTTTTTAAAACCCAGCGCAAAATTACACTTTTCCAGCATTCGATGTAATCATTGACTTGTTTTTTCATAATATTTATACTTCCTATACCATATAATTTCTTATGCTTTTTCAGCTATCTACATCAGTCCACTATAATATCTCGCCTTTTTCTACATATAAAAAAGAAAGCAAAATAGCATATTTTCAGACTATTTGATTATATGATAAACACCATAAAAAATAGAACATATTCTTTCAAAATAGAACAATATTAACAATATTAGTTACTAATTAATGCATAAATATCGTATATAACATTCATTTGACATAAAATCATCATGAAAATTTCATTTTTAACGCAAAAATATTTGCTTTTATTTTCCTTTTATTTATAACTTTGCGAAAAATTCAATAAAACAGGTTATGACAGCTGTATTAATTAAAGATTGTTTAACTAAACGAGAGAGTTTATGAAAAGGAAAATTGTTTTAATGTTGTCTTTTCTATGTATTGGAATAGGCATTTTATGGTCTCAAGGGAGACAAGTGAGGGGAATTGTGACTTCCGCAGACGATGGGTTGCCGATAGTGGGAGCATCTGTTTTAGTAAAAGGGACAACCATGGGAACCATTACTGATGTGGAAGGCCGTTTTAATCTTTCCAACGTGCCGGCTTCTGCCAAGACATTAAGTATTTCTTTTATCGGTATGAACACAAAAGAGGTTGATATTACTTCCGGAACGATGAACATTGTAATGGAACCTAATACTGAAACTTTGGATGAGGTGGTAGTTACAGCACAAGGACTTACCCGCCATGAGAAATCATTGGGATATTCTACTCAGACCGTAAAGGCAGAAGATTTGACCATTACCCGGCAAACAGACTTGAACAATGCATTGGCGGGCAAAGTGTCCGGTATCCGTTTCTTAGGTTCATCAGGTGCCACGTTTGATAGCGGACGTATCATTTTGCGTGGTACATCTTCTTTGACTGATGCCAGTGGAGTAGAACCGATTTATGTCATTGATGGCATTATTTCGGAAGATGCCAATGCCATCAATATGGACGATGTGGAATCAGTTAACGTACTGAAAGGCCCTGCAGCTACGGCTTTGTATGGCTCACGTGGTGGCAATGGTGCCGTAATTATCACCACAAAAAACGGTTCAGGACAGGAAGGGCATACAGAAATCAATGTAAGCCATACTTTCGCATGGGAAAAGATGTACGACCATTTTGACATGCAAAACCAATATGGTGGAGGTTATTTGGGAGCTGAGGCGGAACTTCCTGTATTCCATTATGATGCGAGCAGACACCCGTCATATCTGCAGGCATTGGACGGCAAGGCATATTATGACTACAATAACGATGCCAGTTGGGGTCCGGCTTTCAATGGCCAGCAATATCTTCCAGCATACGCATGGGATCCGAGCGACCCACGTTTCGGACAGACCACCTCATGGAGTCCACAATTGAAGCTGAGCGATTTGTTTGAAACCGGTTTCAGCAATACGACCAACGTGGCGTTTTCACGTTCAGGTAAAGATTATTCTACACGTGTGTCATTCTCTAACGTGTCACGCCAAGGCATCACTCCCAATAGCGATGCGGCACGGCGTTATTTGTCCGTACGGACTGAGTTCAAACCCTTTGACCGTTTGAAAATATCAGTAGACTACAAATATACTTACCGCAAAAACCATAATGCGGCGGTAGAGGGATATGCTGAGACAGGAAATGCTCTTTATTCATACCAGCAATGGGGGCATACCAACGTAAACTTACAGGATTATAAGAACTACAAGCGTGCGGACGGCAGCCATATATATTGGAACATCACCAGCCGTGATTCGGATCCGACTAGCCTGAACGCCGCTTTTCATGATAACCCTTATGCTGTATTCAATGAAATCAACACAACGGACACTTATCAATGGAACTTATTCAGTGGAGATGCCGAACTGACTATTTGGAAGAACCTGAAAGCCGGCATTCGTGTTAATGGCAACATTCGTAATGAAAAGTCGGAACAAGTTATCCCTAACCAGATGTTTGGTTTAGTATCCAGCTACCAACAAGATCAGAATTCTTATTCGGACATCCAAACCCAAGGGCGCATTACATGGAACGATCATTTCTTGAATGACAAGCTGGCAATAGATGCGGCACTTTTCTTTGAAGACCGCCAAAGCAACCTGGACGAACTCTCCGGATTCACTCGTAACGGATTGATTATGGATGGTTTCAACAATTTAGGAGGATCTTCGGGTGATGCAGGAGGCAGCAATAATAAAGAACAAATTCACGAGCAAAGTATCTATGGTACAGTGACGGCCGGATGGAATGATACCTATTATATAGATTTTTCATTGCGTAACGATTGGAGTTCTACTCTTCATCCGGACAACAACAGCTATTTGTATGGAGGTTTGTCGGTAGCTGTCATCGCCAGCAACTGGTTCAAACATGCCGATTGGTTAAATTTCTGGAAGATAAGAGCTTCAGCAGCCCAAGTCGGTTCAACGATGGATCCGTATAATGTGTACAACATTTATTCCATTCGTAACAGCGATGGTGAAGTAGTCAAGTACAACGGTTTGTCTACCATGTGGACCAGTCCTACACTGAATGACCCGTATATCAAGCCGACAATTTCTACCTCGTATGAAATTGGTACGGAGTTCCGCATGTTCAACAATCGTTTTTGGGGAGACATCAACTTCTACAACCGAGACTCAAAGAATCAGATAGTCAGCATGAATACTACTCCATCCAGCGGCTACACTTCCCGTAGAATGAATGCCGGATTGATCCGAAACCGTGGTATTGAAGTATCATTAGGAGGTGAAATCATTCGTACGAAAGACTGGTCATGGGAAGTAAATGCCAACGTAGCCCATAACCGGAATACATTGGAAGAGTTAGTAGATGGACAAGAATCTTATCAACTTTACTGGATGTCGTGGAGTTCACGCGTTTATTCTTATGCGGAAGTCGGAGAGCCTATTGGCGTAATACGCGGCTCGGTTTGGCAGCGTGATCCCGAAGGAAACCTTTTGTTGGGTCGCAATCAGAACGGTGATTACGTACCTTTGTATAACACGTCCGCACAAGAAGAATTGGGCAATATACAGCCAGATTTGACGGGTGGTTTTGCCACTACGTTGCGCTATAAAGGATTTACCTTGAACGCTTCGCTCGATTTCCAAGTAGGAGGTGCTTTAGCTTCTGCTACGAATATGTTTGGCGAAGCATCCGGTTTGCTGAGTTCAACCACAGGATTGAATGACAAAGGAAATCCGATTCGTAATAGTGTGGCAAACGGTGGAGGTATCCGCTTGGATGGAGTGATCCAAAACGAAGATGGCACATACTCTCCTGTCACTACTTATATGGATGCGCAGACTTACTTCCAAAGCTATAAGTCATTGTTATGGGAAGACTATGTATATGATGCAAGCTATGTAAAACTGCGTGAACTGAGTCTTGGTTATACTGTCCCTGAATCGTTCTTGCGTCGTCTGAATTGGGGAATCAAGCGTGCCAGCATTTCTTTTGTAGCACAAAACCCTTGGTTGATTTACTCGGCAGTTCCCAACATCGACCCGTCTGAAATGGGAGCGGCTACCGAAGGATATATTGAAGGCGGACAGGCTGCTTCTGTACGTTCATACGGTTTTACAGTGAGTCTGACATTCTAACTTAAAAGATTGGTTTATTATGAAAAAGATAAAATTATTGGCTTTGATTTTTGTCGGAGTTACCGGCTTGAGCAGTTGTGGCAATTTCGGAGATTTGACTGTAGACCCTAACAATCCTTCTTCTCCGGATACACGCTTTTTGTTTACCCGGGTATGTATGGATACGTATCTTTTTGCCCTGAATGGCACTTATAACCCGTGGACACAATTGTTTCCGCAATATTTGTCCGAACGGCAGAATATCCAATATTCCAACTTTGGATTGCAAGACTATGATACGCGGGCTTTCTATTACAGAGATTTACAAAATTTGGAAGAAATCATTTCGCTGAACACTGAAGAATCGACTAGCCAGTCTTCAAACGTGCTGCAGATGGGAAGCAATGAAAACCAAATAGCCGTGGCGCAGACATTGCGTGCTTACTTCTATATGCACATTACCGATGTGCTGGGCATGATTCCTTATTCGGAAGCATTGCAAGGAGATGCGGGAAATTTCACTCCGGCATACGATACACAAGAATCCATCTATTCAGATCTCGACACTCGCCTTACAGAAGCGTATGCGCAATTCGATGAAAGTGGAGATTTAGACGGCACGTATGACATACTCTATAACGGAGATATCTCTAAATGGAAGAAATTCAATGCCTCCCTACGCATGATGATGGCGATTAAGCTTTCGGATGTAGATCCTTCTTCCGGACGTGAACGGTTTTCCCGTGCGTATGCCGATGGTGGTATGACTGACAATTCTGACGCATTGGTCTATAACTTTGTAAGCGAAGAGATGAACGAGAATCCTCTCTATACCAATATTGTAGTAGATGGGCGTGCCGACTTTGCTCCGTCAAAGACTCTTCTGGATCAGTTGCTCGCTTATAACGACCCACGCATAGAAGCTTATGCTGAGCCTAATTCGCAAGGAGAATATGCTGGGGTTCCTTTCGGTATTTTGCAGTCGGACATCACGCAATATACGGACTGTGCTACTTTTGACCCTCGTTATTATCAAGCGCAGAACACGCCGATAACTATCATTTCCCCCTCACACATCTTGCTGATTCAGGCCGAAGCTGCCGTACGTGGTTGGATTGACCAAAGCCAAGCTGAGAATTATTATCGTCAAGGCATTCAGGCTTCATTCGACCAATACGATTTGGGAAGCAGCTTTGACGCATATTATGCCCAACCGGATATAGCCTTTACCGGATCGGATGAAGAAAGGATAGAAAAGATAGGCATGCAGCGCTGGCTTGCCAACTTTATGCAAGACGGTATAGAAGCATGGTCGGATTGGCGGCGGTTGAATGTGCCGAAAATCTATCCGGGACCATCGGCAAGCATCTCCCATATCCCTTACCGGCGTATCTATTATCCGGATGATTACGGAACTAATATGGATAATTACAATGCTGCAATCCAAGCTCAAGGAGAAGACAGCTTCGAAACGCGTGTGTGGTGGGATGTTGCGGACAATAACTAATAACGAAGTGACAAGCCGTCTTTTTAAATTCTCTCTAATATTTTAACTTGTCAGTAAAAAAGCGGATGCGCCGGGTTGGCACGTCCGCTTTATCAGTTTAAGTACAATAGTTAGAGAAAGTGAGAAGCCAATAGTCATGTCCTATGCACAACTAAGGTCTTGGCATCTGATTCCCTTTTGGGCTTTCCTCCTACTTTACCATCTTCTCGATGAAATAAGCATGTACTGTAGTATCGTCCGTCAGTTCGGGATGGAACGAGCAGACCAACATGTTCTTTTCACGTGCTGCTACGATGTGCCCGTCTACCGTTGACAAGATTTCCACCTGCGCGCCTGCCTTATTTATATAAGGAGCACGGATGAAAGTCATGGGTATTTCTTGTTCGGCAAACAGGTCATGAGTGAAGAAACTGCCCAACTGGCGGCCGTATGCATTGCGTTTCACGCAGATGTCCATCACTTGCAAGTAGCGCTTCGGGTCATTTTCTATTTCATTTGCCAATAGAATCATACCTGCACATGTACCGAATACGGGCAATCCTTCTTTCACCTTCTCCCTAAGCGGAGACATCATATCCAGGCTATTCAAAAGCTTGCCGATAGCCGTACTCTCTCCGCCTGGTATAATCAGCCCGTCCATGGGGCAGGACAAATCGGATAATTGGCGGATTTGAAAATGTGCTACGCCCAAGTGGTCCAACATCTGTTCGTGCTCAAGGAAAGCTCCTTGCAGCGCCAAAACACCTATTTTCAGCATATCCTTTCCCGGTTATTTTCCTCTCTCTGCCATCAGCAAGGTGATTTCATCTTCATTAATACCTACCATGGCTTCACCCAAATCGGTGGAAACCTCTGCCAGCAATTTTGCGTCATTATAGTTGGTTACGGCATTGACAATGGCACGTGCCCGTTTCTCTGGATTACCCGATTTGAAAATACCGGAACCGACAAATACGCCTTCTGCACCCAGTTGCATCATCAAGGCGGCATCGGCAGGGGTGGCTACTCCTCCGGCGGCAAAATTTACCACAGGAAGTTTGCCATTCTCATGCACATATTGCAACAAGTCGAACGGTACTTCCAGTTCTTTGGCTTCGTTGTATAATTCATCTTCTGCCAAAGCCTGTACACGGCGGATGTCACGCATCATGCTCCGCATGTGAGTAACAGCCTGTATTACATCGCCTGTACCCGGTTCGCCTTTCGTACGAATCATCGAAGCGCCTTCGGCAATGCGGCGCAAAGCTTCGCCCAAATTCTTGGCACCGCAGACGAAAGGCACTTTGAATTTAGTCTTATCAATATGATAAACACCGTCTGCCGGCGACAATACTTCACTTTCATCAATGTAATCGATTTCCAAGGCTTCCAATATCTGTGCCTCAACGAAATGACCGATACGCACTTTTGCCATTACCGGAATGCTTACTGCTTCCTGAATGCCCCGTATCATTTTCGGGTCGCTCATACGAGCCACACCTCCTGCTGCACGGATATCAGCGGGAATGCGTTCCAATGCCATAACGGCTACAGCACCTGCCTGTTCGGCAATTTTCGCCTGTTCGGGAGTCGTCACATCCATGATGACACCACCTTTCAGCATTTGAGCCAAATTCTTGTTCAGCTCATACCTTTCATTTTTCATTTCTAATAGTCTTTTAATTGATGTGTTTAATTTATTGATTATTATATCTTTAGAAACTTGAATATGTCTTCGCAATACAAACAGTCTAACGTCTTAATTTTTCTTTGTAAATAAGATTCTTCTTCCATACTACGGGTCTTGTCACAATAATACACTCCCGAAAGAACATCCAATCCTATGGAATATCCGATAAATCTGCCTTTACAAAATGTAGAGGAGGTACGGTATTGATTTCTTTTTTTCGTTTTGCTTCGTTGTACATCATTTAAGAATACAGCAATATGGGGAATAGCGGCATCAGCAATTTTATTATAAAAATAAGCATCCATAAAAACTTTATCAAATCGGTCTTTAGAAGAGGTCTTAATGTCGCCGATCAGTTTCAATTGACCGTTTTGTTTTAATACAAGATCTTGCTGGTATTTCATTGTATGTACAACTTGATTATTTTCGTCTTTCAATTTTAAAGTTGCGATATTAGTTCTCGCATCTAATCCCAAGTTTTGAAATAACAGTCGGATTAGATTTTCAAACATATTCCCATTTATTTTCCTTGCTGAATTTGCATTTGTATTCAAGGAATCAAGTGTAGCACCAATTGATTGCTGAATGGTATATACCATATTATTAAAACCTTTTCTTTCTTCGGATGACGCTTCTTTCATCTTATCCAAGTCAGACAGGAGTTCAAGAAATATCTTTTCCTCTTGTTCAAACGATGATGCTGGTACCATCATTTGGCTATTAATGGGACGTGTTATCTTGTAATGAATGGATTCATCCTGATATTGATAAAAAACATAATGGTGTTCTTCGGGCGTTTGCGAATGAATAACTTGAATGTTTCCTTCTTCTGCCACAAAATCTGCATATCTATGTGCCAAATCAAGATATTGGCTCAATGACTTATAAGTCTTGTTATCTGTAATATCTCGTGCTAAATCTTCTATGTATATAGTTGGTTTCATCGTATGGAGACCCTTCGTTTCATATTATTTAAATCATATTCTTTCCATTCCTCAATAGAAATAGATTTATCCACAGCTTCTATTCTATCTTTAGCCCACCCCAAATATTCTTCCACCTTATCGCAAGCTATCCATTTACGCTGCAACTGTTCGGCACAAACAGGTGTTGTACCCGATCCGCAAAATGGATCTAATACTATGTCACCTACATTCGATGATGCTAATATCAATTTGCGAATCAATTCTTCAGGCTTTTGAGTCGGATGAGGAGTTTTTTCCTTCATACCATTGCAAGTCGTTGGTATTTCGATCACATCTTTAGGCTTGGCTCCTAACGGATTAGGAATCCAATCATTTTTTTTAGCTTGTCCTTTGGAATATTGGCTTGTATCACCTTGATTACGTTCCGGATACTTAAGTGTATGCGCACCGTAAGGGATACGTACATCATCCACATTAAAGATAAAATTTTTACTTTTCCGTAGGGCAAGGATTGTTTCATGTGAACGTCCCCAATCGTTTCCCAAGTTAGCCTTGTTTCTATAATGCCATATCAACCACTTACAAGAATAAAAATATTGCATGGCCATATATTTGATACCTGCAATTATTTCAGAAAATCCGCATATATAAAGTGTTCCTACTGGCGATAAAATTCTAGCCGCTTCTTTTATCCATAATAAGGACCAGTCAATGTATTGTTTTTCTGAACTCCAACTGTCCCATGAGGCTTTCTTTATATTATAAGGAGGGTCAGCAAATATCATATTGACACTATTGGCAGGAAGTGATTTAAGCCATTCAATAGAATCATCCAGCCATAATGAGCCATTTTTATGCTTATAATATAAATTTTCTTTGCTTTTCTCTTTGGGGAGTGCAGAAAAAGAAAAGTCTGTATTAAACAAATATTGTCTTTGCATCAAGCTTTCTATTTATATTCTTTCTACAAAGAAAGAGAAGTATTTTCTTTTTGCAAAATTCCATAGCAACATTTTTAATAAAAAAAGCGGCTCTCCGCAGAGAACCGCTTTTTCCTATAGTCGTGTAATTCAGAATTACAATTTCGGACCAGCAGCAACCAAAGCCTTACCAGCTTCGTTTCCTTCGAACTTAGCGAAGTTCTTGATGAAACGACCAGCCAAGTCTTTTGCTTTTTCCTCCCACTGAGCAGCTTCAGCATAAGTGTCACGCGGGTCAAGAATCTTCGGATCTACGCCCGGCAATTCAGTCGGAACAACGAAGTCGAAGTACGGGATAGTCTTAGTCGGAGCCTTGTCGATAGAACCGTCCAAGATAGCGTCGATAATACCACGAGTATCGCGGATAGAGATACGCTTGCCGGTACCGTTCCAACCAGTGTTAACCAAGTAAGCCTTAGCACCCACTTTTTCCATCTTCTTAACCAATTCTTCAGCGTATTTAGTCGGATGCAAGCTCAAGAATGCAGCACCGAAGCAAGCTGAGAATGTCGGAGTCGGTTCAGTGATACCACGTTCTGTACCAGCCAACTTAGCGGTGAAACCAGACAAGAAGTAGTACTTAGCTTGGTCTGCGCTCAAGATAGATACCGGAGGCAATACGCCGAATGCATCAGCAGACAAGAAGATTACTTGATGAGCGTGAGGACCTTTAGATACCGGTTTCACGATGTTGTTGATGTGGTAAATAGGATAAGAAACACGAGTGTTTTCTGTTACGCTCTTATCAGCGAAGTCAATCTTACCAGCAGCGTCAACTGTAACGTTTTCCAACAAAGCGTCACGTTTGATAGCGTTGTAGATATCCGGTTCTGATTCTTTATCCAAGTTGATAACCTTAGCGTAGCAACCACCTTCGTAGTTGAATACACCTTCGTCATCCCATCCGTGTTCGTCATCACCAATCAACAGACGTTTCGGGTCAGTTGACAAAGTAGTCTTACCTGTACCAGACAAACCGAAGAAGATAGCAGTGTCAGTACCTTCCATGTTGGTGTTAGCAGAGCAGTGCATAGAAGCGATGCCACGCAACGGGTTCAGGTAGTTCATGATTGAGAAGATACCCTTCTTCATTTCACCGCCGTACCAAGTGTTCAAGATAACTTGTTCGTTAGTCTTCAAGTTGAATACAGTAGCTGTTTCTGAGTTCAGACCCAGTTCTTTGTAGTTGTCAACTTTAGCCTTGGCAGCGTTGAATGATACGAAGTCAGGTTCACCGTAGTTAGCCAATTCTTCTTCTGTCGGACGGATGAACATGTTCTTTACGAAGTGAGCTTGCCAAGCAACTTCCATGATGAAACGAACTTTCAGGCGAGTAGCAGGGTTAGCACCGCAGAAAGTATCCATAACGAACAGACGTTTGCCGCTCAACTGCTTAACAGCTTTAGCTTTCAGGTCTGCCCATGCTTCTTCCGAGCACGGTTTGTTATCGTTCTTATATTCATCAGAAGTCCACCATACAGTGTCCTTGCTTGCTTCATTGTATACGAAGAATTTGTCTTTAGGTGAACGACCTGTGTAGATACCAGTCATTACGTTTACAGCGCCCAGTTCAGTTACCTGACCTTTTTCATAGCCTTCGAGGCTTTCTTTAGTCTCTTCAGCGAACAATACTTCATAAGAAGGGTTGTGGAGAATTTCCTTCACGTCGGTAATACCGTACTTGCTTAAATCTAAATTTGCCATTGTTCCAATGATTTAATTTGGTTGTTATATCAAATGTTTTGTTGTTAGCGATGTTATCCTTAACAGGTCTGAAAGATGTTCTTTAACACCTCCGCCTTGTTTTTCGCGATACAAAAATAGTGCTTTCTTTTTAAACTAAAGAAGCAATTAGCGAAAAAATTCCGTAATTGATAAAGATTTATACTTGTATAACAAATATGCCACTTCGAGTTTGCAATTCCTCTGCAAAAGGTTTTGTTCAACACAGAGAACACAGAGGAATGAAAGAGGAATGAAAGGTTAAAAATAAAAACTCTGTGTACCTCTGTGTCGTCTGTGGTGAATTTCTTTTTATCTTTGTCCGAAATTATCAAACGGACCAATTATGAAAATTATAGATTTCAGTACCGGCAATACCATTCTGAACCAGTTTCTTGCCGAATTGCGTGACGTAAATATCCAACAGGATAGCTTGCGCTTCCGGCGCAACATCGAGCGTATTGGAGAGATTATGGCATACGAAATCAGCCGGGATTTGCCATATACGGCAAAAGAGATACAAACCCCTTTAGCCCATGCGATTGAAAATGTTCCAGCCGTACGTCCGGTTATCGCGACCATCTTGCGTGCCGGACTTCCGCTCCACAGAGGATTCATCAATTATTTCGACCGTGCCGAAAATGCCTTTGTATCGGCTTACCGTAAGTATTTCGATGAAGACCATTTCGACATCCATATCGAATACATCGCTTCGCCGAACCTGAACGGCAAGACACTGATACTTACCGACACGATGCTTGCTACAGGGGCATCTATGGAATATGCTTACGAAGCTTTGCTGACCAAAGGGACTCCCGCTCATATCCACATCGCTTCGGTGATAGCCAGCCGCCAGGCTGTAGAGCATATTCAAAAGGTTTTCCCCGAGGAAAAGACCAGCTTATGGTGCGGGACAATCGACCCGGAACTGAACGCCCATTCGTATATCGTGCCGGGGCTGGGAGACGCGGGTGATTTATGCTATGGAGAGAAAGAATAAACGCATTAGGGTGCATCGCCTTACGAAGCCTGCTTCATAAAGCAACGCACCTATATCCGTAAGCCGATGGATATAGGTGCGTAAAATAAGGGGATTGAATGCTGTATTACTTAATTTCCCATGTATCGTTCGTGTCAAGCAATTCGGCAAAATTGTGATACTTTTTCTTTGCCGATACTTCTTCGATTTGTTCTGCTACGGCTTCATCATACGTAGGAGCTTCTACGTCACGAATCACACCTAAAGCTATCGGGAAATCCGGACCTTCCATCAAAGCCAACTTCAATTGCAATGTATTGTCCTCGCAATGCGCGTCATGCACCAAAATATCTTTCTCGCTGATGCCATTCTCGCCCAATTTCACCACTTTCAGTCCGAAGCCTTCCTGCATCAAGCCAAATTCGTGATTCGGTCCGAACAGCATCGGTTTTCCATGCTCTAAATAAATGGCATTGCGTTCGCGGTCTTCTTTCTTAGCCACGGCATTGTGTGTACCGTCGTTGAAGATAACACAGTTCTGCAATACTTCAATCACCGAAGTGCCTTTGTGATGTGCCGCAGCTTTCAGAACTTCTACAGACGGACCTCCGTCTACCGCCGCACAACGGGCAAAGAAGCGTCCGCGTGCTCCGAAACAAAGCTCTGCCGGACGGAACGGGTCTTCCACCGTACCGTAAGGCGATGATTTGCTGACAAATCCGCGTGCCGAAGTAGGCGAGTACTGCCCTTTGGTCAAGCCATAGATGCGGTTGTTCAACAATACGATGTTGATATCTACATTACGCCGGATGGCATGGATAAAATGATTTCCACCAATGGCAAGCCCGTCTCCGTCTCCTGATATCTGCCAGATAGTCAAGTTCGGATTAGCCACCTTAGCACCGGTAGCTATAGCTGCCGCACGTCCATGAATAGTATGCATGCCATACGTATTCATATAATAAGGTAAGCGCGATGAACATCCGATACCGGAAATAACGGCTATTTCATGGGGCGGCACGCCCAATTCGGCAAGCGCTTTATGGAATGAATTCAAGAAAGCATGGTCGCCACATCCGGGACACCAGCGCGGCTGGCCTGCTTTATAATCGGCTGCTGTATATTTTGTTTCGCTCATGATTGATTCCTCCTATTTAATATTATGCATTTAAAATACGGTTAAAAGCTTCTGCCAGTTCTTTCACAACAAAAGGCTGACCTTTTACCTGATTGAACTGATAAAGGTGAACACCTTCTACTTTCATACGCAAATAACCGGCAAGTTGTCCCATATTTTGTTCGGCTACAACTACTTTCTTGTACCGGCGAAGCACTTCTGCCGTATTCTTGGGCAGCGGATTCAGGTATTTGAAATGTGCCAATGCCACCTTTTTGCCTTGGTCGTTCAGAACATCCATAGCCGAATGCAAATGTCCGTATGTACCTCCGAAACCGACAATCAGCAAATCTGCGTCTTCGCATCCTTCCACTTCCAAATCGGGAATACATGAAGCGATTCGAGCCACTTTCTCGGCACGCAATTGTGTCATCAGGTTATGGTTTTCGGGGTCTGTAGAAATAGCTCCGGTCTCGCTGCTCTTTTCCAATCCGCCAATGCGGTGCATAAATCCTTTTGTACCCGGTACAGCCCAATAACGTACCAATGAGTTCGGGTCGCGTTGGAACGGAGTCCATGAACCAGCCATTTCAGGCTTCACGTAAGGCGGACAGATTTCCGGATATTGATTCAAGTCGGGCAAATGCCATGCAGCAGAACCATTTGCGATGTACGCATCGGTAAGCAATACCACCGGAGTCATGTGTTCCAAAGCTATCTTACAAGCCATATAAGCTGCATCAAAGCAGTCGGTAGGCGAATTAGCCGCAATGACCGGCATCGGGCTTTCACCGTTTCTTCCAAACAAAACCTGAAGCAAATCGGTCTGTTCCGACTTGGTAGGCAAACCGGTAGAAGGACCGCCGCGCTGCACATCTACAATCACCAACGGAAGTTCGGTAATTACAGCTAAGTTCATGGCTTCACTCTTCAGGCAGATACCCGGTCCGGAAGTTGTAGTAACCGCCAATGCACCGGCAAAAGCCGCTCCTACAGCAGAAGAACATCCGGCAATCTCGTCTTCACATTGCACGGTCTTCACACCCAATGATTTATGTTTTGCCAGTTCATGCAAGATATCCGTAGCGGGCGTAATGGGATAAGAACCCAAATAAAGTTGCAATCCAGCCTTTTCGGCAGCAGCCATCAGACCGTATGCAGTCGCCTTATTTCCGTTAATATCCATGTAACGGCCTTTTTCTTTTTGTTGCTTGCTCGGCACCGTATAGCTGGTGGAAATCGAAGCATGGGTATTCTCGCCGAAATGGAAACCGTCATACAAAACCTTGACATTGGCTTCGGCAATTTCAGGTTTCTTGGCAAATTTCTCACGAAGCAGCTTCTCACCTACTTTGATATCGCGGTGGAACAACCAGCAAACCAATCCCAATGCAAACATGTTCTTGGTACGCATAATGGATTTATTATCCAATCCGCTATCCTTCAGGCTTTCCTTACACATGGTGGTAATAGCTGCTT
The DNA here is from genome assembly GCF_002161765.1 of Bacteroides sp. An322. Lineage (GTDB taxonomy): Bacteria > Bacteroidota > Bacteroidia > Bacteroidales > Bacteroidaceae > Phocaeicola > Phocaeicola merdavium. Next base: position 54,953 of record NZ_NFIN01000015.1, on the reverse strand, counting down.
CCACTACTTCATTCTTAATGCCCAATTCCGAGAACGGGTTCTCCAACTGGAATTGCGCTTTTTCCAAATCACGTTTGGTGAACGAGTCTGTATCAATAATAATAACCGATTGAGGCTTACAGAACTTATACTGCGTTTTCAGTGCTGCCGGATTCATCGCAACCAACACATCGCATTTATCACCCGGAGTATAAACTTTACCCGAGCCAATATGCACTTGAAAACCTGATACTCCGGTTAACGTACCTTGCGGAGCACGGATGTCAGCCGGATAATCCGGGAATGTACTGATATCATTTCCTTCTGTTGCCGAAATATTAGAAAACATATTTCCGGCAAGCTGCATACCGTCGCCCGAATCTCCAGAGAAACGGACAACCACATCATTCAGCTCCTTGACTACCATTTCTTTTGCCATATTCTATTTTTTAAAAAGTTCTCATATTCAACCCCGCAAAATTGGTGAACTTCCTTTAAAAATCAAAATAAAATAACACTTTTATTGCCAAAAGTCAGGTTATTTACTATTTTTCTAAACAAAAATATGGGAATTATCCAAAAAAGCAGTACTTTTGCACACGCGCCTTGGTAGTTCAACGGATAGAACAAGCGTTTCCTAAACGTTAAATAGGGGTTCGATTCCCCTCCGAGGTACTTTCATTTACCATGAGGGTGTCTCAAAATGAGAATTGCCTATCAAAAAGTAATGTCATTCTGAGCATAGCGAAGAATCTTGTACATCAGCTTGTGTTTTCGAGATCCTTCACTACGTTCAGGATGACAAAATGAAAGCTGAATTTTATTTTGATACACCCTCATCGTAAATCAATCGATGTTTATCAGTTTATGTGTCTGAAGGCTTAACCGCCACTGTGAATGCTCTTTAATATAAGCAATTACTTCTTCTGTATTCTGACACGAACAAGGTTGAAGGAAATGTTCTTTTGCCTCTATTAATAAATAAGGAGAAACATCCTGACCGAGATAAACCACTTTCACTTCGTCTACATGCTTTATGCGAAGCGTAGTGCCTTCCTTGGGTGAACAGGTTACCCAGTCTATCGCCTCAGGCAAGACTTGTGTGCCGTTCGTTTCTATGGCAACATATTTACCGGCTTTATGCAAAGCGTCAACGAGCGCATCGTCTATCCACAATCCCGGTTCGCCACCTGTCAGGATAACCATCCGGCAAGGATATTTACACACTTCGTCTATGATAGCTTCATCAGTCATTTCTATGCCCGATTCATGCAAAGTATCACAGAAATCACACTTCAAATTACAACCGGAAAAACGTACAAAGACTGCGGGAGTTCCTGTATGTGCCCCTTCTCCCTGCAGGCTATAGAATATTTCGTTAATCTTTCTCATAAATCACCGTATTCCCTTCCGATTCTCTAACTTCTACCTTAAAACAATGAGGCACTTGTTCACATACCCAACGGGCCATATTCTCTGCCGTGGGATTGAACGGCAATACATCGTTCAAGTGGCGATGGTCTAGCTGACCTTTTACCACTTCTTTAATTTGTGAGAAATCAACTACCATACCTGCCTCATTCAACTCCTTGCTACGGCAATATACGGTAATAATCCAATTGTGACCATGCAGATTTTCACACTTACTGGGATAAGGAAGCATCAGACTATGCGAAGCTGATATTTCCATGCGTTTAATAACAGTGTACATACTTTTGAATTTCTAGAATTATACAGAAATGCACCTAATGTCACCTCAGTGCGTTTATATATGAAAAAGCATTTACCACAAAGGGCACAGAGGCACACAGAGTTTTTTAGTTTTCCTCTGTGTTTCTCTGTGCCCTCTGTGGTAAATGATATATCGGTTTAAGCTTTTGCAGCTTTCACTTCTTTCTGATCTTTCTTACCTCCCAAAGCCAGATAAGCTACCGGAGCCGCTACAAACAATGAAGAGAATGTTCCGATTACAACACCCAGAATCATTGCAAATGAGAAGCTACGGATACTGTCACCGCCTAAGAAGAAGATGATAAGCAATACAATCAACGTACTCTGACCGGTATTCAACGTACGAGCCAACGTAGTATTCAAGGCGTCATTGAACAACTGGGTACGGTTGCGGTTCGGATACAAATGCGTAAACTCACGCACACGGTCGAAGATAACCACCTTATCGTTGATAGAATAACCGATAACGGTCAATACGGCACCGATAAAGGTTTGGTCGACTTCCAACGAGAACGGCATCCAGCCATAGCACAATGAATAAGCACCCACAACCAAGAAGGCATCGATAGCCAACGCCACTGTAGCACCCAAACTGAACGCGATGTTATAGAACCGGATTAAGATATACAGACCGATAGCGATAACGGCAAATACGACTGCCCAAATAGCAGAGGTACGCATATCGTCTGCCATACTCGGACCTACCTTCTGCGAACTGATGATAGAGCAGCCTTCGGTATTATCACGGTCGATGAATTGTGCCAATGTCAAACCTTCAGGAATCAAATTGCCTTCCTTGAACGCTTCGTACAAGATGCCTTCGATTTCCGTATCTACATGAGCACCGTCTTCTTCAATGCGGTAATTGGTGCTTACACGGATGCGGTGACCGTCTGTACCCAAAGCGATTGCTTGAATATTAGCGTCTTCTACACTGTTTTCCAACAGGTCACGTACCGTTTCAGGTTGTACCACCTTATCAAACTGCACCACAAAGTTACGTCCACCGGTAAAGTCAATACTCTGTGACAAGCCACGTACGGCAAATGAAATGATGCATATTACGATGATAGTACCCCAAATGGTAAACGAACGCTTGGTGGTACCCATAAAGTTATAGTGCGCATTCTGGAACAGGTTCTTCGAAATGCTGGTCGAGAATGTCAAGTTACGCAATTTGCCTTTTGACAAGAAGTGTTCGTAAATCAGACGGGTCATATAAACCGCTGTAAAGAACGAACAGATGATACCGATAATCAAGGTCGTAGCGAAACCGCGGATAGGTCCGGTTCCGAAATAGAACAAGATGACACCGGTAATGATAGAAGTCAAGTTCGAGTCGAAGATAGCCGAGAATGCACCCGAATAACCAGCCGAAATAGCTTCTTTCATATTCTTTCCGGCTTTCAACTCTTCCTTCGTACGTTCATGAATCAACACGTTCGCATCGACCGCCATAGCCAATGACAATACGATACCGGCAATACCCGACAACGTAAGAGCAGCCTGGAACGAAGACATAATACCCATCGTAAAGAAGAAGTTCAGCACCAATGCAGTATTAGCCACCATACCCGGAACGAATCCGTACATCAAGCAGAGGTAAGCCATCAAGGCAATCAATGCCACAACGAATGAAATCAAACCTTGGTTGATAGATTGTTGTCCCAACGACGGACCTACGATGTCTTCCTGTACGATACGGGCAGGAGCCGGCATCTTACCTGATTTCAATACGTTAGCCAAGTCTTTGGTCACTTCCGGAGTAAAGTTACCGGTAATTTCTGAATTACCGCCTGTAATTTCCGTATTTACACGTGGAGCACTGTATACATAGCCGTCCAATACGATAGCAATTTCTTTTCCGATATTCTTCTTGGTCAATGCAGCCCAACGGCGAGAACCGTCTGTGTTCATCGACATCGTTACGCAAGGCTTGTTGAACTGGTCGTAAGAATCTCTTGCATCCGTTACTACGTCACCTTCCAGCGGTGCACGTCCATTGCGTTCAGTCACTTGAATAGCATACAATTCGAAAATATGTCCTGTCTTATCCATTTCAGAAGCTTTCACCCCCCACATCAATTTCAAATCACGCGGGAGAATGTTCTTCACTTCCTTCATATTTAATATCGAATTGATTGATGCCGTATCTTTGTAGTCTGCATAACCTACAATCGCTCCTACTCCGCTCTGATTAAGCTGGAACACAGCCAATAGCGGATGTTCTTTCTTCAGTTGTTCCAAGTTGGCAGCACTGTTGTCAACAGTTTCACCTTTTAATACAGCTGCCAAACTGTCTTTCGAAGATACAGCTTCAGCTTCTTCTGTTTCAGCTACAGCCTCTTCCACTTTCACCGTATCAGAAGCCAAATTCATAGCTACACGGGCACGCTCATCAGCCGATACCAATATAGGAACAATGTCTTTAGCCTCGTATGTTTCCCAAAACTCCAGATTTGCAGAACCTTGCAACAGGTTTCTCACACGTTCAGGTTCTTTGATACCCGGAAGTTCCACCATAATACGCCCCATGGTACCTTCCAGCGGCTGAATATTCGGCTGAACCACACCAAAGCGGTCAATACGCGTACGCAATACATTATAAGAATTGTCGATTGCAGCTTTCACTTCTTCACGCAATGCCCGTTCTACTTCGGCATCCGTGCTGCGTGTGTTCACTTTTTCCTTCAACTGCTGGGTGGCAAACAACTCTGCCAATTTTCCGTCTGGAACCAGTTTCTTATACTCTCTCACAAAAAGGGTGATGAAATCTTCTTGGCTAGTCACTTGTTGTTTGGCTGCTTCTGCTACTGCCTTGTTGAAAGCTTCATCAGGCTTATTATCAGCAAGAGCCTTCACTACATCCGGAACAGATACTTCAAGGATGACGTTCATACCGCCCTTCAAGTCCAATCCCAAACCGATTTCCATCTCACGACATTTTTTCAGCGTATAACTGCCCCACCAGACTTTCTTGTTCATCACAGAGTCAAGATAGTGTGCTTCTCCTTTCGGGTCTTCTGCCGCCTTGTTCATGTGATAGCGGGTCACGAATGAAAACGAAAGATAGAACACGCAGACCAGTGTCAGTAATATCGCAAAAACCTTTACGAATCCTTTGTTTTGCATGTTACTTTTAATTTATTATTTACCTTATAATTAATATGCGTTTATTTCAAGGTTGCAAATATAGTTCTTTTTTCGTTTACATGTTGAAAGCTTTTTAAATATTTCAGTTTTCTGATGCAAAAAACCAAATTTTATAAGACAATCAGCCTTAAAAACTCCTTTTATTCTACTTTAATTTTTCATTTTGGCACCTCATTTCACTCATTCTTTACAAAGTTAATGGCATGACAAGCAACATATTCCAGCCTTTTCGTCAGGTTTTGGACTACAAAAACCGGCACATTTTTCACACACATACACACGAACTCTTTCAACCCTGCAATTTAAATCGTTCTTTTTCAACTCCTTATTTATATATAGTTCAGTTTTCGGCGCGGCTACTGACGTGAGAAAACACGGGAAGGGGCGAAGGGACGTGGCGGTCGTGTAACGACTTGAGTTAGAACGATTTGAGTTTTTTAATTTATAAATTAAATTTATTTTGTTATGAGAAAAAAGTATTTAAGTGCACTGCTGTTCGGAGCGCTTTTGTTCGCTTCGGCAGGAACTTTTACCTCTTGTAAAGACTATGATGATGACATCAGCAATCTGCAGTCTCAGATTGATGGTCTGGCTACAAAAGATGACATGCAAGCCAAATTAGACCAAATGCAAACTGCAGTGAATGATGCCAAAGCTACTGCTGAAGAGGCTCTTGAAAAAGCAAACGCTGCAGGCGATGCTGACAAGATTGCTGAACTGGAAGGCAGAATCGCTGACTTGGAAGAAGTTTTGGGTGATATCGATGCCATGAAGGAAGAAATCCAGAATGCATTGGATAGCCAAATCGCTGAATTCCGCACAGAAATGGAAGAGTTGTTGGCTCAGGTAGAAGAACTGACTGGTTATTCTTTGGGCATGGTTACAGAGATTTCATTCCAAGTGAAAGATGATGATGCTCCTGCACAATATGATCCGAATTTGGATGTAAATTATGCGCGCATTGATGTAATTACTTTGCCAAATGGGAAAACAGCAACATCTTATACTTTTGGAGAAGGATTAACTGGTGCTTTCTCTTTAGCAAAGGGTGATGTTAATACGGTAACAGATTATATGCTGGTTAATATTAATCCGGCAAATGCTGTTATTTCTAATGATATGTTATCATTGGTGAATGGTAATGGCGTAAATCTGAATGAATATGTAAATATAACTTCATCACAATGGAGTGGTGATATCATTGCTTCACGCGCAACTCAAAACACAGGCTTGCGCTTAGTTGGTGTTCAGTTGAAAGAAGATGTTGATTTCGAATCATTTGATAAGTTGGTATTAAGCAGTAGTGATGCAGGTCATGCGTCTGACCCAACATGGTGTGATGGTAAAGGTCATGACTATATAGCTTATGCATTAGCTGTTACAGATGCAGAAAAAGACAGAAGCGTTACTTCTGCATACGATGTAACTTTACATGTACAAGCTGAACAAAAAGCAGAAGATATTGAAAAGAAATCAACAATTCAATCTGATGCGGCTGCAGCTGCTCTTAATAAAGCAATTGAAACATGGAAAGATGGTGGAGATGCTGCCTCAGGTTACGAAAAATGTTTCCCTGTAGAAGCAGGTGCACCGTTTACTATCAATGTTGCATCGGACTTGTCTAAAGGTGGTCGTGTAATGGCAAGCTATGTTACGGTAGATTATAATAATTCTACATTATCTACAACAGACAAAGCTGCATTAAAGACTTTAACATTCAGCGGTGTAGATACAGTTATAAAAGGTGAAGAATTGACTCATTCTATTACTGTAAATGGTGAAGCTGGTATTCCGGTACCTTTGAAATTAGTTACTATTGACTATCGAGGCTTTATCGAAGAAAATACCATTTGGGTGAAAGCTGGTGAAGCTGCAACTGTTACTGCTGCATACACTGTAACTCCGACTTCGTATGTTAATGCTCCTGCTGCATATGTAGTAAATACAGGTGAAAAACAAGCATTCACTATTCCTGCAAATGCTCATTATTATCATGTTGATTTGGTAGCTGGTGAAACAGCTCATGCAGATGGAGTACATGCTCCAAGCGTATTCAAGTCATCAGGTTATGGAATCCTTTCTTCTAACTGGAGTGAATTAAATGTAAATGGCAATGACTTCTTGAAGCTTTATAAGGCAGACAAGAATACACTTGCAGGCAATCAAAAAGAGGTTGCATATGCTGAATTTGTAGGTACGTTGAACCTCCAAATGATGCGTGAAGATAAGACTTACACTGGTGCAATTAAGTTCTATGATGAGTCCGGAACTTATTTGGGTACCAACACAATTCAGGTAACTAAGAAATTGCCTACTGCAGTTCCTGCAGACTTCAGTGCTAAGACTAATGGCATTGTAAACGGTGTAATGACTGTTTATCCTGAACCTAAGGGTACGCCTGCTACTGGTGAATATCTGTTGAAACAAGCATTTAATAATTGGGATGCAGATTATATTCTGAGCATTGATGGTATTACCAATAGCAGCAAGGGCGTTTATAATCCGGGAGTTAACAAGGGTGATGCATCAACAGCTAGTATTTTGAATATTAATACTGGTGTAATTAATGATGGTAAGACATACGCTGCTACAGTTGAATACAATTATGGTCAGATTGCCTTTATACCGGAAGGTCACGGTGTAATTGATGATGCTTATGATTATAAAGTAGAGTGGGCAACAGATTTCAGTATCAAGTTTGGTTGCTGGCCGGTAGATTGCACTTATCAATGGTCTGAAACTCCTGTAGTTTACTATCGTGAAACTAACATCATTAAGGGTAAAGTAACTAAAGCTGCTAATGGTACAGTCACTGCATTTGAAAATGTGATTAAGGCTATTAGTCCGTATAAGGGTGCTGTTGATCCATTTGATGCGACTGACACAGATTGGACTACTTGGGCTAATATTTTGAGTAATGCTTCTACTACTGAAATCATTCTGATTACTAACAATAATGGCAAAGAAATTGAAAATGAATATTTCACTGCTAAGTTTGTTGCAGCAACAGAAGGTTCTATTACTAAGACAGCAATGGAGTTGACTCCGACAGGTGCTCAAGTACAAGTAGGAGAAGATATTGAAACTAAAGTAATCTTGAAGATTAAAGATAACTTTGGTCATGTTGAAGAAATTCCTGCATTGACCTTCACAATGAAAATCAATCATGAATAATTCTTGATTATACTCTAAATAAAAAAAGCGGCTCTTTCGAGCCGCTTTTTTTATTGAATAAGATTAAAAGCTACAGGGGCGAGGTTTGCCACAACCACGTAGGTATTTTTCGGCAGGGGCACTGCCTTTATCTCATTTTTTACAGTATATATCCATTTAAAAAAGATATCACAAACGGCAGAAAACTTTGCTTTTCCCTTTTTTTCTTCGTATATTCGCAAACAGAACTATATCTTATACAGTATGAGTTCGTATTCATTTGCTCATTTTAATTAGCCACTTACAAAAGAAAGATTTATGGGACAATTTTTATTTATCGGGCTAAACACCAAAATCACCGTTTCTCGTAAAGCTTATCGCGGACCGGATTTAAGTCGGGAGGAAATCGAAAAAGAGCTTGGTTCTTATCTGTTCGATTCTGAACTATACAATCAATCAGTGACAGAGGAGCTATTTGTCTATTCGCTCAAGAAGGAAGTAGCAGAAGCGGAATGGTTGCCTTTCTTAAAAGATTTTTATGCCATGCGGTATGTAGACGGATGGGAAAAAGATTACGCAACTGAAATACTGAAAATACTCGGTGAAAGCAACGGATTTGACGAGTGGATAGATATTGCCAACCAACGTCAACATCAGATTTATCAATCGGACAGACGTAACGAATACCTTTGGCTTGGTAAAAAGGAAAGCCTTTATGCCCCCGTATTCGAAAGCGTATTGCTCAGCATGGATGGGAAAATCGTAATGGAATGTTACAACAGTATTTTGCGCTTCTTCACCGAATGTGTCCGTGAGCGGCTGAAACAATACAAATTGGCGAAAGCATTGAGCGTGTACATTTATTGAATAAGCAAAAGGGTATATCAAATGAAAGCCTATTTCTATTTTGAGACAGTCTCAATACATCAATCGCTTTATTTGTGGACGTATTCGGGCAGGCAAACCCCGCCCCTACAAGTATTTAGCAAAAGCGGACATCCATTTTACCATTTTAAATGAAAGAGCCGTATTAGAGAGCATGCATCTATTCATAAAATTATAATGAAATAAATAACAAAATTACAAGAGCGAATCATATCGTTAGAGAAGATACAAAAAACGAACCTTGCTTCATCGGCTTACGAAGCCGGATGTATCAACAAACGAAGCCTGCTTCGTTGGCCGATGAAGCAGGCTTCGTTTTATCTCCTGATTTGTCAGGTAAACAATGCTACAAATTTTCTTCCGATTTATAGTAAAACAAAATTGGTTTGCGAAAATATTCCAATGTATTGTCATCCTGAACGCAAGTGAAGGATCTCGTGTACATTCACGTGGACGCATCCGAGATGCTTCACTTCGTTCAGCATGACAAATGTTTTTCGCATTTCATTTCTGATTAACTATATTTTCTTCGGAAAGGAGCAAATAATCATTAGCTTTTGCCGATGATATGACAGAACGGCCTAATTGCTGTTCAAGCTGTTCACGTGCAACCTATGCCACACGAGCCATCCATTGCTTGAAAGGTTCGGCTTTGGGCGATGGTACAGACTGGATAATCCGGAAAAGCTGTTCGGTATCAGCCACATCTGTTAAGCGCATTTTGCCGTCGGCTGCACGAAGTTTCAAAGTACTACAAATTGTAGTAGGTTCATGCCCCTCTTTTTTGATACGGGATTTTAATACACTCCAATATCGTTTGGGATCTGGACTATCAGTAAGAATAGCTATTACATCAATAATAGAAAAATACCATTTTTCTTGTTCATCGTCCCATACAGTGCGGACTTTCTTGTCCTCAAAAAGTTTTAAGGCTTCTTGTTTTGTCATATCAGACAGCTCTTTATCGTTTCATTGTACGAATCAAGCTGCTTGCTCCTCCGAAGGGCAAATAAGCATTTTCCAAGCGGGTACCTGCCAACTTTTGCGCCATGAGGATACGGGCTGTAGCATATACATCGGTCAGTATCGCTTCGATGAATCCGTTCGGGAATTTATATTGATGTGTCCCTTTTTGCGGATTCGTTGTATGTTCCAATTTGCTCAAGCTGTCTACTTCGAGCGTGAAGCGGAAACGCAAGGCTGCTGCCACTTCTTTGGCAGGAGTTACAAACCCAACATGTGCCACAATGGTAAGCAAGTTCTTATTAATGTCAGAAAGCAACTCGAAACCCATTTGCGGAACCAATGCTTTCGATGCATCAGCCAATATTTCGTCGTTGCGTGTAAAGCCGTCTTCGGCTATTCTTTTTAGGCTAACTTTCAGTTCGTTCATAAACTCAAATTAAGTTTGTTAATTTAATTGCGCAAATGTATATAAAAAGGATTGATTTCTTATCAATTTAGCTGTAAATTTTTATTTTTTTTGTTTCAAAGTGGAAGAGGCGGAAGACTGTCTACAGCCTGTTGTTTTTGTTTATCAATGATATGTATGTATTTTTCAGTATGCCGTGTGCTGGAATGTCCTGCTAAAGAGGCGGCTGTTTTGATACTTGCTCCCCGTGCCATGATGGAAGTAATGAACGTATGCCGTGCACAATGGAACGAAATATGCTTGCGCAGGCCTGCATGGGCAGTCCATTCATTAATAAGCCGCAGGCTGTATGAATGGGAAGGGAGTCTGAATACAGGGTCATCGGGCGCGCCGTGTGATTCTTGCAACAGGCGTATGGCATTTTCGTTTAAGTGTAGGTGTAAAACCGACTTTTGAGAATGCCCGGCTACTTTTTTCTGCACCAAGGTGAGATGCCTTTGTGCAAAATCAATGTTCTTGTAACATAAATCTTGCACGTCACACCAGCGCAATCCGCTTTGGCAAGAAAACAGGAAAGCCCGTTTGACTTCCGGATTCCGGCAAGGCGTAAGGGTCAGTTTAATGAGTTCTTTGGTTGAAAGGATTTCTTTGGTCACGTCGTTATATTGGCTCAGGCGGATGCCTCTGGCTGGATTAGCGGGCAGCAGGTTTTCTTCTACACAATATTCCAGGCACATCTTGAATTTCTTAAAATAATTGACCGGAGTATTGCCATGCAGCTTATCTTGCAAGAAGCAAAAGAAATCGGTACAAAAACTGCGTGTAATGTCTCTTATCGGTAAAGGTGAAGCATGAAATTGTTTCAGATAAGCAAAAACCGCTTGCACCATCCGGAAATCTTTCCGATGATATATATTCTGATAGCTTGCTGCGACCAGGAAAAAATCAAGTGAATCCGGTTCCTGCAAATCAATCGGCTCATTGGGATTTGCAAGTGTTTCGGTTTCTTCATCGGAGTGCCTTTGTGCATTGGATACCTGAAAAAGCGGAGGCAGTTTCGACCAGTAATGGGTATGCAAATAATCAATTTCACGCCGTGCGCGTAGAAGTTTAGCCAATTGCCATTTTACGCAATTGGCTTGCCTTGCCTCTTTGCATGTAGGCGGTTCTAAGGTGATGCCCAGACTTTCCTTAAAACGCTTGCCTTCGAGGTTGCAATCTAAATAGAGCGAGAAACGCCCTTTCTTCAATTTCCTTTTCGATAACTTGATTCCCATAAGTTTACATATAAAAAAAACTGTATCCTGAAAGATACAGCCTTGACGCATGAAATCTTTCAGGATACAGTTTGGTTATAGAAAGAGCAATCGCTTATTCAGCTATACAAACCGTAACACGGTTTTCTTCGATTACACTAAACGGCTGTACAGTATCGCCCTTATAGTCTACCGTAATACGGTCGGCAGCAATGCCTTGTGCTTTCAGAGCTTCAGCAACAGCTTCGGCACGTTCTTGCGACAATTTCTTGTTAATACGTGCATTTCCGGTATTCTTGTCTGCATATCCGGTCAGAGAAACTTTAGCGTCAGTATGTTCCTTCAGGTAAGCGATAAGGTCATTGACTTTGCTTTGTTCAGAAGAACGGATTTCAGAAGAATTGATGAGGAAGAAGATGTTCTGCTTCATCGGTTGTACCTTTACAGGTTCTGGAGCGGGAGCCGGTTCTTCTTTCTTTTCTTCTACGACAGGTGCCGGAGCAGGAGCGGGAGCAGGTTCATAGTAAACCGGTTCGGTCTTTGTGTAAGTTTTTCCGAACTTGAAGGTAAATCCAGCCAAAGCATTAAATTGCCAGTCAGCATTGCCTGCTTTCTTTGAGTTATACTTGTCTGACATGACATTGGCATTTACTTCAAGGTTGAAGAACACATGGTCGCTGATGCGTAAGTTAGTGCCCAAACCAAAACGGCCTACGACATTCACTTTGCTATCGCGCCATAAGTATTCCAACCGATGTCCGGCATCGTTAATAGCTACAGCTTCATCGTTGTTGAATCCTCCGTTGACACCGATACCACCGAACAGGTATCCATTGAAGAAACGGGTCGGATTGTAACCGCAGAACAAGTTGCTTAAGTTAAGTGTAGCATCTACATTCCCCTGCAAGTAATTGTACTTGTAAATAGTTTGGGGGCTTACCCATGCACCCTTAGCTTCCCAGCCACTCAGACCGGCACGCAATCCCCACAACGGAGTGAATTGGTAACCTACGTTCAATGCAGCGGCTGGAGAAATCAGGTCTCCGAATTTAGCTTCTCCCACAGTATGCGAAGCACCAGCTTGTACTTGCATAAACCAGTGCGGGTTAAATACGGTCTTGCCTTCTTCTTTAATCTGGCGTGTCTCGGTGTTGCCGTCAGTCTGGGCAAACGCTGCAATCGTGCTTAATCCAAGTACGAGTGCGGTAAGATTTCTTCTTAGTTTCATAATCTTTTTATTTTTGTGTTATATAGATATTGCTTACCAAAGGTAAAGGTATAAAAAAAACAGATAGCTTGTTTCTTTTTTGATAGTTTTTTATTTATTATTTTTTTAATATGTTATGAACAGAACAATTCAAACTTGCGGTTTGTTCACATTTTTGTCAGCATTTCTTATCAAAATACGATGCATGTTCCGCACTTATTTTCCTTATTCCCTGCTGGGAAGCGATAAAGCCTCCGCCCAATACGCGATTCCCGTCATAAAATACCGCCGATTGCCCGGGGGTGATAGCAGAAGCCTCCGTAGCAAACTTCACCAGCAAGTAGCCGTTATCCGGCAATTGAAGGACCTGGCAAGGAATCGGACGGCTTCGGTATCGGATGCGCACCGAAAGATCCGGACAGGTCAAGAGTTCTTCGATATCAGGAGCCACGGGAGGTTCTACCAACATGTATTCAGTCTTCAACTGGTCGGCATTCCCCAACATCACCGTATTCTTTTCAGGATTGATTTTCAACACGTATGCCGGTTCTCCCAAAGCGATGCCTAATCCTTTCCGTTGCCCGATGGTATAATAGGCGAATCCTTTGTGTTGCCCTAACTTCAATCCTTTGCTATCCACAAACCATCCCGGACCGATACGCTCGTCTATGTCGGGGCAATGTTCGCGCAGGAAATCCCGGTAATCCTTGTCTATGAAACAGATTTCCATGCTTTCCCCTCCTTTGGCTTTCGCCTCAAATCCTTTTTGGGCAAGGTATTCGCGGACGGTTTCTTTGGTCATCCCGCCCAGCGGAAGCAACATCCGTTCCAAAATCTCTTGCGGAAGTTTCCATAGGAAATACGATTGGTCTTTCGTCTCATCATCCCCGGTCACGATGTAGCAATGCCCGTTCCGCTTCTCAATTTGGCAATAATGCCCCGTGGCTATCCATTGGCATCCGGTACGGTCTGCCCATTCGCACAAGATACGTTCCTTGAAAAGCGGATTGCACATCACACACGGATTCGGGGTACGACCGCACATGTATTCATCGATAAAGTATTGCACGATGACTTTCCGGAACTCTTCACGCACATCGGCTACATGGTGCTCGATACCGAGGCGGGCAGCTACGGCTTGCGCTTCCACTATCTCGTCGGGCTGTTCCTGTTCAGGAGAAGAAAAATGTGAAGGGATATCCCAGGTGCGCATGGTCACGCCTACCACTTCATATCCTTGTTCTTGCAACATGATGCAGGCGGCAGAGCTATCTATTCCCCCGCTCATCCCCACCAATACTCGTTTGTCTTTTGTCATATTTCTATTTTATAGTCAATTGAAATGAATAATGATGTCCGCATTTCATCAATTAACTTGTAGGGGCGTATCGCATACGCCCAAATGCACCAATTGGATTCAAGTGGATGTTTTCGGGCGTATGCAATACGCCCCTACAAGATATTTCATTAATGCAACTATCTGCAACGGGCAATCCATCTATCTGAGTTGACCGTTGCAAGTATATGCCTCAGCCTTTGCTTATAGGAACAATTCCGGTTCACGCCTTGCGCTGAAGTTCTCGTGCAAGAAAGCCGCAAACGGGTTATCGTAGATGCGTGCCCCGTTCGGGCAAGCCTTCACACAAGCGCAACAACGGATGCAACGGTTTATATCGGTCTCGATGACGCCCTCCTTATTTATATAAATAGCATGTGTGGGACATACCTCGACGCACTCTCCGCATCCGAAGCAATTTCCGGTGCATACCGGCGCCGAAGGCTTCCCGCTCATCAACGGTTTGTACGGGACATTCCCCTTGACATAAAACGCCGGAATAGGGAGATTTGTTCGCTCCAACTTCGATAAACTTTCTTTTCCGAACTCTCGGGCAATGCCGAGGTCAGCCTCATCGGGCCTGCCCATCGCCACGGGCAAAAGAGGCGTGCTATAGCTATGCTCGCCGATGAAAGCTCCCGCGGATAAAGGCGAGAAACCCAATCCGATAGCCGTATCACGCAATTCCACCAAAGCGTCTTCATAATCGCGGTTCCCGTAAACCGCAACCAATATAACCGGAGCATTCGTCCCTTTCAAGCGTTTCATGCGTTGCAAAGCGATAGGAGCCACCCGCCCGCCATATACGGGCGCGGCAAGTATGGTAAGCGAATCTTTGATTTCGATAGGCGAAGTCCCTTCGTCTAAGGTCAGGTCGGTCTCGATACGTCGCTCCATACCGATGCCTTCACCAATGGCACGGGCTATCTTCTCCGATGTATGGGTGGGCGAGAAGTAAACGATGTGTGTGGTTTGAAATGTAGCCATATCTTCTGTATTCTTAATTTATATCGAACACAGAGAATTTCCGTAAAGAGTCAATGTAGGGGCGTATTGTATACGCCCTGAAAACATCCACGTGGATAAGTGTGCGCATTCGGGCGTATGCGATACGCCCCTACAAGTTAATTAATGAAATGCGGGCATTCATCTTATTTAATGCCGCATCTCTACTCTTTTAAAAGCTCTGTGCCTCCGTGTCTCTGTGTTTTATTCAACAAAAGTACTAAAATAACTCAGATTATTCATTACCTTTGCAAGAGATTCAGAAAGAAATTATGGAAGAACAGTTCGACATACGCGATTATAAGCCTACCGGAAAGGAGCGGGACTTCGAAAACGCCCTGCGTCCGCTCCAGTTTGAAGACTTCAGCGGGCAAGAGAAGGTAGTGGATAATCTGCGCATTTTTGTTAAAGCGGCAAGGCTTCGTGCCGAAGCACTCGACCATGTGTTGCTTCACGGCCCTCCCGGATTGGGAAAGACCACGTTGAGCAACATCATTGCCAACGAATTAGGAGTGGGATTCCGTGTTACTTCAGGTCCGGTATTGGATAAACCCGGTGACTTGGCTGGAGTCTTGACCAGTCTGGAGCCGAACGATGTCTTGTTTATCGATGAAATACACCGCCTGAGTCCGGTGGTGGAAGAATATCTGTACTCGGCAATGGAAGATTACCGCATCGATATCATGATAGACAAAGGACCTTCGGCTCGGAGCATCCAGCTCGACTTAAACCCGTTCACATTGGTAGGAGCTACCACCCGAAGCGGCTTGCTGACCGCTCCGTTGCGGGCACGATTTGGCATCAACCTGCATTTGGAGTATTACGAGGACGCTATATTGACCAATATCATCCTGCGCTCAGCCCGTATCTTAGGCGTGCCCTGCGATAAGGAAGCGGCAGGTGAGATTGCTTCGCGAAGCCGAGGAACGCCCCGTATCGCCAATGCCTTGCTCCGCCGGGTGCGCGACTTTGCACAAGTGAAAGGCTCGGGACGCATCGACTTGAAGATAGCCAAGTTTGCCTTAGAGGCATTGAACATCGACCGTTACGGACTGGACCAGATAGACAATAAGTTGCTTTGTACGATTATCGACAAGTTCAAAGGCGGTCCGGTGGGCTTGACCACGATTGCCACGGCATTGGGAGAAGACCCCGGCACAATAGAAGAAGTGTACGAGCCATTCCTCATCAAGGAAGGTTTCTTAAAACGTACGCCCCGCGGAAGGGAAGTAACCGAACTGGCTTATCAGCATTTGGGCAGAAGCCAGTGGAGTGAACAAAAAACATTATTCGATTAACTTAGAATTTACC
This sequence comes from Bacteroides sp. An322, assembly GCF_002161765.1. GTDB lineage: Bacteria > Bacteroidota > Bacteroidia > Bacteroidales > Bacteroidaceae > Phocaeicola > Phocaeicola merdavium. The sequence goes on along the minus strand of NZ_NFIN01000015.1, from coordinate 38,565 downwards.
GAACGCAGAGACGCAGAAGCGCAGAGAATTATTTTTAGAAGAGGCAAAGCACACAGAGGCTTTATGCTTGCCCCTCCGTGTCCTTTGCTTTCTCTCAACTAAAGACTTTGCGCTTTTGCGTCTCTGCGTTTTATTATAATAAGACTTATGGCTGGACTGAAATCATTGGCTAAAGATACCGCTATCTATGGATTGAGCAGTATCGTGGGCAGATTTTTGAATTATTTGTTAGTACCACTTTATACGGCGGTCATCCCGGCGGCATCGGGCGGTTATGGAGTGGTATCGAATGTATATGCTTATACGGCATTGATATTGGTATTGCTGACTTTCGGTATGGAAACGGGATTCTTCCGCTTTGCCAATAAGACCGATGCCGACCCGAAGCATGTATATGCCAACGCATTATTGTTTGTGGGCGGATTGTCTTTGTTGTTTGTGACGCTTTGCTTGGCGTTCATCCATCCGTTATCCACATTTCTGGAATATCCCGACCACCCCGACTATATCGCCATGATGGTGATTGTGGTGGCACTCGATTCGTTCCAATGCATCCCTTTCGCTTATTTGCGCTATCAGAAGAAACCGATGAAATTTGCGGCTATCAAGCTATTCAATATCATCGGCAATATCGTGTTAAACCTTTTCTTCCTTTTGCTGTGCCCTTATATATATAAGGTGTCACCCGAAGCAATCGATTGGTTCTATCGTCCCGATTATTTAGTAGGCTACATCTTCGTGTCGAACCTCATCATGTCGGCGGTACAGATGTTTTTCTTCATTCCCGAACTAAGAGGATTTTCCTATCGCTTAGACCGTCCGTTGATGAAGCAAATGGTGAGTTATTCGTTCCCTATCCTGATATTCGGCTTGGTAGGCATCCTGAACCAAACGGTAGACAAGATGATTTATCCGTTCTTGTTCGAAGACCGGCAAGAGGGATTGGTGCAATTAGGTATCTATAGCGCGACGAGTAAAGTGGCTATGGTCATGGCGATGTTTACCCAAGCCTTCCGCTATGCCTACGAGCCTTTTGTATTCGGCAAGAACAAAGAAGGCGATAACCGGGAGATGTATGCCAAGGCAATGAAATACTTCTTCATTTTCTCGCTCTTGGCTTTCCTTGCCGTGATGTTCTATATGGATATACTGCGTTATTTGATTGCTCCCGATTATTGGGAAGGGCTGGGTGTAGTGGCTATCGTAATGGGGGCGGAAATCTTCAAAGGCATCTATTTCAACCTTTCGTTTTGGTATAAGCTGACCGATGAGACGAAATGGGGCGCATATTTCTCGATTATCGGATGCGTTGTTATCTTAGTGTTGAATATTTGGTTAGTCCCTCAATATGGTTATGTAGCTTCCGCATGGGCATCGGTTGCCGGATACGGACTGATTACCCTCCTTTCTTATATTATAGGGCAGAAGAAATATCCCGTGGCTTATCCGTTGAAAGACATGGCAATTTATTTGGTCTTTGCCGCCATATTGTATATCATCGCCGAAGAAGTAAGCATTGCGAATGTATTCGGACGCTTGGCGTTCAATACCTTATTAATACTATGCTTCGCCGGATATATCCTGAAGAAAGACCTTTTGAGAGTGAATAGGTAATAGTGTGTAACTAATACTATCATGAAGAAACGCAGATTCGCGCAGATTTTCTCAGATTATTCTTAATTATAAATTAAATCTGCGTAAATCTGCGCGAATCTGCGTTTCCTTATACTAATTAGCTCGTTAACTATTTCCGTTTCTTCTTCTTTTTCCCCCAGCCGGCTTCTTCGCCGAAATCAGGTCCAGAGAAATCATTTTCATGTTGGAAGAATTGCTTCCAGTCGTCTTTACGTTTCGATTTGCGTGCTATTTCGTATTCGGGCTCTTCTCTGCGCGACTTCGACTTTTTAGTCTCTTTTACACGCTTCTTTCCGCCCTTATCACTCTTTCCTTCGTTTTCCGCAGCTACTTCCACTACAACTTTCCGTCCGTTGTAAGTCGCCTTATTCAGTGCTTTAACAACTTTCGGAGCCTGTGCTTCGATAACTTCGAAGAACGAGAAGTTCTGCATCAAGTCGATACGTCCTACTTCGATACGCTCTTTCTTCAAGTTGCGGTTGATAAGCTCAATCACTTGATTGGGGAAGAAACCGTCGGTCTTTCCTAAGTTGATGAAAAGGCGGGTATATCCCTTCTCGGCTGTACGCGAACGTTCCCGGCGTTCGGGACGCTCCCCTTTCTTCTTTTCTTTCTTTTCTTTCCCTTTTTCGTTCGAACTGGGCTGGTCTATTTCCGGCGCGTTCTTGTAATAATCCAAGAAGCGGTTGAACTCCATCGATACGACACGCTTAATCAAGTCTTCCTTGCTCAGCCATTCCAATTTGCGGTAAATGCCCGGCAAGAATGCTTCGATTTCCTCTTCGTCTACCTTTACCTTCTCGATGTCGTCTACCAACTTGATTAATTGTTGTTCGCAGATAGCTTGTCCGGTAGGCAAAGTTTCGATGCTGAATTTCTTATTGAGGATGCGCTCGATTTGCTTCATCTTGCCTTTCTCGCGCAAGTTCATGATAGCGATAGAGATACCGGTCTTTCCTGCACGTCCTGTACGTCCGCTCCGGTGCGTATAGCTTTCAGTATCATCGGGCAAACCGTAGTTGATGACATGAGTCAGGTCGTTCACATCCAGTCCGCGGGCAGCCACGTCCGTTGCTACTAACAATTGCAAATGACGCTGGCGGAACTTCTGCATCACCAAGTCACGTTGCGCCTGACTCAATTCACCGTGCAACGAATCTGCATTGTATCCGTCTTGTATCAGCTTGTCGGCAATTTCCTGCGTTTCCAAACGGGTGCGGCAGAAGATAATGCCGTAAATCATCGGGTAGAAGTCAACGACACGTTTCAACGCCAAGTATTTGTCTTTAGCATGTACAATGTATGCCACATGGTGCACGTTCTTCGTACCTTCATTCTTCGTACCGATGGTAATTTCCTTCGCATCGTGAAGATAAGTCTTAGCAATACGGGAGATTTCCGGGCTCATCGTAGCCGAGAACATCAAAGTATTGCGGTCGGCTGGCACTTTCTCCAAAATAGCATTGATGCTATCGGTAAAGCCCATGTTCAGCATTTCGTCTGCTTCATCCATCACTACGTCACGGATGGTTTCCAGCTTCGCTACTTTTCTCTCGATAAGGTCGATAAGGCGTCCCGGAGTAGCGACAATGATATGTACGCCCTTCTTCAAGCTTTTGATTTGGCTCTCGATGGACGAACCTCCATAAACGGGTATTATCTTCAAGTCGGTGATATACTTCGAATAATCATTCAGGTCACCTGCTATCTGCAAGCAAAGTTCGCGCGTAGGGCAAAGAATCAATGCTTGCGGCACGCGGTTACTTACGTCAATTTTCTGTATCAGCGGCAAGCCAAATGCAGCTGTTTTTCCGGTTCCGGTCTGTGCCAGAGCCACTACATCATTCCCGTTTCCCAACAGGTAAGGAATCACTTCTTCTTGTACCGGCATGGGATTCTCATATCCCATTTCTTCAATCGCTTTGCGTATTTCAGGGGCTACGCCAAGTTCTTCAAATGTCTTCATTTATCTATAATGTCTAATTCGGCTGCAAAGATACAGAGAATTAACGATATAAACAATATAATTAAACGCAGAGACGCAAAAGCGCAGAGTTTTATTTTTTGAGAGAGCAAAGAATCCAGAGAGTGGCGTTTGGCTCTGTGACCTTTGCTTTCTCTCTCTTTATTCCTCCGCGTCTTTGTGTCTCTGCGTTCAATATAAAATCACTCTTCTTCCGCCTGGTATTCCAGTATGTCGCCGGGCTGGCAATCCAGTTCCTTGCAGATCGCTTCCAAGGTAGAGAAGCGCACCGCTTTGGCTTTTCCTGTTTTCAGGATGGAAAGGTTTGCCGGAGTAAGGTCCACCCGCTCTGCAAGCTCTCCTAACGAAACTTTCCGTTTCGCCATCATCACGTCAAGGTTTACTATAATCGGCATAAGCGTTATTGTTTGTTTTCCAGTTTTTTCCACCATTTGGTATAACGGCGGGTTAGTTTATAATAAATCACAGCGACAATATAAATCCAAATGATATTGATGAACGGGAGCCAAATATGATTGGATATCAAGGGGACTATCGCTACAAAATAAATGATTTCGCCAAGAATCAGCGAGGCAATGAGACACAGGAAGATGTAGAATCCTGCCATCACTCGGGTATAGTTGCTTTTCGGTTTCATAGGCGTATAGGGTTTATACGGTTAAGTCTTGTTCCTCCTGCATTCGGATGCCAATCTTGAACATCAACGAAACAAGAACGATGAACAATCCGATGATGATAAGCAACAAACTGGTATCAGTCGGCATCTCAAGGGAGGAACAGTTAATAATGGCATTAATAATCGCGCCGGAAATGACGGTTGAGCCTCCAATGGCAAACAGAATACGTTGGTTAATCGGGCTAAAGACAATACCTTTGCGGACATTGCGTGCCAAAAAGTAGGTCAGGACGGCGATGAAAAACATTGCGTATGCCTTTATGCCCTGCACCAGGGCAAACCAGATGAATGTATCGCTTGCGTCTTTTCCTAACTCGTAGCAGATAGGGAAAAGGTTCGATATACCAAAAAACGTTGCACTAAAAATAGAAAGCACCATCAATGCTTCGCTATATTGCACCAATTGTTTATCGGGTTTTGTTGTCATAAGTTCCTAAGTCTTTAAATGTTTGATATGAATGAATTTATTTGTCATGTTACACTACTTTGATTACGCCCTCACATTTATCTGCTCCGTTGGAACGATTACTAATCGTACCGCCTTCGCAATTATATTCATCAACGGATAGAACCGTTTAACGCATTCGCATCAAAAGCCTGTCCTTATTTCTCTTTCCAAACGTCCCACCACTTGGTATAACGCTTGATTAGTTTATAATAAAGATATTGTATGGCGTATAGCCAAGGGATTACCAGCAGGATGCCCCATACTTGATACTCCGTCCCCCGAAAAAAGGGCAAGAAGATACATTGTATATAAAAGCCTGCCATAAGCATAAAGGAAAGCGCCCAAGTGACAACAATTCCTATTGCGGATTTCAGTTTCTTTACATTCATAATCTCATGCATTATATGGTTAAATCATTCTCTTCTTTCATCTTCAAACCGATTGCAAATATTTCGGCAAACAGCAAAGCGGTGAAGCCAATAAGCAGTGTCGGGTCGGAAAGCTGGAAGGAGATAGAGAAAGAACTGTCTTTCAAGCTGATTACTTGAGAAACCAAGTAATTGTTAATGGCGATTATTGCCGTTGAACAACAGAAGCTAAGGATAAGCGATATTCCCAAGCGGCGCAAGCGTTTCACGTTCGCCCAATCGAAGATGATGTTTCGGTGAATATTCCGAATCATCTTGGCAAACTGGACTATGGCATAAATGAGGCATATTGTCACTACCCAGTCCAATAAAGAAAGGAATATAGAGTCGGTGGCACCGGCTTTTTCATTCGGAATCCCTATCATGCTGATGAATGGAAGAATAGAAACCGAAGAACCGTCTTTCGTATTAATGGCTGTAGTGGTTTCGTTGGTGATAACATCGGTCGGCATTGTGCCAATCAGTTTATAGGTCACGTCAAGCTTTTCCACACCCGCTTTCCCTTGTTCGTATGCATCGACTCCTGCTTTGAAGCCATAATAAAACATATTAAAGACTAAAGACATGGAAATAAGAATGGAGATGACAACTCCTAAGCAAATAAGGTTCAGTCTCTTTTTCATAAAATGCAATGATTGATTATTATATGGTTAAATCGTTCTCTTCCTTAATGCGGACCGCTTGGGCGAAAATCTCGGTCAAGAGGGCAATCACTAACATGAAAGTCCACGAATATTTCAAATGGAACTCATCGAACGCGTAATCGGAAGATACCAACTCGTTCATGGCTGCCCGGTAAAGGATATAACTCTGTAATTCGAACAAGGCGGAAAACGCCATTATCGGATAAATGAAGAAACGCAAACGGCGGATATTTTTCCGAATCAGAATCTCGCCCCTGCCCACCGCTACCAGCAGGCGTATCAGGCAATAAATCCCATAAAAGACGAGCAATGTAACAGGAAAGATAACAAATCCCATGGCGTGCACCCATGAATTATGTTTCACGTAGGTGCTTACTCCGTTCACCTCGCAGGGAACATTCGCCTGCATAGCCTGATTGAACAGACTATCAGACATCCCTTCTTTATAACCTTCTACCGATAAGGATACAGAATTGAAATCGGCAGGCAAAACCAATTGAGAATCGGCTTCGGCATCGTTCCACCCGTCTATGAATCCGGGTATGGCATCTTTGATAAAGTTCCCTATCAGTGCCACTATCACGATAATCCCTAAAATGCGTACTGTTTTCATAAATGAATATAATCTATTTTTTGTAGGGGCGGGGTTTGCCCGCCCAAAACATCTACGTAGATGCATACGGGCGGACAAACCACGCCCCTACAGTTGGTTAATTATGCTTGTTCTTTATCCTCTGAAACAATCACTTCTTCTACCGGAGCGGGTGTTTCTTTCCATACTATCTGATTCGGAATCAGGCGGGTCTTGATGTACCAGATGCTCCAAACGGTCAATACCACGCCTACGATAGCAAGGCTGATAGCTCCGGTCGTACCCAAGGCTTCGGTCATAGTCTCGTCTTTTCCGCCTGAGAGGTGGAAAAGCAACACCGACATACCGTTGTTGATAAAGTGCATCAATATACCCGGAAGAAGGCTGCCCGTGCGGTAATATACCCAGCCGAGTACCAATCCCAAAATGGAAGCGAAAAACATCTGTACGGGATTACCGTGTACGAGACCGAAGATGAGGGCAGATGCCAAAATCGCCCATGCGGGATTCTTCCATTTACGCATTAAGTGCCCTTGCATTCCTCCGCGGAACAGCAGTTCTTCTACAATGGGTGCCATTATTACTATGGAGATGATGCCTAACGGGTTATTCATCGCTTGGGCAAAGAATTCTTCCATCGTATTGGGCAATCCGGTCAGTTCGGTCAGATAATTTGTCCAAAACCCCATGCCTACGATAAGGATAACCGAGACAAGCAACACCTTAGCCGTATTGGGGAAGCTTAAAGATAATTGGTCACGTTTTACATATTTCCAAACCAACAAATGGGCACCTACCGCCATGGTAGAGAGTACTTGCGCCCACATGGTGAGCTGGAACACTTCCGGATCGGATTGGGGGAACTCCAGTGTGTGGTTGGCTATCATATAGCCTCCGGCAAAGATACCGGAGAAAGCGAATGTGTAAAGCAGGTAATAGATAAAAAGTTTAATAACACGTCCCATAATAGTATCTCCTTTATATAATAATTAGGTGAATGAATCAAGTGGATTATCTCTGAACTTCGGTTAATAACAGGTCGCTTTCGGCTTGCTGGTAATAGATGCTGGTCTGGATGTTTTGCGTAAACGCGCCCGAAGCCTTGTCGTATTCGGCATAGTCAATCATATAAATGCCGTCGCCCGGAAGGTAATTCAGCAGGTAAGCGGGTTGCCATGAACGGTTGTCCTTGTTCCAGCGGTAAGCCTTCTTTTCCAAAAGATTGCCATTGGCGTCATACTGGTATTCGTATTTCAGCTTCGGAGTAATCGAAAGCCCGTCGGCATTCAGGGTAGAAACAGTCATCGTGTTTCCGTCTTGTCCGTAAACAAAGGTGTTTTGAGCACTGGCTTCAGCAGCGGTTGTGAAACTCATCATCGTAGTTGCAAAGATAGCGGCAATGGCTTTCATAACAAATGTCTTTTTCATAATCGTATGTCTTTAATGTTTTTATTAATCTGGTTTTGTTCTCTATTTCGATAATTATTTATCGTTTTTCGATATGCAAATGTAGGCATTATTTTTATACTACCAAAGGTTTTCGAGAAAAATTTATCGAAAAACGATAATTTTTTAATGAAATGCGGCTATACGAGCTTATAGAAGGGGTAAAAGAGCATATATTTTCTTCTTTTGCGCCTAAGTGTATTGGCGTTTTCAGTTGTTTTTTATATAAAGAAACGCGTTTATAGCACACAATTGATGTGATGAAAAAAACGCAGATTTCCGCAGATTCACGCAAATTATAATTTAAATAATTAATTCAATCTGCGTGAATCTGCGAAAATCTGCGTTTCAAAATAGAAACACCATACAAACTAATAAGGAGTAAATCTTTACCTAAAAACATACCATTCTATGAAACGATTAAGTATCATTTGCCTGTTTCTGCTTGCTTGGGCAGGAACAATGTTTGCACAGACACTGAAATCGCCGGACGGAAACCTGACTTTGCAATTCCGCCTTTCGGCAGAAGGTACACCGGTCTATTCCCTGCAATACAAAGGGAAAGAGGTTATCAAAGAGAGTAAATTGGGATTCAGCGTACGCCCTGATTATCAATTCGACCGGAATTTCACAATCACCGACACGCAGACTTCGGAAAGCAACACGACTTGGAAACCTGTATGGGGTCAATACAATGAAATCCGTGACCACCACAACGAACTGTTTGTGGCAATGAAGCAAAACGGAACCGGATGGCTACTGAACTTACGCTTCCGCCTGTTCGATGACGGATTGGGCTTCCGCTACGAATTTCCGGTACAGAAAGAACTGCGTCACTTCACGGTAAACGAAGAAGAAACCGAATTCCGCCTGACGGGCGATCACAAAGCCTTCTGGCTTCCGGGCGACTATGATACAAACGAATACCCTACCACGACTTCGAAACTTTCGGAAGTGGCAAGCCTGATAGACAGTGTGCGTCAAGAACCGCTCGCCATTCGTTCCGCTACTCCCAATCTTGCCGTGCAGACCCCTCTGATGCTGAAATCGGATGACGGACTGTACATCAACATCCACGAAGCTGCTTTGGTGAACTATCCTGCCATACAACTGAACTTGGACGACAAGGGATTTGTACTCAGCACCCACCTGACTCCCGACCGCAACGGCACAAAAGCATACGTGCAGACGGGAAGCACTACGCCGTGGCGTACTATCGTAGTAAGCGATGATGCCCGCGACATCTTGGCATCCAATCTGATACTGAACCTGAACGAACCTTGCAAATTGGCGGACACTTCGTGGATTCATCCTACGAAATATGTCGGCGTATGGTGGGAATACTTCACAGGACAAGGCTCGACATGGGCATATACCGACACGCAAGACATCGTCATCGGTAAAACAGACTATACCAAACTGAAACCGAACGGACATCACGGAGCCAACACGGCACACGTGAAAGAATACATCGACTTCGCCTCGAAACACGGATTCGACGCCGTATTGGTAGAAGGCTGGAACGAAGGCTGGGAAGACAATTATGCCTACAGCAAGGAATTCATCTACGACTTCGACAAGCCTTACCCCGACTTTGATGTGGCAGAACTGCAACGCTATGCCAAAGAGAAGGGCGTGAAAATCATCATGCACCACGAAACCACCTCATCGGTAGCCGACTACGAACGCCAGATGCACGATGCCTTCCGCTTTATGAAGAAATACGGATACGATGCCGTGAAGACGGGCTACGTAGGAGGAATCATCCCGCGCAGCGAGCACCACGACGGACAATGGATGGTGAACCACTACAACCGCGTGGCGGAAACGGCTGCACAATATAAGATTATGGTCAACTCGCACGAAGCCGTTCGCCCCACCGGTATGTGCCGCACCTATCCTAACTGGATTGCGCAAGAATCGGCACGCGGCACCGAGTTCGAATCCTTCAAAGGAAACCGTCCCGACCATACCACTATCCTGCCCTTTACCCGCCTGATGGGAGGTCCGATGGACTATACGCCGGGCATCTTCGAAGGCGACCTTTCGCAATACGGCTCGAATCAGGCGAAACTGAGCACCACGTTAGTGAAGCAGCTTGCCCTCTACGTCACGATGTACAGCCCGCTCCAAATGGCTGCCGACCTCTATCAAAGCTACGAGAAGCACCTCGACGCTTTCCAGTTCATCAAAGACGTGGCGGTAGACTGGGATAATACTTACATTTTAGAAGCCGAACCGGGCGACTACATCACCATAGCCCGCAAGGCAAAAGGCAAGAACGAGTGGTACATCGGCGGCATCACCGACGAAAACGCACGCGAAGCTGTCATCGACCTCAGCTTCCTGCCCGAAGGCAAGAAATACGAAGCCACCATCTATGCCGATGGCAAGAAAGCAGACTGGCGTACCAATCCGCAAGATTACGTCATCTCCACCAAGAAAGTCTCAAGCAAAACCGTGCTGAAGCAACGCCTTGCACCCAGCGGCGGCGTAGCAATCAGCATCAAGGAACTGTAATTAGAAAATAGAACACGGAAACAGGCTGTCTCAAAATGAAAATTGAGTATCAAAAAGCAATGTCATCCTGTTTCTATTTTGAGACACCCTCTTTTTTAATTTAAAATTATGACAAAGATAGAAACAAAAGCCCAATACGATTGGGCTGTAAAAAGAGTCGAGGAACTTCTTCCGCTGGTTACGGACGAGACACCTCTCGACGACCCCAACAGCATCGAATTGGAATTGCTTTCCAACCTCGTTGCCGACTACTCGGAAGAGCATTTCGCATTGGGAGAACCTACGCTTGTCGACATCCTCAAACTCCGTATGTACGAAATGGGGCTGAACCAGAAGTCATTGGCGAAATTGATTGGAGTCAGCCCTTCACGTCTGAGCGATTACATCTCCGGGAAATGCGAACCCACACTGAAAGTAGCCCGTGAGATGAGCCGGAAATTAAGCATCGATGCAAACATCGTATTAGGTGTGTGACGCAAGAGAGCCTTGAAGAGGCTCAATGACGCGATTCACGCCTGCCAAGCCCTCGGAAGTGGCAAATCGCACGCGATTCATGTCCGGCAAGCCCTTTTTCGGGAGAAACAAGGGGTGCGGGAAAAGCATAAAGCCGTAGGGGCGTATCGCATACGCCCGAATGCACCCGCTTCTCCGCGTGGATGTTTTCAGGGCGTATGCGATACGCCCCTACAAACTCAAAGAAACAGAGCCTTGAAGAGGCTCAACGATACGTAACCGCTGGTGAGCGAAGCGAACCTGCGGAGTGAGAGCACTACTTACTTATCGGCTTCGAAGAAGTCGAATAACGTTTCGGCAGTGCGATTGGACTTCTTCGAAGCCCTGTTCTTGAGCGCATCTGCCATCCGCAGGTTCGCTTCGCTCACCAGCGGTTACGCATCATTGGACGGTTTCACCGCCCCTGCCGAGTCTTCCGACTCTACAAGTAGAACAATATAACTTTCAAAAAACATATCATTATGGCAAAACAAATCCAATCTTTCGGCATGACGCAAATGACTATCGGCGCATGCAGCAACTTCCATACCACCGCAGTGAAATACATCAACGAGGCGACTCCCGCCGCCCTCCACATCGACGACAAAGCGCCGGCATACACCGACGTCGCCAGCCTGCTGGCGTCTATTGTCAACCGCAAGCGGGCTTTCGTCAGCACGCCGCAGATGCGCGAGGCGGACAAGCTGCGCGACAACGCCACGGGAACTATCAGTCTGGTTATCAACGCATACACCCACTCGGCTGTGGACGAGTGCCGCACAGCCGCCCAGCTGCTCTACCAGCAGATGTCGCCCTACCGGGGCATCGGCAACCATGAATACAACAAGGAAACCGCCGAAATCCGCGGGATGCTGGCAATGCTTGCCGAGCCGGAAAACGCCGCTGCCGTCACCACGCTGGGATTGACCAAAGAGGTGGAAGCCCTGCGCGAGGCGAACGCCACCTTCGAGGAGGCTTTCGACGCCCGCAACGACGAGGTGAGCGCAATGGTCAGCCAAAAGAGCATCAGTTCAGCCGACGCCGTAGCCGAAGCGAACCGCCTCTACCAGGAAATCGCACAGACGGTGAACGCCTACGCCATTGTGCAGCCCACCGAAGAGCTGAACGCTTTCATCGACAAGATGAACGGCTTGGTAGGCTCGCTGGCAAGCGTATCGGGCAGCACTAACGGAAGCGAAGGGCCGGATGTGCCGGAACCGGAGCCTACGGAAAATGAAGAATTATAGAAATGAAATGTAGGGGCGTATCGCATACGTCCGAATGCACCCGCTTCTCCACGTGGATGTTTTCGGGCGTATGCGATACGCCCCTACATTGGCATTTTGCGGACATTTACTTTATTTATTCCCTCTGTGGTGAAAGTCTATCTGCCAAGCAAATGGACGATTGCTTCCTTGTCCCGCTGCAATTGGGAAATCAGGGCTTCGATGCCCTCGAACTTCTGCTCCGGGCGGAGGTATTGCACGAACTCTACACGGAGGGAATGCTGGTACAAGTTGCCCTCGAAACCGATGATGTGCACCTCGATGCTGCGCTCGGTGCCGTTGTCTACCGTAGGGCGATGACCGATGTTCAGCATTCCGGCGTAACGCTTGCCTTCGGCGTAGGCATAAACGGCATAGACCCCTTCTTTCGGGACTAACTTATCCGTGCACGAGGGCTGGAGATTCGCCGTGGGGAATCCTAACTTGCGCCCCACCTGATAGCCGCTCACCACCTTCCCGTCCAGGTAATAGCGATAGCCCAAATAGCGGTTGGCGCGCGCCGCATCGCCCTGTTTCAGCAAGTTCCGAATCAGCGACGAACTGATAGAAACGCCATTCTCTACCAACGCTTGGGCGTGAATGACTTCGATGCCCAACTCTTTCCCGTAGCGGCAATAGTCGTCGAAACCTTCGCTCCGGTTGTGCCCGAAGCGGTGGTCGTAGCCGATAACCAATGCCTGCACGTTGAAGCGGACATGCAGCAACTCCATGAACTGCCGTGCCGAGAGCAGCGACAGTTCGTGCGTAAACGGCAAAAGGATGCAATAGTCTGCATCCTCTTGCTGTAACAAATCTTTTTTCTGGGGAAGGCAAGTGAGCCATTGCGGACGATAATCGCTTTGCATCACCTGCCGGGGATGAACAGGGAAAGTAATCAGTGTGCTCTGCAATCCTCTTGCCCGGGCTTCACGGCGCACCTGCTCTATCAGGTAGCGGTGCCCGCGGTGTACGCCGTCGAAGCATCCGATAGTCGCCACGCAAGGGAGCAACGGCAACCGGCTTTCCTCTGTAATGAATCTCATCGGATTACTTTTTAGCCAAACGTTTGACTCCGCGCCAGATTTCACCTATCCACAACACGAACGAAGTGCCGCCGATGATGTAAAGCCATTCCATGAGCGGAAGCGGCTCGGTGCGGAACACTTTGCCTCCGAAGGTGACAATGATGAATTGTCCGACCAAGATAATCAATGCCACACTCAACATGCCGAGGGCATGGCTGGCGTCCTTGAAAATGGAATGGTTGGTGCCGAATACGCTGGCATTAAACAGGTTCCAGAACTGGAGCATCACGAATACCGTGAAGAAGACCGTAAGGTAATGCACGCTCATTTCGCCGTTGGGCAACAGTCCGCCCGGCAGGTGCTTGAAGCAAGCCAGCATTCCCATCAGTATCACCAAGAAGCCCAAACCGACTCCGAAGATATTGTTGCGCATCGCCGGAGTGATGATAAAGTCGGTGCGCTTGCGCGGCTTTTCGTTCATCACGTCCATGCTGGGCGAGATAGACGCCAATGCCATTGCGGCGAAGGTATCCATAATCAGGTTCACCCAAAGCATCTGTGTCACGGTCAATGGCAACGACGTGCCGAAGAACGCGCCTAACAGTACGCTCAACAACGCCACGACGTTGATAGTCAGCTGGAACACGATAAAGCGTTGGATATTCTTATACAAAGAGCGTCCCCACATCACGGCGGTGGCAATGCTGTGGAAGGAGTCGTCGAGCAAAGTAATGTCGCTTGCCTCTTTCGCCACCGAGGTTCCTGTACCCATCGACAGACCTACTTGCGCGTGATTCAAGGCGGGCGCATCGTTCGTTCCGTCGCCCGTCACGGCTACTACAGCCCCTTTCTGCTGCAACAGCTGCACCAGGCGTTGCTTATCCATCGGGCGTGCACGGCTCATCACTTTCAAGTCGAGCACACGGTCAAGGGCTTCTTCGTCGCTCAATGCGGCAAACTCTACGCCCGTAATGCGGTTGCGCTCGGTGTCTTCGGGCTTCCATAAACCAATCTGGCGGGCAATCTCGGTAGCTGTTCCCGGCGTGTCTCCGGTGACAATCTTCACGCTGATGCCTGCCGACTGGCATTTCTTCACCGCATCGGGCACATCGGGACGTATCGGGTCGCTGATAGCGAAGATGCCTGAGAAGGTCAGCCCGCCTTCGTTCACCAGTTCGGCGCAATCGGTAGAAGCCCCTTCGGGGACAATCTTATAAGCCAGCCCCAAGGTACGCATCGCCTTGTTCTGATAAGCCAAAAGCTGTTCGTTATTCTTTGCTATCTGTTCCGAAGTCAGGTTGCACTTGCCCATTACGATTTCGGGAGCGCCTTTGATGTAAAGCACACGTTTGCCTTGGATAGGCGAATCAACTAACGTTGCCATGTATTTCCGTTCGGTAGAGAACGTCAACTGGTTCACCACTTTGGCGCCTGCACGCAGCGATTCATAATCTTTCCCTTTGCCGTTGAGCCAAAGCAGCAATGCCACCTCAGTAGGATTGCCTACTCCCGACGGCTTCTCGCCTTCGGCTTTCTCTTCGAGGAAAGCGGTCGAATTGGCTGCAATGCCTTCAGCTATCAAGTCGGCTTGTTTTTCGTCCAGTTGAGCGTCATATACCTGCATCAGGTTTTGGGTCAGGGTTCCCGTCTTATCCGTGCAGATAACGGTTATGGCACCCATGGTTTCGCAAGCGTGCATCTTGCGCACCAGATTGTTGGTCTTCAGCATCCGGCGCATATTCAACGCCAAGCTGAGCGTGACACTCATCGGCAGACCTTCGGGCACCGCCACGACAATCAAGGTAACCGCCATCATGAAGTATTTCAATACGATGCGGGCGATATCGAGCCACTGATGCCAGTCGCTCACCGTATTCACCTGTAAATAGGCATACAAGTCTTTTGATGTAAATATAATAAAGGTAAGGGCAGCAATCGTAAACCCGACTTTCCCGATAAGGTCGGCAAGTTTGGTCAACTGGATGTTCAGCGGAGTCTGCTCTTGGCTTTGCTCCGTAGCCTGACGAGCTACTTTCCCGATTTCGGTAGCATCGCCCACGCGCTCTACCCGCATCATGCCGTGACCGTCGGTAATGGTCGTGCCGCGCATCACGCTGTTCGAAGGATAGGTGGCTTCCTCGTCAAAGTCGGCTTCCACCGTTGTCTTGTTCACCATCAATTCTCCGGTCAAGCTCGATTCATTCACCTGAAGCGATACGGCTTCCAGCAAGGTACCGTCGGCTGGCACTTCTTCGCCTGTATTCAGAATAACAATATCGCCTACCACGACATCTTTGCGGGGAATCTCGTGCACTTTCCCGTTCCGGATAACAGTAACCGGCGTCTCTTCGCCCACCGCATTCAGAAGGTCGAACTTCTTGTTCGCGTCATATTCGAAATAGAATCCGATGCCCGTAGCCAAGAAGATAGCGAAGAAAATACCAATGGTTTCGGCATATTCATTCTCAATAATGGAAATGATTAACGAAAATACCGCCGCTACCAGCAATACCCGGATAACAGGGTCTTGAAATTTTTCTAAATAGAGTTTCCACATAGAAGGCCGCTTAGGGGGAGTAAGCAGGTTGACTCCGTATTTCTCGCGGCTGGAGAGAACTTCCTGATCGGTAAGTCCGGTCAAGTGGGGTTCATTTGCTTTTTGTGACATAATGCCTGTTTATTAGTTAATTTTAGTGCCGCAAAAATACAACATATATTGTAAGAACGGATAAAGATTAGTTTTTTTTTCGAAAAAATATGCTCAACTATTGCAAGTCTCACTATAAACCATTACCTTTGCGCTCAGTTTTTAAGGAATACTTTTTGTGTAGGACTTGTAGCTCAGTTGGTTAGAGCAACAGACTCATAATCTGGAGGTCCCAGGTTCAAGCCCTGGCTGGTCCACGAAGAAAATCAAGCACTTACGAGAAATCGCAAGTGCTTTTTTCTTTTTCTGCGTAAACAATAGCTCCTTATTCGCCTTATAATTAAGGAAAAATAGATAGTACTTATACGTTTTCAGATAAAAAATTTGTATCTTTACGCCCTGAAATACATACTTTAACGAACAGATGGCCATTATCATTAAGAAAGTAAGCTCAAAAAAGGAGCTGAAGACCTTTATCCGTTTCAATTACGAGTTATACAAAGGGAATCCCTATTCCGTACCTGATTTGTACGATGATATGTTAGGGACGTTTAGCCCCAAAAGAAATGCGGCATTCGAATTCTGCGAGGCTGATTATTTTCTTGCTTATAATAATAATAAGGTAGTAGGACGTGTAGCGGCAATTATCAACAAGCGTGCTAACGAGACGTGGAACAAGAAAGAAGTCCGTTTCGGATGGATTGATTTCATTGATGACATCGAAGTCTCAGAAGCCTTGCTTGATACCGTAGCCCGTTGGGGAAAAGAACGGGGAATGGAAGCGATGGTAGGACCGTTAGGATTTACAGACATGGATGCGGAAGGCATGCTGATAGAAGGGTTCGACCAGCTAAGTACCATGTCTACCATTTATAATTTCCCGTATTATCCGCAACACCTGGAGAAGTTAGGCTTTGAAAAAGAAGCCGATTGGGTGGAGTTTAAATTGACAGTGCCCGATAAATTGCCCGAGAAGTTTGTACGTATCTCGGAAATCATTCTCCAGAAGTATAAGCTGAGAATAAAGAAATTGAAACGGAAAGAGATAAAGACGAAAAATTACGGTCAGAAGATTTTCGACTTGATTAACGAAGCATACGCTCCGCTTTACGGCTATTCGAAAATGACCCAAAGACAGATTAACCAATATATTAAGATGTACCTTCCGCTCATCGACCTGCGCATGGTGTCATTAGTGGAAGACGAGAACAGCGAACTGATAGCGGTAGGAATTTCGATGCCTTCACTTTCCGAAGCATTGCAAAAAGCAGAAGGAAAGATGCTGCCTTTCGGCTGGTATCATTTGTTGAAAGCACTTTTCTTCAAAAAACCGAAAGTGCTCGACTTATTGCTTGTGGGTGTGAAACCCGAATATCAAAGCAAGGGAGTCAATGCCTTATTGTTCTACGATTTGGTTCCCGTTTACCAGCAAATGGGATTTAAATATGGTGAAAGCAATCCTGAATTGGAATTGAATAAGAAAGTCCAGTCGCAATGGAGTGCATTCGAATCGGTACAGCACAAACGCCGCCGGGCTTATAAGAAAATGTTGTAAGATATAAGCTAAAAACAAAAAAAGCATGGAAGAAGAAAACGAACTGATACAACCTGCCGTTTCTTATACGGAAGAAAATATTCGCCATTTGAGCGATATGGAGCATGTGCGTACTCGTCCGGGTATGTATATCGGACGTTTAGGAGACGGCTCTCAAGTTGAAGACGGTATCTATGTCTTGATGAAAGAAGTGATAGACAATAGTATCGATGAATTCAAGATGGGAGCAGGCAAACGTATCGACATCCAATTGGAAGATGATTTACGTGTTTCGGTCCGCGATTATGGGCGAGGCATTCCGTTGGGAAGCTTGGTTGACGCGGTTTCCATGTTGAATACCGGAGGAAAATACGACACAAAAGCTTTTAAGAAAAGTGTCGGTCTGAACGGAGTCGGTGCCAAAGCTGTGAATGCGTTAAGCACCCGCTTTATCGCACGGAGTGTGCGTGACGGGCAGATGCGCGAAGCTATCTTCGAACGGGGAAACCTGATAAGCGATACAACCACTTCGACTAATGAAGAAAACGGTACGTTTATTTTCTTCGAACCGGACAATACCTTGTTTTTGAATTATCACTTCCGCCCGGAGTTCATCGAGACCATGCTCCGCAACTATACGTACCTCAACACCGGGCTGGCTATTTACTATAACGGGAAACGGATTATCAGCCGCAACGGACTGGAGGACTTATTGAACGACAATATGACCGCTCCGGGATTGTATCCGATTGTGCATCTGAAAGGCGAGGACATTGAAATCGCTTTTACCCATACGGCACAATATGGCGAAGAATATTATTCGTTTGTCAACGGGCAGCATACCACACAAGGAGGTACGCATCAAAGCGCTTTCAAGGAACACATTGCCCGTACGATTAAGGAGTTTTATGGGAAAAACCTTGAATACCAAGACATCCGCAACGGATTAGTGGCGGCTATTGCCATTAATGTTATCGAACCGACCTTCGAGAGCCAAACCAAGATTAAATTAGGGTCGTTGGTGATGGCGCCGGAGAAAGATTCAGACGGTAATCCATACCCCTTGTCGGGAGTGAGTGTCAACAAATTCGTAGGCGATTTCATTAAGGAGAATGTCGATAATTATTTGCACAAACATTCGGATGTGGCAGATATCATGTTGCAGAAGATTCAAGAATCGGAAAAAGAACGCAAGGCAATCGCAGGTGTAACCAAGATTGCCCGGGAAAGAGCGAAGAAAGCCAATTTGCACAACCGCAAGTTGCGTGATTGCCGCATTCATTTGAACGACCAAAAAACCTCAAAGAAAGACGAAGAAAACGACCCACGTCTGGAAAGCTCTATCTTCATCACCGAGGGAGATTCGGCAAGCGGTTCCATTACGAAGAGCCGCGATGTAAATACACAAGCGGTATTCAGCTTGCGCGGAAAACCCTTGAACTCGTTTGGCTTGACCAAAAAAGTAGTATATGAAAACGAGGAATTCAATCTCCTTCAAGCGGCATTGAATATTGAAGACGGACTGGACGGACTCCGGTATAATAAGGTAATAGTAGCCACCGATGCTGATGTGGACGGAATGCATATCCGCTTGCTGATGATAACCTTCTTTCTCCAGTTCTTCCCGGATTTAATTAAAAAGGGTCACGTATATATCTTGCAGACCCCTCTCTTCCGTGTGCGTAACCGGAAGAAGGGAGTATACGAAACGATTTATTGTTATTCGGAAGAAGAACGGCTGGCTGCAATCGAGAAATTAAGCCCGAATCCAGAAATCACCCGATTCAAAGGATTAGGAGAAATATCCCCAGATGAATTCCGGAACTTTATCGGTAAAGACATGCGCCTGGAGCAGGTTTCCCTGCGCAAGACCGATGCCGTAGGCGAATTGCTGGAGTTCTATATGGGCAAGAATACAATGGAGCGTCAAAACTTCATTATCAATAATTTGGTAGTAGAAGAAGACTTAATCAGTTAATAGTGAAGAGTGAATAGTTAATAGTTATTTCCGATGGCTGTTAACCGTTCACTATTCACTATTCATTGTTAATTATTAACTCATGAAAAGAGCAATATTTCCGGGGACATTCGACCCCTTTACTATCGGGCATTATTCGGTTGTGGAACGTGCCTTGACTTTTATGGATGAAATCATTATCGGTATCGGCGTAAATGAAAAGAAACATACGTGGTTCCCGACCGAAAAACGCGTGCGGATGATTGAAAAGCTTTATGCGGACAATCCCCGCATCCGGGTAGAAGCATACGACGGATTGACGGTAGACTTTGCACGCATGCGGGAAGCCCAATTCATAATCCGAGGCATCCGCACGGTACACGATTTTGAATACGAAGAAACGATAGCCGATATTAATCGCAAATTAGCGGGAGTAGAAACTATCCTGCTCTTTACCGAACCGGAACTGACTTCCATCAGCTCTACCATAGTCCGTGAATTGTTGTCGTATGGCAAGGATGTAAGCACATTCCTGCCTGCCGACTTAGACATTAATATATAATTCTTCATTTATATGAAATATATCTTGACTACATTGAGTTGTATGCTTTTTGCACTTTCGCTTCAAGCACAAAACAACAAGCTTTTAAATTCCCCTTCCCGCAAATTGCAATTGGCTGAGTTTGCCATTGCCAACCTTTACGTAGACGAAGTAAACGAAAATAAATTAGTGGAAGACGCTATCATCAGCATGTTGAAAGAACTTGACCCGCATTCCACCTATTCCGACCCTGAAGAAGTAAAGGCTTTAAACGAGCCTTTGCAGGGCAATTTCGATGGCATCGGCATTCAGTTTAATATGGCTACAGATACGTTATTCGTTATCCAGCCCGTATCGGGAGGACCTTCGGAAAAGGTCGGGATTTTGGCTGGAGACCGCATTATAGAAGTGAACGACACCGTAATAGCCGGAGTAAAGATGAGCACGGAAGACGTGATGCGGCGTTTACGCGGCAAGCGAGGCACCAAAGTAAATGTAAAAGTGCAACGCAGAGGCGTATCCGACTTGCTTCCGTTTACCATTACACGGGATAAGATTCCGGTATATAGCCTCGACGCTTCGTATATGGTGAATAAGCATATCGGCTATATCCGTATCAACCGTTTTGCCGCCACCACGGGAAAAGAATTTGCAGACGCTTTACACCGTTTGCAAAAGGCAGGCATGAAAGATTTGATTCTTGACCTGCAAGGCAACGGAGGAGGCTATCTGAATGCAGCCATCGAATTGGCAAACCAATTCTTGGGCAATAATGAATTAATCGTATATACCGAAGGACGCCGGAATCCGCGTGCCGAATTTGAGGCTGAAGGGAATGGAGACTTTCGAGAAGGACGCTTGGTTGTATTGGTAGACGAGTTTTCAGCCTCAGCCAGCGAAATTGTAACCGGAGCGGTTCAAGATTGGGACAGAGGATTGGTGGTAGGAAGACGCTCGTTCGGAAAAGGATTGGTGCAGCGTCCGATTGACTTGCCGGACGGCTCCATGATTCGGTTGACCGTAGCCCGCTATTATACCCCGTCAGGACGATGCATCCAAAAGCCCTACGAAAGCATTGAAGAATATAACCATGATTTGATAGACCGCTATAACCGAGGTGAAATGTTAAGTGCGGACAGCATTCATTTCCCTGATTCACTGAAGTATAAAACCTTACGTTTAGGCCGTACCATTTACGGAGGAGGCGGGATTATGCCCGATTATTTTGTCCCGGTAGATACCACGATGTACACCGATTATTACCTTGCCTTGCGAGATAAAGGCGCGATAGTGCAACAAAACCTGAAATTAGTGGATGTACATCGGGCAGAATGGTTGGCGCGATACAAGGATTTCCAACATTTTGATAAAGAGTTCGAGATTACTCCAGCCATGTTGGACGACCTGAAAACGTTAGGCAAGTCCTTAGGAGCCGTCTATAAGGAAGAAGAATACCAACTGGCTCTGCCTCTAATCAAAGCCCAACTGAAAGCGCTCATCGCCCGTGACCTTTGGGATATGAACGAATATTTCCAAGTCATCAACCGCATGAGTGACACTGTAAACAAAGCGGTAGAGCTATTGGAGCAACCCGGACTGAAATTCCCGGAGCGCAATTAAATCCCCAGTTCGGCACGGATGCGGCTTGCGGAGCGTCCAAAGTTAGTTTTATTTTCCCATAAACTGCCTCCCGAATCTTCTTTCCGCATCTATACCAGCCGGTACATGCCCCCGGCAAGGCTCTTGACCACTCCTTTCAGTTCCAGTTCGAAGAGAATGCCGGTCATGCTGGTGATGGCGATGTTGCTCTCTACCACGAGGCTGTTCACCTGGATGCCTTCGGGATATTTCCGCAAGATTTGTACGATACGCGATTCTTCCGGATTCATTTCCGGGAAGAGTTGGCGCTGGATGGCTTGGGGAATCTCCTTCGGGCAATCCCAATTCATGGCTTTTACCAATTCGTCCGCGCTTTGAAGCAAAACGGCACGGTTGGCGCTAATCAAATGATTGCATCCTTCTGAAAACGCGTCTCCAATCCTGCCGGGGAAAGCGAAGCAATCCCGATGATACCCCTCCGCTATCTCCGCCGTAATGAGCGAGCCTCCTTTCTTCGCCGATTCTACCACAACCGTAGCGTCGCTTATCCCTGCAACGATGCGGTTCCGTTTCACAAAGTTCTGCCTGTCCGGATTGGTCCCGCTCATGAATTCGGTTAGCAACCCTCCGTGCGAAGTCATTTCCGAAGCGGTATTCCGGTGTACGAAAGGATAAATCCGGTCCAGTCCGTGAGCCAATACACCAATGGTGTCCAATCCGCATTGCAAAGCGGCGCGGTGCGCATGGATATCAATGCCATACGCCAGTCCGCTTACGATAATGGCATCGGGAAGCGATTCTTTCAAATCCCGGATGAAACGAAGGCACAGGTCCTTTCCATAATCGGTGGCATTGCGTGTGCCGACCATGCTGATGATGTGGCGCCGGTTCAGGTCTGCCGTACCTTGATAGAAAAGGACAAGCGGAGCGTCGCTGCATTCCCTTAAGCGGGAAGGATATGCTTCGTCTTCTTCCGTAAGGCAAGCTATCCGGTTCTTTTCGGCAAAGGAAAGTTCTGCCTCGCACCGGCGGAGTATCTCCGGATGGTCGAACGCTTGGACGAGCCGGGCGGGCATGTCGGGCAAGATGTCCGGGAGTTCTTTCCGGTGTTCGAAGAGCACCGTAGCGCTTCCGGCGGCTTGCAAAAGAGTGTGCGCATGGTTGATTCCGATGCCGGGCAATTGGGTCAGGGCTAACCGGTAAAGTGTTTCGCTGGTGTTCATTCCGTCAGATAGGGTGCAAAGAGTTGATTGAATAATTCGCTATCGCTCAACCGTCCGCCAATGAGGCAAACCGTCTCTACCGTCGATTTAATCACGATTTTCATGTCGGGCAAACGGAAGATGTCTTGATAGAAAACATACTTGATTCCTTCTTTCTTCAGGTAGAGTTTCGATACAAATTCGTCTCCGCTTTTCAAGGGAGTCTTGAAAGCCATGGTGAGCCGTGCCACTACAGGGTCGATACCGTCTGCATGAAGCTTGGCGAAGCTGATGCCTGTAGAGAGCAGGAATTCATGCCGGGTATGTTCGATATAGTGCTGGTAATTCGCGTTGTTCACAATGCCTTGCAGGTCGCATTCATAATCGCGCACCTTCATTTTCAGTTCATAAATGTAATTCATACGTTCCGGTTCTTTTTTAAGTATTCATATCCGATGCGGCAATATAAGCATTTTTTCAAATCACAATAGTTTTTTTTAAGTTGAATTAAGGCTTGACTATCTCCGGCATGCGAAGCTTTCACCCCGCACTCTTGCCACATCCGGATAATATTATTGTTTTCCGGCTTCAGTTCTTCCAAGAATTGCCCGGCACGCATGCAGAGGATTTCGTTTGCCTTATGCTTTCCGTATGCATATAAGAAAGGTATCACGGTATTGATAATCAGCAGGTCGATGGAACTGTTGCTTAATGTCTTCGGATGCGAAGGAGAAATTTCGCCAAACGTATAATGGGTCAGCCAGTATTCGGAAGTGCCTCCCCGCAAGAGGTCTCGCGCTTGTTTCAAGGTTTCCATTTCCATTAGTTGGGAGAGTAAGCCCTGGGACCGATGATAGAGGCATGCCAGTTGGGCGATACGGATATGCGGGAAATTTCCCGGACGCATCCGGAGAAAACGCCAATGGCACTCGGAAGAAGGGGTGAGTTCAAACTTATGCCTCAGGTATTTGTATTCTTTCATCATGCTTTCGGTATAAGCGTCAACGGGAAGCTCTTCCAAAAGCCCGGCTTGGCCGAAAAAGATAGCTTCTATCTGAAACAAGTTGTCCCTGTGCTTGTTAACCGCTCCTAAAGGAACGGATTTTGCCCACAACTCGAACGTATCGGCATTGACTCCGAACCCGAAATTACGTGCCAAGGTAATGAAGAAAGCGTTTTCCCAATCGCGGTTGCAGGCTTCTAAGCGTTGCAGGATTTGTCCGGCCTTTGCCTCGAACCGTTCGATTTGAAGACTGGAAAGCCAGCTATGTAAAAAGAACGGGGATAATTGGGGGATTAATTCATGGCATGCCGGATAGCGGTCTTCCCGAAGAAGCCGTTCGTAATTGGATGCAAGGTAAGACGGATAGCGCAATTCCATTTGGGGGATAGGCTCTCCATTGGTGCGGGCAGGAGCCGCGTCGATTTGAGAAGCGACATGGAGGATGACCGAATCGTATGCTGGGTCTTGGTGATGATTATGCTTGAACCAGTCGGAAGCTTGTTGGTGTATCTCCACATTCCCTACCCATAACACTCCGTCTATCTTGATTTTAGCGTTGAAAAAGTCCGGTCCCGCATGGATGTTTTGCAATCCCGGGTCAATAATTTCTACCGCTTTCCCATCGGTGGTTTGCTGGGGTTTGAGGGCAAAAAGCTTGTGTTTCCACACGTAATGCAAAAGTTGTTCCATGTTAATGAGGTGTAAATGTTGGATAAATGTCATTAGTAATAACGAAATTTCCTATCTTTGTGCAGAAAATAAATAAGTTAATTATGAAAATAGCATTAATCGGATATGGAAAGATGGGTAAAGAGATTGAAAAGATAGCTCTTTCCCGCGGACATGAGATAGTAAGCATCATCGATGTAGACAATCGTCAGGACATGGATTCAGACGCATTCCGCTCGGCAGATGTCGCCATTGAGTTTACGGCTCCTTCGGTGGCATACGGCAATTGCTTGGACGCGTTCAAGCAAGGGGTAAAGGTTGTGTCGGGCAGTACAGGCTGGATAGGCGAGCATGGCGAGGAGATGCGCCGCTTGTGCAAAGAAGAAGGAAAAACCTTGTTCTGGTCTTCCAATTTCAGTTTGGGTGTAGCCGTCTTCTCGGCGGTCAATAAGTATTTGGCAAAGATTATGAACAACTTCCCCAATTATGATGTATCGATGGTGGAGACTCATCATATTCATAAGTTGGACGCACCCAGCGGAACGGCTATCACATTGGCTGAAGGCATCCTTGAGAACTTGGACCGGAAAGATAAATGGGTAATGGGAACACTGACCGCACCCGACGGTACGGTGAGCGGCACTACGGAATGTGCTCCGAATGAATTGCCCGTAAGTGCCATCCGACGGGATGAAGTGCCGGGCATCCATACCATCCGGTACGAGTCGGAAGCCGATTCGATTATCATTACACACGATGCCAAGAACCGGAAAGGGTTTGCTTTGGGAGCCGTATTAGCCGCTGAATATACGGCTACGCACAAAGGCTTTTTAGGTATGAACGATTTATTTCAATTTTAATACAGGCTTATGATACAAGCGTCGCGCAGGCAATGGATTAAGTTCGGTATTGTCCTCCTATTCTATATAGCGTTCCTCATCTGGTTGAAGAGCTGGCTGGGCATTATCGTCATTCCGTTTATTTTTGATGCCTATATCACGAAGAAGATTCCATGGACGTGGTGGAAAAAGTCGAAAAACAAGACCGTACTGACCGTTATGGGTTGGGTGGATGCCATTGTATTCGCTTTGGTAGCGGTCTACTTTGTCAATCTCTACTTCTTCCAAAACTATGTGATTCCTTCTTCATCCTTAGAAAAATCATTATTGGTAGGCGATTATTTGTTTGTAAGTAAGATGAGCTACGGGGCACGCATCCCGCAAACTCCCCTTCACATGCCGCTCACCCAACATACGCTTCCGGTATTCAATTGCAAGTCTTACTTGGAGTGGATTCAATGGGACTATAAGCGTGTAAGCGGATTGGGAACCGTACAACTCAATGACATTGTAGTGTTTAACTTCCCGGCTGGAGATAGTGTAGCTACGGCTATACCAGCCGATGACTTGTACCGCATGAGCTATGACGCGGGCAAACAATTGTCTCAACCGGTCGATATGTCCCGTTTGACATTGGAGCAGCAAAGACAAGTCTTTGAATACTATTACGCAGCCGGACGCAAATATATAAATGAGAACCCGCAACTATATGGAAAGGTCATCGCACGCCCGGTGGACCGGCGGGAGAACTATGTGAAACGGTGTGTGGGCTTGCCCGGACAGACTTTGGAAATCAAAAACCGCATCGTTTACTTAGACGGGAAGCCGAACAAGGAACCGGATAACGTGCAATACCGGTATATCGTACACACCAAAGGCATGCTTCCCGATGACTTGTGCCACGAATTAGGCATCAGCCAGGAAGACCGGATGATGTATTATGCGGAAGAGTCGGTCTATAACCTTCCTTTGACCGAAAAGGCGAAAGCGGCTTTATTGGCTCGGAAAGACATTGTGGTTTCCATTGAGAATATGCCCGATGAACCGGTGGACGGACTTTATCCGGTGAATAAGGTCACGGGCTGGACATTGGACAATTACGGCCCTATCTGGATTCCGAAGAAAGGCGAGACTATCGACCTGACACTCGATAACCTCCCGATGTACGAACGCCCGATTCACGCATACGAGGGGAATAGCATCGATGTGAAAGACGGAAAAATTTATATTAACGGACAAGAAACCACCCGCTATACATTTAAGATGGATTATTATTGGATGATGGGTGATAACCGTCACAATTCCGCCGATTCCCGTTTTTGGGGATTCGTGCCCGAAGACCATATCGTAGGAAAACCGATATTCATCTGGTTATCTTTAGACCAAGACCGCGATTGGCTGGACGGAAAAGTCCGTTGGAACCGCTTGTTTAAGTTTGTGGATACGATAAAGTAAATAAATGCATGCAAACTGGAAAACCGTACTAAAAGGGGCTGCCGGATGCATTCTGGCGGTTATCTTAGTGAAAGCTTTTCTTGTGACATCGTGTTTTATCCCTTCTTCCGGAATGGAGAATACGCTTTATCAGGGCGAAGGGGTATTGATAAACAAGTGGAGCTACGGTTTGCGTATGCCTTTCCCGTCGGTTTTCGGATATCACCGCCTCGGCTCTTGTGATATAAAAGAAGGCGACATCGTGTTATTCAACGACCCGAACCCAGCCAATCCAAGCAAACGGATAGAAGGGAGGGAAGTGTTCATAAGCCGGTGCATCGGTACGGCGGGCGACACCTTATTATTAAATAAGGAGTTGATAGATACCGGAAACGAGGTATGGAGTCCCGACAACAAGGCTTTGTATGTTTATCCGGCTTCTCAGGAAGATGCGGTACAGGCTATTTTAGATGAAGTAGACATTCGTGATAATCCGTTGGTAGGATATACGGAAGACGGTGATTTTATCCGAAGCTTTAGCCGCTATGAATGGTATTTGGTTTCACAAAAGGCAGGCAAAAAGATAACGTTCATGCCTCTGAACGCCAAACTTGCCGATGAAGTACATCCGTTTGTAGTGCCGCGCAAGGATGTCCCCGTAACGGTTTATCCTTGGAATGCAGTCTTGTTATGCAATACAATCATGGCACACGAAGGCAAGCAGGCAACGGTAAAAGGAGATACGCTATGGATAGAAGGCAAGCCGGTACGTTCGTACACATTCACGAAGAATTATTATTGGATGGCATCGAATGACCCGGTCAACTTATCCGATTCCCGTTTGTTCGGCTTCGTGCCCGAAGAATATATCATAGGTAAAGCCTGGCGCATTTGGTTTACCACCCGTAAGGGACGCTTTTTGCAACGTGTAGAATAAATTTATGGAGAAAGAAATAATACTAAGCTCAGCCTATTTGGCACCGGTAGAATATTATACGAAACTATATGCGTATGATAAAATCTATGTAGAGCGGTTCGACCATTATATGAAACAGACCTACCGGAACCGATGTGTGATTGCTTCGGCTTCCGGACCCTTGGCATTGACCATACCGACCGAAAAGAGCGAGGATTTGAAATGCTTGATGAAAGACGTGCGTATCTCCGACCATGGGAATTGGCGGCACGTGCATTGGAACGCATTTGTAGCAGGCTATAAGCATAGCCCGTTTTTCGATTATTATGCGGATGAGTTTCATGCTTTCTTCGAGCGGAAATATGAATTCTTGTATGATTTCAATATGGAATTGTGCCGTTGGGTATGTGAACAAATCGACTTACAACCCTGCATGATGCCTACCGATGATTATGATGCGGAACCGGAAAACATAGAAGACTTCCGCGAGCGGATTCATCCGAAAAAGCCGTATGCAGAGTATGACCCTCAGTTTGTGCCCCAACCCTATTATCAGGTATTTGACGCACAAAACGGTTTCATACCGAACCTGAGCATCGTAGATTTGTTATTCAATATGGGACCGGAAAGCCTGATTGTGCTTCGGGAAAGCTTTGGAAATGAAGTATGAAAAATGAAGAATTGAACTTATAAACTTAAGAACTAAAGACAATATGCCTACAGTAACAAAGAATCTATTAATTATCAATGTGCTTTGCTTTTTGGGCGCAATGGTTGCCCGACGGTATGGAGTCGACTTGAACGACATGCTGGGACTGCATTTCTTCCTTGCGTCCGACTTCAATCCGGCACAACTCATTACGTATATGTTTATGCACGCCAACTTCCAACATATTTTCTTCAATATGTTTGCCGTATGGATGTTCGGGCGTACATTGGAAATGGTGTGGGGACCGAAGCGTTTCCTCTTCTATTACATCCTTTGCGGAATCGGTGCGGGATTGATTCAAGAAGGCGTGCAATGGGTGGACTATGTAGTGAACCTTTCGCAATACGAACGGGTCAATACCGGAATCAGCATCATTTCTATGGATGAATACCTGAACCTGCTGACCACGGTCGGAGCATCGGGCGCGGTATATGCCATTCTGTTGGCATTCGGTATGCTGTTCCCTAATAGCGAGATGTTTATCTTCCCGCTCCCCATGCCTATCAAAGCCAAGTATTTCGTAATCGGATACGCCGTACTCGAATTGGTGTTGGGCATTACCGGAGGAGACGGCATCGCACATTTCGCTCACTTGGGCGGTATGCTTTTCGGACTTATATTAATCATTTATTGGAGGAAGAAAAATGGCGGCGGACAACAGATTTACTACTAACCTGAGGGAAGGATTCAGACGGGGAGACATTGTCACCCAACTGATTTACATCAATGCCGGTATATTCCTTGTAGTAGCATTGGTCAATCTTTTCCTGGTCTTATTTAAAATGGATAGCGGACATTGGATGAACTATCTGATGTTTCCGGCTTCGTTCATGCAGTTCATCACCCAGCCTTGGACATTGATAACCTACATGTTCATGCATGCGGGCATCCTGCATATTTTGTTCAACATGCTCTGGCTCTATTGGTTCGGACGCCTGTTCCTGAACTTCTTCTCTGCCAAACACCTGCGTGGCTTGTATCTCTTGGGAGGCATTGCAGGAGCTGCCTTATACATGGTTGCTTACAACCTCTTCCCTTATTTCGAGGATGCGGTTTATTCTTCCTATCTGCTTGGAGCATCGGCTTCGGTATTGGCGATTGTAGTGGCTACAGCCGTGCGTGAACCGAATTATCCGGTACAATTCATGTTCATCGGGACTGTGCGCCTCAAGTATGTGGCACTCTTTATGGTTGTACTCGACTTGCTGTTTGTAACGGCAGACAATGCCGGAGGGCACTTGGCACACTTGGGAGGCGCATTGGCAGGTTGGTGGTTTGCCTCCGGACTGGTGAAAGGACACGACTTGACCAAATGGATTAACGTTGCCTTAGATTTCTGTTCGGGCAGATGGAAACCCGCATCTAAGAAACCGAAAATGAAAGTTCATTATGGTGACAAACAAAAGGATTATGAGTTTAATGCCCGTAAGAAAGAGCGGTCGGACGAGATAGACCGAATCTTAGATAAGCTTCGCAAGTCGGGATATGGAAGCCTGACCGAAGAAGAAAAGAAAAGTCTGTTTGATGCAAGTAAACAATGAAATTAGTCAGACATTTTATACAAACACTTGTATTCTTATTGAATAGTTTAGTGGCTATAGGCTTTCTAATATGTGCCTATAGCCCATACATCTCTCCAACCGAACATCCGGTAGGAGCATGTGCAGGGCTGTTTATGCCTATTTTTATAGCGTTAAACCTAAGCTTCTGCCTTATCTGGCTTTGCCTGAAACCATGGGGAGCATTATTCCCCTTAGCGGTGTTCGCATTGGGATGGAATAGCCTATGGACTTATTTCCCGCTTGGCTCGATAAAAGAGCAAACCGCAGGAAGCCAAACGCTTAAATTTTTGACATACAACACGCAGGGAATTGCGCCGGGAGAGGAGAAGGAAGAAGGAAACAACGCTATCCTGACTTACCTGAGCCGGTGTGAAGCCGACATTATTTGCTTGCAAGAATTTATTCCGGGCATTCACGCCTCCCAAAAAGAGATTAACCAGGCTCTATCCGCTTATCCTTATCATTCATCCACACGAATTAAAGGAGGAGATGCATTGGCATGTTATTCCCGTTATCCCATTTTGGAAGAAAAAGAAATCAATTATCCCAGCCTATACAATAGAAGCATTCTCTATCGGATAAAAATCGGACAAGACACAATCGTAGTAATCAATAACCACTTGGAATCAAACAAACTGGATGCATACGATAAGAAGGTTTACAATGAAATGCTCAAGTCCCCGCAAGAAACGGATGTAAAAACGGAAGGGAAACACCTGTTGCGCAAATTAGCAGATGCGGCAGCCCTTCGTGCCCCGCAAGCCGATTCTGTAGCGCAAACTATCCGGAAGAATCAGGCAAAATACATGTTAGTATGCGGCGACTTCAACGATTCGCCCATATCGTATGCCCATCGTGTAATCGGCAAAGGATTGAATGACGCGTTTGTAGAAGCAGGCGCAGGTCCGGGATTTACCTACAATCAGAACCACCTGTATTTCCGAATCGACCACATCTTTACCAGTCCCGCCTTCCGTGTCTTAGAGTGCAAGGTAGACCGCAGCATCCGAGCCTCCGACCATTATCCGGTATGGTGCATCGTAGAAAAGTAAACCTGTATTAACGACTATATGCCTGCAATAATCCATTGCAAGCGTCTTCTAAAATATCAAGCACATTTTCGAAGCCCTGTGCACCTCCATAATAGGGGTCAGGTACGTAGTCGGTTACTTTCGTTTGACAATAATCCGTCATCCTTCCGATTTTCTTTTCCGATTCAATGTCGGGGGCTTTTTCATGCAAAGCATCAATATTGGCATCATCCATACCCAAAATAAGGTCGAAATCATAAAAATCTTCGGTACGCACAGGACGCGAACGATGCGTAATGTGATAATTTCTCCGGGAGGCATGCATCCGCATCCGAGAATCGGCAAGCTCTCCTTCGTGATAACTGCTGATACCTGCCGAATCGACTTCTATTTCTTTTTCCAATCCGGCACGTTTCAGGTAAGTACGCATGATTTCTTCTGCAGCTGCAGAACGGCAAATATTTCCTAAACAGACAAAAAGGATTCGTTTCATGTTTTTATTAACTTCTATAGATTCAAATATGCTTTAAATTTCTCTACACTATTGTTCATAATCAATGCTTCAGGAAACTCGGTTTCAGCAACAAGCTGAAGGGCATAATCGTAGGTAGCGATATCGAACGAGATATGCGCGTCGCTTCCTAAGATGACAGGCACTTCGTATTGCTTGCAGAGGCGGAGAATTTCCAGATTATTGCCTCTTGCTTCTACTTTGTGCCGGCAAGGACGAAGCGAAGAATTGTTTATTTCCAATAATGTATGATGTTCTTTTGCCGCTAATACGATAGGTTCGAAATGCAACTTTGCGGTACCGTCACCCGGATGGCTGATGATGTGGATATACGGATTCGAAATAGCCTGAATCATGCCGTGAGTATTCTCTTCGGGTGTTCCTCCTTTGTAGCATAACGCATGAATGCCTGCAATGCGCAAATCGAGCAGGTTCAGGTAAAACTCATCCATGTCAATATTCCCTTCACAATCGAGGATATTGATTTCCGCACCCAATAACAAGTCTACACCGTACATCCGGCGTGGGACTACATACAAATTACGGAAATAAATCGGGTTGCATGAGCCTGGAATACTGGGGGCATGTTCAGTTATGCCTAATAATTTCAATCCTTTTTCGGAAGCCGCTTTTACCATTTCCTGCAACGTGCTGAATGCATGGCCACTGGCTACCGTATGGGTATGTACGTCTAATTCTATGTTCATAATTACATTGGATCTACATCATAATATACTATTAAGGAGCGGAAACGTTCGTCTTCTACAATCATGCGCTGCACCTGACGCAGGTAGGCACGCACTTTCGAAAGAGAAGCTTGCTGTTCCACTTTTACTACTATCTTCTTGATAAACAGCGTCTGAATACGGGCTATTGGAGGTTGGTCTGGCCCTAAAACCCTTTCTCCCAAACCTTGACGCAAGACATTTGCCATGAGATCTGCCGCTTGGTCGAGGACTTCCTGCTTCCGATGTTTGAGATACACATAAATCAATCGGTAAAAAGGCGGATAACGGAACAGGCTCCGTTCTTCTGTCTGTTCTTGGAACATGCGGGCATAATCATTCGTAACTACTTCATGTATCAAAGGCAAGTCGGGTTGTTTGGTCTGTAATATAACCAGCCCGCGTTTTTCTTTCCGCCCCGCACGTCCTGCCACTTGCGCCATCAATTGAAAAGCACGTTCGTAAGAACGGAAATCGGGATAGTTCAACATCGAATCGGCATTGAGGATGCCCACTACGCTGACTCTATCGAAATCCAATCCTTTCGAAACCATTTGTGTCCCAATCAGAATATCGGTTTCCCCTTCTTCAAAGTCGGAAATGATTTTCTCGTATGCCGTGCGGGTGCGGGTCGTGTCTAAGTCCATACGGGCAATCCGGGCTTCGGGGAAAAGCTCTTTGATGCTATCCTCTACTTTTTCGGTTCCGAATCCCCGGCTTACCAATTCCGTACCTCCACATGCCGGACAAGATGTGGGAACGGGTTCTGTATAGCCGCAATAGTGGCAAGTCAATTGGTTCAATTCTTTATGATAGGTCAGACTTACGTCACAATTCTTGCATTTCGGTACCCAACCGCAGGTGCGGCATTCAATCATTGGGGCAAAACCTCTCCGGTTTTGAAAAAGAATGACTTGCTCCTTTTGTTCCAATGCCTCCCTTATCTTTTGCAAAAGTAACGGAGAGAATTGAGCGGTCATCCGCTTCTTGCGAGCCAATTCCTTGATGTCAACTACTTCAATTTCAGGCAACTGGATTTGCCGGTGCCGTTCGGTTAATTGTACAAAACCGTATTTCCCATGAATGGCGTTATAATAGGTCTCGATGCTGGGCGTAGCTGTTCCTAAAAGCGTTTTAGCCCCAAATATGGATGCCAAAACCAATGCTGCATTACGTGCATGATAACGGGGTGCGGGCTCTTGTTGCTTATAAGTATTCTCGTGTTCTTCGTCCACAATAACCAGTCCTAGCCGACGGAAAGGAAGAAATACCGAAGAACGTACGCCTAAAATCACGTCATAATCGTCTTCGGATAATTGCTTTTGCCAAATCTCCACCCGTTCGGCATCAGGGAACTTCGAATGGTAAATGCCCAGCCGATTGCCAAACACCCGGCGGAGACGTTCGGTGATTTGAGTAGTCAAAGCGATTTCGGGTAATAAATACAGCACTTGCTTCCCAGCCCGGATAGCTTGTTCAATCAAATGAATGTATAATTCCGTTTTCCCGCTGGATGTCACTCCATGCAAGAGGCAGACCGGTTTTGAAGCAAATGCCTGCACGATTTCATCGTATGCCTTTTGTTGTGCATCGCTTAACGGATTGAGAGGCATTGTGTCTATTGTCCCTTTTGCCAGCCTTCCGACTTCTTGATGATAAAGTTCAAGAATATGTTTCTCTACCAGTCCCGATAGGATAGAAGAGGTTATATTCGCTTTTTGAAGTAAAGTTTTACGCGATACTTCTTTCAAGAAACATCCGGGACGTACCCACCCCGAAAGTTCTACGTATTTCATCAGAGCCGCCAATTGCTTAGGCGCACGGTTTAATGTGTCGAACAACTGATGCAGGTCGGTTTCACTTTTTATTGTTTCTGCAAGACGTATAAAAACTTCAGTACGGGGCTTGTAATTCCGTTTTAATTCCTCCTTTATATAGATAGCTTCCCGTTCCAACAACTTATTGATGACCGGCAACAGATTTTTAATGCCCGTTATTTTCTCCAGTTGATTGATGCACAATCCGGTGTCCCGGCTTAGCGTATCCAATACGAGCTGTTCTTTTTCCGTTAAGGGAGATTCTGCCTCGTAATCAGGATTAACAACCACAAGGGTTTCGCTCTCCAACTTCATGCCCGAAGGCAATGCCGCTTTATAGACATCGCCCAACGTACAGAGATAATAATCGGCTATCCATTGCCAAAAATCATATTGCCGTTTCAGCAGAATGGGCTTCTTGTCAAGGATTTCCATAAGTTCTTTCGTGTCATAGCCGGCAGGGGCATCCTCGTGCACACGGGTCACGATAGCCGTGTAATACTTTTTCTTCCCAAAAGGAACAATAACCCGGATACCAGCACAAACCTTCTCTTCCAGTTCTAAAGGAACAGCATACGTATATTGTCCGGGAATGGGCAAAGGCACTATGACATCTGCAAACTTTTTCATGCTGCAAAGTTACAAAAACCCGTGCATCTTGACAGAATATTTGAGAAACTTTTATAGTTTTGCACATAAACATTTATCCAATATGAAGACATACAATATCGGTATTATCGGTGGCGGATGGATTGCCAGGAAAATGGCAATCACGTTAGGAGGTATGAAAGGCGTGGCACGTTATGCCATAGCTTCCCGAAGCAAAGAAAAAGCGGAGCAATTTGCCCGCGAGTGGCAATTTGAAAAGGCATACGGTTCGTATGAAGAGCTTGCGGATGACCCTGAAGTGGATTTGGTCTATATCGCAACACCGCATTCGCATCATTATGCCCATGCACGGATGTGCATCGAGAAAGGGAAACCCGTTTTGTGTGAAAAGGCATTTACTGCCAATGCACGCGAGGCGGAAGAGTTATTGAATTATGCCAAAGAGAAAGGCGTTTTCATCACCGAAGCCATTTGGACACGGTATATGCCGCTTTCGTTCAAAATACAAGAATTGATAAAGAGCGGTATCATCGGCACGCCTCATACGCTTTCGGCAAATCTTAGTTATCCTTGCTCGTATAAAGAACGCATCCTTCGCCCGGAATTGGCAGGAGGCGCATTGCTCGACTTAGGCGTATATGCACTTAATTTTGCCGCTATGGCTTTCGGGACAGAGGTAGAACGAATGGAATCGGCTTGCCAGTTAACAGATACAGGGGTAGATGCGCAAGAAAACATTACCTTATTTTATAAAGACGGGAAAATGGCATCGCTCCAATCAAGCATCTATGCCAAGAGCGACCGAATGGGAGTTATCTCTGGCGATAAAGGGCAACTGATTGTGGAAAACATCAATTGCCCGCAATCGGTAAGAGTCATTGACGATAATTATAATATCGTTGCGGTATACCGTGCTCCGCAATGCATTACTGGATATGAATATCAAGTATATGCATCTATCGAGGCTTTGGAGAAAGGTTGGCTGGAATCTCCTTATATGCCACACGCTGAAACCCTCCGTCTGATGAGACAGATGGATACCCTCCGCAAGGCATGGGGGGTGGTTTATCCTTGCGACTGATTAAGATAAATGAAGCATTAAGAATGAAGAGGCTACTTCTATTTTGAGACAGCCTCTTCGTTCTTCATTCTTAATGCTTCATTCTACATTTAAAACAGGTATGCCAGTGATACTTGCCATGTATTCTTTTTCATATTAACGGAACCTTCGTAATCATCAATATGGGCTTTCGCCATTTTATTAATGCTGAAGTTATAGTTCAATCCGACTTGGAGATGCTGGACGAGTTTCACACCTGCCCCGACATTGAACGTAGTATAAGATTTCTTCATGTCGAATGTTTCCTTACCGATATTAAACAATCCGCTTCCTACATTAAAACCGAATTGAGGTCCGGCAGCAATATATGCCCCTAATGTGCTTCCCATGCCGAATGTCCATTTCAAGTTTACCGGCACTTCAATGCTTTTCAATGTCTCGTTTTGGGAGATTATATCTTCGCCATAATAATTTGCTTTCCCTTTTGCCTGATTATAGAGGGCTGCCACGTCAAGTCCCAATCCCACTACCGGAATCGTAAATTCCGCCATTGGACCGATAAAGAACCCCGTGCGGTTGTCTCCTTTAAACATGTCTCCTGAGAAGGAAAGGCTAGTAATATTCAGACCGCCTTTCAATCCAAATTTCAATTGTGCCTGAGCTGGTATAGCTATTCCTAGACAAGCTATGACCATGAGAATGGATAAAATCTTTTTCATATAACAACAAGTTTTTTTAGTTTAGTCAGACAAATATATGCATTTGATTTGTGTATTACAAGTATTTGCGCATAAATATCGTTTTTACATACGGCTCTTTCATTTAAACGTATATAGCTTCATGAGCCAACGAAGCCTGCTTCGTAAGCCGATACACCCGTATGAATTGGCTGATGCAGCCGTATGCATTTTTGTCAGTAGCCAAGTACCGGATTGGCAGGATAAAAACAACGTGAATCAAAGATTCTCTATCTCTTCCTGGGAGAGCCCGGTGGCTTGTGCGATAAGCGATGCTTCTATCCCTAGTTTCTTCAAGTTAGCGGCAGTTTTTATGCGCTCTTCCTGTATGCCTTCTTCGCGTCCTATTTCTCGTCCTTGCTGAATGCCTTGTTGAATGCCTTGCTGAATTCCCTGTTGAATCCCTTCCTGCAACCCTTCTTCTTTGGCAGAGGTCAGCACATCGTTCTGTATCATGATAGCATTCAGGTGCTCAAAATAGGCGTGCTGTTCGGCTTTCGACATGGAGTAATAACGCAGTTTCTCGCGTGCCTGGCTTAGTCCGGGAGCGGTTGTGTTTTGGCTGATGATGCCTTCCTTCAGGTAGCGCATCCATTCTTCCAAAGGAGTGACGGCTACACTGTTGAACTCATTGACCCGAATCAGGATGTATTCGGGGAAAATAGAGGCAGAGGTACGGGTTACGAAGGCATTGCGCTCTTTCACGTTCACCTGAAGCTCGTCGTGGGTATGCACGCCGATGAAGCGGTTCTGCCCGTGATAGAGGTAATCGTTTCCCTTCCCGATGTCGAAATAGAGGATGCTGATGGAATAGATTTTCTTTACTTCGCGGTAGGAATCACCCAGCGAGATGTGTTCGGTAATGGCTTTTGCCACGCCGTAGAGAATACGCTCCAGATAGTAAAGCTCGCGCGTGTTCTGCACTTCGATGATGATAATCTCGTCCTTGCTGTTCCGTGCCTTGATGTCTACCCGGTTGAATTTATCGTCAACGGTCTCCTGGTTTCCTTCGCTTTCCAGGATTTCGATGATGCGGATAGGCTCGCCCAAGAATACGGTTAGGAAGCCTTCCAAGACATCAAAATTCGCCTTTTGCCGGAGCAATCGCTTGATAGCCCAGTCGAATCGGATATATCGGTCTTGCAGTTCGCTCATGTCGGTAGTGAATAGTTAATAATGAATAACGGGTTTCTGCAAAGATAATGTTTTTTTCTTGAAAGGCAAGGCGTGAGTGGTGTATAGGCATAAAAAAAGCGGCTCAATCGAGCCGCTTTTTTATTTAGATAGTTCTATTGCTTATTGAACTTTCTGTACTTTGATATCACGTACATACTTCATACCTGTAGCATCTTCGAAAGTAATTCTCAATGTAGAAGATTCTGCAGTAGGTTTAAATGTTATGTCATCACCAGTGGTAGTGACAGTTTCTCCATTAGTTCCTTCAAACTTAACTTGAACATTATTGTTATTGAAAGTAATTGCCGGAGTGTTCATGGCTGCCCAAGCAGGTACATACAATGTGTAGATATCCAACTTGTCATAAACATTACCTCCATCCAAGTTGTTCTTGCATACAGAGAAGTATTTATCGCCCAAAGTGAAGAAGAAACCATTATTTGGTTTATTATCTTTGAGTGTACCTGCGGCGATAATACCATCTGTACCAACTGTTACATTATTCAATACACTACCATTCTGGTAAACTGCAGCTGTAACACCATCAAGAGCAGTCTTAACTTGAGTCTTGAATGATTCGGATGTGATAGCAAATGCTTTTTTAGTTTCAGTAGAAACACTTACACCATCAAATACATTGTAATAAGCATACATGTCTTCTAACAAGCTTACTTCTAATCCATCCTTATCATCATTGTAAACTTCTTGTTCGTTCAATACGATGTCACTGCTAATAGGTGTCAACATAACAGTTTTATTATCTGTAACTATTTCTTGAGCTCCACCATAGAACAAGATAGGATAATTGCCAAATTCATCCAAAGCATTGAATGAAATGTAAAGCTTAGAAGCATCAGCTTTAGTTTGGTATTCGCTCTTGACTTTATATGCGTCAATGTATCTCAGGTATGCATTATTACCTTTGATGTAAATTCTTGCTTCATAAACATCATTAGCCCAATTTTCATCTTTTTCGAATACATCTCCAAATGCTGGCTTAGTGATGTCGATAGGTACAGTAACCTTAGAAGCTGTTTTGATTTCATTCGATAAATCTGTTAAGCATGATTTGGATGAATGCAATCTGTACCATAGCTTCTGCGGTTTCAGCAAGGAATTCATAATCGATGGT
>NZ_NFIN01000014.1 GCF_002161765.1 Bacteroides sp. An322 | reverse complement strand
TTGCATTAAAATATCGTCTCATAGTAAGAGATATGTATCATCTCATAGTAAGAGACAATCAAAATTTTAGTAGTAAGCTCTCCTTTCTACAGCCAGCCCATAATTGATATGCAAAGCCTTATACGACTCTATCAGGCAAGAATCTGTCATTTTGAATTTCTACAGAAAATCATCCCCAATTATCCCACGATAAATCCAAAGCAGTGTCCAAATCATAAATCATAAATTGTAAATCTCATAATAAAACCGTACTTTTGCATTGTTTTTTTAATCGCTAATCAACATGAATGCAAAAGAAATCCCGGTGCTGCTCCTGACCGGTTATCTGGGCAGCGGGAAAACCACATTGGTAAACCGTATCCTTTCCAATAAACGAGGCATCAAGTTTGCCGTTATCGTGAACGACTTAGGCGAAGTAAACATCGATGCTGACCTGATACAAAAAGGAGGCATCGTAAACAAAAAAGACGACAGTCTAGTATCGCTCCAGAACGGATGCATCTGCTGCACCCTGAAGACCGACTTGATAGAACAATTGTTCGAACTGGTGAAAAGCCAACGCTTCGACTATATCGTCATCGAAGCCAGCGGTATTTGCGAACCGGAACCCATTGCACAGACCATCTGCTCCATTCCCTCGTTGGGAGGTGCTTATACCAAATACGGCGTATGCCGGTTGGATTGCATCGTGACCGTAGTAGATGCCCTGCGTATGCAAGACGAATTTGCATGCGGAGACAACCTTACCCACAAACACATCGATGAAGAAGATATTGAAAACCTCATTATCCAGCAAATCGAGTTCTGCAACATCGTCTTGCTGAACAAGGCATCCGAAGTGAAACCCGAAGAGCTGAGCCGCATCAAGCAAATCATCCGTACTATCCAGCCCTCTGCCGAGATTATCGAATGCGATTACGGAAATGTTGACCTCGACAAGCTGCTCAATACCCAACAATTCGACTTTGAGCGTGTAGCCACTTCTGCCGGGTGGATTCGAGGCATCGAACGTGCCATGACCGAAGAAGAGGAACACGAAGCCCACGGGCATCACCACGAACATGAAGATGAACACGGACACCACCATCATCACCACCATGATGAAGGCGAAGCGGAAGAATACGGCATCAGCACCTTTGTCTATTATCGCCGTCCGGCATTCGACATACACAAATTAGACCATTACATCGCTACAAAATGGCCCCGGAACATTATCCGCACTAAAGGCGTATGCTACTTCAGCCATAATCACGACATGTCTTACCTCTTCGAACAAGCCGGACGCCAAAAGCTTTTGAAAGAAGCCGGACTATGGTATGCCACCGCTCCCGAAGAAGACCTCGTGAAGCTGATGACGCAAGAGCCCGGACTGATGCGTGACTGGGACGAGAAATACGGTGACCGCATGATAAAACTGGTCTTTATCGGACAACACTTAGATAAAGAACAAATCACGCACGATTTGGATGAATGTTTGGAACAATCCGTCCCCTAATAACCATAAGATAAATTGTAAATTAATAAATATGAATCTCCGCAAAATGCCAACGTAGGGGCGTATTGCATACGCCCTGAAAACATCCACGTGGATAAGTATGTGCATTCGGGCGTATGCGATACGCCCCTACAACTAATTAGGTGGAATGCGAATTCATATTGATAAATCGTAAATGAATAAAACAACATGGAAATAACAAGCGCCAAATTTGTCATAAGCAACTCACGGGCAGACAAGTGTCCCGAAGGAAATCTGCCCGAATATGCGTTTATCGGACGCTCGAATGTAGGAAAATCCAGCCTCATCAATATGCTGACCAATCATTCGAAGCTGGCTATGACCTCGTCTACGCCCGGAAAGACCTTGCTCATTAACCATTTCTTAATCAATAACGCATGGTATCTGGTCGACCTTCCAGGCTATGGCTATGCTCAACGCGGAAAGAAAGTGATGGAGCAAATCAAAAACCTCATCCAGCATTATGTATTGGAGCGCGTGCAAATGACTTGCCTTTTCGTGTTGATAGACAGCAGATTGGAACCTCAAAAGATAGACTTGGAGTTCATCGAATGGCTAGGAGAAAACGGCATTCCTTTTGCACTTGTATTCACCAAATCCGACAAGCAAAGTGCCGGAAAGACCAAACAAAACGTTGAGCGTTTCCTCGATACGCTAAAAGAACAATGGGAAGAACTTCCGCCCTATTTCATCACTTCCGCCGAGAAAAAGACGGGAAGAGAGGAAGTGCTGGATTACATTGATTCTATCAACCGCACGCTATAATAGTTGATAATTAATAGTTAATAATTAACAGTTAATAATGAATATTCCCATTTTACCCAATTAACTGTAGGGGCGTATCGCATACGCCCGAAAACATCCACGTGGATAAGTTGGTGTATTCCAGGCGTATGCAATACGCCCCTACATTGGCGATCCGCGGACATTCATTTTAATTATTAACTATTAATTATTAACTATTAATTATTAACTATTAATTATTAACTATCAACCCATTTCGCTCAACTCTAACCAACGCATACTTTTTTCATCAAGTTCTTCGTTGAGCACGGGAAGACGTTTCGATTTTTCGGTCAATTCCTCTACTCCTAATGTACCGCTACAGAGAGCGGTTTCTATAGCTTTCTTTTCTTCTTCAAGTGCTGCAATCTCTTGTTCCAATTGTTCGAATTCCTTGCGTTCTTTGAACGACATCCGACGTTTTCCTGCAGGACGTTCACGCTGAGGCTTCTTTTCTTTTTGAGGCTGAGGAACATTTTCTTTCTCGAAAGCAGCCTTGGCTACTTTCCATTCACGATAATCAGTATAGTTTCCAGGAAAATCACGAATATCGCCTTGTCCGTTGAAAACCAACAAATGGTCAACCACTTTATCCATAAAATACCGGTCGTGGCTCACAACAATCACGCATCCCTTAAAGTTTTGCAGATATTCTTCCAGCACTTGCAATGTAACGATATCAAGGTCATTGGTCGGCTCGTCTAAAACCAAAAAGTTGGGATTCTTCATCAAGACTGTACACAAATACAACCTTCGGCGTTCTCCTCCACTCAGCTTATATACATAGTTATGCTGCTTTTCGGGCGAGAACAGGAAATGTTGCAAAAACTGGGATGCCGTAAGCCGCTTGCCATTCCCCAGTTCGATAACTTCTGCTACCGATGTAATGACATCAATCACTTTCATCTGTTCATCGAACTTCAACCCTTCTTGCGAATAATAGCCAAAGCGCACGGTCTCGCCAATATCCAGTATGCCACTATCGGGTTTCTCCAGCCCCATCAGAATCTTAATAAAGGTAGACTTGCCTGTACCGTTATTGCCGATAATGCCCATTTTCTCATACCGGGCAAAAATGTAGGAAAAGTCATCCAAAATTGTAATATCGCCGAACCGCTTACACAAATGTTCCGCTTCAAAAATCTTTGAACCAATATAAGACGCCTTTACATCCAGTTTCACATCAGCCTCATGCGTATGCCGTTTAGCAACCTTTTCCAACTCATAGAAAGCTTCTTCCCGATAACGCGCCTTATGTCCTCGTGCCTGAGGCATCCGGCGCATCCATTCCAATTCAGTTCGATACAGATTATTGGCACGGGCTATTTCGGCATTAGCAGCATCGATGCGCTCTTGCCGTTTTTCCAAGTAATAACTATAGTTGCCTTTATACGAATAGAGTTGGCGGTTATCTATTTCCATGATTTCAGAACATACACGGTCCAGAAAATAACGGTCGTGCGTTACCATAAGCAAACTAAGCTTGGAACGGCTCAGATACCCTTCCAGCCATTCAGTCATATCTAAGTCCAAATGGTTGGTCGGCTCGTCCAAGATAAGCAAATCCGGCTCGGTAATTAATACATTAGCCAAAGCAACCCGTTTCAATTGCCCACCGGAAAGATGCTTGACCTGCTGGTTGAAATCACGGATTTTCAGTTGCGAAAGGATTTGTTTCACCTGACGTTCGTAATCCCAAGCCTTTTCATGCTCCATCCGCTCCAACAAAACATCCAGCCCCGGATTATCCGGCGTAGCCATACACCGCTCATATTCCTTAATCAATTCCGCCACAGCATTGCCATGCGAAAAGCAGGCTTCCAATACGGTCAACTCTTCAGGATAGACGGGACTTTGCTCCAAATAACCTACCCGCAAATCACGCCGGTACGTGATTTGCCCTTCATCGTATCCTTCTTTACCTGCCAATATATTCAATAAGGTAGTCTTCCCGCTTCCGTTCTTCGCTATCAGTCCGATACGCTGCCCTTGAGCAATACCGAACGAGATGTCTTGAAACAAAAGCAAGTCGCCAAATGATTTCGTTAAGTTCTCTACTTGCAAATAAGAAACCATAATTAGTTAATTAAGAATTAAAAGAATGAATATCCGCAGATATTCATTCTTCACTTTAAAGAGCTTTCTCCACTTCTGTACGGATGCGCAGATATTCATCTTTCAGTTTGCAAGGCTTTCCGTTCCGTACTGCCTCCCATATTAATTTCGTAGGATAGACCATCACTCCGGTGTCAGCAAAACGCAAGGCGGGATATTCCTGTTTCCCGTCGATGACCGTTACCCAGTCCATTCCGTCCATTTCGTTGACCAATATCGTACCGAACGCAATGCCGAAACTTTCCCACACCTGACGCTGTTCAGATTTAAAACGTCCGCTGTCCATCACCTGCTGGATGCGGTCTATATCGGCTTCGCTTCCCGTAAAATCCTTGGTCAACTGCTTTTTAATGGTCGACACAGCCCAATCGTATGCCTCATTGATAATATTGATTTCGAGCACCCGCACCGGTATAACTGCTTTCCAAGGCTTTTCATCTGCCTTCCGCACACGGAGAGAAGCGATAATCTCTTCCGCCACTTTGGCACTCTCTCCTTTTATCACCGTAAACGAACATTCCACAGAGATATCATCTTGTCCTGTAATCCAGAAATGGGTGGTGTACCAGCTTCCGTTTTCTTGAAAACTATCTGCCCCATACACACACTTCCAATTCCCTACCTGCACAAGTTTCGCTCCTCGGGTATGCGCCAGTTCGTCTTCCATGCATTCCTTTGCATAGGTACGGCTTTTCCCTTGATAAGCGGAAATACGGAAATTGCCAGTCCAACGGTCCGGATTGTAAAACAAGAAACTGTCTTCTGTATCTTCCGACTCGCACCACCCCAACGGATATGTCAATGCAAACCACGCTCCCGGTGAAATATAAGTCCTGTCCTTTTCTTCCATTTTCCGCTCAACGAACAGCAATACACTCTACTTCTACCAACGCACCTTTAGGCAAAGCCTTCACCGCTACAGCCGAACGGGCAGGAAAATCCCCTTCGAAATATTTGGCGTATACCGCATTCATATCAGCAAACAAAGCCATATCAGCCAAAAATACGGTTGTCTTTACGATATTAGCAGTGGTCAGCCCGGCTTCTGCCAGAATATGCTTGATATTTTCGAACGATTGTGTTGTCTGCTCGGCTACACCGCCTGGAGCAAACTCGCCCGTAGCCGGGTCAACAGGCAACTGACCTGAAACAAAAACCATTCCATTTGCTTCAATAGCCTGGCTATACGGACCGATAGCAGCAGGAGCCTTCTCTGTAAAAATCACTTTCTTCATTGTTTCAACATATTTAATTAGTTAATCAAAATCTAAAATCCACCGCTAAATTAGCACTTTTCCTGCAATCAACAGGACTTTTTGAAAAAAAATTAACGGGATTCTTAGAGGATATTAAAAAAAATACGTACTTTTGTCGTGTCAATATGTGAGAATGACCAAAAATAATTTTGGAAACCTCACTTCAAACTAATCAACAATAATCTTTAAATCCGTAATTATTGACAAGTGTAATGCGCATACATATATGCTTATGCGCATAAATGAGTAAAGCCTTACACTTACAAATATTACACAATTCATTACAACCTATACTTATGTATAACATTATTCAATTGAACGACAAAGATTTGTCTGAATTGCAACAGATTGCCAAAGAGTTGGGTCTGAAAAAAACCAGTGCACTACGAAAAGAAGAACTGGTATACCGCATTTTAGACGAACAGGCTATTGTAGGAGCTACACAAAAAG
The DNA here is from genome assembly GCF_002161765.1 of Bacteroides sp. An322. Classification (GTDB taxonomy): domain Bacteria; phylum Bacteroidota; class Bacteroidia; order Bacteroidales; family Bacteroidaceae; genus Phocaeicola; species Phocaeicola merdavium. The sequence goes on along the minus strand of NZ_NFIN01000014.1, from coordinate 84,554 downwards.
CTGCCGGCACAAAAACAAATGATGAACGTAAAGACGGACAACCCCGCAAGCGTTCACGCATCAGTGTAAAAAAAGAAGGTGACAAAGTTTATACTGCTACCAAAGACAAAGCACAAAAACTAGAAGCCAACACACCGCCGTTGCCGGCACCAGCTCCCTTATTCAAGACGGAAATTCAGGCAGAACCAACCGAAACTTCTGCACAAACAGAAGCGGTATCGATTCCTACAGACGACGAAAAGCCTAAAGCGAAGCGCGGAAGAAAACCGGGAAGCAAGAACAGAACTACCCAGGAAAAGGAACAACAAACGCTGGACGATAAGGAAAATGCAGTATCGGAACAACCGGAGGAAACCTCTATCGCAGACAATATGGACCTACCCGAACTGGACATGACAGGAGGAGATGACTTTATCGCTATCGAAGACCTTCCTTCAGACAATATAGAATTGCCGACTGAGTTATTAGGCAAATTTGAAGCGACAAAAATGGAACAACCTGCCGCTCCAGATAAAGAAAACAAACCCAATAACAACCGTTACCAACCACGCCAACAACGTCACAACAACCGTCAGGCAAACGGACGCCAACAAAACCAAGCAGCACAAACATCGGCAGAAAACCAATCGGCAGCATTGCCTGCTCCAGAAGCTGCACCGGCTAAACCCGCAGAAAAACCTTACGAATTTGACGATATCCTGAAAGGTACAGGCGTATTGGAAATCATGCCGGACGGATACGGATTCCTCCGCTCTTCAGACTATAATTATCTTTCGTCACCCGATGATATTTATGTATCCCAATCTCAAATCAAGCTTTTCGGACTAAAGACCGGAGATGTAGTAGACGGCACTATCCGTCCGCCTAAAGAAGGCGAAAAATATTTCCCGTTGGTAAAAGTGTCGAAAATAAACGGACTCCCGCCCGAAGTTGTGCGCGACCGTGTTCCGTTCGACCACCTGACACCGCTTTTCCCTGATGAAAAGTTCAAACTCTGCAAAGGATATGACGACAATCTCTCGGTCCGCATCGTGGATTTGTTCGCTCCTATAGGCAAGGGACAGCGTGCTCTGATTGTAGCACAACCCAAAACCGGTAAAACGATTTTGATGAAGGACATTGCCAATGCCATAGCTGCCAACCACCCGGAAGTGTACATGATTATGCTGCTCATCGACGAACGTCCGGAAGAAGTGACCGATATGTCGCGCAGCGTCAATGCAGAAGTCATTGCTTCTACTTTCGACGAACCGGCAGAACGCCACGTAAAAATCGCAGGTATCGTTTTGGAAAAAGCCAAACGCATGGTAGAATGCGGACACGATGTAGTTATCTTCCTCGACTCTATCACCCGTCTGGCACGTGCGTACAACACCGTTTCGCCCGCATCGGGCAAGGTATTGTCGGGAGGTGTAGACGCCAATGCGTTGCACAAGCCCAAGCGTTTCTTCGGTGCCGCACGTAACATCGAAGGAGGCGGTTCATTAACGATTATCGCCACGGCATTGATTGATACCGGTTCGAAAATGGATGAAGTTATCTTCGAAGAATTCAAGGGAACCGGAAACATGGAATTGCAACTTGACCGCAACTTGAGCAACAAGCGCATCTTCCCGGCAGTAAACCTCACCGCATCGAGCACACGCCGCGACGACCTGCTGCTTGACAAGACTACGCTCGACCGCATGTGGATTTTGCGCAAATTCCTGGCAGACATGAATCCGATAGAAGCGATGAACTCGGTAAAAGAGCATTTGGAAAAGACAAAAGACAATGACGAATTCCTGATGAGCATGAACTCATAAGCCGTCATAAACCAAAGACACCCAATGAGGGTGTACCGGATGAAAACGATTTTCATTTCGGTACACCCTCATTTTTTCTATTTTTCTTTTTCCGAACTTCTGCGCTGTTTCTTCACATTTTTTGTTATCTTTGAGCCCACGTATTTAAAACAAGTTAATATCTAAAGAAAAAGCACATGGACACAAAATTTCTAAAAACGCTGCTTCTCTTTATAGGAAGCTGTTTATGGGTGAGCTGTACAGACGAAGAACAAAGCAATGACAACCCGCAAGAAACTATCAGCAATGAAATCTATTACGCCAATATGTTGGGCAAAGACATCATGAGTGAATTGTATTATTGGAATGAAGAAATAGCAGGCGACCTCATGCAATGGAACATCACAACCAACGGAGATCCTATCGGGACTGTAGACCGCATCCGGTATCACGAAGGCGATAAATACATTGATAAATGGACCATGATGACCAACGACATGGATTCTTTCACCAGCAGCGTGGGCGGAGTATCGACCACTTTCGGCTGGAACCTGACGCCTTACCTGCTTTCACCAAACAGCATCGAATGCATCGGAGTGGTCAACTACGTGTCGGCAGGAAGCCCCGCAGAAAAAGCCGGGCTAAAGCGGGGCGATGTCCTTTGGAGCATAAACGGCAAAAGCATCACAACCGACAATTACTTAGACCTGTATTATGCTTCCTCACTGACCGCTTCACTGGCTTATATAGACTGGGAAAACGGCTCAATCGGCGATTCGGGGAAAGAAGTGGAACTGACCGCCGTCACGATGTATGAAAACCCTATATTATGCGACACAGTCTATGAATTCAACGGCAAAAAAGTAGGCTACCTTGCCTACACCAGCTTTGACCTGATTTCGATTCCGGAACTGATTGAAGTCGGGAAAAAATTCAAAAGCGAAGGCATCAAGGAACTGGTGCTTGACTTGCGCTACAATGGAGGCGGTTATGTGATAACCGAAAACGTTTTGGCATCTATGTTTGCCCCCAAAGCGAATGTTGACGCAAAGGATATATTCGAAAAAGAAAAATATAACGCCTATCTGACAGAAGCTTACCGCTTACAAGGCATCAGTACGGAAACCCCTTTCATGACCAAATACGATTACGAGAACGATAAAATCAGTTTGCACGTAAGTACGAAAGACGCCAATATCGGACTGGAACGGATATACGGACTCATCTCTCCCAATACGGCATCCGCCTCCGAAGCCCTGCTGAGCGGACTGATGCCTTACATGGACGTCCGCCTGATTGGAGAAACCTCGCATGGAAAATATTGCACAGGACTGATGATGAGCGGAGAAGACGCTTACGAAAATTGCCCGAAAGAAATCAAGAACTGGGGCGTATATGTAATGGTCAGCATCTATCAGAACGCAGCCGGAGAAACGCCCTGTATGCCCGACGGCTTGCAACCCGATACTCCCGTACAGGATGACCAGATTCCTTTATACCAATTGGGCGACGTAAACGAGCCTCTGCTCCGTGCAGCCCTTACGCAAGCCGGAAAGCAATATGACAGACCCAACGCAAGAAGCCGCAGCATGTCTCCTGCCTTCCAGCACATAGACGTTCCGCAAAAGCCCGTATTCGGCAAACGCATCTTGTTGCCTTCTGTCAATATGCCAGTCATCAACTGACAAAAATGCATACGGCTTCATCGGCAAACACACTTGGGTTCATCAAGCAACGAAGCAGGCTTCATCAGCCGATGAAGCCTGCTTCGTTTAAAAACATACATTAATCATCTATATCAATCACCCGGAACTGATTGTCGAACGTTATTTCCCAACCATTGGAAAGTTTTACTTCATATTCCTTTCCGTCCCGCTCAATTTCCAACACCTTGGCACCCGGATAGGTAGAAGACACATACGAACGAATCTCGGCTGGCAAGACTTGTACAGGCACTTCGGACGCCTTGCATTGGATTTCTGTCCAGTCGCCCGACTTATCGAACTCCAGTTTCTCGCCTGTGGTAAAAATCACATCATACGACTTGTAAAACAATCCCGACTCCATTTTCGCCAATGCCACCTTATGATGCTTGAAATACGTTGTAATCAAAGTCTGGGCTTTCGTAGGCAACTGTCCGATTTGAATCGGTTTGTCATTATCAGCCAACGCCATGGTCTGTACCCCTAACACACACATCAACATCAAAATCCACTTTCTCATACACATTCTTTTTTACACGTTAATATTGTTTTCTCTGGTTTCTATCACAAAGATGCGGAGGGATTCTGAAAAGATTTTGAAATCTCGAAACAATGCAAGCCGTTTTCATAAAAATAACGGATATGCAGTTGGTTCATCTTACAAATGGTATCCACCAAAGCTAGTCCCAAGCCTGTAGAACCTTCTTTTTTCTTCCCTTGATAAAAACGTTCAAAAATACGTTTCCCGTCTAATGCCTCTCCTCCTGTGTTCCGAATCACAAAAGCCTGTTTGTCTGTTTCCACACGGATAAGGCCTTCTTCTACGTTATGCACAAATGCATTCTTCAACAAATTCGTGACCAAAACCGTAGCCAACGAATCATTCATTTCTACACAAAACGATTTCTCCAACCGCATTTCCACCCGAATCTTCCGGTAGGCATACACCTCTTGGTAATCGTCGATATAATGTTTCAGCAATTCATTCAGACAAACCGGATGCTTATCCATGTATTGCCTGTTCTCGATTTTACATAAAAGCAACAACGAACGGTTCATGCGTGTCAGGTTCTCAAGCGTGCGGTGGGTTTTCATCAATTCTTCCAACTGCCTTTCGGACAAGCTTTCGTCTTCCATTAGCATCTCCAACCGGTTTCGGCAGATTGCCAACGGGGTCTGCATTTCGTGAGACGCATTCCCGATGAACTGCTTCTGCTGCTCGAACAATTTTTCATTGCGCCCGGCAAATTCGGTAACTGTCTCATTCAGATGATGAAATTCCGTAATCGTTGTCTTGTTATCCAACGGCTCGTTCGGATGCCCCAACTGATAACGATCCAGCCACCCCAACAAATGGTATAAAGGCTTCATGTTGCGCCGGTATACCCATGCCGTAATCAACAGAATGACCAGCAAGAGCATGACATACAGAAATACAATCCAGCCCAAAATGGCACGTTGCAAGTCCATTTTCTCTATCGTCGGGGTATAAACCACCAGTTCCATATAACGGTCGTTGGGTGCCTGAAAGATGGTAATCAGCACCCGTGCAGGCTCTTCCTCTCTTTTCTCGGTAATATACACCATTTCATCCCGGTAGGTAATTTGAGGATATGCCACCGCATATTCTTTGCTCACTTCATACAAGTAATATTGATTGTTCGAGCCATTGCTCGTATCGGGCATTTCTTCCCCCAACAAAGCACGCACAATGAGTTGCTCGGAGTAATCTTCGAGCGAATCATCAACTTCATCGTTCACCTCTTCGATGATAGCCAAATAGAAAAGCCACGCCCACACAGTGAACACCACGACCAAAGCCAACGACAAACGCCATAAAACCAAATGGAACAGTTTCATTCGACTACAAATTTATATCCGAACCCATATACCGACTTCAATTCCGGGGTAGCCCCGGCATCTTTCAGCCGTTTCCTTAGATTCTTGATTTGCGCATAAATGAAATCAAAATTATCCACCTGGTCGATATGGTCTCCCCAAACCGATTCGGCAAGGGTATTCTTATTGACCAGCCTGCCCGGACGCGACATGAAATAATACAGAATATCGTATTCTTTCCGGTTCAAATCCACTTGCTTCCCGCCTATCACTACGCGGAACTGGTCGGGATAGACTTCGATATTGCCCACCTGTATTTTATGTTCGCCCTCCCGCTGGCTGCGCCGGAAAAGGCTTTTCAAACGCGCATGCAGTTCTGCCAAATGGAACGGCTTCGGCAAATAATCATCCGCGCCCAAATCCAATCCGGCAACCTTGTCTTCGATAGAATCTTTTGCAGAGAGGATAATTACATTGGTACGCTTTCCCAATGCCTGAAGCTCTTTCAACAAGTCCAGCCCATTCCCGTCTGGAAGCATAATGTCCAACAAAATGCAATCATAGTCATAATCCTCTATTTTCAGCAAAGCGGTGCGAAAATCAGGAGCCTGCGAAACCACATAACGCTCTTTCTCCAACGAACGGACCGTTATCTCCCGCAAATCTTGGTCATCTTCTACAATCAGTATTTTCATAAGCAACCTTCTTTTTTACAAAAATAGACTTTCTACAGAAAAAGACAAACAAAAACGCAGACAAATGTGCAAAACACATTCATCTGCGCAAACAAACAACAAATTATCACCCTTATTCGATATCGCTTTCTTCTATGGACACATTCACATTTTTCGCCTCATCGGGAACCGGCTGATTCATATTCTCGAAAACCCACGTCTGTTCTCCATAAACAGCCGAATTGACTTTCATCTTAATCCCTTCAGCTTCATCCAAGGGCAATGTATTCAGATTATAGCAAACCACTTCCTCATACGGATTAAACACGTCAGTCGTGTCGCCATACGTATTATACCGGTATTCCAGATGAATATACCCATCCTCTCCTATCACCGGTTCGTCCGCACGCTTTACCAAGCTGACACGGTGTTTCTTCTCCATGGGCATCTTCATATTGAAAAGCATATTCATATACCCTCCTGCCACCCATGCGTCCAATACGTATGCCGGATGATTGGCATATTCCGCTTCATTGGCATCGGTCAAGTCTTCCACTGTCTTAGTCAGGAAAGGGCGCAACTGTTGGGGCTTGATACCTACATCATAACCATAATAATCATCATACAACGGATTGAAGACCAGCAAGCCGCGGGTACCTTCTGCCAAACGGTAGCCCCATACGGTAGGCGCTGCCGGAAACATCGTTCCCCACGTGTCGCCTGTAAATGTATAAACTCCGTCACTCTGTACATGCACCGTCACCCAATCGTAGGCAATATCGCCGATAGAATATCCCTCACCGTCGTCACACGAAGCCTGAAACAAGCCAACTACCAAAGCACAAATCCATAATCCGTATTTCATTTTTCTTTTCATAAGCCTTTCGTTTTTTATCATTTCAATTAATAAAGAAAAGAAAAGCCCAAATACTGCACGCATTAATAAAAATTAAAGGAGAATATACCTCTTTTCCGAGATATACCCTCCTTTCCCTACAACTATTATGAAATCAAATCATTGAGCTGCCGAGTCGTTTGCAGCAGGAGCTGCTTCCTGGTCTGCCGCACTTGGTTGAGGAGCAGCAAAACCTTCCGGCGCATTCAACGGATTCGTTTTTTGTTCTTCTACAGCCTGATTCATAATCACTGACGAACCTTCGCTTACACCCGGAAGTGCATAGGCTGCAAAGACGCTGACTACCACCATAAAAATAGCCAATCCCCATGTCAGTTTTTCTATAAAATCAGTAGTCTTACGTACACCCATAATCTGATTTGAAGCAGCAAAGCTAGAAGCAAGCCCCCCACCTTTAGAGTTCTGTATCATTACCACAAAACACATCAATACAGAAGCCAATACAATTAATCCAACTAATAAATAGTAAAACATTTTCCTTATTTTGATTTAGCGTTAATAATCAATTTCTCCAAAAATCTAATTTGGTCTGCAAAGTAAGCATTTTTTTTGGGATATTGCAAATTTAATTTTTTAATAATTTCAAGAGCCTTCTCATAACGGTGCTGCTTGACGTAGATTTTCGCCAAAGTTTCAGTAAAATATTGCTCGTCTGCCTCCGTTTCTTCCCTTTCCGCTTCCTCCGAAGACTCGTCTGGCATATCCTCCTCCGCCTTTGGCGCTTCCTCTTTTTTTTCATTTTGCGCCAACGGCAAATGTTTCTCGCTTTCCGAATGTTCGATAAACCGGTCTATCAGTTCCTGCCCTTTCAACGGATGCTTTTCTTCTTGTGCCTCTTTTTCCTGCATCAAGACAGAAATATAATCGACATTCGCCTCAGCCGGAAGCGGCAAATCATTGCCTAACGGTTCCGGCAAATCAGACAAGAAACGGTCTATCAAATCCAAAGTCCGGTCTGTCCCGTTTTCTTTTTCTACAGGATTTTGATGTGCAGCATCACCGGTAATAGCCAAACGGTTCCCTTCTATAAAATAGAAAAGCACGCTTAAATCGGCTATATATAAAGCACTTTTTTGCAATTCAGACTTAAAATCCTTATCGCCTAAAATGAAGAGGTTTTTTAAATAAAGCAAACGTATTGTCTGAAAATAAGGATAATGCACCAACATCTCACGCAATTCGCGCAAACTATCCTCTGATAACAATTCAGGATGCTGAATCCATTGTTGTAAACGTTGTTGTATCATCTCTTTCCCCAAGAATTACCAATTAGCTACAGTAGCATTGAAAATCTGGTCAACAATTTCCTCAATCATTTCAGTCACCAGCCCTTCCTGTACAGAAGAAAGCTGCTGGCTGGCATCATATTCACGGCTTGCAGAGAACTGCTGTTCAAAGTCTTCGGCATGATTGGTATTGTTTACAAAACGTACATTTACCGTCATACGCAACTCTGCCATAGTCGAATAACCATCGGCACCTACACCTTTATTATATGCATCGTAATTGGTAATCTCGCCCGACAATTCCAAATCGCCGCCCTGCCGGGTCTGCTTCAAACGGGTCTGTTGCATGTAAATATCCTGCAATTCCGTATTGAACATTGATTCCATCGGACCCCAAACAAAAGCAGCCGAACGGTTCGGAAAGTTTTCGAATGAAATGGTCTTCACCTTATCATAATTGATAGACGCGCCATTAAACTTATATGAAACGGAACACGCTGCCAACAGACAGGCAAAACCAACACACATACTGATGAATCTATACTTCTTTTTATTCAAGCCCATATTCTTTTATTTTCCGGTAAAGTGTACGTTCTGATATTTTCAAATCACTAGCCGCATTTTTCCGTCTTCCATGATGACGTTCCAACGCCTTGCGTATCATCTCTTTCTCTACCTCGTTCAATGACAAATTTTCTTCCACATACTCTTCCGTATCCTGTACTTCTGGTTCCTCAACCGGAGTGACATGCACAGGAGGCGCAGCTACTGCAGAAACAGGATTAACCACAACCTGAGAATCAGGAATTACACTGACTGTATTCTGAAGATAATGAACAGCTTCATTCGAAGGCTGGCTTACCGGATTTCCTGAACGTTCTGCCATAATATCGTGAACCAACTTCTTCAACTCAGTCACATCCCGCCGCATATCGAACAAGACCTGATACAAAATTTCTCTTTCGCTCTCAAACCCTTTTTTATCAGCCGAAGAACGCACACCAAACAAAGCCGGCAGACGGGAAACAGGCTGAGGAGGAAGATAATTTTGCAAGATATCTGGGGTTATATCCCGATTGGTTTCCAAAATGGAAATCTGCTCCGTAATATTCTTCAGCTGACGGATATTGCCCGGCCACGGATAATGCACCAGCATCCGCTTGGCTTCTTCGGTAAGCTGAATGGCAGGCATGTGGTATTTCTCTCCAAAATCCGCAGCAAACTTACGGAACAACAACACAATATCATCCGGTCGTTCGCGCAAAGGCAATACTTTAATGGGCACTGTATTCAAGCGGTAATATAAATCTTCACGGAACCGTCCGGACGCGATTGCTTCGGCAAAATCTATATTCGTAGCCGCTACAATACGGACATCGGTCTTCTGTACTTTCGAAGAACCCACCTTGATATATTCTCCCGATTCCAGCACACGCAACAAACGTGCTTGGGTGGATAAAGGCAGCTCGCCCACTTCGTCCAAGAAAATAGTACCGCCATTCGCTTCGGCAAAATAACCGTTCCGGTCACTGATAGCTCCGGTAAAAGCTCCTTTTTCATGTCCGAACAGTTCGGAATCAATCGTTCCCTCCGGTATGGCACCACAGTTCACAGCTATGTACGGACCATGTTTGCGACGGCTGAACTGATGAATAATCTGAGGAAAACTTTCCTTACCTACACCGCTTTCGCCAGTCACCAGCACCGACAAATCTGTCGGCGCCACTTGCATGGCTATATCTATCGCGCGATTCAACCCTTCGGTATTGCCGATAATGCCAAATCTTAACTTCACGCTCTGAATCTCTGTCTTATTCATATCTGTAATATTCTACTAGGACAAAAGTACAAAAAGTTTGTTTCCCAATAACAATTTTATCAGATTTTATTTTAGAATACCGTCCGTATCATAAAGCGGATACCCCACTTATTGGATGTAGGCAAATTGTTATAATTCAACCGGCGCACATATTCTACATGCAACAACTTAAATATGTTATGAATACCTGCCGTGATTTCCACATACGGCTTATGCGGGTCCATCACATAACTGGAATAATTATAACGGCCAGTTTCGTCATAATGTCCGGGGAACATCATCAATACATCATCATTCCGGTTTTGTTCCAAGAAAGGATTATTCTTGTCACTCAACTTGCCCCACAGACATTTCACTCCGATAAACTCACGCCATTTCAATTTCTTCAGCAACGGAATACGGTTGAACAACTTGCCTTGCATATTCCATGACACGTCAAGGGAAGCATAGCGGTCATTCAGAAACTCCATGTTATTAATCAAATTGAAAGTCTCATCCTCAATGATATACGACAAATTCGCCGCAGGCATAATCAACAACGGGAACGGAACTTTATTCCACTGGATGCCCGCCTTTAAACGGGCATCTATATTCCCCCAAGAACTCAACCAGAAGCGTTTATAGGCACTGGCTTCCGTCACATTGTATGTATAGTCTCCCCCTAATACCCCTTTCAATGCAATCGTGTGCTGAAGAGTAAAGACCGGAGCATCCAAATTGACCGGCAAACGGCGTTGCTTGGTATTGACAAAAGTCTCGCCCGGCGCATACCGGAAAGCCAAAGAAGCCTCAGCCACAGTAATGTCGTGTGTATTAAACGGGGTGCGTATCCATTCTGTACCCGACATCGAACCATTAGCAATAGCCGACTGCAACTGCGATTCTCCTGCCATAGTCCGATAGAACAATTTCCCGCAAGGCTCATAATTGGCATAACGCAAAATGGCTGTAGTCTTGAACCCGAATTCCCGTTCGCGTTCATACTTGATAGTCGCCTTACGTTCATAGTTGTATTGGTCTACCGTACAAACTTTCAATGAAGTAAATACATTATCCTTATCCGTATTGATAAACTTGTCTGAAGGCAACATATTGTCATACTGATAAGTAAAGGTCAACGAATGTTTCGGAAATTCACGGGGAAGATACTCTTTCTTGTCGAAGGAATATTCCACTTCACCCATGTATTTCGACTTATGGTCTTTGAATCCGTATGCATAATACCCTTTCAAAAACAAATTCGGATGCAAATTGGCTGTGGTCTGTGCCGAAGCACGCAAACGCAATCCATCGATATAATTCGTCGTAATCATGGTATTAATCGGACCAATATCGACTTTGCTGTCTGGCGTACTGGTTTCTACAAAGTTCTCAATGAAAGCCCTTAAGACAAACATGATGTATTTGAATCCTTTGATTTTGGTCAAATCATCCACAAAACTTCCCATGCGTTTTTCTGATTGCGTTAAGTCCTCCTGTCGGTATTTGCCCCAAAATTCCTTATCACGCATCATCGCATTGACATCCTTTATCTCTCTGCCTTTCACCTTGAACAAATCATCGGGCAACGGTTCAAAATCGAAATCAAAATAGCGCGTAGTACGCCTTACGAGAAATGAGCCTAACAATTTCTCCAGATATGACATTTCACACAACATATCATCTTCCAGCAAAGTCCATTCACCCGTAGGCAATTCACCGAATTTCTGTTCGATAATCATGTTGTCTATGAAATTAATATCCGTTTTCTTCGGAAGATTCAATTGACATTGCTTCACCCGATAAGTAGAATCAGCCAAGACATAAAGACTTCCTGTAAATCCGAAATCTTGCGAATTGTTAGGCACAAACGACAAACGGAAACACCGGTCGCGCTCTACATAAATGGTATCCATAATATAGAATTTATAAAAACGGATACCTGCTTCGGAAATAGGGCTATCGAAAGGATACTGTAAAAACCGGAAACGGTCTTCATAAATATCTATATCTTGGAAAACATCTTTCAATACCGTAGTCAACATTTCACCCGTGCTGAACAATTCGTTCACGCCCGATGAATTAATTCCACGAATATACGTTTTCTCCGAATGAGGCTTTTTCCGGTAAACAATCTCAGATACAGTCTCATCTACCGAAAGCGGAAGAATATTTTTCCCCGTCACATCACATTCCTCTACCTGGTCACGGAAAAACGGATATTTCTTAAACAGCCACGATTCGCGTAACGTATCGGCTGTAATATTATTTTTTGCAAAAGTTATTTTCTGATACTTATTATACCGATAGAAGTCTTTTTGAGCCAAATCCGTCCTTTTTTTCGATGCAATCACCTTTCGTATCAATTCTACAGCCGGATTGTTCTTGCGGGAATATTTTTCTTTTTTAGGACGTATAATCACTTCGTCTAATACTTGGTCCATCCCGCTCATGCTGACATTCAGTTCACCCGTTTTTGCAGATACGATAATTTCTTGCGTTTCATATCCTACCATTGAAAAAGTAAGTTTCGTCCAGCCCGGATGGTAAGATATCGAATATTTCCCATCCATATCTGTAATAGTCCCCACTCCTTTTCCATCATAATAAACATTTAAATAAGGTATAGGCTCACCTGTAGTTGCATCCACAACGACTCCATGGATTTGAGCCGCCATTTCTACGATACAGACCCACCCTATCACTATTATAAGGAGCAATCGTTTCACCATATAAAATCTCAATACGCGTTACTTTAAACTCGAAAACGGAAGCGAAATTACACCACTTTCTTGTTACTAACAAATCAAAACCACTGAAAACTGACAAATAAACCGACTTTTATGTAGTATTAACCATTATTAATTTAGATTTTTAGAAAAGGCATTTCAAAGAAAAACCGTACTTTTGTAGGCTCTTTTATAATGTATATATGAAAAAGATACCTTTTTTCCACCAACTAATAGCTACCGGATTCGGAAGCGGATATAGTCCGATAGCTCCTGGAACTGCAGGAGCCTTATTGGCTATGCTCATTTGGTGGGGATATGCTGCTTTTACCGATTATGCCACTATCCAATGGATAACGGCAATATTGGTCATCCTTTTTACCGTCTTAGGAATTTGGTCGGCAAGCGTATCCGAGAAATATTGGGGGGAAGACCCTTCCCGAGTCGTAATCGACGAAATGGTAGGAACTTGGATAGCCTTACTTGCTGTTCCCGAAAACGGACATTGGGGGTATATGTTGGCTGCTTTCCTGCTTTTCCGTCTATTCGACATTTGGAAACCCTTAGGCATACGGAAAATGGAAAAACTGCCCAAAGGATATGGCATTATGGCAGACGATATTTTATCCGGCATTTATGGATATATAGTTATTTACCTTTATAGACTGGCATTTACGTGAAAAATTGGATTCAAATATTCTCCCAAGGCAAAGGGTTGTTCATGTTTATTCGTGCACAACTTTCTGCCCAATTGGCAACAATAGCCGATTTCTTGGTCAGCATCATGCTAAACCAAGGAATGGGCATTTACTATGTGTATGCTACACTGACCGGTTCCATAATGGGAGGATTAGTCAATTGTGCCATCAATTATAAATGGACTTTCCATACCGAAGACTGCAGCCCGATGTTTGTCTTATTTAAATATGTATTGGTGTGGATAGGAAGTATCGGACTTAATTTGTGGGGCACGTATTTGTTGACTGAATTTTTAACAGCGCAGCATAACCGTTTTTCCATTTCGGAATCGACTGCATTTATCCTTTCAAAAATCATAACTTCGGTAACCGTTGCCGTATGTTGGAATTATAATTTGCACCGGGTATTCGTTTTTAAAGATGCTCAAATCAATGACAAAATAAAAAGTAAAATAAAACAAATCAGACATCAACATGGAAGTAAAAAAACAAGCTAAAAAAATGCGGGATGCACTACAGCAGTTCGTCTATAAAATCATCAACCCGCTTATTCATTGTATGATAAAAATAGGAATAACGCCCAATATGGTAACGACTATCGGCTTTTTGGGGAATGTGGCAGGAGCATGTGTGCTCGTTTATGCAGGTATCCATGCAGACACAGACCCTTATAAATTAATCGGATGGGCTGGAGGAATTATTTTTATTTCCTCATTGTTCGACATGATGGACGGGCAAGTAGCACGTCTCGGAAATATGACTTCTACGTTCGGTGCCATGTACGACTCTGTACTTGACCGTTATAGCGAATTGGTCACATTGGGAGGCATCTGTTTTTGTCTGATCGGACATGGGTATCTAATCGGTGCAGTCATTACTTTTGCAGCACTTATCGGCTCATTAATGGTAAGTTATGTACGTGCACGTGCCGAAGGATTGGGATTGGAATGCAAAATCGGTTTTATGCAACGCCCAGAGCGCGTGGTTTTGACAAGTTTAGGGCTATTAATCTGTGGCGTCACTGCTACGTGTGCAACAAACCTACAATTCGATGCCATGCTGATTCTGATTGTACCTATGGGCTTTATCGCTATCTTTGCGAATGTCACAGCTTTTGCCCGAATCGAATACAGCCGCCGGCAATTAATGAAAAATAAAATGAGAAACTAATTTATCTACTATATATAAATAAGGAGTATGAATTTACCGTCAACCAAAGAAAGCCTGACTTTCCTCATTGCCTTAGCGGCATGGATGATTGTAACAGCCCTATTTATTGGCATACGCCCTGAGCATTGGCTCATGGGGGCTTTATTGGCTTTTCTTTTTTTCATTACGCCTTCTACACGCAAATTGGCAATAGCCTTATTGCCTTTCGTCGTTTTTGCTATTTCTTATGACTGGATGCGTATTGTTCCGAATTATGAAGTCAATCCCATAGACATAAAAGGGTTATACGAAACAGAAAAAGACTGGTTTGGCATTCTTACCGCAGAAGGGACTCTAACCCCGAATGAATTTTTCCACATCCATTATTGTGCTTTTATGGATTTTATGGCAGGAATCTTTTATCTGTGTTGGGTTCCCGTTCCTATCCTATTCGGATTAGGACTGTATTTCACTCGCCAACGGAAAGTATATCTGCATTTTGCTTTAGTCTTCTTATTTGTCAACATCTTGGGATTCATCGGGTATTACATTCATCCAGCAGCCCCGCCTTGGTACGTCATGAATTACGGATTTGAGCCTATTCTTAATACTCCAGGCGATGTTGCCGGACTAGGACGCTTTGATGAAATGACAGGTTTAACCATTTTTCATGGACTTTATGGACGAAATGCCAATGTATTTGCAGCAGTACCGTCTTTGCATTCCGCTTATATGGTGGTCACTTTATTTTATGCCATGAAAGCACGATGCGCCACTTGGCTCCGCATCGCTTTTGCAATCATTATGGCAGGAATTTGGTTTACAGCCGTATATTCCGGACACCATTACCTGATTGATGTTATATTGGGAATTCTTTGTGCCCTCTTAGGTATCTTCCTTTTCGAAAAAGGATTAATGAAGATTCCGGCATTCCAAACATTCATGAAAAAATATACGCGCTACATAAGCTGATCCTATTTTCAGAAAAAAGAGAAGAAGGTGACATAAAATGAGATTTCATTCTAAAACACCTTCTTCTCAACCTATCAATTATCAACTACCTAACGGTTATGCCAGAAACTAGGAACAAACATCAACAGAATGGCATACAACTCCAAACGGCCTAATAACATCAGGAAAGACAGTATCCATTTGGCACCATCGGGAAGCCCACTCCACGAAAACGCAGGTCCGTAATTACCTAAAGCCACACCGGCATTACCCATACTGGAATAAACCACACCAAACGCATCGGTTAGCTCTACCCCCATCATCATCAGGGCAATCCACCCCACAAAACCGCATATCAAAAACAACAAAGTAAAGGTCGTAACCGCCGAGATAGTCATAGGGTCTACCGTTTGACGGTTTATTTTTACCGGAAATACGGCACGCGGATGAATAAGACGAGCCAATTCGTTTTTGGCATTGCGCAAAAGAATAAGCAAACGCATCACCTTAATACCTCCACTGGTAGAACCGGTACATCCACCAACCACCGTCGCATACACAATCAGCATCCATGTGAACGGCATCCAATAGTTATAATCATCAGTTGTAAAACCGGTAGAGCTGTGTACCGTAACCACTTGAAATAACGCTTTCCGAAAGGCTTTTTCTATATCATAATGATTATAAATCACAAGTGAAACTGTAATAATCAGGGTTACGGTAAAGACTGAGATGAAAAATCCTCTCACTTCATCGTCTTTCCATAAATGACGGAATTTCCCTTTCAGGCACATGAAATACAACGAGAAATTAAGTGAGGAAAGCATCATAAAAATAGCAATGACATACTCGATAAAAGGAGAATTCCAATATGCCACACTCGATTGCTTAGTAGAAAATCCTCCTGTAGCCGTTGTAGAGAACGAATGGCATACGGCATCAAACCAACCCATGCCTCCCCACACCAGCAACAAAGTTTCCGAAACCGTCAGAATCAAGTAAACGGTCCACAACCATTTCGCCATGATGCTGACTTTAGGATGGATTTTATCGTGAGTCACTCCCGTTGCCTCTGCAGAGAACAACACCTGATTCCCAACTCCAAAAATAGGCAATACGGCTATGGTGAAGAATACAATTCCCAAACCGCCTATCCAATGCGAGAAACTGCGCCAGAACAATATACCGTGCGAAAGCGATTTGATATTATCCAAAATTGTAGCACCGGTGGTGGTGAATCCCGATACAATTTCAAAAAAAGCATCCGCCACCGAAGGTATCGCCCCGCTAATAAGAAAAGGAAGCATACCGAAAGCAGAAAACAGAATCCACGTAAACGCCACAATACAGTATCCGTCTCTTCGTGTCAACTTATTCTCTGCTTTTCTTCCCAAGAAAACCAAAAGCCCTCCAGCCCCCACTGTTATCAAGGTAGAATAGACAAAATAAATATAATCCGACTCATGATAAAATAAGGAAACTCCTGCACATACCAATAACATCATTCCTTCGATAAACAACAAGAAACCTAAAATACGGCATATCATTTTCTGGTTTATCAGGCTGTTCTTCCGATTTCCTCCGACATATACATTTTTTACATTTGCTTCTTCCATTACACATTTTGATTAATGACGCTGCAAAACTAATGAAAAGATTCAATCTACACGTATATTTCTAAAATAAATATTCTTCTCTGCTTTCATATTATTCCCAATTATTATAACTTTGTTCCGATAGAATCTATAAAAGAATCAAGATTATGAGACACACTTACTTACTTTCGATAATCAGCATTACACTTCTATTTATAATCGCATCTTGCGGAAACCATCGGTTTACAACCGCATCGGGACTGAACCCGAAAGACTTCCGACAAAAAGTGGAAGGGCAAAAGACCGGCTTATATAAGATAGCCAACCGGAACGGCATGGAAGCTTGTATTACCAATTATGGCGCGCGAGTAGTAGCACTCATGACACCTGACCGGAATGGGAAATTGGAAGATGTGGTATGCGGCTTCTCCAATATACACGATTACATAAGCCAATCACAAAATTACGGAGCTACGGTAGGCAGATACATCGGACGCATCTTAAACGCACAATATACCTTAGACGGAAAAACCTATCATCTTCAGGCTAACCATTTATTGGGACATACCGCCCACGGAGGAGACCCCAATTTCGGAGCAAGAATGTGGAAAGTGACCCAAGCCACTCCTTCTTCCATTACATTAAATTACCTTTCGCCTGATGGAGAAAACGGCTTCCCCGGCAATTTGAATCTGTTCGTCACTTATACCATAACAGAAGATAATGCTTTAGACATCCGTTATGAAGCAACAACCGATAAGCCGACCGTACTCAACTTATGCAATCACTCTTTCTTCAATATCTCGGGCAATTTAAACCAAAACATAGAAAACCAAACGATGTGGGTAGACGCCGATTATTTCAGTACATACGACCGGAACAAATGCGTAACGGGTGAACTATGGCCCGTAGATTCTACCCCACTTGATTTCAGAGAGCCTCATCTGCTATCCGAGCACATCAATGATAACTACGGACAGCTGAACATCGTAAACGGTTATGACCATGCCTGGGCATTGAATCATCCCGGAGATGATACCCAGCCGGCAGCTTGGATTTATGATAAAGTAAGCGGACGAAAAATGGAAATCTATACTACTGAACCTGCTATCCATATCTATACAGGCAACGGACTGAAAGGGAAAGTCAAAGGAAAACAAAACATTTATTATCCTTTCCGTGCAGCTGTATGTTTTGAGACTTGCCATTTCCAGGACAGTCCCAATAACCCGCAATTCCCCTCCACTGTCTTATATCCCGGAGATATATTCCAAAGCCATACAGCATATAAATTTACGACAGAATAATTGCCGATTTACCCTATTTACTGGTCTAAATAAAAGCTATCAGCAATTTAGAACAGTTTTTCTGTAATACAAATAAAACGCATGTGAACTTTTTTAGCAATCTTTGCTAAAACCACTAAACACATTGCAAACTATGTATCTAACTAACAAACTGAAAAAATATTCCAAATACTTTCAGTTATGTCTGTCTATTCTTCCTTTAGGGATACTGACGGGATGTGACATGATAGAATTTCATCCATACGACTTGGATATTGACGGAGAAACTGGAATCAATGCTAAAAATATCAAAAGGATTGAATCAGCATTGCAAGGAAAAGACGCATTTTCTTTTGTATTCATCAGTGATACACAACGCTGGTATGATGAAACAGAAGATGCCGTATATGCCATTAACCAAATGGAAAATGTAGATTTTGTCATTCATACCGGAGACCTTTCCGATTTCGGGCTGAAATTAGAATTCGAATTACAACGCGACATCTTAAACAAGTTGGATGTCCCTTATGTATGTTTATTAGGAAATCACGATTGCCTAGCTACCGGACAAGACGTTTTCAGAATCATTTTCGGAGATGAGAACTTCTCGTTCCATGCCGGAAACACCCATTTTGTATGCCTGAACACCAATGCACTGGAATTTGATTATTCAGAAGCTGTGCCCGACTTTGCCTATATTGAAAATGATTTAAGCAACTTGCCCGCAGGAATAGCCCGGACTATCGTAGCCATGCATGCCGCACCTTATACAGAACAATTCAATAATAACATCGCCCGTGTGTTCCAACATTATATAGATGAGTACCCTTCTCTGCAATTCTGCTTGGCTGGACATACGCATAGCCTTGCTGTAGAAGACATTTTTGAAGACGGCATATTTTATTATACAGCCCCCTGCATCAAAAAACGTACTTTGCTTCATTTTATTTTCACCCCAGACTCTTACACTTATGAAACAATACCTTATTAATATATTAGCAATTCTGTTATTTTCTATTGCCTTCACACCTGTTATTGCCAATCCGACTGATTCACTTGAAGCAGTTCTCCCACGGAAATGGGATAAACGAATACATCAGAAATACGAAGGCTGGGAACGGTTGCGCCCCACACACGTCAAATACCAATATGCCGGCGGAATGGGAGTGTCCGCCTTCGGAATAGGATGGGATTATGGGAAACGCAGGCAATGGGAAACCGACTTTCTAGTCGGATTCTTACCTTCCAAATATGCGGATAAGTTCCGACTGACCTTTACTGTCAAGCAAAACTATATCCCTTGGAGCATGAGCTTTGATGAGCATTGGGCTTTGGAACCATTCTATTGCGGATTATACGTCACTACCATAGCTGGAGAAGAATTTTGGAAACAAGAACCAGGACGTTATCCGAACCGATACTACAATTTCAGCACCAAACTACGTCCGTATATTTTCATCGGACAACGTATCAATTTGAATTTGGATAACAATCTCATCAAACATATCAGCTTATTCTATGAAATAAGCAGTTGCGAACTTTATATTATTAGCAAAATAACAAACAGCAGCCTGAAAATGAAAGATATCCTCCGATTCTCCTTCGGAGCAAAAATACAATTATTCAAAGACTGATCAAACATTCATTGAAATGACTTAGCTATGTAACAAGTTTGTAACACCCCTTTCGAGAAAATCATTGTACCTTTGAACCGTTAAATTTTAGCAATCAAAAAACTGAATATTAACGGCGTATGAAGAAATATGTTTCTTTTTTCTTATTAGCATGCTGCACATGTCTGCCGGACATGCTGATGGCACAACGCATCAAAGGAAGCGACACCGTACTTCCTCTCACTCAAGAATTATCGGAAATGTATATGAAAAAGAATCCCTCTGCTACAGTAACTGTAACGGGAGGAGGTAGCGGTGTAGGAATTTCAGCCTTGCTCGACGGAACAACCGACTTGGCAATGGCATCTAGAAAAATCAAGTTCAGCGAGAAAATGAAGATGAAACAGGCTAAGCATGAACCTTGCGAATACATCGTAGCTTACGATGCACTAGCTGTTATTGTCAATCCTCAAAATCCCGTGAAACAGCTCACCCGTGAACAGTTGGAAGACATCTTCCGCGGTAAAATCACCAATTGGAAAGAAGTGGGAGGCGAAGATGCACGTATCGTAGTTTATTCACGCGAAACGTCTTCAGGTACATACGAGTTTTTCAAAGAAAGCGTTCTGCATAACAAGAATTACATGAGCAGTGTACTTTCTATGCCCGCCACGGGTGCCATCATCCAGTCGGTACGCCAGACCAAAGGCGCCATCGGCTATGTAGGCTTGGCTTACCTGAATCCATACGTAAAAGCAATTGCCGTATCCTACGACCAAGGCAAACATTATGTCTACCCTTCGGTAGAAAGCGCAACCCGGAAAGAATACCCCATTGTCCGTCCGTTGTATTATTACTACGACAAATCAAACGAAAAGAACGTCATGCCTTTCCTCAACTTTACCACTTCAGAAGAAGGACAAGCCAAGACATTAGACTTGGGATTCATTCCCCGCTAACCATAACACATAACATAGGTATATATAATAAGGTATATAGAATATGAAAAGATTGATTGATAACATCGCACGGTATATACTTACCGTGAGCGGGTTTACCACCAGCGTGGTCATCCTGCTGATTATCGGCTTCCTGTTCAAGGAAGCGGTAGGCCTCTTCAACAATCCCATCGTAGAAGACGGATATGTCTTGGCACTCAACAAGGAAAACGATGTAAAAAAGCTGAGTGCACAGCAAATCAAGAACATCTTCGATGAGGAAATCACCAACTGGAAAGAAGTGGGCGGAAAGGATATGCCCATCACCGTATTCCGCTTGGAAGACCTTGACAAGCATTACACGGAAGAAGAATTAGGAGCGGAATACGAATTTGCCGGCGCTAAAATTGCCGAACAGATTTACCAAACTCCAGGCATTGTCGCATACGTTCCCGATGTGCTGATAGAAGGTCAAAAAAACATTCGCTATATTGAAGACCAAAACATTCCAGCAAAAGATGTTTTATTAGGCAACGAATGGTTCCCGACAGCAACCCCTTCCCCTATCTTCGGTATTCTTCCACTGATAAGCGGTACATTATGGGTCAGCTTCTTCGCTATCCTCATCGCCTTGCCCTTCGGATTGGCAATTTCCATTTATTTAGCCGAAGTGGCGAACGAAAAGACCCGTAAGTTCCTGAAACCGATTATCGAATTGCTGAACGGCATTCCTTCAGTAGTCTACGGTTTCTTCGGGTTGGCAGTCATCGTTCCATTCCTTCAACAGACATTCAATCTGCCCGTAGGTGAATCAGGCTTGGCAGGTAGTCTGGTACTGGCTATCATGGCATTGCCTACCATTATTACTGTAGCAGAAGATGCTATGCGCAGTTGTCCGCGAAATATGCGCGAAGCCAGTCTGGCTTTAGGAGCGACCCAATGGCAAACCATTTACAAAGTAGTGATTCCCTTTTCCATATCCGGTATTACTTCAGGTATTGTACTTGGCATCGGACGTGCTATCGGCGAGACCATGGCTGTACTGATGGTGACGGGTAATGCAGCAGTCATGCCTCACAGCATTTTGGAACCTTTGCGGACCATTCCGGCAACTATTGCAGCTGAATTAGGCGAAGCTCCTGCAGGAGGCGCGCATTATCAATCGCTCTTTTTATTAGGTGTCATCCTCTTTTTCATCACTTTAATTATTAACTCTTGCGTAGAAATCGTATCTTCACGCAATAAATTCAAGAAATAAGTTATGGCTGTTGAAATCGACCCTTCTTACATGAAGCATAAAAAGGGCATTCAGAAAGGAATGTTCATTTGCTTCCGCATACTCAGTTATTTCATTGCGTTACTGTTATTTTACATTCTAGGATTCATTATTGTAAAAGGCATCAGCGTCATTAACTGGGATTTCCTTACCCAAGCGCCTACCGATGGCATGACCAAGGGAGGTATCTGGCCCGCCATTGTGGGTACATTTTACTTGATGATAGGAAGTGCTTTGTTCTCTTTCCCTGTAGGCGTAATGAGCGGCATCTACATGAACGAATATGCACCGAAAGGAAAATTGGTAAACTTCATCCGTACCATGACCAATAACCTGGCAGGTATCCCGTCTATCGTATTCGGTCTGTTCGGTATGGCGTTCTTCGTCAATTACCTGGATTTCGGCGACAGCATCATTGCCGGATCGCTCACGTTGGGTCTGTTGGCATTGCCGATTGTCATCCGTACTACCGAAGAAGCGTTTAAAGACATCCCTACCAGCTATCGGGAAGGAAGTCTGGCACTGGGAGCCACCAAGGCACAGACCATTTGGAAAGTGTTGCTGCCGATGGCGATGCCCCGCATCATCACGGGATTAATCCTTTCATTGGGACGTGTGTCGGGCGAAACAGCTCCTATCCTCTTTACGTGTGCAGCCTACTTCTTACCGAAATTGCCGTCAAGCGTCTTCGACCAATGTATGGCACTGCCTTATCACTTGTATGTAATTGCCACCAGCGGTACCAACATCGAAGCACAAACCCCTATCGCTTACGGCACAGCTTTTGTACTGATAGTCATCGTATTGATTATGAATCTGCTGGCTAATTACATCCGTAAATATTTCGAGAACAAACTAAAATCAAAATAACACATTATCGTCATCTGTATGAATAAGATTGAAGCTAAAAACGTAGATTTCTATTACGGCGACTTCCATGCGCTGAAGAACATCAATATTACTATCCCCAACAATGAGGTAGTAGCTTTTATCGGTCCTTCCGGATGTGGTAAATCAACTTTCCTGCGCTTGTTCAACCGCATGAACGATTTGATTCCGGGCACCCGGCTGACAGGAGAAATAGACATTGATGGACGGAACATTTACGACCCGTCGGTCAATGTAGACATCTTACGTAAGAATGTGGGCATGGTGTTCCAACGCCCTAACCCGTTTCCGAAAAGTATCTTCGAAAATGTAGCATACGGCTTACGAGTAAACGGAATTAAAGACAAAGACTTCATCACCGAACGTGTGGAAACTGCACTGAAAGGCGCCGCTTTATGGAACGAAGTAAAAGACAAGCTGAAAGCCTCGGCTTACGACCTCTCCGGCGGACAACAGCAACGTCTGTGTATCGCTCGCGCCATGGCGGTAGAACCTTCGGTCTTGCTGATGGACGAACCCGCTTCGGCACTCGACCCTATCTCGACTTCGAAAATCGAGGAGTTGATTTGCGAACTGAGCTCGCAGACCACGGTAGTCATCGTGACCCACAGCATGCAGCAAGCTGCCCGTGTGAGCAACAAGACCGCTTTCTTCTATATGGGCGAAATGGTGGAATACGGTGAAACAAAGAAAATCTTCACCAGCCCCGACAAGGAAGCAACTCAGAATTACATCACGGGGCGTTTCGGATAAACTTGTATATAATAATATGGAGAAACGCAGATTAACACAGATTTTCGCAGATTACAAATCAAAATTAATCCTCTGCGAAAGAATAATCCGCGTTAATCTGCGATAATCTGCGTTTTTATCATTAACTTTAACCCATAATTAAAAACGAACATGGTAAAATTTGTAGAAAACGAACTTCTCAACATCAAGACAGAAGTAAACGATATGTGGCAGTTAGTTTACCAGCAATTGGAAAATGCCTATAAATCCGTATTAAACGTCGATATGGAACTTGCCGACAAAGTCATCTTGCGCGAAAAGCGTGTCAACGCCTTCGAACTACGCATCGACAGCGACATCGAAGACTTCATCGCTCTCTATAATCCGGTAGCCGTAGACCTGCGCTTCGCACTCGCCATGCTGAAAATCAACACCAACCTGGAACGTATTGGCGACTATGCAGACAGCATCGCGCGCTTCGTTATCCGCACCGAACTGAAGCCCGAAAACAAAGCTTTATTTGCTGAACTGCAATTGGAAGATATGTTCGACATGGTGTTGCACATGCTCAGCACCACTTACGACGCATTGCAGAAACAAGACATCAGCCTTGCCAAATCTATTTTCGACAAAGACGAAACACTGGACATCCTGAACAAGAATGCCATCGAAACCTTAGCAACATACGCTCACGAACATCCTGAAGAAATCAAGTTGTGCCTGGAAATAGCGGGCATCTTCCGCAAATTGGAACGTGCGGGCGACCACATCAACAACCTCGCCGAAGAAACTGTGTTCTACATCGATGCCGAAGTGTTGAAACACCACAAGTCGATGATGGCGGCGGAAGAAGAGGCAAATAGTTAATAGTTAATAATTAACAGTTAATAGTGGAGGAGAACGATGTCAATCATTCCACTATTAACTGTTAATTATTAACTATTAACTACAAAAGAATAACCGTCACGCTGCGCGGGCCATGCGCTCCCATCACCAAAGCCTGTTCAATATCTGCGGTCTTCGACGGTCCAGAAACGAACACTCCATAACCATACTCACCTGTGTCGATACGCTTGTAAGCCTCATGCATGTTATTCACTAGGTTCTTCCGGTCAAGCAAGATAACCAAGGCTTCGGATATAAAATACACCGCACGCTGCTCTACATCCTGCTGCAGCCATACCGCCCCGTTCTCGCATACGCCGATGCGTCCGTCTACAACCGCAAGGTCTGTACCGTCCAACTCTGCAGGACTTGCCACATCATCAGGATGAAAAGTGGCACACGTTATCAGTTGGATTTTCTCACCCGTTGCCACTTCCTTCATATTCGAAGCTACCCGTTTGGCATTCGGGTAACGGCTCTTTATTACTTCGTTGATATCGTCTTCCGAAGTCAGCACTACCGCCTCACCTCCCATTTGCTTCATGATAGCGCAAAACTGGGTTACCTTATCCGGATAAGTCAAGGCATTCTCTTCCAGTTCCGTCAAGTCGGGACGCTCATAGCGTACCCGCGTATTGCGGCGGATATTCTGCAATATGTCTTCTCTACTACTCATTTATCTTTCCTTTCTTCCACATCTCGTTAAAACTTTCTTTGGCGAATGTGGGCATCTCGTGCTCTTTGCCCCAGTCATTCAAGCCGTTGTATACCATCCAGCGGGGAAAAGCATTCACCCATTTAGCTTTACGTAAAGCCAAGTTAAACAATTCCGGATGTTCCATCAAGAACTTCATGCCGCCCGACATCAGTTTCTTCTCGCAGCTCGCCACACCCAAGCCGTCCAGCTTCTGACGCCAACGGTAAATCTGGTCTGCCAAATCCACCTTAGCCGGACACACGTTCTGGCAAGAATGACACAACGAACATGCCGACACATTATCATAATAATGCAAAGGAGCCTTCAGCATACCGAGGTTGATACCGATAGGTCCGGGAATGAAATAAGTGTACGAATACCCCCCCGAACGGCGGTACACCGGACACGTATTCATGCACGCCCCACATCGCAGGCAATTCAAGGTCTTCACGTGTTCCGGGTCGGCAAGAATCTGGCTTCTTCCATTATCTACAATAATGATATGCAATTCTCCTCCCTTACGCGGCTTGCGGTAATGCGAAGTGTACGAAGTGATGGGTTGTCCCGTACCCGAACGGGCTAACAAGCGGGTGAATACCCCCAAGGCTTCACGGTCGGGCACAATTTTTTCCAGTCCGAATGCCGTAATCTGCAATTTAGGCTGAGAAGTGCCCATATCCGCATTGCCTTCGTTGGTGCACACCACACATTCACCCGTAGAAGCCACGGCAAAGTTGGCACCCGTCATAGCCGCTTCGGCATGAATGAACTTCTGGCGCAGGTTCTTCCGTGCAGCATGGGTCAAATACGTTTGGTCGTTATTGCCCGGCTCGGTGCCCATTTCACGTACAAAGAGTTCACCTATCTCCTCTTTCTTGATATGAATGGCTGGCATCACAATGTGGCTGGGTTTCTTATGCATCAACTGAAGGATGCGCTCTCCCAAGTCACTTTCTACGACTTCGATGCCTTTTTCTTCCAAATACTCGTTCAGCCCGCATTCTTCCGCCAGCATCGACTTGCTCTTGATGAAATGCTTCACCTGATGCCCGTTGAGGATGTTATAGATAATCTTGCAATATTCCCCGGCGTCTTTTGCCCAATAGACGTATGCCCCATTGGCAAGCGCGTTTTTCTCAAACTCCTGCAACAATTGGTCCAAATGGCTGTTGCTATACATTTTCAAGGCACACGCCGCGTCGCGCAGCTGCTCCCATTCGGGAACTTCCTTGCTCATTTTGTCCCGTTTGGCACGAACCATCCACAACGTTTCATCGTGCCATGCCGCCATGTCCTTATTCTTCAAGAACTCTCCGGCTGCTTTCGAATGTTTCGTACTCATAACCCTGCCGCTAAAATTTGAACAATATGAATGGTCTTGATAGGCAGACGGTCACGTTCGATAATGCCCGTCTGGTGCATCAGGCACGAACTGTCCGCCCCTACGATGTATTCGGCTCCCGTATCGATATGCCGCTGTACCTTGTCGCGTCCCATGCGTCCCGACACATCGTGCTCTTCTACGGCAAACATACCCCCGAATCCGCAGCACTCGTCCGGACGTTCCGGTTCTACAATCTCGATGTCCTTCACCAGCGACAACAAGTCGCGCAACTTATTATAATAAGGTATGTTCAATTCGCTGGGCGAAGAAAGATGCATCAGGCGCACACCGTGGCAACTGTTCTGGATGCTGACCTTATGCGGGAACGATGCCGCAATCGAAACAGGCTTCACCACATCGTGGATAAACTCGCAAATATCATAAATCTTCCCTTCGCTGGCACACCGGTGCGACTCTTCCGCCAGCAGGTTCCCATAATGGTCGCGC
This sequence comes from Bacteroides sp. An322, assembly GCF_002161765.1. GTDB lineage: Bacteria > Bacteroidota > Bacteroidia > Bacteroidales > Bacteroidaceae > Phocaeicola > Phocaeicola merdavium. The sequence continues at coordinate 57,346 of NZ_NFIN01000014.1, read as the reverse complement.
ACGAACACCACACAACTCGCCGAAGGGCCTACGATATAATCGTAACGCTCAAACAAACGGTCGAAACGCTTTGCCAGTTCCTTGGCTTCTCCTTCAAATCCCGCGTTCGCCATCGGCTGCCCGCAACAAGTCTGGTCCAGCGGATAATCCACATCCACACCCAGACTCTTCAGCAGCTTATACGAAGCCACCCCCACTTCGGGATAGACCGCGTTGATGTAACAAGGGATAAACAATCCTACTTTCATGCTTTTCTCATTTAGTTTTTATCACGAGCAAAGTTACTTCATATTCTTGAATAAACGAAAATACTTCACGAATATTATCAGAAAATAATTTCAAGTCCTTAACTTAGAAATACAACCCCTCCCCAAAACGCACCTAGGTTCATCAGCCTACTCACCTAGATTCATCGGCTGATGAACCCGTATGCGTAAGCCGATGAACCCGTATGCATTTTTGGCAGAAGGGAAAAGACTTTTTGACAGGACTATTTTTCACATGGCGTAAATACAAAAAGAAAAGCCGCCCCTCAAGAGAGAGACAGCTTTACGAATCGAGCCTCTTGTCGGATTCGAACCAACGACCCCGAGATTACAAATCACGTGCTCTGGCCAACTGAGCTAAAGAGGCAGGTGGGTAAGCTTACCATATCGCGCCGCTACAACCAACTACCTTTGCTGCGATCAAGCCCTGGAGGATTCGAAGGGAGCTGGCCGTATGGGACTTACCCGTATTTCAAATATCTTGCAATCCCTGAACTATCGGCGCGATATTTCTTGATTGCGGGTGCAAAGGTAAGCGTTTTTTTTGAATCTGCAATACCTTTCGATAAAAAAATGAAGAAAATTTGAAAGAAACATCATTTTTCCCGCTTTTCATAGAGGAAATAGAGACAAAAAGCGTACTTTTGTAGACGAATATTTAAAGAAAAAAGATAATGACAACAGATAGACCAGTCTCCATTCAAGAACCTTCAATGAGGTTCGGCACTTACATGGGTATTTTTTGGATGTTCAAATTCATCTTTCTCCCATTAGGCTTCAGTATACCCTTGTTGCAACTCTTTTTTATCCTATGCACGCTTTTTGTGCCCATTTTAGGATACCTGTACGCACGGAAGTTCAGAAATACCTATTGCGAGGGGACAATATCTTTCTCCCGCGCTTTTCTTTTTACGGCATGTATGTACATTTTTGCGGCGATGCTGACGGCGGTAGGCCATTACATCTATTTCCAGTTCATCGACCAAGGATTCCTGATGGACATGTACCGCCAGCAACTGAATGAAGCTAAAGCAATGGTACAAGGCGAACTTGCCACTTCGATTGACCAAATAATGATTGCATTCGACACGGTAGCGGCACTTACACCCATTCAGCTTACTTTCCAACTTATCACGCAAAACGTATTTTATGGCATCCTCCTGTCTTTACCCACAGGATTGCTGGTCATGAGGTACAAAAAATAATTTTTAATCCATAATACTCAGTTCCTAATTTTTAATTACTTATTCAGATGGACATATCAGTAGTAATACCTTTATATAATGAAGCCGAATCATTGCCCGAACTGCATGCTTGGATAAAACGAGTCATGAACGCACACGGGTTCAGCTATGAAATTATTTTTGTAAACGATGGAAGCACCGATAAATCTTGGGAGATTATCGAGAAATTAAGCCAAGAAAATAAAGAAGTGAAAGGCATCAAGTTCCGCCGGAATTACGGCAAGTCTCCGGCATTGTATTGCGGGTTCGAACGTGCCGAAGGAGATGTGGTCATCACCATGGACGCCGACCTGCAAGACAGTCCCGACGAAATTCCGGAACTCTACCGGATGATTACGGAAGACGGCTATGACTTAGTTTCGGGCTGGAAGCAGAAACGCTACGACCCGCTCTCGAAAACCATACCGACCAAGTTGTTTAACGCTACCGCACGTGCCGTATCGGGCATCCACAACCTGCACGACTTCAATTGCGGGCTGAAGGCATACCGGCGCGATGTAGTGAAAAACATCGAAGTATATGGCGAAATGCACCGGTATATCCCTTACCTTGCCAAAAACGCGGGCTTTACCAAAATCGGGGAAAAAGTCGTGCACCACCAAGCACGGAAATACGGAAAAACGAAGTTCGGGCTGAACCGCTTCGTCAACGGATACCTGGACTTGATTACCCTGTGGTTCTTATCCACTTTCGGGGTCAAGCCTATGCATATCTTCGGATTCTTGGGCACCATTATGTTCCTCTTGGGACTTATTTCGGCAGGTGTTATCGGTTTCAACAAGCTGTATGACATGTATGCGGGCCATCCGTACCGGCTGGTAACGGAAAGCCCTTACTTCTACCTTGCCCTGACCACTATGATTATCGGGACGCAGCTTTTCCTTGCCGGATTCATCGGCGAACTGATTGCCCGCAACGCTCCCGAACGCAATAAATATCAAATTGAAAAAGAATTATAACGATGAAAAGACTACCGGTGCTACTCTGCATCCTCTTGCTGACAGGGGTGCTTATTCCAAGTTGTGAGGTGGAGAACTGCCCGCCCAACGCTTTGTCGTACCTGCATTTTTCGCTGGTAGACCAAAACGGAAGGACGTTCCAAACTTCGGACACCATTACCATCGTAGGGCAGACCCTTGCCAACGATTCGCTTGTATCCGATACGCTCATCAATCAGGAAACGGCTGCAAACAGCTTCACCCTGCCTTTAAGCTACGACGCTTATACCCAGTTTATCTTTGTCTATCATGCGTTGAATGCCGGCTATGTGGGACGGGATACCATCCGGATTGACCACCGCAATATCCCCTATTTCACCAACTTAGACTGCGGCACCATGATGTTTTACGAAATTACCAATGTCGGGCACACCCACCACAGGCTCGACTCCATTGCTATCACTAATCCGAATATAGACAACAATGAGAAAGAGAATATCCGCATTTATTTCACTGTTTCTGGCGTTGAGCAGTAGCCTCCTGTTCTTGCTTCCCGCTCCGGCATGGGCGCAAAAGAAAGACAAAGAACAACTGAAGGCAGACTATAAGGCTTCCCCGTTTTATCAAGGGAGCTCTGTCGGTGTAGAGATTGCCGGTATAGGGGGATATCTGTTGGGAGGAGACATATTGAGCAGCGAGATTATCTTGCAAAGCAATCTGAAAAACCGTTTCTTGCCTACCCTCGAAATAGGATATGGGAAGACCGATGTGGTGAACGATGCCAACGACATGCATTACAAAACATCCGCCCCCTATTTCCGCATCGGTATGGACTATAATGTATTCTATCTGAAACCTTACCTGCCGGGCTATCTGTACGTAGGCTTGCGCTACGGCATGAGCTCGTTCAGCTACGACGTGAGCGGACCTGACATGAGTGACCCCAACTATGGAGGCACTACCGTGCCTTTCTCCTACTCAGGCATGAAAAGCAAGGCGAGCTGGCTGGAAGGCGTGGTAGGCATCAAAGTAAAGATATACAAAGGCTTCCACATGGGATGGGCGGTGCGCTACAAGATGCGCATGAGCATCACCAACCACGAGAACTCGCAGCCTTGGTACGTGCCCGGATTCGGGAAAAACGCCAGCAGCAGCTTCAACCTGACCTATAACTTAATTTACAATCTTCCGTTTTAGCACATGAGCACGTTAGAAATTTGGTTGTTGGCGGTCAGCCTGGCTATTGACTGCTTCACGGTATCCGTTGCCAGCGGAATCATCCTGAGGCGCATCCATTGGAAAACATTCCTCACGATGGCTTTCTTCTTCGGCTTCTTCCAAGCGTTGATGCCCCTGTTAGGATGGTTCGGAGCCAGCCGTTTCAGCCACCTCATCGAGGCATACGACCACTGGATTGCCTTCGGGCTGCTCGCCTTTTTGGGCATCCGCATGATACGCGAATATTTCAAGGACAGCGAAGAATGCAGCTTCGACCCTACCCGGCTGAAAGTGATTATCACCCTCGCCGTAGCGACCAGCATCGACGCGCTGGCGGTAGGCATCTCGTTCGCTTTCACCGGATACAACAATTTCGAGCGTCTGCTCTCCCCGCTCCTGATTATCGGGCTGGCATCTTTCCTGATTTCGTTAACCGGAAGCCTCATCGGCATCTTCTTCGGGAAACGGTTCAACCTGCGCATGGAGCTGTTCGGCGGGCTGGTGCTTATCGGCATCGGAGTGAAGATACTGTGCGAACACTTGCTCGGTTAGAAAATTGAGAATGATAAGTATGTGTATCGAATTAAATGAAATAAGGAAACGCAGATTTTCGCAGATTCACGCAGATTTAATTAATTATCAAAAAAAATAATCTGCGAAAATCTGCGTGAATCTGCGTTTTAAGCTGACGAATTTATAAACTAATTAGAACAATGGCAAATAGAAACGGACTGAAATGGCAAATCCCCTTCCTGCTCCTGCTCATCGTGGGAACGGTGCTCATCTTACGCAAACAAGCCCCTTACCAAACCGACCAAGGGCTGGTGTTCGGCACCATGTATAAAATCACTTACCAATCGAAAGAGAACCTGAAAACGGAAATCGAAGCCGAACTGCAAAAGGTAGACCGTTCGCTCTCGCCTTTCAACAAGCAATCGGTCATCACCCACATTAATGACAACACCGACATGCAGGCGGATTCCCTGTTCGCCTACGTCTTCCGCTTAGCCAAACAGATTTCGGAAGAGACCCATGGCGCGTTCGACATCACCGTAGCCCCGCTGGTCAACGCCTGGGGATTCGGGTTCAAAAATGCCGACAACGTGGATTCATTGACTATCGACAGCCTGCGCCAATTCGTGGGATTCGAAAAGATACGCCTTGAAGACGGAAAAGTCATCAAGAGCGACCCGCGCACGATGCTGGATTGCAGTGCCATAGCCAAAGGATTCGGAGTGGACTGCGTGGCACGGCTGCTCGACCGGAAAGGCGTGCGCAACTACATGATAGACATCGGCGGGGAACTGGTGATGAAGGGCGAGAACTCGAAAATGCAGCCGTGGCGCATCGGCATCAACAAGCCCATAGATGACTCGCTCGCCGTCAACCAAGAACTGCAAACCATCCTCCAGATTTCGGATGCAGGGCTTGCCACATCGGGAAACTACCGCAATTTCTACTATAAAGACGGAAAGAAATACGCGCATACCATCGACCCTCGCACGGGCTATCCCATCCAGCACAACATCCTTTCGGCTACCGTCGTAGCTCAGGATTGTGCCACGGCAGATGCCTACGCCACCTCGTTCATGGTCCTTGGGCTGGACTCCGCCAAAGCCATTTGCGACGCTCATCCCGAGCTGGACGCTTACTTCATCTATACCAAGGAGGACGGGAAAACAGACGTATATTATACGGAGGGGATGAAGCGGTATATTGTGAGGTAGTCAACAATTAATAATGAACAGTTAAATGAATATCCGCAAATCGCCAATGTAGGGGCGTATCGCATACGCCCTGAATACACCAATTATCTACGCGGATGTTTTCGGGCGTATGCGATACGCCCCTACAGTTAATTTAGTAAAATAGGGATATTCATTAACAGTTAATAGTTAAACGGTGAATCGCATGAGATTTACATCGGGCAAAGTCTCGGAAACGATGAATCGCATGAGATTTATGCCAAACAAGCCCTCGGAAGTGATGAATCGCATGAGATTTATGCCAAACAAGGCCTCGGAAGTGATGAATCGCGTGCGATTCACGTCCGGCAAGCCCTTGGGTTAACTTGTAGGGGCGTATCGCATACGCCCCGAAAACATCCGCGTGGATAAGTTGGTGCATTCGGGCGTATGCGATACGCCCCTACGGCTGGCACTTTGCGGACATGAAAGATAAATTAAAACTAAAAATAGAAGCAACATGAAAGAAACAAAAGAAGAAAACCCGGCGGGATTGCCCGAAAACGCATTCCGCCCATTGAAGCCGGGCGAGCAGTATCATCCGCTGATGTCGCCCGACAAGAAGTATCCCGAAGTAAACGCCTGGTCGGTCACGTGGGGCATCGCCATGGCTATCCTGTTCTCTGCCGCCTCGGCTTACTTAGGGCTGAAAGTAGGACAAGTGTTCGAAGCCGCCATTCCTATCGCTATCATTGCCGTAGGCGTGTCGGGCGCGGCGAAACGCAAAAGCGCGTTAGGCGAGAACGTCATCATCCAGTCTATCGGAGCCTGTTCGGGAGTCATCGTTGCGGGAGCCATATTCACCCTGCCCGCCCTCTACATCCTGCAAGACAAGTATCCCGAAATGACCGTCGATTTCTTCCAGATGTTCATCAGTTCCTTGCTGGGCGGCATCTTGGGCATCCTGTTCCTGATTCCGTTCCGCAAATACTTCGTGAGCGAAAAGCACGGCGAATACCCATTCCCCGAAGCTACGGCAAGCACGCAGGTATTGATTTCGGGCGAAAAGGGAGGGAGCCAAGCCAAGCCGCTGCTCTTCGCGGGACTCATCGGAGGGCTGTATGACTTCATCGTGGCTACCTTCGGCTGGTGGAACGAGAATTTCACTACCCGCGTATGCGGCTGGGGAGAAATGATAGCCGACAAAGCCAAGTTGGTGCTCAAAATCAATACCGGAGCCGCAGTGTTGGGATTGGGCTACATCGTGGGGCTGAAATACGCCGCTATCATTTGCGCGGGCTCGCTTGCCGTATGGATAATCATCGTGCCGGGCATTGCCCTGCTATGGGGCGACCAAGTGCTGAATGCCTGGAATCCGGCTATCACCCAAACCGTTAGCTCGATGTCGCCCGAAACTATCTTCGCCGAATATGCCAAAAGCATCGGCATCGGAGGCATCGCCATGGCAGGCATCATCGGCATCGTCCGCTCGTGGGGCATCATCAAGAGTGCGGTAGGGCTGGCGGCTAAAGAAATGGGCGGGAAAAAGGCGGAAGCCAACGTTGTCCGCACCCAAAAGGACTTATCAATGAAAATCATCGCTATCGGCTCGATTATCACGATTGCGCTCATCGCCTTGTTCTTCTATTTCGACGTAATGCAAGGCAACCTGCTCCACACCATTGTAGCCATTATCCTTGTGGCAGGCATCTCGTTCTTATTCACGACCGTAGCGGCGAATGCCATTGCCATTGTAGGCACCAATCCGGTTTCGGGCATGACCTTGATGACCTTGATTTTGGCATCGGTGGTCATGGTAGCCGTAGGCTTGAAAGGGGCAACCGGCATGGTGGCAGCATTGGTCATGGGCGGCGTGGTATGTACGGCATTGTCGATGGCTGGAGGATTCATCACCGACCTGAAAATCGGTTATTGGTTGGGAAGCACTCCCGCCAAGCAACAGACGTGGAAATTCCTCGGCACACTGGTGTCGGCAGCTACCGTGGGCGGCGTCATCATGATTCTGAACAAGACTTACGGATTCTCGTCCGGAGCACTTGCCGCCCCGCAAGCCAATGCCATGGCGGCTGTAATCGACCCGTTGATGAACGGTGTGTCTGCCCCTTGGCTGCTTTATGGCATCGGAGCCGTATTGGCTTTGGTATTGACCTATTTTAAAGTCCCTGCCCTCGCCTTTGCCTTAGGTATGTTTATCCCGTTGGAACTGAACCTTCCGCTCATCGTAGGAGGAGCCATTAACTGGTATGTCACCACCCGCAGCAAAGACGCTTCCGTCAATACGGCACGCGGGGAAAAAGGCACCCTGCTCGCTTCGGGATTCATCGCCGGAGGTGCCTTAATGGGAGTGGTAAGTGCCGCAATGCGTTTCGGAGGAGTCAATCTGGTAAACGAAGCATGGCTGGCAAATCCGATGAGCCAAGTGGTATCGCTCGTTGCATACGCACTCCTTATTATCTATTTAGTCAAAGCAAGTATGAGAATTTCAAAATAACCTTACCATGAAAAAGTTAGCATTAATGAGTTTACTCTTCGTTTCTACGCTGCTCTCGGCGCAGGAACCTATCAAAATCAAGTTATGGCAAAACGGCGCGCCCAATGATAACGGCATGACCGGGCAAGTGGAAAACGGACCGCTCTATGTGGCAGAACCGACCATCGAAGTCTATCCCGCTAAAGAAAGCAACGGATTGGCAATCGTCATGTGCCCGGGCGGCGGATACGGACATCTCGCTATGGCACACGAAGGACACGACATGGCAAGCTGGTTCAACAGCCAAGGTATCACGTATGCCGTCCTGACCTACCGCATGCCCAACGGAAACAATGAAGTGCCCCTGAGCGATGCCCAACAAGCCTTGCGCATCATGCGCCAGCACGCCAAAGAATGGAACATCCGGAAGCTGGGCATCATGGGAGCCTCTGCCGGCGGACATCTGGCAAGTACAGCCGCCACCCATTTTACAGACGCTGAGACCCGTCCCGACTTCCAAATCCTTTTCTATCCGGTCGTCACTATGGACCCGACTTATACTCACATGGGCTCGCACGATAACCTGTTAGGCAAGAATCCATCAAAGGAACTCGAACAGAAGTATTCGAACGAATTGCAAGTCACTCCAGAGACGCCTCAAGCCTTCATCATGCACAGCAGCGATGACGGTGTCGTTCCTGTAGCCAATAGCGTAAACTACTACATGGCATTGGTGAAAAATGGTGTATCTGCCAGCCTGCACACCTATCCCATCGGCGGACACGGCTGGGGATTCCGCGACAATTTCATCTACAAACGCCAATGGACCGGCGAACTGGAAAAATGGTTGCGGGAAATAAATAAGTAATAATTCTTTGCGAATCAAATAAAAACCATTACCTTTGCACCCGCTAATACGGGATATTAGCATAATTCAAATCATTAATCATTAATTAAAGAACAACAAAATGGCAACAAAAATCAGATTGCAAAGAAGAGGACGTAAAGGATATGCGTTCTACTCAATCGTTATCGCAGATTCAAGAGCACCACGTGATGGTAGATTTATTGAAAAAGTGGGTACTTACAACCCGAACACCAATCCTGCCACAGTAGATTTGAATTTCGACCGTGCAATGTACTGGGTTATGGTAGGTGCACAACCTACAGACACTGTACGCAACATTTTGTCTCGCGAAGGTGTTTACATGAAGAAACACTTGATGGGAGGCGTTGCTAAAGGCGCATTCGATGAAGCTACAGCTGAAGCTCGCTTCAACGCTTGGAAAGAAAACAAACAAGCCGGCTTAGAAGCACAAAGAGCAAAAGAAGAAGAAGCCAAGAAAGCTGCTGCTAAAGAACGTCTGGAAGCAGAAAAGAAAGTAAACGAAGAAATTGCGAAGAAAGTAGCTGATAAGAAAGCCGCTGAAGCTGCAGCTAAAGCTGAAGCAGAAGCCGCTGCAAATGCTGAAGAAGCACCTGCAGAAGAAGCTACTGAAGCTCCGGCAGAAGCATAAACATTCTTTTATTACTTATAAAAATACCCGGTTTCGTTATGAAGCCGGGTATTTTGTATAATCAAATGTACATTAAGCGAAGTATGAAGAAACGCAGATTTTCGCAGATTAACGCGGATTTGAATTAATATTTAAATTATAATTTGCGGAAATCTGCGTTTATATCATCCAATCACCGCTTAATGAAATAAACCACCGTAGGAAGATGGTCGCTATATCCGTTCAACCAGCGTCCTCCGGCTTGGGTACGGTTGGGATAGCCGGCATATTTGCCATCGGTCTGAAACAAATAGTCACGCTTGAATATCTCGTGGCTCTCGTAAGTCAGCTTGCGCGGACGGCGGTTTAAGAAATTCCCTGTAAACACAATTTGGTCGAAAAGATTCCATTTGCCACGGTATTTCAGGGTTCCGTCTCCTTCGGCTAACGTATTCCACCACGGATTATATAATTCTTTCTTTTTCACATCCTTTGCGTAACGTTTCGCGCCTAATGATTCCGCCATGCTTTTGTCCATCGGGTCATCGTTCATATCTCCCATAATGACAATCTTGATTTTCGAGTCCAAGCGTTGCAACGAATCTTTCAAGGCACGCACTTGCATTCCGGCACGTTCACGGGCAGGAGATTCCGCACCACGTGAGGGCCAATGATTCACGATAAAGGCAATCCGTTCACCAGCCATTTTCCCATCCGCTATCAAGAAGCCACGTGTGGGACGGTCTGTAGGATTAGCAAGCTGATAAGGAACCAATTTGGTAGATGTCACTTGATAAAGCTCCGGATTGTAGAACATGGCACAATCGATGCCCCGCTCGTCCGGACCTTCGTAATGGATAATCTGATATCCCCGCCCTGCCAAAGCCGGTTGCTTCAGCAAGTCTTCCAACACCCGGCGGTTTTCTACTTCCGCCATGCCGATTACCGCTGCCCCTTCGGACACCTTATCCGTAGCCAAGAGACTCAATACCGTCGATATATGTTCCAACTTCGACTGGTATTTCTTTTCGTCCCATTTATTCCGCCCGTCGGGCAAGTATTCGTAATCGTTCTTTCCTTCATCGTGAACGGTATCAAATAGATTCTCCAAATTATAAAACGCCACTCCGTAGAGTTTTCCTTTCTTGTTTTGTGCATTGCCTACTACAACGAGTAAGACTAAAAGCACCATTAATCCGATTCTTCTATACATATTTTTAGGAGTCTCAAACGCAGAGACGCAAAAGCGCAAAGTTTTTATTTTTTAGCAGACAAAGGTGCGCTGCGTTTTTGCGTCTTTGCGTTCTATTAAAAATTACCATTTCCAATCGTTTATCACCGCTTCCGCTTCCACTTGATTCTCTACGGCATCATCCAAGTTGCAGAAGAAATCAATGCCGGTTTTCCGTTCCAATTCGTCTACCGATACCACATAGCGTTGCAAATCTTCGGCTTTCGGATTGCGTGCCAAGCCTTCCTGATGCGGAACGAGGAAAGCTATCGCATGAAACTCATTTCCTTTTTGAGCCAATATAGCCATGAAATAAGAGGCAGGACATGCCAATCCGTGTATCGTGAAACCATTGGCGTCGGTGGTAGGCGTACCGCCTTGCACCTTTGTTCCGGTGAAATTCACTAATAAATCATTCAATGTTCCACCCTTTGCCACATATACCTTATCATACGTTCCCGATGCGGTAGAGCGTCCCCATGCCTGCACTTGTGCTTCCAGTTCCCGCCAAAAGCCACCGTTGAAATCATTCAATTGGGGAGACATATTACTATAATAGAAGGTCTGTTCGTTTGCTTCCTTTACATATACCCGGTCTTCCGAAGCGCATAAGTGTCCTTTATCGAAACCGTCGCTCTTGTGGTCGGCTTCTTCGGTCTGCATGTCCGAAGGCAATCCCGGATCTACCGCCCACGCATCGGTGCGCGATACTTCATCAGCTGAGGTGGTTTTATCGAACGAGAAAGCTACCCAGTTGGCATGTCTCTTTGCGGCATTCCATTCCAAGGCATAATTCAATATCTGCTTGCCATCCACCGTAACATCATGGGCGACAAAGACATTCGAATCATTCAAACAAGGCATTTCGTATTCCGTGAGATAAGCGTCTCCGGTATTGGCGTTCAAATTTCCTGCCGGAGCATCTTCCTCTACATATTCGATGGTTACGTTATTCCCTTCGATATCCAATACCCGGAACTTCAGGAAACGATAACGGTCGGCACCCATACACCATGCCCAATAAGCGGATTCTTCCTCAATGTCGATAGATTGTTGCCAACCGCTTTCCTGCACCGGAATATCCTGCATAGCATCCAAGCGTCCGGCATCACTCCTCACGAACCAATAGGTATCGCCATGGAAAGTTTGGTCTTGAATGTAAAACGGATAAGTGAACCCTTCGGGCTGGCAAATAGAAAAGCCTTCCGATGCACTTTCATATCCTTTCAACACAAGTGTGACCGCCCCTTCTTGTGTGATCTCATTCTCTATAATTATCGCCTCATTGTCACTACATCCTGTAGCCATCCAGCCGAGGAGCAACATGTAAATACTTAAAATCTGCTTCATAGATGTAAAATTAAAACGCAGATTAACGCGGATTTAAATATTAATTTAATCTGCGTAAATCTGCGAAAATCTGCGTTTCTTTATACTATTATTTAATTAAAACCTTATTCAGCCTCGTTCACCACAATATTCTTGAACTCCCATGTAGGAGCAGCCGTCGAATTGCTGATGTAAACAAAGGCGATGCGGATAGTCTGACCTACGTAGGCACTCAAGTCATACGGACCTACGGGATAGAAATCCCATGTCTGTCCGTCAGACCATTGAGTTTCATCATAAGTCAAGTCTTCCCAGGTACAAGACTCTACATTGTCTACATAGTCGGTAGAAATCTTAATCAGGAAGTGGTCGGTCAACGCTTCACCATTCAAATAGCGGTGTGCCTCTTCGAACGATAATTGCGGAGCCATGGCTTCCGACAAATCTACAGTAGGAGATACCAGCCAGCTTTCCGCCGGATAGTTCGTGTTATTATAGTAAGCCGAAGCTTTCCAGCCGTACGTAGCGTCGTTCTTCCATACATAATTTACGCCTTGCATCGAAATGTCTTGGATAACGAATCCGCCTTCATCGCCAACCAAACTTTCATTGAGGTATGTGCCCGCCATAGCTACATAACCCTCGGCGGTCTTTTCGAACGTAGTGGTGCGGGCAGAATAAATCTGCGATGCGCTCCAACCCGCGTCATACGTATATTCCGTTACAGCCATCGTGCCCTCGGCATCTGTCCGATAAACCACAACCGCCTTCTCGCCCTTAGCTGCGAACGGGAACTTCTGAACCAAATAGATGGGGAATACATTCGCCGGTTTCGATACATAATCGGCACCCAAGTCCGCATAAAGCGCAGGGTCGGCAACTACGACATTCGCGTCTTCATTCGCATATTCGCTCCATGCGCCTTCACGATAGACATAGAGGGCAGCCGTATTGGCGTATGCGCCCGATGCACGGCTCATCTTCAGCATCTGAGCGGCGATTTCCGATTCAGGCACTTCCTTGAAGAGACATACATCCCAGTATTGTCCGTTTACAATCGCCAGATTCTTGATTTCGGCGGTAGGCGCACACTGGTCAGTGCTCTTGTAAGCGAATGCCAAGGTAATCTTTTTCCCTGCAAACTGCGCCAGGTCTACGCTTTGAGCGATGAAATCCCAACGGTTAAATCGAGAACCATCATAAGCTAAATCTGTCCACGTAGTTGCCTGTACATCACCGGTATAATCAGTAGAGACTTTCAGTTGCATGAAATCAGCCGCATTGTTCCCATTCAAGAAATTGAAAGCAAAATCAAAGTTCAGTACTGGATTCTGCGCTTCCGACAAGTCGATTTCGGAAGACACAAACCAGCTTTCGGCTGCCAAGTTTTTCTTATTTGCATCATCATATCCTGTCGCTTTATAATAACCGTATGAGGCATCATGAGACCATACAGCAGACAGATCTTCAGGAACAGTAATGTTTTTAACAGCAAACAATTTGCTTTCTTCCTTCATCGCATCCTCCACATACGTGTAGCGCGAAGCTGCATAGCTTCCGTAGCTATACGAATCGTCATAAAGAGTCAGTTTTACGGTCTTGTCCCTTTCGATATTCTTCAGCTTAAACGTGCCGTCTCCGTTCGACTCAAACGACCATTCTCCGCCTTCCGTTGGTAAAGAAGTCGTAAAGTTAAAATTATCGTGTGTCTCGTCCATGTAGATGTACTGCATGTAGCTATTCAACAACGTATAGCCTTCCGAACCTTCTTCGATCGTAACAACCTGCTCTGAACCGTTATCCGAAGAAATAATGCCATCGGTCACGGTAATCGCATCGGGATAGATATATCCATAAGGTTTACTCGGGTCATCCAGCTTGCCGAACGGATAATAACTGCCATCGTTGGCTTTAGCCGCAATGACGTAATTTCCGGCTTCTCCGTCGAAGGTATTAACCTGCTGATACACTACCGGAATGACACCGCCTCCCGCACCGGGCTCGAACTCCGAGTAAGCATAGTTCACGGCTACCATATCTCCTTCTTGCGGATTTTCCATTCTGGATTCCAGTACCGACGGGATTTGTCTCAGCGTAGAGGGAGACAGATAAGTAGCGGTAGAAGTCCCGTTCCATACGCTACGGTAATCGTTATTGGTCAGTGTGTAATCCGAAATCTTCTTGAAATCGGCCAGATAACCCGACTGGCCTCTGTACATATTATATTGCACCGAGATGCGCGAGCCTGTATCAGCATTGGGATATTTGTAATCGATAAAGGCGGGCAAATACCATTCGGCTTCCGTTGCATCGGCAAAATACTTGTTCTCGCCAATAGCTTCCAAAGCCGTTACATACGATTGCCCTTCCGGGTCTTTCGACAAGGCAAGCTCCTTGTTCGCCTCCATTCCGGCAATGGTCCCATAATCGGAAGAAGCCAGCTGGATAGTGACACCTGTCTTGATATCGGTTATGTCATAATCGATATTGAACTGGTCGTTGTAATCTTCGCACGCCGACAAACCTGCCAGCAATACGGTCGACATGAGTATTATCTTTTTCATATACTGCGTTTCTTTAATTTAGGGGTTAGAAGTTTACTCTCAGTCTCAAGCTATACGTACGCCCAAAAGCGTAATAGCAGTAAATGTTCTCGGCTGTAGCTTCCTGCAAGGTAGAAGAAGAAAGCGTGTTCGGATTGAACGCCTTCGAGATATACTGGTAATCCAACAGGTTGTTCACGTTTCCGGAAAGAATGGCATTCAGCTTGCCGATCTTGAAGCGGTAAGAAGCATTCAGGTCGAACTGGCTTGCCGCAGGAATCTTCCACGGGTCGAGCACCGACACTTCCCTGCCCAATGACAGGTTGCTTCCCGACAGGGAATAGTAAGCATAGTTACGTCCGTAATACGTCCAGTCGGCACCCACACGGATGGATTTGCCTATCTTGAAGGTTGCGCCGATAGCCGCGGTGGTCTGTGCCGAACCTCCCACGCGCACGCCTTTCAGGTTGATTTTCGCGTTGGCATGGTCGGCTGCTCCTACCGTAGTGGTCGTTCCTTCCGAGGTCAAGGCGTTTCCATGCGCATCGTATGCATATCCTGTAGCATTGCTATCCCATTTCCAATCACCCAACGAGAACATACCGGTCAGTTCCAGCCAGCTCAGCGGAGTGATTTTCATATCCAATTCAATACCTTTATGCAACGCATTTACACCGGTCATGTTCATGTAATATTCCATTTGATTATCCAATGTGCCGCTCTTGGTCATGGTCTTGTCCAGCCATTTTGTCCAATAAGCGTTCAGGTTCGCGCTCAGCCATTCGTTGCGGAAACCGTAACCCAACTCGAACGACAAGACTTTTTCGTTCTTGGCATCCTTATTAATGGCATGGCTGGTAGTAGCCTGCATGAAAGCGCCGTAAGAGAATTTCGGCGCACGGCTGATATAACCTAAATTAAAGAATACATTGTGATTGTCGGTGATGTTGTAGTTGGCACCTCCCTTTGCCGTAAAGCCTAAGAAGCTGACTTTGTCCGATTTGGCATGAGCCTTGTCGTAATAGAAGCGGTCGTAACGCCAATACGTAGTGTTCGACAACGAAC
The DNA here is from genome assembly GCF_002161765.1 of Bacteroides sp. An322. GTDB lineage: Bacteria > Bacteroidota > Bacteroidia > Bacteroidales > Bacteroidaceae > Phocaeicola > Phocaeicola merdavium. Next base: position 41,840 of record NZ_NFIN01000014.1, on the reverse strand, counting down.
CGGCTACGAAAGCCGAAAGCTTGTCTTTGTTGAATTCAGTTTGGAAGAAAGCACCTTCCTGCAATACGTGTCCGTCATAGTCGCGGTAAACCACATCGCCCACGCCTAATTTCTGGTATCTCCATGCCGGATTAGCCGCGTTAATATTGTTAGCCGCCTGCACATCGCCGCGGGTAGAGTCCATAAAGTATTGCCCGCCGAACAAGTCTGATATTTCATTGGTATGCGTACCTTTATAATAACGGAAGTCGACACCTCCGTAGAAATCGAAGTATTCACCGAACTTGGTGGTGTAAGTCGAGAGCAATCCGTACCAGTTATGATAGTTCTTCGACTGGCTCATCACCAACATGGAACCGTATTCGCTCGCGGCATTGATGTCTTCGATGGCTCCATAGTCGAACGTGCCGTCCGCCTTGCGGAACTTGGTCTGCAATTCGCCGTAATAAGCGCCGTTCCAGTCACGGTACGAATAGCCGTAGTCCTCGTTTCCTTGTCCCGAATTGCCGTACCCGCGTCCGATAGACACGTATGCCACGGTACTCAATGATGATTTCTCATCGATTTGCCACTGGTGGTTCAAGCTGATTTGCGGCTTGTGATATACGTTGTATTCCGCGCTCTGACGCTCCCCGTTGTTATCGAATCCGTAAGTGGAATTATACTTGTAATTCTTCACGCCATATACCTTCTCCATGCGTTGCCAGTCGGCGATAGTCAACGCGCCGTCACGCTGGTAGTGCTTTTGCGGAGCACCGAAAGCCGTAAGCGACAACTGGTGCGCATCGTTCAGACGCTTCGAGATGTTCAGGAAGTAATTATAGCCTTCGAAATCAGTTCCTTGCACATATCCGTTACCCCACGTGCGTGCACCAAGCAACGTCATTGCCCAACCGCTCTTCGACACACCGGTAGAAACGCTGAACAACATCTTATTCATGCCGTCGTTGCCCATCGAATAAGCGACCGTTCCGCCCTTTTCACTATCCAGCCCGCGGGTCACGATGTTAATGGTACCTCCTACCGAAGGAGCCGAAACCTTCGAGGCACCCAAACCACGCTGAGTCTGCATGGTGCGGGTCACATCGGTCAATCCAGCCCAGTTCGACCAATAAATACCTCCCCATTCCATGTCGTTCATCGGCACGCCGTTCACCATCACGGCAATGTTTTCGTTGCCGAACCCGCGCATGTAGATTTCCGAGTCGCCATAACCTCCGCCTTCCTTGTTGGCATGCACGCCCGGAGTAGATTTCAAGATTTCAGGGAATTCCTGCGTACCGAGTTTTTCTTCAATGAAGTCCATACTTACGCTGGACACGGCTACCGGCGTTTTGCGGGCGATAGCGACAGAAGATGTAATTACAACATCCTGCAACATCTGCGTATCGTGGTCCATTCCCACAACGCCCAAGTCGACTTCTCCTTTTTGAGTAATCTCCATCGTCTTCTCTTTATAACCGATATAAGAGAAGACAACCGTTACTCCCGACTTGGAAATTTTCAATGTAAACCCTCCGTTTACATCGGTTATCGCACCTTGAGTTGTGCCCTTCACGGCAACCGTCGCCCCGATGAGAGGCTCGTTCGTGACCGCATCCACAACTGTACCTTTTAGGGTAGCCTGAGCTACCGCCGTTGCTGTACAACAAATCGTAAGCACGGCAAACAGCAAGAAATGTTTCAACTGTTTTCTCATACGTTTCTTCTTTGTTTTTGTGTTATTAAAGATTTAGAAACAAATATAACAATTTTTGCTTAAACACAAAGACTTTCATACGCTTTTTATCGCAGATTTAACCGCTTTATGTTAATAAAATTAGCAGTTAACAAAACATCTCCCTATCAATTTATTACCGAATATTTCCCTTACAAGCTGATATAGACAGTCAACTATCGTCCAAATCATCGGACATCACCCCAATTTATGCCCTTTACTTTCAAATTAACACTTGAAACAAAACCGTAACATCTTCCACCCTAAAAAGGAACAAAACCAGATTATTGCCGTCATTTTCAGACAATATGATAAAAGGCAGACGAGCATTTCCCCTTACTCCGGTTCATTCTATGCCCCTCTGCCTTTATCTTTGTGTACTTATACACTATAAATTTAAATCACATAGTCCTTCCTATTCAGATACGTTTCACTTTAACCGCCTTCAATTGTTTCCTATCGGAAGAACCTCCATACAAAATCTCGTACTCTCCGGAAAGCGGATGAACCGTATTGGTATTCTCGTCAAACCATTCAAAACTTTCATCGTCTAATTGGAAAGTAACCTGCCGGGTCTCACCTTTCTTTATAGCCACACGTTTAAATGCACGCAAGGCATGGCTTGGCCCTTCCTTATCTCCCGGACGGCGCAAATACACTTGTACCACTTCTTCTCCGTCACGTTCACCAACATTTGTTACCGGAACCGTCAACGTACAAATTTCGCCTTCTTTCACTTCCAACGCAGAAGCCTTAGCTTCTCCATATTCGAACGCCGTATAGCTTAATCCATACCCGAACGGATATAACGGAGCCTCATCCATGTAGCGGTATGTACGTCCCTTCATCGAATAATCCAGAAAATCGGGCAATTGCTTGGTGCTCTTATAGAAAGTAACCGGCAAACGTCCTGCAGGATTATAATCTCCCAATAGAACAGAAGCCACCGCATTACCTCCAGCCTGTCCGGGATACCAAGCCTGAATAATGGCATCACACATTCCTGCTTCGCGAGCCAGCCCCATAGCTGAACCAGAGAAATTGACAAATATAATCTTCTTTCCGGCTTTCTTCAACTCGGAAAGCAAACGGGTTTGCACTTCAGGCAATTCGATATTCTCACGGTCTCCTCCTTTAAATCCGGGTACGCTGACCGGCATCTCTTCACCTTCCAGCCCCGGAGAAATACCTCCGGCAAATACAACCACATCGGCATCTTTCACCTTTTCCACCGAAGCCTGCAAATCAAGCGGCACTTCACGCCCGAAATCGAAATTCAGCGTAGCACAATTGCCTTCAGTCGCCACAAACTGTATCTTGATATCATACGATTTTCCTGCCTCTGCCTGAAATGCATAGACACGGTTGCTCTTCATATTCAAGGCAGAAGCCACTTCTTCTCCGTCAACAAACAATTTGGCAAAGCCTTGGGTCTGGAAACTGAATACCACTTCTTCACTCTTCTCTGGACGGAACGTAGATTCATACTCTGCCGAGAAATCGCCCAAATTGACACCCGGAGCAAACACAATAGCCCCAGCTGTGGTAAAACGGAACGGCGTACCGACATGAGTCTCTACATCCGGAGTACCTTCCGGCTTAGTCTGATTCCAATAAGCAGCCTTAAACCCAACCTTCCCGTCTGCACTGCATTGCTGGAACAAGCTTTGCAATGCCACAGCAGAAGTATGGTCACACCCAGGCTCATAAATCAACTGTCCTTCGGGGAATTGCGCCTGCAAGCTCTTCAATAAAGTAGAAGTCTGACTTGGGAATCCGTTATAGTTTCCCCATTGCATGATACTGTCATTGGCATTCGGACCGACCAATGCCACTTTCATCTGTTTGTTCAACGGAAGCACATTGCCTGCATTCTTCAACAACACAATGCTTTCCTGTGCCATCCTCAAAGCCAACGCCCGATGTTCCTTACTATCTACTACACTATAAGGTATCTCATTCCACGAAACGTCCTCATCCATTTCGCCCAACTCAAAACGGGCTTTCATCAAACGCTTTACAGACACATTGATTTTCTCTTCATCAATCAAGCCCTGCTTGACAGCATCTACCAGCGAACCATAGCTTTCACCACACTCCAAGTCGGTACCACTTCCTACCGCCTTAGCCGAAGCATGTTCCGCATCCGGCTCGGTATGATGATAACCCTCAGTATAAAAGTCATTGATTGCCCAACAATCGGACACCACAATCCCTTCATATCCCCAATCATCGCGGAGAATCTGCTGAAGCAACTTCGTGCTTCCGCAGCAAGGCTCTCCTTCAAAGCGGTTGTAGGCACACATCACCTCTTTCACATCCGCCTTCTGTACCAAAGCCTTAAAGGCTGGCAAGTAAGTTTCCCACAAGTCACGCGGGTCTACGCTCTCCACATCAAATATATGACGATTCCATTCCGGTCCCGAATGCACCGCAAAATGCTTGGCACATGCATGAAGCTTATCGTATTTTTCATCTTCAGGCCCCTGCAATCCACGCACGACGCTGATTCCCATCCGGCTGCTCAGATAAGGGTCCTCACCGTAGGTCTCTTGCCCGCGTCCCCAACGCGGATCGCGGAAAATATTGACATTAGGCGTCCAGAAAGTCAATCCCTGATACCGTTCAGACGAACCGTCTTTCCCGAACTCTACATATTTGGCACGCGCCTCATCGCTGACCGCCGTAAATACCTCCAGCAACAGACTATCGTTGAACGATGCTGCCATTCCGATGGATTGAGGGAAAACCGTAGCCAGTCCGGCACGTCCTACCCCGTGGAGAGCCTCGCTCCACCAGTCGTAAGCCTTGATGCCCAGCCTCGGAATCGCCGGTGAAGAATTTTGCATAAGTGAAACTTTCTCTTCCAGCGTCAGCCTGCCTACTAAATCTTCGGCACGCTCCTCTGGCGAAAGAGAGGTGTCTTGATACGGCAATTTGGAATTGCACGACAACAGGAAAAAGCCTATCAGCCCTAACCCCACAAATCTAAATGTCTTTTTCATGATAAAATTGGATAATTAATGATTATAACTAGATGTTTTTACATCCCTACTTATATATATAACGTAGCAAAGTTAGCAACTTCTTCAAAACATGCAAAAAACAGGCGATGCATTAGAACTATTTAAACGAAGCAGGCTTCGATGGCAAACAAAGCAGGCTTCATCAGCCAACGAAGCCAAGTGCGTCAGCCAATGAAGCCGTATGCATTTTTGTCAGCACAAATGTGCCTTTTTGTCAGTGCCGAGATTTAGAAAGGAAGGTCGTCTTTTTCATCGCCAGCAGAGAAATCTACCGGAGCCGCCGGAGCAGCGTTCACCGGCGGGAAAGGAGGCTGTTGGGGAGCGACCGACTGGTCTGCGCTGACGCGGTCTACCTTCCAGGCGCGGATACTATTAAACCAACGCCCCTGCCATTCACGGGCATCAATATCAAACGAAACATTCAGTTCTTCGCCCACCTGGATATTGAATTGTTGTATTTTATCTGCTCCAAACACATCGAAACACATCCGGCGCGGATATTGGTCATGCGTTTCGATTACATACTCTTGCACTGTCCATTCATTTCCATTTCTTGATGTACCGCTCTTCGGAGGAAGTACGGCAATCACTTTTCCTGCTAATTCCATATCTATAGTTTTTTTAATTTTGGTCACGAAATTACGCTTTTCTACAGAAGTAAACTAATTTTTTAGCTTCTTTTTTGTGATGCATCGCCAATCTTTTCGTAACTTTGGCAATGTTTTTGACGATTGCAAATATAAAAAATAAAAATATACCAATATGAAATTTATTGTTTCAAGCACAAGCCTATTCAGTCATTTACAGGCTATCAGCCGTGTAATCAATTCGAAAAACTCGTTACCCATCCTCGACTGCTTCCTGCTGGAGCTGCGCGACGGCACACTTTCCATGACCGCCTCGGACAACGAGACAACTCTTTCCACCTCTATCGAAGTAAACGAATTTGACGGAGACGGACGGTTTGCCGTTTCATCCCGTACCTTGTTGGAAGCGTTAAAAGAGATTCCAGAACAGCCCTTGGCATTCCAAATAAACTTAGACAACCTGGAAATCACCGTCCAATACCAAAACGGACAATACAACCTGATGGGGCAGAATGCCGATGAATATCCTCAGCCTCAGGCATTAGGAGCTAATGCCGTACAACTGACCCTATCAGCCGAAACCTTGCTGGGAGGGGTGAACCGATGCATTTTCGCGACCGCCGACGACGAGCTTCGTCCGGTTATGAACGGTATTTATTTCGATATCACTCCCGAAGACATCACCATGGTAGCATCGGACGGACATAAACTGGTACGCAACAAGACCTACGCAGCCCACGGCACTGAAAAAGCAGCCTTTATTTTGCCCAAGAAGCCCGCTAACCTCCTGAAGAACCTGCTGACCAAAGAACAAGGAGATGTACAAATCGGCTTCGATGACCGGAATGCCATGTTCACACTGGAAAACTACCAAATGATATGCAGGCTGATAGAAGGACGCTACCCGAACTATAATTCGGTGATTCCCCAAAACAACCCGCATAAAGCCACCCTCGACCGCACTTCACTGATTAGTGCCTTGCGGCGTGTGTCCGTATTTTCATCCCAGGCAAGCAGCCTGATTAAGCTGAACTTGTCGGAAAACCAGCTTACAATATCCGGACAAGACATTGACTTCTCGACCTCGGCAGAAGAAACCCTCATCTGCCAATATGAAGGCAATCCCATGAATATCGGTTTCAAGTCGTCGTTCCTGATAGACATTCTGAATAACATTTCTGCAACCAATGTTGTCCTCGAATTAGCAGACCCTTCACGCGCAGGAGTCATTGTTCCGGAAGAACAAGAAGAAAACGAAGACCTGCTGATGCTGCTGATGCCTATGATGCTGAACGACTAAGATATTGAAAATTGAAAATTAAAAATTGAGAATTGAGCGTTAAACCATTCGTGGTTCTCGCATTACCAAAAGAAATAACATGAAACTGAATTTGAAAAATCCGCTGGTTTTCTTCGATTTGGAAACCACCGGAACCAACATCAATACCGACCGCATTGTAGAAATCTGCTATCTGAAAGTGTATCCGAATGGAAACGAGGAAAGCAAGACCATGCGCATCAATCCGGAAATGCACATACCCGAAGCCTCTACCGCTATCCATGGCATCCACGATGAAGACGTAGCAGACTGCCCCACTTTCAAGCAAATAGCGAAAGAACTGGCTAAATCCATCGAAGGGGCAGACATCGCCGGATTCAACTCCAACCGCTTCGATGTGCCGGTGCTGGTGGAAGAATTCTTGCGTGCAGGCATAGACATCGACTTGAGCAAGCGCAAGTTTATTGATGTTCAGGTGATTTACCACAAACTGGAACAGCGCACCCTATCGGCTGCCTATAAGTTCTATTGCGGGAAAAACCTGGAAGACGCACATACTGCAGAAGCCGACACACGGGCTACTTACGAAGTGCTGAAAGCCCAACTCGACCATTATCCGGACACGTTACAGAACGACGTGGCTTTCCTTTCCGAGTATTCGACATACAGCAAAAATGTAGACTTCGCAGGCCGTATCGTTTACGATGACAACGGAACTGAAGTATTCAACTTCGGAAAATACAAAGGCATGCCGGTAGCGGAAGTGCTGAAACGCGACCAAGGCTATTTCGGCTGGATTATGAACGGTGATTTCACACTGAACACTAAAAACGTATTGACTAAAATCAGATTGCGCGAAAGCGGATTGGTAAAATAAAACATGAAAGGCAAGAAAATCGTATTAGGCATTACGGGAAGCATTGCGGCTTATAAAGCGGCGGTGCTGACCCGCTTACTCATCAAGAAAGGAGCTGAAGTGCAAATTGTCATCACCCCTGCCGGAAAAGAATTCATTACGCCCATCACCCTGTCGGCACTGACCAGCAAGCCGGTCATCAGTGAATTTTTCGCCCAGCGGGACGGCACTTGGCATAGCCACGTAGACTTGGGTTTATGGGCAGATGCCATGCTCATCGCTCCTGCCACGGCTTCCACTATCGGAAAAATGGCACACGGCATAGCCGATAACATGCTGGTCACGACCTACTTGTCGATGAAAGCACCGGTATTCGTTGCTCCGGCTATGGACTTGGACATGTTTGCCCATCCCTCTACCCAACACAATTTGGATATCCTCCGTTCGTATGGCAATCACATCATCGAACCGGCTTCGGGCGAACTGGCAAGCCACTTGGTGGGCAAAGGCAGAATGGAAGAACCGGAAAAGATAGTGGAAGTACTGGAAGATTTCTTTGCCCGAAAAGAAGACTTGAAAGGCAAGAAAATCCTGATAACAGCAGGACCGACCTATGAAAAGATTGACCCGGTACGCTTCATCGGCAATTATTCTTCAGGCAAAATGGGATATGCATTAGCCGAGAATTGTGCAGAAAGAGGGGCTGAAGTGACCTTGATAAGCGGTCCGGTCAACCTCCAGACGCAACATCCTGCCATCCGGCGCATCAATGTGGAAAGTGCGGAAGAAATGTACCGCGCTGCAATGGAGTTTTATCCGGATTGCGATGCAGGCATTTTATGTGCAGCCGTAGCCGATTTTACACCAGAAATTGTAGCCTCTCATAAAATCAAACGAGAAAAAGACGATTTGACCATTAAGTTGAAGCCGACTCATGATATTGCCGCTGCCTTGGGACAAGCCAAGCATCCCCAACAACGCCTGATAGGTTTTGCATTGGAAACCAATGATGAACTTGCACATGCCCAAGAAAAGCGCAAACGGAAGAATTTCGACTTTATCGTGTTAAATTCATTGAATGACAAAGGTGCCGGATTCCGTTGCGATACCAATAAAATAACGATTGTCGATGAAACGGGATGCACGCCTTATCCGTTGAAAGACAAGAAAGAAGTGGCAAAAGACATTATTGACAAACTTGCCGCAATCATGGCATAACCAGAGACAAGCGTATGTTACAATCCATTCATATACAGAATTATGCGTTAATCGACAAACTGGATATTGATTTCATGCCTGGTTTCTCCGTCATTACCGGCGAAACCGGGGCTGGAAAATCAATTATCCTGGGAGCCATCGGATTGCTATTGGGGCAACGTGCAGACGTAAAAGCCATAAAAAACGGAGCATCGAAATGCATTGTAGAAGCCCGTTTCGGAATAGCATCGTACGGCATGGAAGCCTTCTTCAATGAACTCGACTTAGAATACGACCCGGAAGAATGCATTTTGAGACGGGAAGTATACGCAAACGGAAAAAGCCGTGCGTTCATCAATGACAGCCCTGCATCGTTAGCACAGACGAAAGCGTTGGGCGAAAAACTGATAGACATACACAGCCAGCACCAAAACCTGCTCTTAAACAAAGAAGGATTCCAACTGAACATTTTGGATATTCTGGCACAAGACGAAAAACAACTGGCTGCCTATAAACAAGTTTACACCCAATATAAAAACACATGTAAAGAACTTGATACGCTAATCGGACAAGCCGAAAAAAGCAGGCAAGATGAAGACTATCTGCGTTTCCAACTGGAACAACTGGAAGAAGCAGAATTAAAAGAAGGAGAACAGAACGGACTGGAACAAGAAGCCGAAACCCTTAGCCATGCCGAAGACATTAAAGCCGGACTATACCGGGCAGGGCAATTGATAGACAATGCAGAAGCGAACGGCATTCTTTCACAAACCAAAGAATGTATCCAAACACTGCAAGGCATCTCAAAGGTCTACACCTCTGCATCTGAATGGACGGAACGTCTTCAAAGCTGCTATATCGAACTGAAAGACATTGCCCACGATTTATCCTCGGCAGAAGATGAAGTGGAATTTAATCCGGAACGGCTGGACTATGTAAACCAACGGCTGAACCTGATTTATAATCTGCAACAAAAGCACCGGGCAGACAGCATAGAAGCATTGATTGACTTGGCAAATAACTACCGGAAACAATTGAACGATATCGCTTCTTATGATGACCGGATAGCCGAACTCCGTAGCCTGAAAGACAACTTATATGATAAGGTATTGGAGGAAGCCGCCACACTGACCCGTATGCGTACCGACTCGGCACGCCACATCGAAGAACAAATGAAAAAGCTGCTTGTCCCGCTAGGTATGCCCAACGTGCGTTTTGCCGTAGCAATGGAACAACGCAAAGAACCCGATGCCAACGGCACGGACAATGTGACTTTCTTATTCTCAGCCAACAAGAACGGGACATTGCAAAATGTAGCCTCCATAGCTTCAGGAGGGGAAATAGCCCGTGTCATGCTCTCACTGAAAGCCATGATAGCCGGAGCCGTCAAATTGCCGACTATCATCTTCGATGAAATTGATACAGGTGTATCCGGCTCGATAGCCGAAAAAATGGCATTGATTATGCGCGACATGGGACGCCAAAACCGGCAAGTCATCAGCATCACTCATTTGCCACAAATCGCGGCACGGGGCACAACCCATTATAAAGTATACAAAGAAGATACAGAAACAGGCACAAACAGCTATATCCGCAAGCTGGTCCCCGATGAACGGATACACGAAATAGCCCACATGCTAAGCGGAAGCACATTGACTGAAGCCGCATTGAACAATGCACGTGCCTTGCTTGAAAACCCCAATTAATACAAAAAGAAAGATTTATGATAGAAAAAAACGAAATGATATTCGGAATAAGAGCCGTTATCGAAGCCATTGAAGCCGGAAAAGAAATAGATAAAGTATTAATAAAAAAAGATATGCAAAGCGAATTGGCAAAAGACCTGTTTGCTGCATTAAAACATACTTTCATCCCAGTCCAACGGGTTCCGGTAGAACGCATTGACCGCATTACCCGCAAAAATCATCAAGGAGTAGTGGCATTTGTGTCACCCATTACTTACCAACGGACTGAAGACCTTGTCCCATTCCTCTTCGAACAAGGCAAGAATCCTTTGTTCATCTTGCTGGACGGAATAACGGATGTTCGCAATTTCGGAGCTATCGCCCGTACCTGCGAATGTGCCGGTGTAGATGCCATTATTATCCCTTCAAAAAACAGTGTCAGCGTAAATGCCGATGCTATCAAGACTTCGGCAGGTGCCCTGCATACCCTTCCTGTATGCCGTGAGAACAATCTGACCCAAACGATCCGTTTCTTGAAAGACAGCGGATTCAAAATCGTAGCCGCAACTGAAAAAGGCGACTATGACTATACAAAAGCCGACTATCATTCACCAACCTGCATCATCATGGGAGCAGAGGATACAGGAGTCCCTTACGAACATCTGTCCCTCTGCGATGAATGGATCAAAATACCGCTCTTCGGAAACATTGAATCCCTGAACGTATCAGTAGCAGCAGGAATCTTAATCTATAAAGCCATAGAACAACGCGGATTCACTTCCGACATCGAACAATAATCTACTTAAACTTCAACCTACATGAAAAAAATAATAACTATTTTAGCTTGCATGATGCCCTTCATCACTCTTGCTGCACAAGAGCTTCCTAAATGGGCAGACAAAGCCAGAAAGGCTGTATTTTCCATTATCACTTATACGAAAGACAATCAAATCCTGAATACAGGAAATGGTTTCTACATCGATGAAACCGGTACCGCCATTTCCGATTATACGCTTTTTAAAGGAGCGGAACGGGCAGTTATCGTAACTGCTAACGGAAAAGAACTCCCTGTAAAATACATCATGGGAGCCAATGACATGTATGATGTAGTAAAATTCAAGGCTGAATTCGATAAAAAGGCAGAAGCGCTCCAACCCGCATCCGTAGCTTCCGGTGTAGGCCAGACCGTCTATTTAGTCCCCTACTCTACCCAGAAAGACACAAAAGGACAATCCGGAACCGTTGCCAAAGTGGACACAATCGGCGAACAGTCATATTACTATACCTTGAACATGCAGACCAGCGAAAAGACAATAAGCTGCCCCATCATGAATACAGAAGGACAAGTTGTAGGCATGATACAGAAGAACAACGAACCGGAAAATAAAAACAGTTATGCCATCGGAATCCGTTACCTGACAGATTTAACTATCAGTGCATTATCTGTCAATGATATGGCACTCAACTCTATCGGTATAAAAAAAGGACTTCCCGAAGACGAATCTCAAGCATTGGTTTACCTGTATATGGCTTCAAGCGTTTACGAACGGAACCAATACCTGGAACTGTTGAATGAATTTATCGCCTCGTATCCCAATACAACAGAAGGATATCTGCGCCGCGCCACATGCTATATCGATTTTGGAGATGATTCCCACTATGCATTAGCAGAACAAGATTTGAAAAAAATGGTAGATATAGCAGAAGACAAAGGAGACGCCCATTATAATATAGCTAAGCTGATTTATTCATATCAATTAAGCTTGGGCGACAAAGAACCCTACGCGAATTGGAATTTCGACTATGCCTTAAACGAAATAAACCAAGCATTGACATTTGCACAAGAACCTATCTACTACCAAACACAAGGCGATATTTATTTTGCCATGCAAAAATATGCCGAAGCTTTTACAGCATACGATACCGTAAACAAAACCAATCTGGCTTCTGCCGCAAGTTTTTACGCCGCTGCAAAAGCCAAAGAACTAACAGAAGGCACTGATAAAAAAGAAGTCATCGCTTTGCTTGACAGTGCAGTCGTACGCTATGCCCAACCTTATGGAAAAGACGCTGCACCTTATTTATATGAGCGAGCACGAGTAAAAGCTGATAGCGAAGACTATCGCGGAGCGGTGAGCGATTATAATGAATTCTACGATGCCATGTTAGGGCAAACTTCTGCCGAATTTTACCTCATCCGTTCACAGGCAGAATTAAAATGCCGCATGTATAAACAAGCTATTGATGACATCAACAAAGCCGTGGAACTAGAGCCTAAGAATGTCGTTTTCTGGATGGAAAAAGGAAGCGTACACTTGAGAGTCAACCAATTGGACGAAGCAATCAAAGCTTTGACCCAAGCAGTCGAAATGGATGCTGAAAATGCTCCTGCCTACCGCATGTTAGGCTATGCACAAATTCAGAATAAGGAAAAAGAGAAAGGCATTGCCAACCTTCAGAAAGCTGTAGACCTAGGAGATGAAGTTGCAAACGGGCTTTTACAGAAATACAAATAGTAAATGAAAGGATGAAGAATTCCCCATTTATTTATGGAAAAATTCGAATTACATATTTTGGGATGCGGATCAGCTTTACCGACTATGCGGCACCAAGCCACTTCACAAGTTGTCAATGTGCGTGAAAAGCTATTTATGATAGATTGCGGCGAAGGGACACAAGTGCAATTACGACGGTCTCGCTTGAAATTCAGCCGGCTAAACCATATCTTTATCTCTCATTTGCACGGCGACCATTGTTTCGGACTTATCGGACTAATTTCCACTTTCGGCATGTTGGAACGTACCGCCGACTTGCATATCTATAGCCATCCGGACTTAGTAAATCTGCTGCAAACCCAAATCGATTATTTCTGCAAAGGAATGAGTTATCAAGTCTTGTTTCATCCGTTCGACCCGAAAGCACAAATGGTCATTTATGACGACCGTTCGGTTTCGGTAGAGACTATCCCTTTGCGTCACCGGATGCCTACATGCGGATTCTTATTCCGTGAGAAACCGACTCTTAACCACATCCGAAGGGATATGATTGATTTCTATCATATCCCTATCTGGATGATTAACCGTATAAAAGAAGGGGAAGATTTCATTACAGAAGAAGGGAAAACTATACCCAACAGTTGGTTAACTATTCCTTCTGCCCCTCCACGCATATACGCCTATTGTTCGGATACAGCCTATTGTCCCCGCATCATTGAACAAATACACGGGGCAGACCTTCTTTACCATGAAGCGACATTTGCCGACTCTGACTTAGTACGTGCCAAACAAACACAACATTCGACAGCCCGCCAAGCTGCACAAATCGCATGCGATGCCCAGGTGAAACGATTGGTCATCGGACATTTTTCCGCACGATATGAAGACGAAAAACAACTTTTACTAGAAGCGCAAGAAATATTTCCCCATACGGTCTTGGCACAAGAGAATCTGCAACTGACCATATAGGCAGGTTAAAAAAACTTATCCCATTTAAACGGTAGCACTTCATTTTATCTAAATATCTATACAAGCATATCCATTATGAATAACTATAACGAGGAAGAAATTATCAGTCAGTTACAAGAACCACAACTCCAACGGGAAGCGTTCGGTAAAGTCGTGCGGCACTACAGTGAGCAACTGTATTGGCAAATCAGACGTATGGTACTTTCTCACGATGACACAAACGATCTCTTGCAAAATACATTTATCAAAGCGTGGAGCAATCTGGAATACTTCCGGGGAGAAGCACGCCTTTCCACTTGGCTCTACCGCATCGCCCTGAATGAATCACTAAACTTCCTGAACAAACAACGGGCCATCAACCAGTTGTCGCTGGACGAAGCAGAATCGGCAGCCCTCAACAAATTGGAAAGCGACCCCTATTTTGATGGAGACCAGACTCAACTGCTTTTTGAAAAAGCCATACAGACTTTACCGGAAAAGCAACGCATTGTGTTTAACCTAAAATATTTTCAGGAAATGAAATACGAAGACATGTCTGATATCCTAGGCACCAGCGTAGGTGCGCTAAAAGCCTCTTATCATCATGCCGTGAAAAAAATAGAAGAATTTTTAAGCCAACACGATTAAACCTTATTCCCCAATTTCAATCTAATAAACAAAGGAAGGAGGATGATACGATGAAAAGAAACGACCTTGAACTGCAAAAGAAATACGGGAAAAAAAATCCGTTCACCGTACCCGAAGGGTATTTCGACCACTTCGCAGAAGAACTGATGAACCAACTGCCCGAAAAAGAAACCACACCGCTTCCCCAAATCAAGCTATGGGACCGCGTAAAGCCATGGGTCTATATGGCAGCCATGTTTGTTGGGCTAATGTTTACCATACGCACTTTTATCGGTGAAACACAGGAAGAAAGCGATATGGGCAACCTTTCTGATATGTCTGATGAATACATCGAATCCATCGTAGACCAAACAATGATGGACGATTACGAATTATACCAATATTTGACAGATGCTGACGCAAGCATTTATAACTAAAAAAAACGAACCAATGAAAAAACTATTTTCGATTCTGATTCTTTTCACCTGCTTTTGCACATACGCCCAAGCACAGAAAAACAAATTAAGCAAAGAAGAATTCCGTGCCCGTCAGGAAGCTTTTATTACTGAAAATGCCAAACTGACACAACAAGAAGCCAAAGAGTTCTTCCCACTCTATTTCGAACTGCAAGACAAAAAAAGTGCATATAACCGTGAAGCATGGCAAGAAATAAGAAAAGGGAAACAAGGAAACCTGAGCGAAGAAGAATACGCCAGCATTGTAGAAGCATTGATTCAAGCAAGAATCACTACCGACCAACTTGACTTAGAATACGTACGGAAATACAAAAAATTTCTTTCCTCTAAAAAAATATATGACATTCAGCGGGCAGAAATGAAATTTCACCGCCACTTATTGAAACCGGACAGAAAAAAGAAATAATCTTATTTAGTTGATAATTGATAGTTGATAGTTAACAATTAATAGTGAAAAGTGAAAATAGACATTAACTATTAACTATCAACTATTAACTATCCAAAGCTTTACTGCTTCTCCAAGGCAAAACCTAATTGCAAGCCATCGTATTCATTCAACAAAGAATTTGCCGTACTCAATGCTGAATTAGACGATTTACTTTCCAATGCTTCCCCAATTGTCTGAATCAAAGACATGACTTTATCGGCTTTAAAAAGCAAACTCATTTTCTTCGGCGTCAACACATTTTGTGAAACAACCGCATTGAACTTTATCCCCAAACGAGTTTTCAACTGCAATTCTTTTGTCTCAGCATTATAAGTGTATGTACCTTGCGTAGTCCGCCCCTTGACCGTTGAAGTATATGTACTGTCAGCATTAAATGTATAAGTACATCCCTCAGTAAATCCCAACTTAGCCAAAATATCAGTCATCTTCTCCTCTACTTTTTTCGAAGCGACCTCGCCTCCAGCCTTAGCCAACAAATTATCACTGGTAAATTTACAATCCGAACCGACGTATTTCCACGTACCTTCTATCGAAGTGGCTGTACCCGTCTTACCTTCTGTTACAGCTTTAGCTACACCTGAAATAATTGACTCCCAATCTTGAGCCTTACCTGTTCCGCAAAAAGCAAAACATAAAGCAATCATCAACATTCCTCTTATCATCAAGTTACATTTCATAACAATTCTATTTTTAACAAGAAGGTATCTCAATGAAAAATCTTACTTTCATTAAATCATTTCATGCTGAGATACCCTCCTTTCTTCATTATTTTAATAAATCACGTCATCTGTGGCGAACTTCAATCAGCATGCCTTAAAGCTCATGTCGAGACCTTTCACCGAATGGGTCAACGCTCCCACCGAAATGAAATCCACCCCACATTCAGCATAGTCGCGAAGTGTATCAAAAGTAATGCCTCCCGATGATTCTATCTCATAACGTCCGCCTACCATTTCTACCGCCTGGCGTGTTTTTTCGGGCGTAAAGTTATCTAGCATGATACGGTCTACACCACCCAAATCAAGCACCTGTTGCAATTCGTCCAAGTTACGCACCTCGATTTCTATTTTCAAGTCCTTGCCCTTCGTCTTGCAATATTCCTTCGCACGCTGGATGGCTTTATCAATGCCTCCGGCAAAATCCACATGATTGTCTTTCAACAAAATCATATCGAACAGACCGATACGGTGATTCACTCCTCCGCCAATCTTTACCGCCATTTTTTCCAAGATACGCATACCCGGAGTGGTCTTGCGTGTATCCAATACACGGGTTTTCGTACCTTGCAGACGTTCTACATACTTATGGGTCATCGTAGCGATGCCACTCATGCGCTGCATGATGTTCAGCATCAGGCGTTCGGTCTGCAAAAGCGACTGCACCTTACCCGATACCACCATCGGCACATCTCCCGGTTTCACATGCGTACCGTCATTCATAAACACTTCTACCTGCAAAGTCGGGTCAAAACGGCGGAACACTTCCTTTGCCACTTCAATGCCTGCCAGAATACCTTCTTCTTTAATCAATAACTTCGATTTTCCCATTGCATCAGCGGGGATACACGACAAAGTGGTGTGGTCGCCATCACCTATATCTTCCGCGAACGACAAATCAATCAAACGGTCGATTAAGTCCTTAACTATTTTTTCATCCATAATACCTTATTTTATTTATATGTTCATTTTGCGGCAAAGGTACGGATTTATTCATACCTTTGCAAAAGGAAACATTTAAAACCCGATTAACGAATATGAAATTTACCCTATTAGTAGTAGGCAAGACGGTAGAAAAACACTACATCGCCGCTATCAACGATTACACACAGCGCATAAAGCATTACATCCCGTTCGACATCGAAGTCATCCCCGAACTTAAAAACACCAAAAGCCTCAGCGAAGAGCAGCAAAAAGAAAAAGAAGGCGAACTGATCCTGAAAGCCCTCCAGCCGGGTGATGTACCCGTATTACTTGACGAGCATGGCAAAGAATTCCGTTCCATAGAGTTCGCCGCATGGATAGAACGGAAAATGCACTCGGTCAAACGGCTTGTGTTCATCATCGGTGGTCCCTACGGATTCTCGCCTGCCGTATACGGGGCGGCGCAAGAAAAGATTTCACTATCAAAAATGACTTTCTCACATCAGATGATACGCCTCATCTTCACAGAGCAGCTTTACCGGGCAATGAGCATTCTGAACAACAGCCCGTATCATCACGAATAAATGAAAACATATTATTGCTTCTACAAAGCCAAATAACTGCCTAGTCCGAGACATCCGAGTCCTCCCTCAGTCCCATACTACCAGGACTGCAGTCCTGAGCCTACTAGGACTGCAATCCTGACCTGTTAGGACAGCAGTCCTGACTGGACGGGACTCTTTACGCAATTAAACGGCTCCAACTATGCAGCTTACCACATCCGTCAAAGCAGCCGCCTGCCTTATCCAAATTACCGCTTCATTGCCCGTATCACTTCCTTCGTGGCAGCATCTACCCGATAGGACTCCGTTATCTTTTGCAACGCCTTATTATAAGTAAATTTATCTAAAGAATTTTGTTTCAGATACGCTAAGGTCCGTTCGGGGAACTTCACGAAGCAGACCGACAATGCCCATGCCACCGCCATCCGCACGTAATAGCCTTCGTGGCGGATGCCGTCGTATAGGGAGAAGAGTTCGTCAAGATGTTCTTCATCGATGAAATGCTGCATCGCCATCACTACACCGAAACGGATTTCGTACTCGCCTTCGGCGTGCATCCATGTTTTCAGGTATTCCCAAAGGCGGTCTTTGTTCGCCTCGATGAACTTCTTCCCTCCTCCGAACTTGAACGTGTCGCACACCGACCAACTATTGATGTTCCACACAAACTGAGTAACCCGATGCAGGTAGACTTCGACATCGGCATCGGGACGGATGCAGCCCAACACCATGCCTTGCAGCATCCGCTCTTCCATGTAATAGATATCGGCGGTATCGAGATAAGCCTCCCAATCGTCTTTGACAATGCGTGCCGCCAATTTGCGCAAGTCGGGCACCCGAATGCCCAATATATGCTCCACGCCCGGATTCAGGCTTTCGGTAAACTTCTTGTTTCCCCGCTCCGCCAATTGGAGCAGATGTTCCTTTATGGTTAAGCCATCGAGGCGGTAATGTTCTTCTTCCATGTCACTTTCCCTTTAAAAATAAAAAACACCTGCAAAGATACGGAATCCCTACCTACATGTAGGTATTTAACATCTTTTTTTTACCTAAAAGTAGGTATTGCGGCACTCCGGGAAGCGCAATACCTTTGCGGTAGTTAAAAATCAACAAAAGATAAAGAGAAATGAAAACAACGAAACTCTTATTCTCGCTCTGCTTGGCGATGCTCGCTCCGCACGCTTTCGCTACAGGTGAAGCAGAGCAGGCAAGTAAAGACAAAGCGGGAACATCCGTAATGAGTGCATCGGAAACACCCAAGAAGGAAAAGAAGAAATCGCGCTTCACCATCGGCGGTTATGGAGAAGCCGTATATAGCCGGAACTTTTATAGCGACAATTACCTGCGCTACGATAGTCCGGAAGATTATAAAGACGATAAGCACGGACGTTTTGACCTGCCCCACGTTGTCTTGATGTTAGGATATGATTTCGGCAAAGGCTGGTCAATGGGAATGGAAATCGAATTTGAACACGGAGGTACGGAAAGCGCCGTAGAAATAGAAGAACACGAAGGTGGTGAATACGAAAGCGAGATTGAACGCGGAGGAGAAGTCGCCCTCGAACAATTCTGGATTCAAAAATCATTCTTTCCGGAGTTCAACATCAAGTTAGGACACATGGTAGTACCCGTCGGAGCGACCAATGCCCATCATCTTCCTACGGAGTTCTTCGGTGTATATCGCCCGGAAGGTGAGAACACCATTATGCCGTGCACATGGCATGAAACCGGATTAAGTATTTGGGGACGTGCAGGAGACTGGCGGTACGAAGCCATGTTACTCCCTGGGCTTGACTCGGACCGCTTCAATGATAAAGAATGGATAAAAGGCGGTGCCGGAAGTCCTTACGAGTTCAAGATAGCCAATGCCATGGCGGGTGCCGTCCGCATAGACAATTACTCGGTAAAAGGACTCCGCCTCTCTGTAAGCGGATATGCAGGCAACACCTTCAGCAACACACTGAAGAAAGCGACCAATGCGATATACGACGATGTAAAAGGAACTGTCTTAATCGGTTCATTCGATTTCCACTACAATGACCATAACTGGGTGGCACGAGGGAACTTCGATTACGGGCACTTGTCAGACGCAGCATTGATTACCCGTTACAACCAAAGTTTCTCTAATGACTCGCCCGCGAAAAAAAGACCTGTAGCCACATCGGCAATCTCTACCGGAGTAGAAGTAGGCTATGACTTGTTCGGCTGGCTCGGCAAGAAACAACAAGAAAAGGGACGCAAATTCTACCTCTTCGGCCGTTATGAGTATTATGATTCCATGCACACGACGGAAGATGCCGTGACCGATTATGAAGAATACGGCCGCCAACGCATCGCATTCGGTGTGAACTATTACCCGATGAAAGACATCGTATTGAAGGGGGAATATTCATTGGGCATCCTGAAAAGCAAATTCAATAACGAACCAGCCGTTTCGTTAGGAGTAGCCTATTCCGGTTTCTTCAATTTGTAAAATCAAAAACAATATACAAACAAAACACCAATTAAAAAAGTAAGACAATGAAAAAGTATTTGAAATTCCCGCTCTACATGGCATTTACCGCCATGATAGGCATGAATGTTACAGCTTGTAGTGATGACGAACCGGTTGCTCAAGAAGAGCCAGGCACCCTCTCTGCACAGGAACAAGCACTGAAAGATGTAATAGCCGACTATACAGACAAGACTGTTATCCCTACCTATAAAGGTATGGCAGATGCAGCCATGCAACTGCATAGTTTGTGTATCGACATCCGTACTAAAAAAGCGGACGGAACCTTATCTACCGCAGATGTAGAAGCAGCCGGCGAAGCTTGGAAAACCGCACGCGATTATTGGGAAAAAAGCGAAGCCTGGCTGTTCGGCCCAGCCGGAGACTACTATATAGACCCGCACATTGACTCTTGGCCGCTTGATAAGACCGGTATGGACGCTCTGCTAAACAACCCAGCGCAGATGGCACAAATGGATGATGAAGGTGTATACGTAGGTAACTATTTAGGATATGCATTACAAGGATTCCACGCCATCGAATATCTTTTATTCGAATTGACAAATACAAATGCAGACGGCAATGCTACAGCTGATTCCAAAAGCGTGGCACATAACCTGAACTATAGCACTGAAGAATTAAACTATTTAGTAGGTTTAGCTGCGGACTTGCGTAATCAATGCATCTTATTGGAAGCATGCTGGGCAGGCACCGAAAATGTAACGGCTGAAAAACAACAGATTCTGACCGATACCGAATTGGACAAAGGCATCAACTTCGGTGAACGTATCAAAAATGCAGGCAACGCAGGCAGTGAATACGTAAACTATCTTGATGTGATGTACGACATCATCACCGCCGGAATCCAAAACATCGCAAACGAAGTAGGTAATATCAAAATCGGGAACCCGACAGGTAAAGGACTTCCTTCGGGAGGTATGGAATACGACCCGAACTATATTGAATCGCCTTATAGCCTGAACTCCATCCGCGACTTCCTGGGCAATATCCAAAGCATCCGCAACGCCTACCAGGGTTCTCCTTCGGTAGACGGAACCATCCAAGTGCCAACGAATACGCTTAGCACATATATCGCTACACTTGATGCCGACCTGGACAACCGTGTGAAAGCAGCCATCCAAGATGCATACGATAAAATTTCGTTGATGGGTGAACCGTTTGCATATACGTGCGGAGCATCTGATTATGATACCGTTAACCAAGACGCTATCGATGCCTGCAACGTAATGAATGATATCTTCGACGAAGTGAAAGCTTTGCTACAAGCAAACCATTAATCCACTTTGTGCTAACACAAAGGCATAGGCATTCCTCTTCGGAAGAATGTCTATGTCCTTTAAACATACCGTAACCACACTAACTTTATATTACTTTTGATTATGAAGAAACAGTATTATTTAGCCGCATTCCTGTCGATAGGCATGATAACGGCTTGTAGCGATGATGAAGTGAAAACGGACAATCCGTCTCCAAGTCCGGAACCGTCAGAACTCCCTGACTGGTATTATACGGGCGGAGAATTGGGCACGACATTCAACTCCGCGTCTACGGCTTTCGAAGACCCCACTCCCGTAGTGGATGCCGATGCCGATATGACCGCCGCCTTCAACAGAGGAGAACAATTCTTTGAAAAGCCTTATACATCCAACTTCTCCGGTATGCGCCACGGCCTCGGTCCGGTCTATATCCGTACCTCTTGCCAACATTGCCATCCGGGATACGGACACGGACAAAGCCAACCTACAGGAACTTTCAACACAAACCAAATAGGCAACGGTTATCTATTAGTTGTCTACGACCCGGCTACGGATGCTTACGTATCTTGGCTTGCCGGTATGCCTCAAACCAAAGCCGTAGCACCTTTCAAATCTCCGCTGGACGAAACCCAAATCCAACTGACTTGGCACGAATATACCGATAGCTGGGGCAACAAGTTCCCCGATGGCGAGACTTACCAGCTCCGTTATCCCGAAGTAAGCATACCGAAGAGTGCCATCTACGTAGCCAACAAAGGATATGAAGTAGGCAACTACGAAGTCCGTTTGGAATCGACTATCGGCATTTACGGTACCGGCCTGCTGGATGCCATTACCGATGAAGACCTGAAAGCGCAATACGCGCAAGAAGAAAAAGACGGTTATCTGAAGAACGGACTGAACGAAACCATCTTCAAGAACGGCGAATGGGTAAAACAATATTCCAACACGACACAAGGAGGAGACGGTACACTTTACCCATTGCGTTACACCTACGCCCTGAGCCGCGGTCCGTTGCAAGACGCCGCTGGAGCCAACGCTTTCTGGAACATCACCAATGCTACACGTAGCGACCGCCGCTTCCATTACTTAGACGCAGCAGGCACCTACGCCCAGTATTCATCGGAAGACCCCGATGTGCAAGCCGGATTCCGTGCTTACATCGAGCAAGCCGACCCGGAAAAGAATCATCCCGACTGGCACATCCAAAACGAAGACGGTACGTATGACGAGCAACAGAATATCTACAACTACCTGACTTCGAAAGAACTGGACGTAGAAGTGTCCGACCAAGACTACATCGACCTCATGGTATGGCATCGTGGATTAGCCGTGCCCGCCGCACGCAATGTAGACGATGAAGAAGTGCTCCGCGGAAAGGAACTCTTCGAACAACTGAACTGTACGTATTGCCACAAGCCGAGCTGGACTACAGGCGATGACGAGATACGCGACCCGGCACGCTTCTTCACAGGAGACAAGGCAAACCAGTTGCCCCGTTATCCGCACCAGAAGATTTGGCCCTATACCGACATGATACAGCACAAGCTGCACATGCAAAACGATATCCGTACCGGCTGGTGCCGCACCACTCCGCTTTGGGGACGCGGCTTGCACCAACGTTGCACCGGAGCCGAATATGCCGACCGTCTGCACGATTGCCGTGCACGCACCACGCTGGAAGCTATCATGTGGCATGGAACCAGCACCGAGAGCGATGCTTACGAGCAAATCAAAGCTTTCCGCAACCTCTCGAAAGAAGACCGTGACGCTATCGTGAAATTCATCGACTCTATCTAATATTCTCACCACAGATTACACAGATTTTTTATTGTCAATTATTTTAATCTGTGTAATCTGTGGTAAACCTTCCTCCACAATACGTAAAGACAAATGAAACTGATTAAACGCATTGCTTTCGGAAGCGCAGGGCTGCTCGTCTTGATGATGATGCTTGCCACCTTCTTGGAAAAAATTCAAGGGACTGATACGGCTTGGTCTGTCATCTACGGCTCTCCGGTTTTTACCACAATATGGGGTATCATGACAATATGCGCTTTTGCCTACCTTATCCACCGGAAACTACAACGGGACTTCTTCACCTTCCTGCTCCATATCTCGTTTTTGGTCATCCTGAGCGGAGCACTCACCACCCGCCTTTGCGGCAAACAAGGAAGCATCCATTTGCGAATGAACGATGCGCCGGCTTCGGCTTTCATCACTTCCGAATCAAGCGAAGAGCCGCTCCCTTTCCAAGTGCAACTGCATGATTTCCGCATCGACTATTACAAAGGGAGCTTTGCGCCCATGGACTTTACCAGCCGCATTCGGATTGATGATAACGGAACTCAAACGGAAGGAGAAGTGTCCATGAACCGGATATTCACCTACCGCCACTATCGCTTCTACCAATCGGCATACGACAAAGACGGACGAGGCACCACCCTTGCCGTATCTTATGACCCGTGGGGAATCGGCATCACCTACACCGGATATGCCTTGCTTTTGCTTTCTATCTTAGGTTTCTTCTTTCAAAAAGACAGCATGTTCCGCCGGCTTCTCTCCCATCCTGCGTTACAGAATAAAACCGCAATACTATGCATTGCCTTATCTTCATTCCTCCCCGGCATGGCATCCGAAGCCCCCAAACATTTATCGCGCGAAGCGGCTTCCGAAATAGGCAACCTCTACATTTATTATCACGACCGCATCTGTCCCCTACAGACACTGGCGAAAGACTTTACCATGAAACTCTATGGCAAAACGAGCTACAAAGGACTGACATCCGAACAAGTGTTTACGGGCTGGTTCTTCTATTACGATGACTGGAAAGCCGAACCCGTCATCCGCATCAAAAGCAAGGAGATACAACACGCATTAGGCATCAAAGGGCAATACGCCTCCCTGAATGATTTCTTCGGAACAGAAGGATACAAGCTGAAAGATAACAAAGAAATAAACGAAACCAAATACAAACGTGAGCTGAATGAAGCCAACGAGAAATTCAATCTGATAAGCATGACCGCCACGGGAAGTATCCTGAAAATCTATCCATGCCGGACGGAACATAACCGGATAAGCTGGTTTGCTCCCGTAGATGACTTGCCTCAAGACTTACCTGATGACCAATGGCTATTCGTCCGCAAAAGCTTAGGATTGCTGAGCGAGCAAGTGATGAAGAAAGACGATGCCGCTATCATCGGACTCACGGATAAGATTCGGGAATACCAGCAAAAGACCGCCCTCGAAGTACTCCCCTCAGACGCACGCTTCGATGCGGAAAAACTATACAACCGCTTGGACTATACAAAACCGTTGGCAATGGCTTGCCTTACCATCGGCTTCTTGTCGTTCCTTTTCTATTGCCGGAGAGTAAGCCGTCCGCTATACGGCAAGACCCAACTGCATATATTTCCGCTTATCGCATTGGGGATTATATCATTTTATCTGATAACCTTAATCAGCCTGAGAGGTTTTGTAAGCGGACACCTTCCGCTCTCGAACGGATATGAAACGATGCAGTTCATGGCGTTTTGCGTCACCCTGCTCACCTTTCTCTTCTACCGCAAACTAAAAGCCGTTATCGCTTTCGGCTATATGTTATGCGGGCTGGCTTTGTTAGTGGCTATGTTAGGAGAAGCCAATCCGCCCATTACCCAACTGATGCCTGTACTGGCATCCCCTCTATTGAGCATCCATGTGGTGACCATTATGATAGCCTACTCGCTCACTGCATTTGTCATGCTGAACGGCATCATGGCGATTGTCTTACGCCATACCCGAAAGGATTATCAGGATGCCATCGTCCGCCTGCAAGTCATCAGCCGGATTATCCTTTATCCGGCGGTGTTCTGCCTGGCTCTCGGCATCTTCATCGGTGCCGTATGGGCAAACGTTTCATGGGGACGCTATTGGGGATGGGACCCGAAAGAGACATGGGCACTCATTACCTTATTAATATATACAGCAGCCCTGCACCCTGCATCGCTCCCCGCATTCCGGCGTCCGATGTTCTTCCATTGGTTTGCCGTCATCGCTTTCCTAAGTGTATTGATTACCTATTTCGGAGTCAACTTCATTTTAGGAGGAATGCATGGCTATGCATAAATTATAGCATCATTTGTTTTTACTTGTCATTCAGTTGAGAATGAAAGCGGAGGCTGGTGCGTGAGCATCGGCCTCCGCTGTTTTTGAGAAAAACAAACGCAAAGACGCAAAAACGCAGAGTTTTTTATTAAGAGAACAAAAGCACAGAGAAGCCCAATTCTCCGTGAACTCTTGTCTTCTCTAAAAAATAATTCTTTGCGCTTTTGCGTCTCTGCGTTCAATAAAAAAATCAATAAACTTCCACTTTTGACGCCAACGCCTTGCACTTATCGCGCAACGCATCAAGGTCGCCGTCCGTCTTGTCGTAGCAAACTACTACCCCCATACGTCGGTTCAATTTCGTAAACGGCTTGCCGAAGATGCGCAGATATGTGTTAGGTTGCGAGCAAACCAATTCCTCGCCCCGATAATGCGGAGCCTCTTTGCTAGCTATAGGAGAAAGAATCACGGCACTGGCACCGATATGTTCTTGCGTAATGCCCGGAATGGGAAGACCTAACACGGCATACAGATGCAATTCGAACTCGTTCAGGTTTTGCGTATTCGCTAAAGTCACCATACCTGTATCATGCGGACGCGGAGAAAGTTCGGAGAAATACACGCCGTTTTCATGGCTAAGGAAGAACTCTACACCCCAAATCCCGTAACCCGTCAAGGCTTCGGTCACCTTTGCCGCCATGCATTGCGCTTCGGCAAGATGTTCAGGAGCGATGTGTGCGGGCTGGAAGCTTTCGCGATAGTCTCCTCCTTTTTGTACATGTCCAATAGGCGGGCAGAACAAAGTGGGACCGTTCTTCTGCGTCACCGTAAGCAAGGTGATTTCACTATCAAACTGGATGAACTCTTCGATAATCAATTCCTTGATATCCCCCCGGCTTCCTTCGCAACCGTAGTGCCAAGCATGTTCCAAGTCTTCGGGACCTTTTGCCACCGACTGGCCTTTGCCCGATGAAGACATCAACGGTTTGATGACACAAGGGAAACCGATTTGCTCTGCCGCTTCTTTCAGTTCCTCGAACGACTTAGCATAGAAATACTTCGCGGTTTTCAGTCCCAATTCTTTCGCGGCAAGGTCACGTATCGCTTTGCGGTTCATCGTAAAATTCACGGCACGCGCACTGGGCACCACTTGAATACCTTCTTTCTCCAAATGATACAAACGTTCGGTACGGATAGCTTCAATCTCGGGCACAATAATGTCGGGATGATACTTTTCCACCACACGGTCGAGGGCGTCTCCGTCCAACATATTGAACACTTCGCAAGCATCCGCCACTTGCATGGCAGGAGCACCTGCATACGAATCACACGCAATGACATACTGACCCAAACGTTGGGCAGCTATCACAAACTCTTTTCCTAACTCGCCGGAACCCAGCAACAATATTTTCTTTGTCATACGATTAACGTTTTATTTGTCTTGTGTACAAAGATAGTACAAATTTACTTTTTTAAGTATCAATCTGCCTTATTTTTCATAACAATCAAAATTAGCAATAAATATGCCGAGACGAAGAGAGAAGACGTCCCAGCATATTGTATATGGAAAGAACTAAAAAGCAATGTTAAGCCCAATACATTGAATCAATCAAAAAAGGCAATTGAAAAAGGAAAAAAGTACCTATAGCCACCGCAAATAACCACAAAAGAATTAATGTTATTTTCACACCTGTCGACATAGGACGCCAAACTTTAAAGCTTTGAAGGAGTAATTGAAGAAATCCCCAAATAGGAATGCCCACCACCAATAACGCACAAATAGACAAACCTATTACCGATACAGGAGCCGTACCAAGCAAATTCCAATCAATTTCCGGTAAAGCATAATATAAAATCGCAGGTGTACTTGCTAATATACCTGTGGCAGCCATAAACAAGGCAAATGCAATAATCAACCCTAACATTAGGGCAGGTATGCAACAAATAGCAAGGAGCACCAACACAAACTTAATAATAAAACCAGCCACCTGCACCAGTCCATCGAAGAAACGGGCAAGTAAAGAACGAGGTTCTGCCGAACGTTCTTTTTCACCTTCCCGTTCAAAACCGTCGGTTACCGTCTTGCCAATGTTTTCCATATTAATAGGCTTCCCTTGCATCTGAAGTTTTTCGGTAGCCGTACGTGCCAACGGGACAATAATCCACAAGATAATATATGCCAGCATCAACGGAAAGAAACCTCCAAAGCTCAACAAAATAAAGCCTGCCACCA
This sequence comes from Bacteroides sp. An322, assembly GCF_002161765.1. Classification (GTDB taxonomy): domain Bacteria; phylum Bacteroidota; class Bacteroidia; order Bacteroidales; family Bacteroidaceae; genus Phocaeicola; species Phocaeicola merdavium. The sequence goes on along the minus strand of NZ_NFIN01000014.1, from coordinate 14,209 downwards.
ACAACAAGATGCGTAAAGGCGTAGGATCGCATCCGAAATAAGCCGCAAGACCTGAAACTACACCACCCAAGATACGGTCATCCGGATTACGGAACAAACGTTTGACAGATCCGTATGCTGGTTCTTCTGTTTCCTTTTCTGTCCGCTCTTCTTCTCCTTCCGTATTCAATTCCTCCGGCTTTCCCATCCGGGCTATTACAGCTTCCACTTGTTCGATAGTGATAACTTGTATCCCTTCGCGGATATATTCATTAAATAACTCGGAAATACGGTTTTCCATATCGCGCACAATCTCATCGGCTCCCGCTTCTTTACGGAAATGATAGCGAAGATTGTTTAAGTAGTTATCAAGTAAAACGTATGCGTCCTCGTCTATATGATAAACGGTTCCGCCTAAATTAACAGTCAGTGTCTTTTTCATTCTTGTTAGATATTAGTTTGGTTCGTAAATGATTTACCGTAGCAGAGAGTTCATCCCAAGCCGTTTCCAGCCCTGTCAGGAATTCTTCTCCTTTTTGAGTCAAGGTATAATACTTTCGAGGAGGTCCTTGGGTCGATTCCACCCATTCATACGAAAGCAAATCATCGTTCTTTAAGCGCGTAAGCAACGGATAGAGAGTTCCTTCCACCACAATCAGTTTTGCTTCTTTCAGGTTTTGGATAATATCCGATGCATACGAAGGTTCCCGATGAAGTAACAACAGGATGCAATATTCCAACATTCCTTTTCGCATTTGAGATTTTACATTATCTACATTCATGAGTCATTCCTCCTTATTTCCTTTGTATGGCACAAATATATGCATTATATCAATACCTTGTATCGCAAGGTACTATTATTTCAATTATATTAACAAAATAATTCTTCGTTCATCGTTCTTCATTCTTCATTAAAAACAATAACTTTGTGGAGAAAAAAACGAGAAGTATATGTTTACAATTAGAAAAGCTACATTAGAAGACATCCCTTTAATCAACAAGCTGGCATGGGAAGCATTTCCCGCAACGTATAAAAACATCCTAACCTCAGAACAAATCGACTACATGATGGATTGGATGTACTCACCCGAAAATCTGCGCAAACAGATGACTGAGGAAGGACACATTTATTATATAGCCTTCGAAGAATGCGAAGGTGCGGGATATGTCTCTATCCAACCCGAAGGGAAAGACCTTTTCCACCTCCAAAAGATTTACGTAATTCCATATTACCAAAAACATCATTTGGGAAAACTCTTGTTCTGCCAAGCCATCGAAGGCATCAAGGAACTGCATCCCGGACCATGCCGTATGGAACTGAACGTAAATCGTGAAAATCCAGCTTTAGGCTTCTACCAACACATGGGCATGAAAAAAGTGCGCGAAGAAGACACACATATAGGAAACGGTTTCTACATGAACGATTATATTATGGGAATCAGTATTTGATTTCAATATCTAAACAAATGGGAAGGTGATCGCTATACCCACCGTGATACCTCATACCTTTATACGTGCGGAAAGGCGTATCACCACCATATTGTTCGTCTTCTTCCAATAAAAAAGGGAATACAAGCCTGTAGGATTTTGACGGGTGAGTATAAAGAGAAGACGAAAAATTTAGCATATTTCCGTTCACCAAAAACTGGTCAAACATCTCCCACTCTCCTTTATACCGATATGTGCCTTCTTCTTTCCCTGCCATTAAGTTATATAATTTCCAAGGAGATGGATGTTTATCTGTCCTAACTTCCGCACCCAGCACTTCAAACACCGAACGGCTGAAAGGGGAGTCATTAAAGTCTCCCATAACTACGAGATAAGGATTTTGACGGACTGCCAATAGCGAATCCACCGCCTGACGCAAGACCTTTGCCACTAACATACGATATGGTTCACTTTGTCGGATACCTCCAAAACGGGAAGGGAAATGACAGACAAAGACATCAAGCGTATCACCCGAAATAACTCGTCCACTAACATGCAACAAATCTCGCGTAGGCTTATGGATGGTTTGTTCAGAAAAAATACGGATGCATTGCGAACCAATCAACCGGAAAGTAGCGGGCTGGTAAAGCAATGCCACATCAATCCCCCGCTCATCGGGTGAATCGGTCATCACATACCGATAAGCAGCATCACGCAAAGGAGAATATTTTGTCAATCCATCCAAACAATAGGCATTCTCCACCTCGCATAAGCCGACCAAATCAGGCACTTGCTCATCCGAAGCAGCCAAAATGACTTTCGCTATTTTCGCCACCTTATCGTAATACTTCTTCCAAGTCCAAGCACGGACTGCCTGCGGAAGAAACTCCTCATCGTGCTTCAACGAGTCATGACGGCAATCGAACAGGTTTTCCACATTATAATGCATCACGCGGAACGGCTCTTGCGCATGAGTCTGCGAAAAGAAAGACACAGACAACACAAAAGTACACAGAAATACACAGATTTTATTTATTTCCCGACCCACAACATAGCGCAGCCTGAAAATAAACCTGCATATTTCTGTATACCTCTGTGTCATCTGTATTCAATTAAAAACATCATCACGCCTTCGCTGGAATATGCGCCAGTACATCCAACAGATGACGCCAAAACTTATCGACCGTAGGAATCAGCATCCGTTCATCGGGCGAATGCACGCCACGCAAAGTCGGTCCGAACGAAACCATATCAAGCGAAGGATATTTTTCAAGGAACAAACCACATTCCAATCCTGCATGAATGGCTTTTACCTTCGGTTCTACTCCAAACAAACGCTTATAACTCTCTACTGCGATGTGCAATATTTCCGAAGACGGATTCGGTTTCCATCCCGGATAACCGTCGCCCGTTTCTACTGAAGCCCCTCCCAATACAAAAGCGGCACTGACCATCTGCGACATATCCACACGGGAAGAAAGAACAGAACTACGCTGACTCGTCACCACCTTAATGCAACCTTCTCCTTGTTTAACAGAAGCCAAATTGGACGAAGTTTCTACCAACCCTGCAATATCTTGGCTCATGGCATACACTCCATTATGTACAGCATAAATAGAAAGCAGAAAACGTTTCATTTGCTCCCCATCCATTACCTCCGCCCTAGGAGATTCCGATTCCAGTTCCAATTCCAGATTTGGTTCAGTCACTGCATATTCATTTTCAATTTCCGACAAATATACATTCAAATCTACCCGCACCGATTCCTTATCCTTCATCGGCACAGCACATACAGCATGAGCTTCGCGTGGGATAGCATTGTGCAGATTTCCTCCGTCTATCTCACACAAACGCAAATCATATTTCTGCATCAATTGCACCAAATAGCGGTTCAACAACTTATTGGCATTCGCCCGGTTCTTATTAATATCATCCCCCGAATGCCCACCAGTCAATCCTTTTACAGCAACACGGAAAAAGAAATATCCTTCGGGAGCGGCAGTCATTGTGCATGGAAACATTGCTGTAGTACCGGCACCTCCCGCACATCCGATAAATAATTCTCCCTCATCTTCCGAATCCAGATTAATGAGAATGTCCCCTTCCATGAATCCTTCTTTCAAGGCAAAAGCACCGGTCAACCCTGTTTCTTCATCTACCGTGAACAAACATTGGATAGGTCCATGTTCAATTTCATCCGAAGCTAAAATAGCTAGTTCTGTTGCAACTCCAATGCCATTATCAGCCCCCAAAGTTGTCCCTTTCGCTCTCAGCCACTCACCGTCAATATAAGTCTCAATCGGATCTGTTTCAAAATTGTGCTGTGTATCCTTATTTTTTTCACACACCATATCCATGTGCGATTGCAAAATTACCGTTTTCAGATGTTCTTTCCCTACAGTAGCAGGTTTTGTTATCAACACATTTCCGGCTTCATCCGACTTAGCTGACAAGCCATGTTTTTCAGCAAAATCCAATAAATACGCCCTGATTTTATCCTCCTTTTTCGAAGGGCGTGGCACCTGACACACTTCCTCGAAATAATGAAAGACAATGCCGGGTTTCAAATCTTTTTTCTCCATAATTATCCGTTTTGTTTTTACTACATTCGCAAAAATAAGTTAAAAAGTCGAATTAATCAGGCTCTCATCTTCTTTTTCTGTGATGAAACGACCAAATTCGATAACAAAAGTATATATTTGCACCACAAAATTAATAGAAATGCTGAAGACTATTCTGATTACAGTGTTAATAGTTGCTATCAGTATGGCACTATTCTCCGTTAAGATACTCTTTAAAAAGAACGGAAGATTTCCCAATACGCATGTTAGCGGGAACAAGGCTTTAAGAGAAAAAGGCATCGGCTGTGTGCAGTCACAAGACCGCGAATCACGAATTGCCAATCCACATGCCATTGCCGAACGGAGAATGCCAAAGAAAACAGAACAAGAAAAATAATTACTAACTAAGAATACTTAAAAACATTATGAAAAAAATGAAGTATATCCTGAACGGATTTTTAACATTGGCTTTTGCGCTGATGTTTACGCAATGTACAGACCAAAAGGAAGCTAGCAACAATTCACAAGTGGTAGCTACTGTATCTGGAAACATGAAAATTGCATACGTAGAAATCGATTCTTTGTTGACTAAATATCGTTTTTGGAACGACTTGAACGAATTGATGATCCAGAAAGAGGAAAATATCCGCACCACATTGAACGAAAAAGCAAAAGACTTGGATAACGATATGAGAGAGTTCCAACGCAAACTGGAAAACAACGGTTTTGTAAGTCCTGAACGTGCTGAACAAGAAAGAGTACGTATCGTTCAAAAACAACAAAAGCTACAAGAATTACAAGAAAAATTGACTAACGAATTGCAAATGGAAAACCAGAAAAACAGCCTCCAACTCCGCGATTCAATCAATTCATTCTTGAAAATCTACAATAAAGACAAAGGCTATAGCCTCATTATCAGCAACACCGGTTTCGACAACCTGCTGTATGCCGACCCAGCATTCAACATTACCAATGAAATCGTAGAAGGATTGAACGCACGTTATAATCCTGCAAAGAAATAAAAAAAACAAATTTCCACAACAGACAGCTGTATTCAAAAACAAAAGCTATTATAATGCGGAGGGTGTCTCAAAATGAAAGTTGATTTCTATTTTGACACACCCTCTTCTTTCTGTTTAAAGGCTTCTTCGCCTATATCCGCCGAACAATTTTCACTATTCAAGCGTTACCCTTATATAAAAACCATAAAAACAGACTATCATGGAAACATTCGCTGACTTAATATCATCGTCCGTCCCTGTATTAGTAGACATTTACGCAGAATGGTGCGCTCCGTGCAGAGCTATGGCACCTGCCCTAAAACAATTAAAAGACATACAAGGGGACAACTTACGGATTATCAAAATAAACATTGACAAGAATCCGCAAATTGCTCAGCAATATGCCGTACATTCAGTTCCTACTCTCATGATATTTAAAGACGGAAAACAGCTTTGGAGACAAAGCGGAGCTATGAGTGCTCACGAGTTGAATAAGATTGTCGAACAATTCAAATAAACATTCAAGTCCAATTACCATAAAAGAGGGGGCTGAGTCAAAATAAAAAATCAATTCTCATTTTGATACAGCCCCTTAGAAGCTGTTTTGAATTTCTCCAAAAAGTTTTTCTTGGCTTGATGTATCCGTTTTCGTGTGTGCTTTGGGCGATTTTTTGGCCCTTTTCGCTCCTGTTCTTCGTCAGATAGCCCGCTATCTTCCTCATCACAGAAGCAAAAATGCCTCAAAAACTCATCCCAAATCATCGCACGATAAATTCAAAACAGCTTCTTAGACATTATTTTTTAATTTTCTTTTTATACATCTCAGAACGGTCGATTACATCCCGAACAAAATTATAAGTTTCTGTACCCCGAAAATAACCGTTCTTACAAACAGGATCCTGATAATACTCTTCATTACTTTTCAACAACACATAATGGTCTACATGATGTTCCCATAAATAAGGGTTCCTGCCATACTTTTCTGCCAATGCCATAGCATCCGTAATATGCCCTGCTCCTGCATTATAGGCAGCCAATACAAATTTCACCTGTTCCTCCTTATCTGACACTTTGCGGAACAAGTTCTGAAGTTGGGCTATGTATTTCACTCCTCCCTTTATACTTTCTTCAGGGTCTTGCTCCTTCCCTTTCGGAATTCCCATAGCATGAGCCGTAGCTGGCATCAGTTGCATCAATCCCTTTGCTCCTGCCCACGACACGACATTCGGATTAAAATTTGATTCCGTATAAGCCAACGACGCTAGCAAGCGCCAATCCCAACCGATTTCTTTGGCATATTTGCGGAACAAATCATCAAAATGCGAAATTTTCCCGTCCTCCACCGAAAGGATAGAGCCGTGCACCGGTTGCTTGTTCAACTCAAAATAACGGCGTGCACTCGCCTTAAATTCCGGCGAATTGATATTTTCCTTATGCCATTTATCAGCCGCCTCTGCAAGTAAAGGCGAAGTTTTCCGTACTGCCCACGAAGCCCGCTGGTCGAAACTGATAACCAGATTAATATTCAGATTCGGATAATACGTACGGTTGATTTTAGCTACCTCGTCTGTTGCTACCGTATAATCTATTTTCCCTTCCGATACCCACGTTATCAAATCCTCTGCCGACACACTGTCCGCTTCTACTTCATGAATCTGAATTCCTCCGCCCAATTCTTCATCCAAATGTACCAACCGGTCATAATATTTTCCCGGGCTCACATATACGTCTTTCCCTATCAGTTGAGTCACATCCTTCAGTTCGTCCCTGCTCCGGCGTTGCACGATAACTTGATGCGTGATATTTTCCTCGCCACAATAAATCAGACTATCTTTCCAGGCTGGTGTGATATCCAAATTATACGCAATCAAATCTCCTTCCCCTTTCAACAGGCATCGCACCATTTCAGCAGTATTATTCACCACCTTCAGCTTCATTTTCAAACCCAAAGACTGAACAAACTGTTGCGCCAGTTCATACTGAAACCCCATTGGTTCGCCCCGGTAATTAAAGTACGAAGTAGAACTGTTAGCAGTTAGCACAATCAATTCTCCCCGTTCCCGGATATCAGCCAAATCAATGTTTGCCTCTCCGTCCACCCTACTCCGCTTTCCTGTACACGAGACCAACAGGATAACGGAAAAAAACATACAGAAGAAAACAAGCGGCTTCATCGTCCGATTATTTTTTCGATATACATCTTCAATATTTCTATCGCCTTTTTATTGTGTCCTCCTTGTGGGATAATCAAGTCGGCATATTGCTTGGCTGGCTCGATAAATTCCTGATGCATTGGTTTCAACACCTTCATATAACGCTCCATAACTGCCTCGGCAGTCCTTCCCCGTTCGATTACATCACGCTGGATAACCCGTATCAGCCGTTCGTCTGAATCGGCATCTACAAAAACCTTCAAGTCCATCTGCTCACACAGTCTTTTGTCGCTCAAAGCCAAAATGCCTTCAATAATTATCACTTTATGCGGTTCTACATGTATCGTTTCACACTGACGTGTACAAGTCAGATACGAATAAACCGGCTGTTCGATAGCCTTCCCTTGTTTAAGCATCTCCACTTGTTCCGAAAGCAAGTCCCAGTCGAAAGCATTCGGATGGTCAAAATTGATGTTTTGCCGTTCTTCTACCGGCACATGACTGCTGTCCTTATAATACGAATCAAGCGGAAGCAAAGCCACTTCATCGGCAGGCAGACTGTCGATAATGCTTTTCACTACTGTAGTTTTTCCGGAGCCTGTTCCTCCTGCGATACCAATGATTATCATGCTTGTTTGGGTTTAAATGTGGAATAACGAAGTACAAATATACGAAAAGAAACGGGAAAATGAAAAATAGAAAATAAAAAAATGAAGAATAAAAGAAGAAGTTAGAGTCTGTAAAAGCCGCCGCTTATTCCAATTTGACAGTTTTAATTTTTCCGGGTATCAGAGTTAAATAAGCCATACCGTCCTGCCCTATTTCCACATCCATATACTTAGGTGATACAACGATTTGCCCGTCTAAAGCCATAATCCCCCATTGATGAGGATGATTTTCAAAAGCACAATAATTTCCCACCGGACGCCGGATATTCCGATAAAGAGGAGGAACCACCACGGTATTACCCGATTTCAGTCCCCATTTCAGTCCTGCTTTAAACGGTTCTGCATTTTTCATTTTTTCCAGCCGCTCCCGTCTTTCTTCCTCTTTCCTCTGCCTGTCTGCTTCTTGCCGCTCCAGTTCTTTCCGGGAAATTTCCTGCATCAAACGTGGCACCACAATATCAAAGTTTTCCTCATCCGATGCCGGAACATCACAAGCAATGTATTGTTTTTCTTTACCTTCCGCTACATGATAATACTTCCCGTCTTCACTTCTCACGATAATGCTTGAGTCTGGGAAAGCACCACAAAATGCATACACTTCCTTCTCATCATTTTCTAAAATGCAATGATAATTCATCAAACTGCCCTTGGCAATCATCTTGACAGGAAAAGAAGCACCATAATCATTCATTTTCAGATAAAATCCCATCCAATGGCAATTGTACGGATCCAATTTTCTCTTTGTCTTGTAGACCTTCTGCGTCCGGCTATAATACCAGTCACCAGCCTTTATCATCTCTACACGACCGAATTTCAACACTTTCGGTTTCTCTTCATAACGCAATTTATTCCGTATGTCTATAAAAAAATCCTTGCCCCGTTCATCTGTCACCCGCAATAGATCTCCTTTCATCAATTTCATCCCGTTACAAGAATCACCTTTCCACACTGTCCTACCCTTATCATCCACCAATCCGACAGACCAATCTTCAAATTTCACGGCTGCCAGCCGGTCTGACACATCAAAAATTTTCAAATACCGAGCTTTTACAACCACCTTCTCTCCTTGTCTCAATCCCCACAATCCGGTTGCCTTATCCCGAAAAGCCTTCAGCCGTTTCGTCAATTTCGGTTCCGTTTCCCCCTGCTCATTCAAATTTTGCAAATACAAACACAGTGCCTCGTGCGTCATCACCACTTCCAGTTCCGAATCACTATCCTCCGCTTCCTTTGCACTTGCCCTTACCGAAACTCCTGTATCCAAAATACCTGAAGCATATCCTCTACCCGCAAGCCGTCCTTCAAACATGGCACGCCAATCCCGATAAACAGTAGGCAAGCCGAACATCCGGTAAAGCCCCACATTGTCTATCACTACACAACTCGCTTTCCCTTCCGATTTCCGCAATCCCCTGCCCACTTGTTGCAAATATTTAGCAAGTGAAAGTGTAGGACGTGCCAATTGAACAAATTCCACATCCGGACAATCGAATCCCTCACTGAAAACATCCACATTCACCAGTACCTGTATCTTTCCTTGCCTGAATTCTTCTACCAATATTTTCCGTTGTACAACAGGCGTCTTACTATCTATCGCCACAGCCTCGATTCCCCGTTCCCGGTAATAGGCAGCAATATTCCGTGCATGGTCAATACATACCGCATAAACGATCCCTTTCTTTCCTTTCGCATATTCTTGAATACTCCGATAAAGCCTTCCGATACTTGGACGCCGGTTCAGTACCTCATTCATTTCTTTTACCTGATAATCCCCGTCCGCCCCGCGTTTTGCCAAACTTTCTATCAACCGCTGTTCTTCGCTATCCGGACGAATGGAAATATAATCAAAAACCGAAAGCCATCCCTTGCGGATAAATTCCGCAATGCTCCAGGCTTCTACCAGCGTTTCAAACAAGTCTGTAAACCCTTTCCGGTTCAATCGGCAAGGAGTAGCCGTCATCCCCAGTTTTTTCGCTTTTGGACAACGAATCCAAAGTTCCTTATAAGTCTCAGCCAATACATGGTGCGCCTCGTCAATAATAATCAAATCAGGTTTCTCCTCCAGTTCCTCCCAATGCCTCGAAAGCCATTGGATAGACATCACCTTCACCAAACCCGATTCTTTTCGAATGCCATACCGCGCCACCGTCTCCTCAATCTGCTCTACCAATTCCCGACGATGCGCCACAATCCAGATATTCGTTATTGCTTGTTCATTATGAGCTATTAATTCATTCACAATCGAAGCGAGCACCTGCGTTTTTCCCGTTCCTGTAGGCATTTGCACCATCACACTTGGGTGTTTTTCCCACTCCTGAAAGATACGGGAAATCATATCCTTCTGGTAATCACGCAAATGAATTGTAAAGGATAATGGTTTCATCGCTACCCATTGCGACTATAAACCGCCTTCACTTGGTCGGCAATTTTTTCCCAATCGTATTTTTTCATGTCATACTTAACAGATTCCAAAGGACGGTCTATAACAGCTTTCAATTTCTGCGCAAGAACATCAACATCACCGGTCGGGAAATAATCTTCCTTGTCAAGCCCCACTTCGAGATTGGCTGGAATATCGCTCACAATAACCTTTACCCCATAACTCATGGCTTCCAGAAGGGCAATCGGCAATCCTTCATGACTGGATGGAAGACAATAACAACGGCAATTTGTCAACAAAGAATGCAATTTACGTCCTTTGATAAAACCCGTCAATACAACCCCATTCTTACGAGCCTCTTCTTTCAGTTTCCGTGAATAATCATCCTCAAAATCCGTATCACCTGCCAAAACCAACTTTATGCCGCTATCGTTTTTAACTCTTAATTGACTTGCGCCGAACGTTGTTTCTTCATTCTTAATTTGAGCGTAAGCGGAAATAAGGTGATGCAAATTCTTTTCCGGCACAAAGCGGCACATGCCCAAGATATACTTACCCTTCTCTATCCCCAATTCCTCGAAAAATTCAGGATAATCACAGACCTCCGGTTGAGATACCCCATTATATATAAGGTGTACCCGCTTCGTCCTGCCGTACTTCTCTTTAATCAAATTCCGAATCACATCCGAAATCACGATTACATCATCGGCAAACATACATCCCAAACGCTCCCCCATTTTAAGCATCATTTTGGCTGCTTTACCCCATTTATCCCGGTCATAATCAGGACCATGATGCGTAAATACCACTTTCAGCCCCAATATTTTCGCGTATGGGACAAGCAAAGCCGGACCGATAGCATGAATGTGAAGCACATCTGCCCCTAATCGTTTCGCCTCATTTATCGCCCGAAACGTATGGATAATAGCCTCAAACGATTTTTTCTTCGGACTTTCTACATCCACCAATTTCACACCGTTCCATTCTGTAAGACAATCTCTTACATAACTTTTCCGTCTGATTACGGTCACATCAAAGCCACGGCGCACCATTCTTGGAAATAGTTCCTCACAATGCGTCTCTACGCCACCCATGATATTCGGAATACCCCGGGTGCCGGTAACAACAATTTTCATAAGACACAGAAAATAAAAGAATAAATGATTATTTTTGCGGAGAATCCGCAACCCTGTTAAGATGAGAACTCTTTTTCAGCATATAAAAGAAGCCCTGCAATACATCGGAATCATCCTCCTGTCCGGTCTGGCTGCATTATGGCTTCTGATTAGAAGACGAAGGATAAAATAACTGTCAGAATTTTTCCCGCAAATCCCCTTGGCAAGGGTCCTGACCCACGTCACACCATTTCGGTTCTATGCAAATCGGTTTTCCCTGCATCGAACGCAATTTGTTCTGAAGTGCCCATTTTGCCGGATATTTAATGTATTTATGCATCACCGGACTGGCTGTACCTACCATCCAGCAATTCTTCGGACATTTCCGAACCATAGCCCTGACTTTCTGCGCCTGTTCGCTTTCCCATATCTCCATAAACGGCGCATCGTGGATATTGCCCATACTTTCTTTCCAATACTTTTCTTCCAGTCCGTTGCAAGGCATCACTTCGCCCCACGGGTCAATGAAGAAATTCATCGTGCCCGCCTCACAAGGCAACATGCGCCGTCCGCCTTCGATATAATTGATAAGCCCCATATTAAACCAGGCACGGAACCAGCTTTTCGGATGATTTTCTTTCAATTGCCATTCAATCAGCTGCTTGAAGTTATTGCAGACTTCATCCTTGTTGGTTATCACATTATCCCCTTTATGAAAATAATACGAGTTATGAAAGGCAGCCGTAGCAAATTCCATCCCCATAGCCAGCGATAACTGGTAAAGCGAAAGCATATCTTTCGAATTATGGTTCGATACTGTACACCCGAAACCGATATCTTTCAGTCCCAAATGTTTCAAGGTAAGCAACGTACGCAATCCCTTGTCAAATCCTCCGGCATGTCCGCGCAATTCATCATTTTTCTGGCTTAATCCCTCAATTGAAATGCGGATACCGATATTCGGAAACTTCTTTGCCAAAGCAATCACCCGGTCTTCAAACCAGCCCGAAGTAGAAATCACGATACGCGGCGTATGCTTATAACACTCTTCCACGATTTCTTCCAAATCTTCACGGATAAACGGTTCGCCTCCTGTAAGGTTAATGAATTTCAGTTGGGGCAAGGTTTTCAAGTCTTCCGCCTTTATTTCCTCTTGCCGGTTAGTTGGATTCTTCCAAATATTACACATCTGGCAACGCATCGGACACCGGTACGTTAAAATAATACTTGCGTCTGTAGGACGCGGAATATTCATATTCGACATAATTGCAAATTTTATTTTTGAATTATAAAACAATATCATCCTGAGCAAAGCGAAGGGGCTCCAGCATACAAAAATTAATGCTTAGAAGATTCTTCACAATATTCAGAACCGACATACAAATTACTAATTTCCTTATAATACACTTCTGCATTATAACGCTCCATAGCCTTTTGAGCTATTTGCTGATAATCAAACGTAGCGTTATACATGCATTCTATCTTATTTTTTAAGTCATCTGCACTTCTGCTGGCAAACGTCATGCCGCTTACCCCTTCATCAATCAATTCAGGTATTCCCCCGATACGTGCACCCAGCACAGGAGTACCCAAACATTGTGCTTCTATCACCGACAAAGGATTATTTTCATACCATTCAGAAGGTATCACCGAAAATTTAGCTCGTCCTGCAATGTCCTTTATCTCATCCCATTGCTTGAAACCAAGAAACTCTATGTTACCCCCTAATCCTTCACTCTTCATTCGTAATTCTTCATTCAGCGGTCCTCCGCCAATCACTTTCAACTTATAAGGCAATTGCGAAGCAGCTTCAATCAATGTTTCAGCCCCTTTCTCGTGCGACAAACGTCCGATAAAACAATAATACTCATCACGCGAATAGTCATCTTTCCGGCATTTACCCACATCAATGAAATTGCACATCACCTTTAATTTACGCTTGTCAAAACCGCCTTGTTCCATTTTCTCAGCCATGAAAAGGCTTGGGCAAACAAATGCATCCGTACACGATTCAAGCCTCTTCCGGTTCCACATCACAGCCTCTCTATACCCAATCCACGATGCCAATGTAGACCCTTTCATACATTTATTAGTCAGACACGGCTTTTTATTCCCGTCGAAACACAGTTCGCATATCGTTTTATCCCCGCGCAGGCAATCATACCTCGGACAAAGCAATTTATAATCATGCAAAGTCCAAACCACCCGAATCCCCCGCTTATGCGCCAATTCAGCGATAATCGGTGACAAATGCGTATGGATATTATTCAGGTGCACCACATCCGGGCGAAAGTCATCAAGCAGCTTATTAAACTTTTTCTTCACCTCTATAGATCCGAACGGTCTTGTCAGAGCCATCAGTTTACTCATATTCTGTGGGAAATAACGCTTCCATGGCGTATCCAGATTTTCAGGATAATCCATAGCAAACACAGCCGTTTCATGCCTATGTTCTCTCAATAATTGCTCCAGATTGAGCATATAAATGCAATCACCGCCCCGGCGGTAATAAAATTTGTTGGATAATAAAATTCTCATAATGAAAAAATAGGATATATAGATTAACTCCTTTTATATATACGGATTAGGAGTTAGAGAAAGATGTTATAAGCTTACACATCATATATTATATCGAAAAAATCGGCTAATGTAAAAATTTGGGTCTTGCCATGCTTTTGCAAAACAGCATCCATAATTTTCTTTTATTGGTTATATGATATTCGCAAATATATGCATTTATTTCGCCAAATGCAAGCAATTGTCTGATTTCTTGCAGGAATCCTATAGCATAGTCCCTGATTTATAAGTTAAATAGCTTAGAAGCTGTTTTGATTTCATTCGATAAATCTGTTAAGCATGATTTGGATGAATGCAATCTGTACCATAGCTTCTGCGGTTTCAGCAAGGAATTCATAATCGATGGT
>NZ_NFIN01000013.1 GCF_002161765.1 Bacteroides sp. An322 | reverse complement strand
TTTAAGAAATGAAGGGAGATAAGTCATAATATCTATGCCCCTTTCTTTCATGTGTTCTCTGAAAAATAATTCGTAGATGCATCCGTCTATAATTCTCTCAAAAAGATCTATAAATAGAACATTCATAGAGGAAATAGGCTGTGGCATATTATTTCCTTTAAGGACAGCCATATAATCATAGAGTATAGACAATATCTCTTGGTCTTCTTCGGAAGCTTTAGGAATGTACAATTTACGCACATTAATAGGTTTTACTTGAGCAAAAGTACGTCCTTCTTCCTGAGTTAATTTTTTGTACAAATAATCTGTCAATTTTGAATTTAAAACAGTTGCTATATATTTATAGCTATATAGACTAGTATTCTTTTTTAATACAAGAATGCTATCTAATACATAAAAACCATTTTCGTCATATACGCAACGAATACTATCGGAGGTCTGACGCATAATTATTTTAGGTTCTGCAAAAAGCTCTTTATATCTATTTCTATTTAACGAAAACCATGGTAATATGCCTTTTTTAGATTCACTTCTGTTTTTCAGTTTTTCTATAAATGACATGAGATATTTTTTTGTATTGGGATATCGTTCTATATCCGTTTCTCTTGTTGTGTAAATTATATATTCATCATTATGAGTTATAATATACCTATCAATATTACTTCCAACAACAACAGGAAAAAGTATCTGATTTTCAATAGAGTGAGAGATTGCAAAATCTTTGTTTATTTTAAAAATGTTGTCACCTCCAGTTGATATACCACTTGCCATTTCTTCTGCAATGGAATCAATAGAAACCCCTTGTTCTCTTATTGTTCCTAATATTCTAATATCCTCATTAGATAAACCTACTACATAAGCTGGGACAGATTGGATTAAAGTAGATGACGTGTTTTCTATATTTTTATCCCATTCTATATCATGAATATTACACATCCTATAATCAGAATAGGCAATATCATATATTTCTTTATGTTGCACTTTTGATACGAAAATGCATGTAGGTACATCTGCATTTTCAAAAGTATTATCTCCTAAATTTATAGCACGGACTAACTGATGCTTGAACAACAGTAAAGAGCGTGTTTTTTCGTTTTCGTTTTGAAAGAACATGTTATTAGGAACAATATAAGAAACTACCCCAGTATTTCTTGCCAACCTAAAAGCTAAGGAAATGAAATAACAATAGCTTTCGGGTGTACGCATGTGTACATCTGAATAACGGGCTTTCAGCACATTCTTTTCTGCAATAGTGAATGATGCTCCGAAAGGAGGATTACCTATAACTATGTCAAACCCTATAAATTCTCCTTCTTTATTTAAAAGCTGTGGGAACTCGAATCGCCATTCAAATGAATCCTTATACAGTTTATTACTTTCTATAGTAGTCTGTTCTTTTTCAAGTTCTTTCAGTTTAGCTTTAAGCTTTACAAGACCTTTTTTTTCTTGTTCTGTACGTTCAAAAAGTGAGGGGGATTCCAAATCAATGATTTTACTTTTCAGTTTTCTTAATTTA
Organism: Bacteroides sp. An322; assembly: GCF_002161765.1. Classification (GTDB taxonomy): domain Bacteria; phylum Bacteroidota; class Bacteroidia; order Bacteroidales; family Bacteroidaceae; genus Phocaeicola; species Phocaeicola merdavium. Next base: position 89,191 of record NZ_NFIN01000013.1, on the reverse strand, counting down.
GAACGCTCTCTATCGGTTAATTCTGAACGAAACACTCTTTTTATGCAATCAATGGTTTCTTTCAAATGTTGTTTTGTGATATGGCTGGAAGTAGTAGCGTAATTTACTACTAATTGCTTATATCTTTCAAGTGATAATTGGTCTTTTTCATCACAAGTTTCATTATAGGAATCAAAGATTGCTTCTAAAGATTCATCTATATCATATCGGTTTAATAATGAGTTACCACACATTATTTTATAATCCAAATTTGGCAGTGGCTGAGGTGAAACTTCATCTACTACCAGTGCTAGCCAAAAGCGCAAACGTGCAATATCTACAGCACCTTGCTCTATGTCCACTCCAAAAATATTATTTTGGATGATGTCAAGCTTTGTTTGTGTCGAATCAAAACTCTTGTTAGGCTCAGCATGGGATTGCAAATGATGAATAGTGTGGTACAATACATATAGAATACCCATAGGGAAAGCTCCAGACCCAATAGCAGGGTCGCACACTTTCACATCTTTAAGTAATTGTATTAATCGAGAAGCCACAGTTTTTGTTTGAAGTATTGGCATTACAATTCCATCATTTATCAATCGCTCTATCGGTTCAGCATACTGTTCGTTTGGCTCGTGGGTTTTCAGATATTGAATGATGCTTTGGCGACACATATACTGCACTATTTCCTTCGGCGTATAAAACGCTCCTTTATCCTTATTGTCTTCCAAAAGATTTTCAAAGATATGTCCTAACATTTCAGGATCAATGCCCACCTCGCTATCATCCGGATCGTTCTCATCTATAGTGAAATTGTATATGGAAAAGAAATCCATTAGTTCCTTAAAATGAGAGTATGGAAAATCTATATCCAGTTTGTCTATGCTGTCTTTTTCGAATAGACCACCGTTGAGGTATGGGATTTTGATATTCTCACCCAAACGAGCATCAGCAATGTCCCCTTCCCGTTTTTCATTCAGTGTATTAAAAAATAGGGGTTCGAGTACATCGCTTAACAGGCGGTCATTCTCTTTATAATGTTCAATCAAATGACAGAGGTAGTTTTTATCCCCACCTTCCCAATCTGAACGAGAGGCAGGGACTCCCATCCAACCTTTCTTCTGAAGAAATTGCAGAAAGACCAAACGTCCAAGCAGCTTCTTGACATAATCCCGATTTTGTTTGGTGTCGGCAAGTAGCCTCAGAAAATTGAAATATTGTGCTCTATATCCTGCAAAGAAATCTTTATTAAGACGCTCCACGGAAAAAGCTTCCGTTACATCAGCCAAACAGACAGAACCTTTTTTCTTTTTTGTGATAAGTTCATACAGACGGTTGGAAGCTGTTCTGCACGGTTCGTTCTCTCCCAATAGGAAAGTATATCTTTTAGGGGCAGTCTCGGATTTTATTAATTCTCCGTTCTCGTTGAAAGAAGATTGTTTGGCTATATAAGTTAACCGGTAGTCCGCAACATCCTTCGAATAATAAAAAGCTAAAACTCCATGAATGATAGATTGGTCAATGGTTTGTGCTGCGATGTCGCGCAAGCCTTTGCGATTGCGATTAATAAGTACCTTATCCGAAACCTCAAATGTGTAAATAGCCAATGAGCGTCCGTCATCTAAACGAATAATACCCGTTTGCCCACCATTTTTAACCAACGTATGGAATACTTGGTTTATATGAGAAAAGATTTCAACTTTAGGAAACATTTCTCTTAAGATGCCAATCCACTGTTCGAAATCAAACTTGGCAGATAACTTATTTTTTAATTCAACTGACGTCATTCTTATACATATTAAAGATTAAAACTTTCGGAGATAATAATTTCCGGTATTAACTCCTTTACATATCGTTCTTTGCTTATTGCTTGATCCTCAAAGTTATTCAACCCGACATGTTCAAGCGGATAAGAAGTTATTATTTTCATAAGTCGTTCTAATAATACGACTGTTTTCACAGGTGTTTTCTTGACTGCATTTTGTAATTTATTTATATCCCGTTGCAGCTGTTGGAATCTTCCTGTGGAAATAGCACGTTTGGCTTTTTCTATCAAATCCACCTCTTCATTGGTGATGTTAGGAACATGTACAAAACCATCAAGATAAGCTAATGCCTTTTTCTCATTAGGTCCTTGACTAGAAACCACTTTTTTGGTGATAGCTCTTGACTCATCTTCTTTTTTCGAAAAAATGTCTATCGCTTTTGCCACTTGCTCATGATGTTTGTCATGCAAGGGGATTGCCTTCTCTTCTATCCTTGCTTCAAACTCTTTTACTGCTTCTAAAAAAGTCAGTTCTTCGATGCTGCCGTCTTCACGAATAAAAGTAAATGCATCTCTTCTTTTATTGCGAATGAAAACGATGGTACTCATAGGGATAAGTTTGCTTTTTCTGCCCACGCGTGCTCTTAAAGGCATCTTATTTATCCGCTTTATCAAATCGGGATTTTCTTCTTTCAGTTGTCTCAACCACATCAGATAGCGTAGCTTTTCATCCCTTTCCTCATCCACATTCTTGTCAAACAATCCAAAACTTTCAGGACTCTCATCTGTGGAATAAATTTGGCTGTCTTCACCCAATGCTGCATGGAAAGCAAACAGTTTCATCTTTGCTTTTTTCTCTAATTCAATATCATTATTGACTTTGGCTGTTGGGAAGAAGTTAAAGATATGCACTTCTTTTGCAGTACTTCCAATGCGGTTTACCCGACCGATACGCTGCATCAGCCTTGTAGAGTTCCAAGGCGTATCATAATTGACGATGACATTGGCGCGGTGCAAATTAACCCCTTCTGCCAAGACCTCAGTTGAGATGACTATATTATAATCATTCTTTTTTTCGCCTTTATAGTTGGCATCGAAGTTAGCTTCAAGGGCAGGCATTTTATCGTTCCGGTTATCACTCTGAACGGTCAAAACGCAATTGAACCCGTTTGCTTTTAACGCATCAGACAAATATTTGGTAGTTTCTTTACTTTCTGAAAAGATGACAAGTTTACCTTCTTGATTAATGGATTTATCAAACAGTTTACCTTTCATATATTCATTGATAAAGATATCCAGTTTGGGGTCGTAAGTTACCTTATCCCACGATTCAACCAATTCTTTCAATATTTGTCCGTCTTGTTTCAATCCATCTATAAAGATTGTTTCAAAATCTTCAGGGGTACAGACTTCAATAGTCGGATCAGTATATTGTGCTTCTTCTATCTGTTGAATGAGTTCATCTTCCCGTCCTTCGCTTAGCAATTCATTGACTTTTAAATTAGGAGCAATATATATCACTCCCTTTTCAAACATATCAAGCATCACTTTATTAGCCTGATAGTATCTTTTTAGAGATTGTTTAAATGCATAGAAACTGCTGTCTATTCGCTTGACGAGTAATGTTTTCATGATACCTGCCAACTGAATAGAAATCAAGTCTGCTTTCTTATATTTATCTTTTTTAGGAGGAAGCAAATACTTTATGGCTTGATAGCGATAGTATTTCAACGTGCCTTTTTCTTTCCCTTTTAAATATCTGATAGTTTTATCATACAATTCCTCCAATTCCGTATCAAGTTGATAATAAATCTTATGCGGAGCTTTTACATCCGGAAAATGAACATTCTGCTTTTCCAAGTCTTTTCGGTAAGCCTCATTTTCCATTAAGTCTGTACGGGTGCGACGCACAGTCAATGGCTCCACTACCTTAACGCGAATCTTTTCGTAGATTGCTTTTACTTCCTTAGAGATTAATTCTATATCTTTCAGGTCTTTTGCTTTTCTATACTTATCAATCTGCTCACGGAAAAAGCGCTGCAGATTGCCTTCTTCCAACGTACTGTCTTTGGAATCCTGAAACAGATAAACTAAGTTGGCAATGTCTTCCGGTTTATTATTCAATGGAGTTGCAGATACAAGTATCACTTTCTTGTCATGCAGACTACCGTCAGCATGCAATGTTTTGGTCTTGCATAATTTCTGTAATTCATTATACATGGAGGCTGTATCGCTTCTGAATTTATGTGCTTCATCAACGATAACCAAATCATAAAGTGACGGATTCTTTAATTTATGCAGGCTTCCATTTGTGATAATCTTATAATTGTCAAGCTTAAACTCTGTCATTGTCCTTTCCCAACCTTCTTTAAGAGCAGGGGGAACAATAATCAATGTATGAGAGCGATGCATTGGGAATCCGTTGGCAAAGAAAAATTTCTTGGCAATGAGAGCTGAAACAATGGTTTTCCCCAATCCGACTACATCGGAAAGAAAGAATCCATTGTGTTTCATCATTTTGGAATAGCCATCATTTACAGCATCAATCTGATAAGATAATTTCTTATATCCTTTAGGCAAGTCTGACACAGAGTTTGGGTCAAAATCTATACTTTTGCCAAAGTATTCCAATAGAAATTTCAAATAAACTTCGTATGGTGTAAAATCGGTGTTCAAATAGGATTCCGTCTTAATCTTTTCGATATGAGAAATATCAATCTCAACCGATTCAGCCCATAATCTTTCAAATGTTTCTGTAGCAAACTGAATATCATCATCATATCTTAGCTCTACATTAAACTCAAAGTTTTTTTCAAGACCTGCTTCTGTCAAGTTGCTTGATCCTGTGATAACCGATCCATAACCATGTGGATGATATACTTTTTCGCGGAAAATATAGATTTTAGCATGTATGTTTTGCTTAGGATGAATGCGCATTTCAATCCTGCCAGATACAATATCTTCTATAAATTGATACATCCCATCCTCTACTTCTTTATCATACTTAGCTTCTTGGATATTCTTTTTTATTTCATTAAAAAACTCCTCTTGCGATTGCTCTCTGTTAGGATTAAAAAGCAAACCCTGTTGATTAGCCTGATAAGTCAGCTTATCTACATTGATGCCAACCAATATACGAATGTGGGGAGTTTGTTGTATAAACTTCCTTATACGGAAATATCCTGATGCACGGAAATATCCGACCAGTGCATCAAAGAAATGTACTTTTTTATATTTGAATACACCTTCTATTTTTTCAAGAAGGGTATTTTCTTTCTCATTAGTGAAGAAGTTTGTCCCCATTGTTATTTCCGTGAAATAATAAGATCTCTAGAATCAACATTTAACAATTCAGCTATCTTCATCAGCATCTCCAAAGAGGGTTGACTTGTATAGGAACACCAACGTGAAACAGTGGCTTCGTTTTTTCCTAACTGCCCGGCTAACCATTTCCCGGTTTTACCTTGTTCTACTAATACAATTTTTAGCCTGTTTATCTTTTCTGTTCCCATATTCAATTCATATTACAAGTATGCGATAATAGATTGATGCTATTTGCGAAGGTAATGATTAATTCTAAGAAACTGTAATAATAATCCGTTAAAAATTCAACATATCGGCTAAGCGGCTTCTGCCACCAAGCCAAAGAGTTCTTTGATAAGTTTAGTATTTTTATAATTGCTGCTGCAAAGGTAGGTATTCTTCAGTTAATGCTGTTTAGGTTACTCTTTTTTAAGTAGATGTTGATATTTAGTCATCTACGATAAATAGGAATTGACAACTTTGAGTGACATAACCACGTTTTGCCTCCTTGGAAAGATGAGGCAATATTTCATTTTTTATCGTATCTTTGTCGAGCACAGTGTACATTGGACTTTCACTATATATGAGTTTGGTCCCCCATAATAAAAGAACAATTCAATTTGTACGCTGTGTTTTAATATTTTGATATAATTTTAATAAAATGAAATAAGCTTAAATCACTTCATTAATAACAAGCCTATTGACAGAATTAAATACGCACTAAATTAATTCCGTCAACGGGTATACTATCTTGTATTTGCTTAAATCAACACCAACAATATTAGAAGTTGATGGACGGAATAGTTTTGTCATACTTAGACCTAACTAAATCGTCACCTCTAAATCCCGATTCCTTACATCCACCTCGCGGATATAATCGCCCAATCGTTTCATTTCTCCCTTATTCATAGTTGTTCTTGTTTATCAGGTTCACAACTACTTTTACCATCACATCTTTTTCCTCCGTGCGGCTTTCGGCAATCATCAGCGTAAGGGCGACAAGTGTGTTGTCGGCTATGCGTTTCGTACCGTCCGGATTGTAAAGGATACCGTTGCCTGCCATAAACCATAAGAATAGCGTGGCGGCTATGCGCTTGTTGCCATCGCTGAACGAATGATTCTTGGTTACGAGATAAAGCAACATGGCGGCTTTTTCTTCTACTGACGGATAGAGGTCTTGTCCGCCAAATGTCTGGTATATCTGCCCGATGGAACTCTTGAATGAGTCGTCTTTCTCATGGGCGAACCATTGGCTTCCGCCAAACTTAGCTTTCAATTCTTCGATAGCTTGCATGGCTCCTTCGTAGGTGGCACGAAATTTTTCTTCGTTAGTGGTCTGCTCTACCGCCAACTGCTGATAATCGTACCTATCCAACGTATCGAGGGCATAAGCATAATCGGAAACCACTTCTACCAGATTGAGGGCATCATTGGAAGTCAATGTTTCTTGTGCCTTGACCGTCCTGCCTAAGACGGCGACCAATTGTTTCAATTCCGTATAGCGTTGTTCCGTCAAGGCCTTATTGACGGCATAGCCTTTCACCAGATACTCTTTCAACACTTTGTTTGCCCAAATGCGAAATTGCGTGCCGCGCTGGCTTTTTACACGATAGCCTACGGAAATGATGACATCAAGAGAATAAAAAGCAACCGACTGTTTCACTCCATCAACACGCAAAAAATGCGTGTTGTTCTTTTTCTCCAACTCATTTTCAGAAAATACATTATTGATGTGCTTTCTTATGGTCTTTTCATCCCTTTCGAATAATGCTGCCATTTGATTGGCAGATAACCATACCGTGTCATTCTCCAATTTCACATCAATGGCTGTCTTTCCATCATTCGTCTGATAGATTACAATCTTGTCATTCAAATCCATACCCCAACTCTTTAAACAGGTTCAACAGTTCCTTTTTGCTTTCCTCTTCCTTACGGAGCAGTTCTTGCATCTCACTTTGCAGTTGCGTCATCTTCGTATCGAAGTCGATGCCCTCATCCCGGTTCTTGAACTCGATGTATTTGCTGGGCACGAGCGACCACCCTTTTGCTTCGATTTCTTCCAGCGTAGCGGAATAACAGTATTCGGGTACATTGCGATAGGTTTGTTCATGACCTTCTCGTTGCCAGTTATGGAAGTTTTCGGCTATTTGTGCAATCTGTTCCCCAGAAAATTGAATGTATTTCTTCTCAAACGGTTCGCCCCATTGACGCAAGTCAATAAACAAAACCTCATTTTCCCGGTTGCGGTAGTTCACCAACTCACCATTCAGTTCCACGGTACGGGCTTTGCGGTTGCCTGCCAATATCCAAAGTGTAACGCTGATATCCGTAGAGTAGAACATATTTCGGGGGAGGATTACAATAGCTTCCACCAAATGGTTCTTCAACAGTTGACGACGAATGTTCAACTCTGTACCATCGCCGCTCAACGCACCGTTGGCAAGCAGAAAGCCCGCCATGCCATTGGCAGACAGTTTAGATACGATATTCAGAATCCATCCATAGTTGGCGTTACTCGTGGGCGGCACGTCATAACCGTGCCAACGCGGGTCGTTGGTCAATTCGTTTTCCGCCCGCCATGCCTTTTGGTTGAAAGGCGGATTTGCCATGATGAAGTCCGCTTTCAAGTCCTTGTGTTGGTCGTCATGGAAAGTGTCGGCAGCCTTTTCGCCCAAGTTGCAGGCTATGCCACGGATGGCAAGATTCATCTTTGCCAACTTGTAAGTGGTGTTGGTATATTCCTGTCCATAAACGGAAATGTCTTTCCGGTTGCCATGGTGCGCCTCAATGAACTTCATGCTCTGCACGAACATACCGCCCGAGCCGCAGCAAGGGTCGTATATCTTGCCCCGATAGGGTTGTATCATTTCCGCTATGAGGTTGACAATCGTCTTGGGCGTATAATATTCGCCTTTACCCTTACCTTCGGCTATGGCAAACTTGCCCAAGAAGTATTCATATACACGCCCTATCAGGTCATGTTCTTTGTCTTTCTGTGTATCAATCTTGCCTATCACATCCAACAGGCTTGCCAATTTGGTGCGGTCAAGCCCCAATCCGGAATAGTAATTGCTTGGCAAAGCACCTTTTAGGGATGGATTGTCTTTCTCCACCTGTGTCAAAGCCGCATCTATCTTGATGGCGATGTCATTCTGCTTGGCATTCTCCATCAGGTAATTCCAACGACTGATTTCGTTCAAGTAGAATATATTCTTGGCATTATAGAATACAGGCTGGTCTACAAACGCTTCCTTATGGTCGGCTATCAGTTCATTGCGTCGTTCCACAAAGCGGTCGTAGGCATATTTTAGGAATATCAAACTCAATACCACATGCTTGTATTCCGATGGTTCAACTGACCCTCGTAACTTGTTGGCAGATTCCCAAAGGGTTTCTTCTATGCTTTTTTCTTTCTGTTGTTTCTTTGCCATGATGTTATTCTTCTATTCCATTAATAACTTCGTTCTTTCCCAACTGTCCGGCTAACCATTTTCTAGTCTTGCCTTGTTCCTATTTGCAAAGATAGCGATTAAAGGCGAAAATGAATGCTTAGTTGCAAATTTTCATATTGCTTGTTTTTTGTTCTTATGGATGTCGTATGACATCTGGCACCTCTATTTTATGAAAATACCTTCGTGAGGTTCAGATAAAAATCTTCTGCTAAATATGCATGCGGGTGCGTAGGCTGATGAAGCAGGGTTCATCGGGGAATGAAGCCGGATGAATCGGGCGATGAAGCAGGGTTCGTTTGGAGATGCAGAAAAATGAAAGAAACGAAAGGTTTATTTATGTAGCTTGACATAGCCTAAGCGGGTATAGCGCACACCACGGCTTTCGTAATGCGACATGACACGGGCAGACGAAAGATGAAGCATCTCGTGAGGGGTGATTTTCCGGCTATGGCAACTCAGGGCATTAGGCGAAAGGCTTCTGCCTCCGGCTTTCACGGTGAAGACAAAGCGGTTTCCGTCGCGGTCGGCGGCAAGAACGGACTGGTCGACATAGAAATCGGGCTTATAGGTATCTACTTGGAGACGCACACCGAGGACGGTAAGGAAGAGTTCTTTCAGGGTCTCGCCCACCCGTCCTACATTGTGGCTGACCGAAGAAATGCGGCGTTTCTGAATCGTAAGTTCAAAATGAACACGGGCGAATTGTTTGGCTATCTCTACCACAGATTCGTATCGTTTTTGCTCCGGCTGGAACTTATTTGCCAGCCACAATACATACGAAGGGTCGATGTAATAGATTTCGGACATACGTTTTCCCCGGTATTTGCCAAAAGGAATCATATCGTCTGCCGAGCCATAATAAGATTCGAAGTTACGGTTGTCGAGCACCTCCAGCCGGATGTTGCAATTCTGAAGCAAGGCAAAGGCACGTTCCGAAGCGGTATCAAAGGTTACGGCAAGCGTGCGGATAAACAAAGGAGCCTGTACATTGGGGAAAATGCGCCAAAAGCCATAGTAAGGGCGGTATGCCGTAGCCATACTGATAGCATAATAGCCGTTGGTGACGGTACGCCCCCGATTAAATTCATCAATGCTATTGAATACTTTCTCAGCCAGCCGGGGCGCAACTTGATACAAAGTAAGGTTGCGGTCCATACATCATCTCCTTTCTTTTTTCTGATTGGGCAAGATAAGAAAAAAAAAGGAAATATGCAAGAGCGAAATCCGGAAATCCAATAAGTTTGGTAAAACAATAGGATTAAAACGCAGATTAGCGCAGATTTACGCGGAATTAATATTAATTTATAATCTGCGTAAATCTGCGCTAATCTGCGTTTCAATTTATCCACACCTTTACTGGAAGAAAACATCATCCAGACGGCTGGCGTTTTCTTCTTCCATTTCGGTCAGCTTGTCTTTGCAGGGGTCGAAATCTTCAGGGATATCGAAATGCTCTTCTTCGGAATAACCAAGCGTCTTATCGGCATAGACTTTTTGCATATAAAGCCCCCATACGGGCAACGCCATAGACGCTCCTTGTCCGTCGCGCATGGTATCGAAATGGATATCACGCTCTTCTCCGCCTACCCAGCATCCCGAAACTAACGAAGGCGTAAAGCCCATAAACCAACCATCGGAGTTACGGTTAGTAGTTCCCGTCTTGCCTCCCATATCGGCTTTGATGCCATACAAACGGCGCACACGTCCACCCGTACCTTCATTGATAACGGCACGGAGCATCACCAACATCTTATAGGCACTCGATTCGCTGATTACTTCATCCACTTGCGGAGAGAAAGTCGCTATCACGTTTCCTTCGTTATCTTCGATTCGGGAAACGAAGAGAGGAGCGGTGCGGATGCCCCGGTTGGCAAATGCGGTATAAGCGCTGACCATTTCACCCACCGATATTTCGCACGGACCCAAGCAGAGGGAAACCGTAGGCTGGATATCCTTATTCAATACCCCGAAAGAATGAATCAGGCGTGCCAAGGCATACGGGCTGAGCTTGCTCATGAGGTATGCCGAAATCCAGTTGTTCGAATTGGCAAGTCCCCACTTCAGGGTAACGATTTCGCCATAACGCGATTTGGAAGAATTGCGGGGCGACCATGCTTTTCCGTTTTCGTCGAAAAGAGTTTGCTCGACATTACGTACTTCATCGCAGGGCGAGAAGCCGTTTTCCATTGCTAAAGCATACAGGTAAGGCTTAATGGTAGAACCTACCTGACGGCGTCCCACCATTGCCATATCGTATTGGAAATAATTGTAATTCGGACCGCCTACATACGCTTTCACATAGCCCGTCACCGGGTCCATCGACATAAATCCGGCACGCAGGAAATACTTGTAATACCGGATAGAGTCCATCGGAGTCATAATGGTGTCTTTCTCCCCTTCGTAAGAGAATACCGACATTTCATGCTTCGTATTAAACGCCTTGCGGATTTCCTCTTCCGAACATCCGGCAGCTTTCATTTGCCGGTAACGGTCGGTAAGGCGCATCGAGCGGTCCATAATTGCGTCTACTTCTTCTTGTGTCAGCTCATTCGTATAAGGTGCGGTCTTCCGCCCACGCTTTTCTTTGAAGAAACGAGGCTGGAGGTATTTCGCAACGTGCTCGTAAACCGCTTCTTCGGCATAGCGTTGCATCCGTGAATTAATGGTGGTATAAATCTTCAAACCGTCGTTATAAATGTTATAGTTCGAACCATCCTTTTTCTTGTTTTTCGCGCACCAGCCGTAAAGCGGATTGGTTTTCCATGCCAACGAATCTTCGTAATATTGCTGCATCTGCCAGCCCCGGTATTTGCTCTTCACCGGCTCTTTAGCGGTCATGATACGGCGCAGGTATTCACGGAAATAAGTGGCAAGCCCGTCCTTATGGTCTACCGGCTGGAACTTCAGCTTGAGCGGAAGCGCCTGAAGCGAATCGCATTCGGCTTGCGTGATGTAATCTGCCTTACGCATTTGGTCGAGCACCGTGTTCCGGCGTCCGCGTGAACGTTCGTTGAAACGGCGCGGATTGTAGAGCGAAGGGTTCTTGCACATCCCTATCAATGTAGCCGCTTCTTCAATGGAAAGGTCTTTCGGGTCTTTCGAGAAATAAGTCTTAGCCGCGGTCTTGATTCCTACGGCGTTATTCAAGAAGTCGAACTTATTGAGGTACATCGTCAGGATTTCCTCTTTCGTGTAATACCGCTCTAACTTGACGGCTATCACCCACTCAATCGGCTTCTGAAGCAGACGCTCCATGACATTATCTGCCGTGGGCGAATAGAATTGCTTGGCAAGCTGCTGGGTGATGGTACTTCCTCCTCCGGCATTCTTTTGCATCAGGATGCCCCGCTTTACCACCGCACGCACAAATGCACGGAAGTCGATGCCCGAATGTTCGCTGAACCGCACATCCTCTGTAGCAATCAGGGCGTTGACCAGATTAGGCGACAAGTCATTATAACCTACATAAACGCGGTTTTCTTTGCTATACGACCATGTGCCAAGCAGTTCCCCGTCATCGGATATGATTTGAGTGGCAAACTTCAAGTTCGGATTTTCCAGTTCTTCTACCGGAGGCACATAGCCTATCCACCCTTTAGCGATAGCCGTAAAGACCATTGCCACCGCCAAAATACCTAAAACAACCAAGACCCACAACGTGTATATGAATTTCTTTCTCATATTTTCCTCTCCTTATTATATTATATAAAAACCCGCACGCAGATACATGCATGCGCCGCCCCATATACTTGAGAAACGCACCGCATATACATGCCTCTGTGTCCTATATTCTTCTTTTAATGTGCAAAAGTATAAAAAATGCGGGAATAAAAGCCGTTCATTCTATTTTTTTGACTATCTTTGAACTCCGGTATTTATAAACAACGACCAATAAAAACCGAAAATATGGAAAATAGAAGTTTAGTTACTATCGCCAACCACTCGAAAGAACGCATTCTTTACCTGTTGGAAATGGCACAAGAGTTTGAAAAGAAACCGAACCGTCATTTGCTGGACCAGAAAATCGTAGCCACCCTTTTCTTCGAACCTTCTACCCGTACTCGCTTGAGCTTTGAGACAGCAGCCAACCGGTTAGGAGCAAAGGTAATCGGGTTTACCGACCCGAAAGTGACCAGTTCATCGAAAGGAGAGACTTTGAAAGATACGATTATGATGGTAAGCAACTATGCCGACATCATCGTGATGCGCCACTACTTAGAAGGGGCAGCACGCTATGCCAGCGAGATTGCTCCGGTACCTATTGTCAATGCAGGAGACGGAGCCAACCAGCATCCTTCTCAAACCATGCTCGACCTCTATTCGATATATAAAACCCAAGGCACACTGGAGAACCTGAACATTTACTTAGTGGGCGACTTGAAATACGGACGCACGGTGCATTCTTTATTAATGGCAATGCGGCACTTTAACCCGACTTTCCATTTCATCGCGCCGAATGAACTCCGGATGCCGGAAGAATACAAGCTGTATTGCAAAGAGCACAACATCCGCTACGAAGAGCATACCGACTTTAGCGAAGAAACGATAGCCGATGCAGATATTTTATATATGACCCGTGTGCAGCGCGAACGCTTTACCGACCTAATGGAATACGAACGGGTAAAAGACGTATATATCTTGCACAACAAGATGTTGGAACATACCCGTCCGAACTTACGCATCCTGCATCCCCTGCCCCGCGTGAACGAAATCGCATACGATGTGGACAGCAATCCGAAAGCCTATTATTTCCAACAGGCACAAAACGGACTGTATGCACGTGAAGCCATTCTTTGCGATGTGTTGGGCATCACCCTTGATGAAGTAAAAGCGGATACCGAACGATTAATGAACATTTAAACCTTACACGTTATGAGCAATAAGAAAGAATTACAGGTAGCCGCTTTGGAGAACGGCACTGTCATCGACCATATACCTTCAGACAAATTGTTTACCGTAGTATCTTTGCTCGACCTGCAACATTTGGACAGCAACATCACTATCGGAAACAATTTTGAAAGCAAGAAATTGGGGAAGAAAGGCATCATCAAAATAGCCAACCGTTTCTTTTCTGATGAAGAGATAAGCCGCCTTTCGGTAGTTGCCCCGAACATGAAACTGAACATCATCCGCAACTATGAAGTGGTGGAAAAGAAAGAAGTCGTAATGCCCGATGAACTGAAAGGCATCGTGCGGTGCAATAACCCGAAATGCATCACCAATAACGAACCGATGCAGACATGGTTTCATCTGATAGACAAGGAACACGGCGTATTGAAATGCCACTATTGCGAGAAAGAACAACAAGTAGACAACATCAAACTGATTTAAAGGCTTTTTTTATGAAACAAGACTGGAAACCGGGAACCATGATTTACCCTCTGCCGGCTGTGTTAGTAAGTTGCGGAAGTACGGAAGAAGAATACAACGTCCTGACCGTGGCATGGGTAGGGACAATCTGCAGCAACCCGCCTATGTGTTATATCTCAGTCCGTCCGGAACGTCATTCATATCCGATACTGAAAAAGAATATGGAATTTGTCATCAACCTGACGACTAAAGATATGGCATACGCAACAGACTGGTGCGGCGTGCGTTCGGGCAAAGACTATAACAAGTTTAAGGAAATGCACCTGACTCCGGGAAAAGCATCGATGGTAAAGGCTCCGATTATTGAAGAGTCTCCCCTCTGCATCGAATGCCGGGTGAAAGAAATCATTTCCTTAGGCTCGCACGATATGTTTATTGCAGATGTGGTAAACGTAAAAGCGGATGATAAATACCTGGATGCGGAGACGGGCAAGTTTGATATGGAAAAAGCAAACTTGCTGGTCTATGAACATGGAGGATATTATGAAACAGGAAAGAAAATAGGCAAATTCGGCTGGTCGGTCGAAAAGAAGAAATAATTCTTGTGTCATGAAAACAAATGCCTTGATATTGCTGTTCCTTTTGTTGGCTACTGGATTTTCCGGAAAAGCCCAAGCCGCTTCACGGGATACTGAGAGCAGTCAGAAAGTCAATATAGGCATCAAGGTTGGATTTAATTCATCCATGTTTTTCATTGACCGTTTTTCGCTGGGGAATACGGAACTAAAGAATCTGCAGAACAATTATAAAGTGGGCTATTTGGGCGCATTCTTTTGCCGGTTCAACGTGAAGAAGCACCACTTTTTTCAGACCGAGTTTTCGTATAATATATCAAAAGGAAGCATCTCCATACCCAATACCGCGGAGAATATTCCTTTGCTTCAAGAGAATGCACTGGTAAAGACCGATATTCACTCGATAGACGTGCCTTTGCTTTATGGATATAAGTTTATTGATAAATATCCGTATGGAATGGCATTTTTTATCGGACCTAAAGCGGCATATATCTGGGAAAAGCACAGTGATAGCGAATATTCCGGATTCTACCAGCAATACATCAATGAAGAAATGAGACCGTTCAGCTTCAGCGGAGTCGTGGGATTGTCGGTCAATGTGTCGAACATCTTTTTTGATTTCCGTTATGAAGTCGGACTGCACAATATGGTAAAATCCGTATCTTATAACAAAGACTTGACAGATGCCCCTTATAATACGCAAGACATCTCATTAAAACACCGCCACAATGTGTTGAGCTTTTCGGTAGGCGTAATATTTTGATTTATAGAATTATTAATTAAAAACAATACAAATATGAAAAGAGACGATTTAATTTTCGACATTATCGAAAAAGAACATCAACGTCAGTTGAAAGGCATTGAACTGATTGCTTCCGAAAACTTCGTAAGCGACGAGGTAATGCAGGCAATGGGGTCATGCCTGACCAACAAATATGCAGAAGGTTATCCTGGCAAACGCTATTACGGCGGATGTGAGGTGGTAGACCAAAGCGAACAAATTGCCATTGACCGGATAAAGAAAATATTCGGTGCTGAATGGGCAAACGTACAACCCCACTCTGGAGCGCAAGCCAATGCAGCCGTATTCCTCGCTGTATTGAATCCGGGAGATAAGTTCATGGGCTTGAACTTGGCACATGGAGGACACTTGTCTCACGGTTCTGCCGTAAATACTTCAGGTATCATTTATACACCGTGCGAATACAATCTGAACAAAGAAACCGGACGTGTAGATTACGACCAAATGGAGGAAATCGCTCTTCGTGAACATCCGAAGATGATTATCGGCGGCGGTTCGGCTTATTCACGTGAATGGGATTATAAGCGGATGCGTGAAATTGCAGATAAAGTCGGCGCTATCTTTATGGTCGATATGGCTCATCCTGCCGGACTGATTGCAGCTGGATTGCTGGATAATCCGTTGAAATATGCTCACATTGTGACCTCTACCACTCACAAGACCTTGCGTGGTCCGCGTGGAGGTATCATCCTGATGGGAAAAGACTTCCCTAACCCTTGGGGCAAGAAAACGCCGAAAGGTGAAATCAAGATGATGTCGCAATTATTAGATTCGGCTGTATTCCCCGGCATTCAGGGCGGTCCGTTGGAACATGTCATTGCAGCCAAAGCCGTTGCATTCGGCGAAATTCTGCAACCGGAATGGAAAGACTATGCTATGCAAGTAAAGAAAAATGCAGCAGTATTAGCTCAAGCCTTGATAGACCGCGGTTTCTCTATCGTATCGGGAGGCACAGACAACCACTCGATGCTGGTAGACCTGCGTACCAAATATCCTGACCTCACCGGTAAGGTAGCAGAAAAAGCATTGGTAGCTGCCGATATTACGGTAAATAAGAACATGGTGCCGTTTGATACTCGTTCGGCATTCCAGACTTCGGGTATCCGCTTGGGAACTCCTGCTATTACAACCCGTGGAGCAAAAGAAGACTTGATGTACGAAATTGCCGAAATGATAGAAACGGTATTGTCGAATGTAGAGAACGAAGAAGTGATAGCATCGGTACGTGCCCGTGTAAACGACACGATGAAGAACTATCCGCTCTTCGCCTATTAATTGATACACGAACGAGGTTGTCTCAAAATAACAATTTACTTTCATTTTGAGGCATCCTCTTATATTTATTAACAACATAAAAACATAATGGTATGAAAAAGACTAATTGTATGGCTATTCTATTAAGCGGATGCTTGATACTTAGCGGATGCGGAAGTTTGAACAACACTGCTAAAGGCGGTATGATTGGCGGTGGCAGTGGTGCAGCGTTAGGTGCACTTATCGGAGGTATTGCCGGACATGGAAAAGGCGCTGCAATTGGCGCAGCTGTAGGTGCAGCCGTAGGTACGGGAGCCGGTGTATTGATTGGCAGAAAAATGGATAAGGCTGCTGAACAAGCTGCTGCAATTGAAGGTGCTGAAGTGGAACAGGTAACAGATAATAACGGATTGCAAGCCGTAAAAGTGACATTTGATTCTGGCATTTTATTCCAAACCAGCAGTTCTGATTTAAGCACATCTGCCAAATCAGCTTTAAGTAAATTCGCTAACAATGTCTTGATTCAGAATCCGGATATGGATGTGGCTATTTACGGATATACCGATAATACAGGCTGGAAAAACAGTACAGCAGAACAAAGCGTACAGAAGAATTTGGAATTATCTCAATCGCGTGCACAAAGCGTATCCAATTATTTACGTGCATGTGGAACAACGACTTCGCAAATCAAGACTGTAGAAGGTTTGGGCGAAAGCAATCCGGTAGCTGATAACAGCACCGAAGCCGGACGTCAGGAAAACCGTCGTGTAGAAGTGTATATGTATGCCAGCCAGCAAATGATTCAACAAGCTGAAGCCGGAACATTGCAATAAATTAAGGAATTAAAGAAGGAGGCTGTCTCAAAATAAAAATAGGTTTTCATTTTGTCATTCTGAACATCGTGAAGAATCTCGAAAACACAAGCTGATGCACACGATATCCTTCGCTTTGCTCAGGATGACATTACTTTTTGATACTCAATTACCGTTTTGAGACAGCCTCTTTTTCTTTGCTCATTTTTCGTTAGCAGGATCTCCTTTCAGTATGGGCAAGGTAATCTGATATTTCACGGCTAGAATACGGACCAGCAACACAGTAACGAAACCGATAATCTGCGAAATATAGGCTTCTAATCCTATCTGAAGGCATATCCAATAGAAAAGTCCGCCAATCACACATGCCATTGCATAAATCTCTTTACGGAAAATCAACGGAATTTCGTTGATGAATACATCGCGGATAACACCGCCTGCCGCACCCGTAATGCTTCCCATGATAATCGCTACCCAAAACGGGAAACCTAAAGCTATCGTCTTATCAAAACCTACTACGGTAAACAAGGCAAGACCGATACTGTCAAAGAAGAAGAACGTATTATTCAGATGAATCAGGTATTTGCCGAATATAATAACGAAAAACATGGCAAACGCCGTACATATCAAATAAATCGGGTCGGTCATCCATACCGGAGTCACATTCAGCATTACATCACGCAACGTTCCTCCACCAATAGCCGTAGCCAATCCTACAATGTATGCGCCAAACCAATCGAATCGTTTAGCCGAAGCCAAACGGATGCCACTGATGGCAAAAGCGAATGTCCCGATGAAATCAAGGACCTGAACAA
This sequence comes from Bacteroides sp. An322, assembly GCF_002161765.1. Taxonomy (GTDB): domain Bacteria; phylum Bacteroidota; class Bacteroidia; order Bacteroidales; family Bacteroidaceae; genus Phocaeicola; species Phocaeicola merdavium. The sequence goes on along the minus strand of NZ_NFIN01000013.1, from coordinate 71,121 downwards.
ATGAAATCATATTTGAGTTTATAAGTTTTTTGAGTTTTTAGGTTTATGGTTCATTATAGCCTGTAGTCTTTTAAAGATTTACCATGAATAATTAAATCCTAAGCTCAGCAATTCCTGAAGCTGGAAATAGCTATGGTCGTCCGGCTCAAGCGTTACAGAGTCATCGAAACGGGCATGTACGAATAATTTTGTAGAGAAATATTTGTTGAAGGCAAAAGTAAATGTATTTTCCCATTCAGCTAATACTTTCTCATAATTTGTAGTATATGATAAACGCGATTCCCACAACAAGTTAGTGATGATATTCCATTTTAACGTTGTTTCCAGTCGGGAACCCCATTGGTTTTCCACTTTATGTCCGGCTTCAATATTAAACTTAGTCGGGTCTACCCTATCGCTTGCTACGCTATACCGTGAATAGTTAAAAGGATTTATCAGTACAGACAGATTGCATACTCCATCCTTTACGTATTTATAATCCATACCAAGACCGATATTCAATTCGGCTGGCGAAAGCAATCCTGAAACCAGGTTGTCCGAGTTCGTATCATATTTTGAAAAGAACTGGGTTTTAAATTCACCAGACAAAGTATAATACCAATTATGGAATGCTTTATATCCCAATTTAGTACTGAGGCGTAACATATCTTCGCTCGTTTTATATTGGTGCACCGTATCGGAAGGTGCTGTGATGAATCCCAATTTCCATTCGATTTTATTCTCAAACTGAATTTTTTGCTTATCATCATAATTGAATTGCCATGTCATACCCGACAAAAGCGAAACCGTACTTTCACCACCTTTATACCAGTTATCCGAAATGTAATTTTGCGAAAACTGCATATAGCCGTTTCCTGAAATCGTCCAAAAGTTCGGCTTAATTACCAAGAGGTCTTTCTCGTTCATCGGACGTTTCCTTTCCGGAGTAAGTAACGGCAGAACTTTATTTTTCCGGGGTCTCCGTATTACCATTTTATCTGATAACGGTTCCAACCCTGCCAAATCATTCTCATTTTTCCTCACCAAATTGGGATATTGCACATAAAAGCTCAAAAGTTGTTTATTTATCGCACGGTCTACATCTTCTGTATAAGTCAGGTGAGGTACTTGAAAGACTGAATCGCAGACTGGATTTTTAGCGATATAAGGATTCTTCGGTTCCCAATCCTCAATGGACATGGCTTGCTCGATCGCCGCAGAATAATACGTAGCAGGCATAGAAAGTTTGTAATAATCAGGATTGGAACGAATCCATGACGGAGCATGCGGTATAAAAATATCATTCCAACGGTCGGACATTATCTGCCTTTCCTTACGATATTGAGCAAGGAAGTCCATAAAGCGGTTTATCACTTTTGTATTGACCGGATTGACAACCGGTTTAGAAATAACAGGGGCAAGGGTATTTTTCGTAGAAATTGCAAGGTTCACTAACGAATCAGATACCGGAACCAATACCGAATCATTTTTTATTTCTTCGGTAACATATACACTGTCTATTTTTACTGAATCTGCACTTGTCTGTGCAAATCCCTTTACACCTATTAATAATAACAACGTAAGAATACCTATCGTTTTCATCTCTTCTTTTGAATCATCTAATTAAGTTTCTGCAAAAATACAATTTTTTTCATTCATACGGCAAAATATCCAAATCATTGAAGGAATTATAGGATAATTTCGCTTTGATAGTGCTAGATTCGGTATTTTTTTGTAATTTTGCCACTTTGAAATAGAAGTGCTAAATCAAAAACATTAAAACGAACATATTGTGGCAGAAACTAAGTACATTTTCGTAACAGGTGGTGTTGCCTCTTCCTTGGGCAAAGGCATTATCTCATCATCTATCGGTAAGTTGCTGCAAGCCAGAGGCTACAGCGTAACTATTCAGAAGTTTGACCCCTACATCAACATCGACCCCGGAACGCTGAACCCCTACGAGCACGGAGAGTGTTATGTAACTGTAGACGGACACGAAGCCGACCTCGACTTGGGACATTATGAACGCTTCTTGGGCATACAGACGACCAAAGCGAACAACATCACGACAGGACGCATCTACAAGAGTGTAATCGACAAAGAACGCCGTGGCGACTATCTGGGCAAGACTATTCAGATTGTTCCCCACATCACCGATGAAATCAAGCGCAACATCAAGTTGCTGGGCAACAAGTATAAGTTCGATTTCGTCATTACCGAAATCGGAGGAACGGTGGGCGATATCGAATCACTCCCCTATTTGGAAAGCATCCGCCAGCTGAAATGGGAATTGGGACGGAACGCTGTATGCGTACACCTCACTTACGTGCCTTATTTGGCAGCGGCAGGTGAACTGAAGACCAAGCCTACCCAGCATTCTGTAAAAGAACTGCAGTCGGTAGGTATCCAGCCTGATATTCTGGTATTGCGTGCAGAACACGAATTAAGCATGAACCTGAAAAAGAAAGTTGCGCTGTTCTGCAACGTTGATGAAACCGCCGTGGTGCAATCCATTGATATGCCGACTATTTACGAAGTTCCTCTTCGTATGCAAGAGCAAGGGCTTGATGTGACGATTCTGAAGAAAATGGGACTTCCTATCGGTGAAACACCTACATTGGGTCCGTGGCGCGAATTTTTGGAACGCCGTCATCATGCTACCGAGAAAGTACGCATCGGCTTGGTGGGCAAATACGACCTGCAAGATGCTTACAAGTCTATCCTTGAAGCCCTTTCACAGTCTGCTACTTACAACGACCGCAAGGCAGACATCCACTTTATCAATAGCGAAAAGCTGAACGAAGGCAACGTGGAAGAAATGCTGAAGGATATGGACGGTGTCATTATCTGTCCGGGATTCGGCCAGCGAGGTATTGAAGGGAAATTTGTAGCTGTTAAGTATTGCCGTACCCACGATGTGCCGACCTTCGGTATCTGCTTGGGTATGCAATGTATGGCTATCGAATTTGCACGCAACGTATTGGGATATGCCGATGCCAATAGCCGCGAAATGGACGAGAAGACCCCACACAATGTCATCGATATTATGGAAGAACAGAAGTCCATTACCAACATGGGTGGAACAATGCGTTTGGGTGCCTACGAATGTGTGCTTGATCCGAATTCGAAAGTTTACCAAGCATACGGCACCGAACACATTCAGGAACGCCACCGCCACCGCTATGAGTTCAACAACGACTACAAAGCCGAATTTGAAAAGGCAGGCATGAAATGTGTGGGCATCAATCCCGAATCAGACTTGGTGGAAATTGTAGAAATCCCGACCTTGCGCTGGTTCATCGGTACGCAATTCCACCCGGAATACAGCAGTACCGTGCTGAAGCCGCATCCGCTGTTCTTGTCGTTCATCAAGGCGGCGATTAACAAGTAATTTTCTCACCACAGATTACACAGATTCAATGAATAATTAATAGTGAATAATAACTACATCTATTTTCGCTTTTGTTCTGTTAACTATTAATTAATGAAATCTGTGTAATCTGTGGTGAATATATAAACTCAAAAACTTAAAAGCAAATGGATAAAAACACGTTAGTGGGATTTGTCCTGATTGGAGCGGTCATCGTGGGCTTCAGCATCTACAGCCGTCCCAGCCAGGAAGAAATGGAACGTGCGCAGCACTATCAAGACTCTATCGAGACTGTCATACAGCAACAGGAACAAGTGCGGAAAGCACAAGAAGCTGAAGCCGTGCAGACTCTCCGCGTAGACTCCACCTCGCAATTCTTCGCACATACACAAGGAACCGAAGAATTTACCGTACTGGAGAACAACGTGGTGCAACTCACTTTCTCGAACAAAGGCGGACGGGTAAGCAAGGCGATGCTGAAAGAATACAACGACCAGCAGAAACAGCCGTTAGTATTGTTCGACAGTGAAGACGCTTCGCTCAACCTCGGATTCGAAGGAAAAACCGAAAACATTCTGAGCAGCGACCTTTATTTCGAGCCGGTTAATGTGACCGACAGCACCGTAACTATGCGCCTGAATGCACAGAACGGAGGTCATCTGGACTTCATCTACCGCCTGTTGCCCGACTCGTATATGCTTGACTTCACCGTACAGGCAAGCGGATTGCAGAACTTCTTCCCGCCCTCGGTCAAGACGATGACCATCGACTGGAACCAGCGTGCCCGCCAGATGGAAAAAGGATACAACTTCGAGCAGCGCTATACTTCGCTCACCTATAAGCCGACAGGCGAAAGTTTCGACTACCTGAGCGAGACGAAAGACGAACGCGAAACTATCCCCGAAGCCCTCGACTGGGTAGCCTTCAAAAACCAGTACTTCTCGTGCGTCTTTATGGCAGAGAAGAATTTCGAAAACGCTACACTCGACTCGAAAATGGAGCAAAAGGAAAGCGGCTACATGAAACGCTACCACGCCGATATGCAGACTGCATTCGACCCTACAGGAGCACAGCCCAGCCATTTCCAATTCTATTTCGGACCAAACCACTTCAAGACCCTGCTTGCCAGCAATAAACTGAGCTTCGAAGACAAAGACCAGGAACTGGAGGACCTCGTCTACTTGGGCTGGCCTATCATCCGGCTCATCAACCGCTGGTTCACTATCAACCTTTTTGACTGGCTTTCGAACATGGGATTGAGCATGGGTATCGTCATTTTGCTGATGACTATCATCGTGAAGATTTTAGTACTCCCCACCACATGGAAATCGTTCATTTCGTCTGCTAAGATGCGTGCACTGAAACCTTACGTAGACAAAATCAACGAGAAATATCCCAAGCAAGAAGATGCGCTGAAGAAACAGCAGGAAACGATGTCGCTCTACAGCCAGTATGGTGTAAGTCCCATGGGAGGCTGTTTGCCAATGCTGATTCAAACTCCTGTCTTTATGGCGTTGTTCTTCTTCGTGCCGAACGCTATCGAGCTTCGTCAGCAAAGTTTCCTTTGGGCTGACGACCTTTCGGCATACGATGATCTCATCCACTGGAGCACCAGCATCCCGCTATTGGGCAATCACCTCAGCTTGTTCTGCTTGCTCTTTAGTGCGACAACGGTCATCAACCAGATTGTGATGATGAAGCAACAGGATATGGGCAACAACCCGCAAATGGCAGCCATGAAATGGATGATGTACATCATGCCCGTGATGTTTTTCTTCATCTTCAACGAATACGCTTCGGGACTGAGTTACTACTACTTTATCTCTGGTCTGATCGGTATCCTTACCCTGTGGATTATGCGCCGCATGACCGACGAAAAGAAGTTGTTAGCACAACTGGAAGCCAACAAGAAAGCCCCGTCTTCGCGTAAGCCCACAGGCTTAATGGCAAAATTGGAAGCTCTGCAAAAAGAGCAGGAACGTCTTCAGAAAGAACGTGAAGAGCGGATGAACAAAATGAACAAGAAACATTAATTCGTTTATCGCCATATAAAAAAGCTCCGACGCCGCCATGGGTCGGAGCTTTTTTGCTTCATTTTGCGTTGAACTTTAAGAAGAAATTTGTATATTTGTTTTCACGATAACAGCAAAACACATGAACATACAAGAATTCATCTGCAAATATCAAGAAGCATTTGGCAAGAACACGCCCCTTCCCATTGCCTTCGGCTATCACCATAAGGCAGCCGAAGAAGTGAAAAAAATACCACGTTGTATGATAGGCGCGATACGCAAAGTCTGCAACGGAAAACCCTTAACACTTTCAGCAGACAATGTGCTATGCGGCGGAGGCAGCCTTTACACGGCTTTTGCACCTATGCCCGACCGTGTGCCGGTATTCGTCTCGGAAGTGGAGCACTACAAGCAAAACCAAGAACAAGTAAAAGCATACATCAACCGGTTGGATATTCGGCTTACGAAAAAGCCTTACCTCAACTTTATACGCATTGACCAGTTGGAAAGCTTGGAAGAAATGGAAGGCATTCTCTTCTTCGCCACGCCCGATGTGCTTTCCGGTTTGTGTTCGTGGGCATTTTACGACAATAACGACAATGATGCCGTCTGCACCCGGTTTGCTTCAGGCTGTTGCAGCATCGTGACTTTTACTACAAAAGAAAATGCAGCAGGAGGCCGCCGTTGCTTCATCGGTATGCTCGATCCTTCGGCGCGTCCGTTAGTTCCCAAGAACGAACTGACATTCACCATACCGATGTGCAGGTTTAAGGAAATGCTGAACACCATGGAACAATCAGCCTTGTTTCAAAAAGCATATTCCATCGTACGGAAACGTATCAACGGGGAAATACAAAAAGAAACGGAATGAAAAGCAGAACATTCATCACGGATGATGTGTATGGCTTTATACATGAAGGTCCCGAATTTCCTTTTGCAGATTTTCTAAAAAACGGGAAGCATGTGCGCCGTCCATCTGTGTATGGTGGAACTGAAAAGAGACAGTCAATGTATGTTTCCACCAATGCCGTTTGTATTTGCCCCAAATCAGAAACGGATTATTGAACACACCGCTATACATGCCTACTGCCCCGTCTATCTCATATTGTGCAAGGGCAGACGTACCAATCACCATGCTATCCGTCAAATCATGGTTCTGGCAGCTTTCGGCAACTTGCTTCGTCAATCTTAAATAATCGGCATTGAACTGCTGCAAATTATCGGAAAAAGGGACATCGCAAGAACTGACTTCACCCTCCCGATTGGCTACAATGGTGCAAACGGCAAGATTTTCATATTGCATCAACTTCTTGCCGACAGGCAGCATATAGAACTCTTTGATGTTGCTTGCCGCTTTTCCGACACACCAGCACATCAGCATATTGAACTTCAACCCTGTCCGTTTGCTGATGCGAAGAAGACGAGTTACATCTACCGTCTTGAAAAAGGTAAGCATAGGCATGGGCGCATTCATCCACATTTCAAATGCGTAGGCACGGGTCGTTTCTTTTGGATTTACTTCTTTCATTCTATCGCTCGTTTTAAGATTTCTTCGGTTTCTATGCGCATCTTGCACTCAGGATTTCCGCGTAATATCGAGCTACAGATAGCCACGTTAAATTTTCGATTCTTCCACAACGAATGCAAAACATAAAGGATGCTCTGCTTAGAGCATTCACAGAGCAGAGGTGTTGAAACATAACCTTGTTTATGAAGCTCACAGGTGCATTCCAGAAAATACAGGTTATAAACAGAACCTTTCTCTATCGTTTCGCATCTTACTCCCGGCAATTCATTGGCTTTGGCGAAAAACTGGTCAAAGTCTCCAGCCGCCTGTTCATACAAGTCTTTATAAATCTGAAGCGTGCCGCACTGTACACAATGCTTTCCGCATTCCGAAAAGAATTGCTCCCTTTGCTCCGCTGTAAGTTTGGCAATTCCTTTTTCAAAACCTTTGAACCAATCTGATAATTCCATATTATTTGATTGTGTTATGTATGTGTTTTTACTATAATTGGAGACAACAGCGTAGTCGCCAGAACCAACAACCACAAATTGCCGGACAACGGATTATAAGCGGCTAAAAGTTCCGAAACGGTACTGCCTCCCGCCAGTCCTGCGGCAAATTCAAAAGCAATCGTCAACAATGCCCAGCTTATCCCAATCAACCAGCCATCTTTGGAGGTAAAGGCTTTTATCATTCGAGGCAATAGCAGCCAAGTTATCAGGAAAATACACACGCTTAATATAATCCCGCTCATAGGCAAAGCCCATTCCTCTCCGATAGCTTCCACTAATACATATTCCCGCAACCCTCCATTGAGGATGGCCACGGGGATAAAGCAAAGCCATATTATGAGGGATTTCAAGATGTTCATATAGCCTTCTCCATTACATAGTTTGTCAGCCAAAGCCGATTGGCTCTCGCCTTCTGTTCCTTCACCACCTTGTAGCCACGCTTCTCAAAGAAAGGTCGTGCGGTGATGCTTACTTCAACGTTTATTTTGTGTACCTCGTATCTACGAGCCATTTTTTCCACTTCCGAAAGCAGCAAGGTTGCCACACCCTTTCCTTGCCAGTCCTTGTGGACAAACATGGAGTGCAGATAGCCGTCTGTGTTCATGGAGGAAAAGCCGATAATATTGCCTTGTCCGTCAAGTGCACCGATATAATTGTTCTTTGCAAACAGTTCTTTCCAATGCTCTACGCTGTCTCCGCACGAAGCCCAATCCTCGACTTCCTCTTTCGTATAGTCCTTGGAATTGACAGTAAGAACGGTGGCACGGAACAATTTCCGCATTTCCGGGATGTCTTGTGCTGCCAACCGACGTATATCCAAATTTGTTACCATATACCTTTTATATCTTACGCTTAAAATAAATCATATCTTTCAGCACCTTACCATCTTCCATAATTGGATGGTCATAATTCTTTAAGAAAAAGTTGGCTACAGTATGCGAATACATGAAGCCGCAGCTCTTGTAGAAAGAGAAGGTTTGCCCGCTGTCGCCCGTACCCGCAAGCAACGTATGAAACTGGTCTTTATAGTGTTCGCGTATGTACGCAATCATTCTTCGCCCATACCCTTTCCGTTGAAAGAGAGGATGAACTGCCAAGTTTTTCAATTCCAATACGCCGTTCCCCTCATCAGTAACCACAGCTATGGCTATGGGTGTTGCTGCTTGATTCTGCATGACGAACATTTTGCCTCGCTCCAAATATCTGTCAATCATGGATTCCTGTTCATCCCCAAGTAGCAAAAGAGGCAGATAACATTTCTTATCGCTTATAACGGGCTGAATCCATACTTGATTTGCCTCCCATTCCCCCTTCGTCATCCGCATGAAATGTTCCGTGCGAACATCGCCAAGCGGAGAAGTCTTGCCTTCTTCCGTATGATGAAAACGGAAACCGCATTTCTCCATCACACGCCGGGATTTCACGTTGCCGTCATAATACCCGCACCAAACGGCAGTTATTCCCAAATCCTCAAAACACCTTTTCAGCAAGCAACGCACGGCTTCGGGTATCAGTCCTTGCCCCCAATAAGGCACACCTATCCAATAGCCTATCTCCGCCTCGCCCGGTCGCATTTCAGCACTGTGCAAACCGTCTCCGAACATGATACCTACGCTACCTACCGGCTCGTCCGTCGCTTTTAATACCACCGCATACGTTTCGGGAGCGGCAAACACCGTGCGGATTATTTCCAAACTGTCCGCTACCGAAGTATGAGGAGGCCAACCCGCAACGGGACCAATGGCAGGGTCTTTGGCGTATTTGTACAAGGCTTCCGCATCCGATTCCCGCCAAGGGCGGAGAATCAAACGCGAGGTAGTCAACTGATGAGTCGTTTTCTGTTCCATTGTGTAAATAATGCTTTTGAATATACTTCTGCGAAGATAGCAATAATCTTCCAATCCCCTGCCTGCATTCGCCGCGGATTTCTTTGCCATTCTCCCATTTTCCCCGTATCTTCGCAAAAATAAGATTTTTGAGAACGAAATATTGTTGGAAGAAGTATGGATAATTAGGTTCATTGATGAAGCCGTATGTGTTGGCTGACGAAACCGTATGTGTTGGTTGACGAAGCCGTATGTGTTGACTGATGAAGCCGTATTCGTTCTCAAAGAAGGTTTGAAGTATATTTTTTCATATAAAAATCTTTATGGATAAGAAAGCATACATACAAGCCAATAAGGATTGGCTGGCAAAAAAATCGAAAGAAGAAGGTGTATTACCTTTGCCAAAAGGCATTTTTTACAAAGTGATATCGTCAGGAGACTCAACAGGTAAAAGTCCGTCATTGCGAAGCATTGTTACTGTGCATTATACGGGATGTACTATCGATGGCAAACAGTTTGATACCAGCCGTGGAGGTGTACCGCTCGCCATCCGTTTGTCTGACCTGATAGAAGGTTGGATTATTGCCTTACAGCAGATGCGCGTGGGTGACCGATGGGAAATATTCATCCCTGCCGAACAAGGATATGGCAGACTTTCCCAGCCTGGCATCCCTGCAGGTTCCACACTGATATTCGATGTCGAACTGATAGGGGTGATGTAAAGCAAGATTTGAAAAATCAGTAAAAATAAAAAAGATATGGTGAATATAAATTTTGATAATCTTACTGCGATAATTGATTCGTATAAACAGTACTTTGCAGACCATTATTCTGATGAAATTTATAAATGGAAAGCTGTAAGACATTTCCAACTTCATTGGGACATAGAAGCAGACGACTTTAAAGGAATGTTAGTACAAGCATTGGGTAAAACGGGGAATTTGTTAATTTCAATGAATAATTTCCCCAAAAAGATGTTGGAGAGATTTTGTGAAATTGATTCAGATAAAGTTCGTAAGATGTTTCAAATTTTATATGATGAGACAAAAGATCTTGCATACAGAATGGATTCGTTTAAACATAGTGCGGATGAATTGGTGAAGAAATGGAATAAAGGGAAACAGCATTATCAGAATTTTAATGCCATTACAACTTATCTTTGGTTGCGCTATCCTGATAAGTATTATATTTATAAGTACTCTTGTGCAAGGGAGTTTGCAAAAAAGCTGGATGCAGCATTTGTTCCTAAAAGAGGTATCGATGCCAAAAGCATTGTAGAAATATTTAAGTTATATGATGAAGTAGCAATTATTCTTCAAAAAGATTCTGATATACGTAACCTTTTAACAGATAAGCTTTCAGAAGATTGTTATCAAGATGAGAAGTTAAGGACAACCGTAATAGACTTAGTCTATTTTGTAGGAAATTTTTCAAATTTTACTCAAATGCCTAAACAGATAATAGAAAAACCAATAAACGATAATCCATTGCCTGATAGTTCGTTTGAAAAATACACAGAAGAAGATTTCTTACGCGAAGTATATCTAAATAAGGCAGATTTCGATATGCTTCGGCATTTGGTTAGAACCAAACAAAACGTTATTCTTCAAGGAGCGCCGGGAGTAGGAAAGACATTTTGTGCCCGTAGGTTAGCATGGGCAATGATGGAAGAAAAAGACGAGAGCCGTATTGCTTTTATCCAGTTCCACTAAAATTATTCTTATGAAGATTTTGTGATGGGCTATAAGCCAATGGGGGAAACGTTCGAATTGCAAAAGGGCTTGTTTTATAAGTTTTGCCAAAATGCTTCCAATCATCCAGATAAAGATTACTTTTTCATTATTGATGAAATCAATCGTGGTAATCTGTCAAAAATATTTGGAGAACTATTGATGCTTATTGAAAAGGATTATCGTGGAGAAAAACTCACGTTGGCATACAAAGACGAAAAGTTTTCAGTCCCTCGGAACCTATATATAATCGGTATGATGAACACCGCAGACCGAAGTTTGGCATTAATAGATTATGCATTGCGCAGGAGATTCAGTTTTTTCGAAATGCGCCCAGGATTTGATACGGAAGGATTCAAAGCTTATCAGAAAGAAAAGAAAAATGACCGTTTCGACGTTTTGGTGGAATTAATCAAAGAATTGAATAAACAGATAGAGGCAGACGATTCTTTAGGTGCAGGTTTTGAAATAGGGCATAGTTATCTTTGCACGAAAAATCCAATATCAGACCAATGGCTGAAGGCTGTTGTGAATTATGACATTATTCCTATGTTGCAGGAATATTGGTTTGACAATAAACAAGAAGTGAAAAGATGGTCGGACAAACTGAACGGGATATTCCATGACTAAGGATAAGACTATATTGATACGCAACATCTATTATATGCTGTCATACGCCTTTTCGGAATTGAAAAAGAACAATTATGAGCATATCGCAAAAGAGGAATTCGACCACATCCAAGACCTGTTTGCCGAAATCTTATACAAAGGAGTTTCGGCACAACTGAAACGTGGCTTGCATCGTAAATACGTGGAGCGGCAGGAAAATCTTTCGGTTCTGAAAGGGCGGTTGGATATAAAAGGGACAATCACGAATCGGATGCGTTGCCAAAACAGGTTGAGTTGTGAATATGATGATTTGTCGGAAAATAATCCCTTAAATCAGATATTGAAAACAACTATATCTGTTTTGTTGCGCGACATCAATCTTTCCAGCTCTCGAAAAGCACAATTACGGCAGGTGATGCCCTTCTTTTCGGAGGTGGAAGAAATAGATATACGTGCTATCCGTTGGGAAAACTTGACTTATCAACGGAACAATCAGGCATATCGGATGTTGATGAATGTTTGCTATTTTATCATTGACGGAATGTTGATGACTACAGAGAGCGGCAAATATCGGATGACAACCTTTTCGGATGAGCATTTGAACCGTTTGTTTGAACGTTTTGTCCTTGAATATTACCGCACGCATCATAAAGAATTGTCTGCCAATCCGGATCGGATATACTGGGATATTAACGACAATGAATCTTGCATGGTTGAATACCTGCCGATTATGAAAAGTGATATTGTGCTGCATAAAGGCGAACGGACACTAATTATCGACACGAAATATTATGGCAAAGCCATGCAATATCATTTCAGCAAGCCAAGTATTCATTCAAATAATCTGTATCAAATATTCACCTATGTAAAAAACTATGATGCGCATCATACGGGCAATGTATGCGGTCTGCTTCTGTATGCAAAAACAGAGGAAGATATGGCACCCGACTTGTCCGCAATCTTCGGAAACAACCGGATAATGGTTAAGACATTGGATTTGAATCAGGATTTCGAAGCCATTTCCAAGCAGCTGGAGCAATTCCTCAATTTTTGAGTTACAACCTTACTTACCTCTTTTATTCTTTGCCATTCTCCCATTTTCCCTGTATCTTCGCAAACAAAAAAGCGAGAAAAACATGAACAGCCAATTCCATATCATAGACAAATCCACGTGGGAACGAAGCGTTTACTTCGATTATTATTACAACCAAATCAAATGCAAATACAACCTGAACGCCAATCTGGACATCACCCGCTTAGTGGCGGCACAGAAGGCAAAAGGGCTCCGCTTCTTTCCGGTGATGCTCTACGTCATCATGAAAGCCGTCAACCGCAACAAGGAATTCCGGATGAGCTTCGACGAGGACGGGCGATTAGGATACTGGGACGAGGTAGTGCCCTCCTACACGCTTTTCCACCCGGAGACCAAGACGTTCACCGACATCTGGAGCGAATACAGCGAAGATTTCGACACGTTCTATCAGACCATTGTAGCGGACATCGAGGCGTACCGGAACGTGACGGGCGTCATCAAGGCACGCCCCGGACAACCCGCCAACTTCTGCCCCGTGTCGTGCCTGCCGTGGCTGAGCTACACCGCCTTCGCGCAAGACACGTACACTGAGAGCAAACTCCTTTTCCCCCTCATCAAGTTCGGGAAATACTTCGAGGCGGACGGGCGGATACAGATACCCGTTTCCGTATTCGTCAGCCACGCCGTAGCCGACGGATACCACACCTGCAAGCTCATCAACGACATGCAGGAGATAGCGGAGGCGTGCTTAGGATAGTGCTCATAGAATCAAAATTTGGGTTTATTTGCCCGAGAGATAAGATTATTTGTCCGAAATCGGACTTTTTTCGCGGCAAAAATGCAATTCGACCCCTCGAATTGGGCTTCCGCAACCGGAAAAGTGCCGTTCGAGGGGGCGAATGAAGGTTGAATTATCTATTATCCACGGTATCCGCCTTCACTTCAATCGCTCCGAGCACCCGGAGGAGGGAGTCGCGGACGACGGCGAATTGCGGGCGGTTGGCTTCGCTTATCGGCTTCTTGGGCTGCGACTTAATGGTGAGCGGATTGACGGGCGTGCCGTTGTCGTAGACGCGGAAATCGAGGTGGGGACCGGTGGAAAGGCCGGTGCTGCCCACGTAGCCGATGACTTCTTTCTGCTTCACTTCCGAGCCGACCTTGATGCCTTTGGCGAAGCCCGAAAGGTGCATATAGGTGGTGGTGTAACGGCTGTTGTGACGGATTTTCAGGTAATTACCCGCCCCTCCGGCTTGGTATGCCTTGGCGATTACCTTGCCTTTCCCGATGGCATAGACGGGCGTGCCTTTGGGGGCGGCGTAGTCCACGCCGTGGTGTGCCCGATAGCGGCGAAGGACGGGATGAAAACGGCTGTTGGAGAAGCGCGACGAGATGCGGTAGTAATCGAGCGGGGCTTTCAGGAATTCGCCTTCCAAGCTGTTCCCGTCGGCATTGTAATAGAGTTCTTCGCCGTCCTGCACGAAGGGAATAGCATAGTAGACGCTGTCTTCGTGCGCGAACGAAGCCGCTAAGATGTGGAAGTTCTGCAAGGCTTTCCCTTCTACCGTTTCCTGCTCGTACCACACGCGGAACTCGTCTTCTTTCTGCAAGCCGAAGAAGTCGATGCTCCACCCGAAGATGTTCGAGAGGTCGAGCGCCAGTTGGGGATTCGTGCCGCATTGCTGCATCGCCACCCATAGCGAGGATTCCACCCGTCCGCCTACCGTTTTACGTTCCCACGTCACGGGATTCTCGCTGCGGGTCACTTGAAAACCGTTGCGCAAATCGAAGACGATGTACGACTTAGGGCTTTCCTCGTAGACGAAGTATTCTTTTTGCGGGATGCTGTCTTTCGTAGAGAAGACCGCATACGCCTGTCCGTCCTTTATCTTGCGCACGTCGAACACGCCTTCCGACTTTTCCGTCAGCTGATGCACCTCGGTCAGCGACAAGCCGTGCTTGCGGAGGATGACGGAAAGGTTCTGCCCCGGCTCTACTATCCCGTACTGGATTTGATAGTCCGAGACAGGTATTCCGTACTTGCGCACGATGTTGTCTACTTCGGCAGAGTCGGTCACTTCCACTTCGTCCAAGGGCTGTGCCAGGTAATTCATATAGTGCCTTACTCCGACAACGCCCAAAAACACGGCAACGACTACAGCCGCAATGATGTATCCTCTTCGTTTTTTCATTTCTGCTATTATTTACGATAATCCTTCTATCTCCCCGTTTACGATGTCGATGTGCAACGCTTGGGGCTCTTTGGGCAAGCCCGGCATACGCATTATTTCGCCCGCGATGACCACCAGCATTTCCGCACCGGCATTCAGCACAATGTCGCGCACGTGGAATTCGAAATCCTTTGCTACGCCATACTGTTTCGGGTCGGTCGAGAACGAATATTGGGTCTTGGCGATGCAAATCGGGAACTTTTCGTAGCCCAACGCTTCCGCCATTTTGATTTTCTTCCGTGCCGTGATGCTGTATGTCACTTCGCTTGCTCCATATAAATTGCAAGCCACCTTCGAAATCTTCTCCTCGATGCTATCGGTATCTTCGTATGCGAAATGCAAGGGTTGCGAAGGATGCTGCTCGACAGTGTCTACCACCAATTGTGCCAATTCAACGGCTCCGGCACCTCCTTCGACAAAAGCATTGTTTACGGCAAAGCCTACACCTGATTCTTCACAATGGTGGCGCACCAAGGCGATTTCCTCTTCGGTATCGTTCGCATAGCGGTTGAACGCCACAACCACCGTCTGCCCGAACGAGCGCAGGTTTTCGATGTGCTTATCGAGGTTGGCGAAACCCTTCTGCAAGCCTTCCATGTTCGGTTCTTTGATTTTATCGAGACTTACACCGCCGTGCATTTTCAAGCCCTGTGCCGTGGCTACAATCACGGTCAGCTTAGGCTGAAGTCCCGCCTTGCGGCACTTGATGTCGTAGAACTTCTCTGCACCCAAGTCGGCGCCGAATCCGGCTTCGGTAATGACGTATTCGCCGAACGTCATGGCAAGTTTCGTAGCCAAGACCGAATTGCATCCGTGGGCAATGTTGGCGAAAGGACCGCCATGTACAATCGCAGGCGTATGTTCGGTGGTCTGCACCAAATTGGGCGCAATAGCGTCTTTCAGCAAGACCGTAATTGCACCAGCCACGCCCAAGTCTTTCACCGTAAACGGTTTGTTATCCACGGTAAAACCTAACAGGATATTCTCGATGCGCCGACGGAGGTCTGCCTCGTCTTTCGCCAGGCAAAGGATTGCCATAATCTCCGAAGCGGGTGTGATGTCGAAACTCGATTCGCGAGTGATGCCGTTGGTCTTGCCTCCCAATCCGGTCACGATATACCGCAAGCCGCGGTCGTTCACGTCCAGTACACGGTTCCACAGCACTTCCTTCATCGCAAAACCATTGTCTTGATTCTGATACATATAATTATCGAGCAAAGCGGCAATCATGTTATGCGCCGAAGTAATGGCGTGGAAATCTCCCGTGAAATGCAGGTTGATTTTCTCCATCGGGAGCACCTGAGCGTATCCTCCTCCGGCTGCCCCGCCCTTCATTCCGAAACACGGTCCGAGCGAAGGCTCGCGCAAGGCACAAAAAGCTTTCCGCCCGATGCGGTTCAGCCCCAAGGCAAGCCCGATAGATACGGTGGTTTTTCCGATACCGGCTTTGGTCGGGGTGATAGCGGTCACCAATATCAGGTTGCTTTGCTTCACCTTCTCTTCATCAATCAATGCTTCCGAGACTTTTGCCATATAGCTTCCATAATGATGCACTTGGTCGGTCGGAATCCCATAATTCTGGGCTATCTGCTTAATTTTCATCAGCTCCGTACTACGAGCTATTTCTATATCTGACTTCATATCCAAGAATTTAAAATTGGAGTGCAAAGATAGAAAATTTCTTTCAAATGTCCGCCGCTTTCGCTATATTTGAGGCGGAAACCTAAAACCAGCAAAAGATGAAATACATTGTTATTTGCTTATTCACCCTTACCACTTTTACAGTTCAAGCCACATCATACGCAGGCGACATCATTCACATTAACGGGGAGGAATGGAATCTGTTGGCTAACCCGATAGAAGAAGATTCGGCCTTACTGGCACAAGTCTTGAACTTCTTGCCTGAAGAACGTGACCATAGTACGTCCAACTGGTATGGATATACCGCACATTGGGAAATGCGGGAAGGATGGCTTTACCTAACTGGAATTAAAACCGAACCATACGATGAAGTCCACCAAAGACATTCTAGCCTGTTTCTTAATGCGGACACACTAAGGCATATCTTCTCTCCTTATTATAATGCGGAACAAAAAGCCATCTGCGCCCGTTGGATTAGTGGAGAACTCCGGGCGGGAAAAGGAAAAATGATACGCTATTCCCATGCAGGATTCGACCGCAACTTAGAGATAGAGCTATTTATGGATGTAAAGAACGGACAAATCATCCGCACCAGACTTTATCATAACCACAAGACAGAAGGGGTTACACCTCTAAACGTTTCCGAAGAGTTGTCGGAACGCTTCCCGTGGAGCCGTTTCCCCGAATTGAGAGGAAAAGAACTTGCCGTAGAAGTGAAAAGCGTATGCATCGATGAAGACGGGTGTCTTTCAGATGCCACGATTTATGCGCTCCATGTCACCCATACCAATCAATCCTTTAAAGACCCTAATCATCCGCTTGTTAAAGCATTCATCGAAACAATGAAATCGGTTTATCCATGGCAAGTGCTTTATATCTACGACAAACGAATCGTTGAGTTCGATGATTCCCTTATTAAGTTAAGTGAAGTAAATAACATTAAAGATAAAACAGATTTATGAAAAAGACATTGAAAATTATTGGCTATACATTAGTTGGACTAATCCTTATCTTTATCACCGCTGCCTTACTCATCCGCTTCGTTTTCAAAGAGCAAATGATAGCATATACTTCTAAACTGGAAGAGACAGAACGTATCGAATTATTACGCAATGCCACGCCATACGCTTCTGATACGGCACATTATCATTTTGTGTATCAACAAGACACACTTCAAGCACAAAAGATACGCGCGTATTTTCGCCTTGACACCTTATTGACAGATTCTGCCGCAAATACTTGGGATAAGGCTTTAACATTGGCTAAGTTCGTAGCAAAGAATATCCCGCATGCCAACCAAACGAAATATCCCGAAAAGCGCAACGCCATCGACTTGTGGAAATACACCCGCGAAGTGGAACCGGCATTCAATTGCCGCCTGCACTCCATTTTATTGCATGAACTGATGCTCTCCGAAGGCATTACCAACCGTTTCGTCACTTGCCTTCCTGCAGATACGCTTGATTCGGATTGCCATGTGGTAAATCTGGTCTGGCTTCCCGAACAAAACAAATGGGCGATGATAGATTCGGACATGCAAGCCTGGATAAGCAATTCGGAAGGCACTCCCCTCTCACTGGCAGAGATGCGGGAACGGTATATCTCCGGTTCACCGATGCAAATCCATCCCTTATTCGATAGCCTGAAAGAAGACTTCAATTATGATTATTACCGTTCGTATTGGGCAAAAAACCTTTATTGGTTTATCTGTTGGGAAGAGACGGGATATGGCAAAGAGGATGCCATGAAAGGGCGTCAAATCACATTGGCACCAGCCGGATTCACCGACCCTGACGCAGGTCCTTCGGATATACACACAACGGATGCCGAACGGTTTTGGGCGGCTCCTGATTCGATATAAGCCATATCACTTCCCAGTCCTGCCAAGGTAGGACTGGAGTTTTTACCCAGTCAGGACTCCAGTCCTATGCAGGTGGGACTGCAGTCCTGCCCTATCGGGATTAAGGGAGGACTGGCATGCAGAGTACGGAGCATCTGTATGGATAATCCTGCTTAAATGCTTAACATTGGGAAAGCAACGATTCCATTAGGGCGAGATCCATATTCACTTCGCCCTGCATCAAGTAACTCTCCCGCTTTGCCTTCACGGTGCGGTAGATTCCTTCCGCCTTTTCTTTGTCGTGCTCCATATACAAAGCTATAGCGAAAAGCTGGCGTTGCTTGGCACTACTCACCTTGCTATATGTCCGGATATATGCCACTAATTTATCGATAGCAAGTTCGCGGGCACGTTCCTCCTTCCCTATGACCAATGCGGTAAAAAGCAGTTCGGCTTCTGCCTCTTGCTTCAAGATGCCTACCAGTTCCTTACTATGGCTTACCGCTTCTTCCAGCCGGACGTAAGCTTCCTCCCACTCTTCCCGGTCTTGCATCCGCGAGATTTCCATGAGCGCAACGGTGGCTTGCAACATATCGCTATAATCTATTTTCCCTTCCAAACGGAACCAAGCTTCAGGCATCTCCTTCGGGCGCATTCCTTCTTGTATCAACGCGTTTATCCGAAGCTGGAGGACGAGGGCACGCTTGGTGCCGGGATTCCGCTTCAAGAGACGGAGCGAATAGGCATCGTTCCCGATACCGCCTAACTTCATCGGGATGCCGTTGAGCAAGCCCAAGAATACCCCTATCCCCATAAACTGGATGAGAAACATTTTCCATAAAAACGGCATACCGTCTATAAATAAAAACGGGAACAATGCCGCAAATGCCGTCAGGAAATTCATCGCTACCCCACCTATATTATATAAGGTAACAGGAATCTCTTCATCGGGCTTTTCGGGAGGCACCAGCAAGCATTGACCGCCCGTCCCGCTCACGCTAAAGCGTTTCATGCGCACCTTCCCACCTTGGCGTATCCATGTAAAGCTGAAGATGCGGAACGATACGAAACGGTAGCCCGAAGCCAGCCCGCAAACCAAATGCCCCGCTTCGTGCAGGACGACTTGCAAGGAAACGGCTATCAGGAAGAAAACCAATGAAAGCAACGGGATGCCTATCACCTCCATCGCATTGAGCCGCAAAAACTTCCCGATATATTCCGAGAACGACATATCTCTGAACAAGACCAGCCCCACTCCCGCCACGACCAGCCCCATCAGGATTCCAATCAAGAATCCGCCTATGATTTTCAATACCTGTTTCATCTTCTTATCAATTTAATAAACACGAAGGTAAAAAGAATAATCTGAATCTGCAAATCGAAGTTTTTACGCCTCTCTCTTCATACTTCAATAAAAAACGCTATCTTTGGCACGAGAAATAACAAACAACACATAAAAACAAGGAATGAATATGACAACAGAACATGTGAAATGCCTGATCATCGGGTCAGGTCCTGCCGGATATACGGCAGCTATCTATACCAGCCGTGCGAATATCGCTCCGGTGCTTTACGAAGGAATCCAGCCGGGCGGCCAACTCACCATTACCACTGAGGTGGAAAATTTTCCGGGCTATCCCGACGGAGTGACGGGACCGGTCTTAATGGATGACCTGCGCAAGCAAGCCGAACGTTTCGGTGCCGATATCCGTCCGGGTATCATCACTAAAGCCGACCTGAGTAAGGCTCCTTATACTTTCGAAACGGATGAAGGAAAAGTAATCACCGCCGATACGGTGATTATCTCTACCGGTGCTACCGCTAAATACTTGGGATTGGAAGACGAAAAAAAATATGCAGGTATGGGTGTAAGCGCTTGTGCCACTTGCGACGGATTCTTCTACCGGAAGAAAACCGTAGCCGTAGTAGGCGGAGGAGATACGGCTTGCGAGGAAGCCATTTACCTTGCCGGACTGGCAAAACAAGTCTATCTTGTTGTGCGTAAGCCTTATCTGCGTGCTTCGAAAATCATGCAGGAACGGGTATTGAATCATCCTCATATTCAAGTGCTCTTCGAACACAATGCCGTAGGATTGTATGGCGAAAACGGTGTAGAAGGAATGCACGTGGTGAAACGTATGGGCGAACCTGACGAAGAACGTTACGATGTGCCCATTGACGGTTTCTTCCTTGCTATCGGACACAAGCCGAACTCGGATATATTCAAGCCGTGGGTAAAGACCGATGAAACGGGCTATATCTTGACCGAAGCCGGAACGCCGCGCACCGGAATCCCTGGAGTATTTGCGGCTGGAGACGTAGCCGACCCGCATTACCGTCAGGCGATTACCGCTGCCGGAAGCGGATGCAAGGCGGCTATCGAAGCCGAACGATACCTCTCAGCTAATGGAATGTTATAATTTATTGCTCAATACAAATGAAAAAGATTTTTAGAAAAGCATTAATCGCCGTGTTTCTCATTGGAAGCACAAGCGTTGCATTTGCCCAGCAGATGCCCCCTATCCCTACCGATCCGGATGTGAGGATAGGCAAATTAGAGAACGGATTGACTTATTATATCCGTCACAATGAATTACCCGAAAACCAAGCCGATTTCTATATCGCACAAAAAGTCGGCTCTATCTTGGAAGAAGATAACCAGCGCGGGCTTGCCCACTTCTTGGAACACATGTGTTTCAACGGAACCAAGCATTTCCCCGGTACCAGCTTGCGCGAATATTTGGAATCTATCGGTGTGAAGTTCGGAGCCAATCTGAATGCCTATACTTCAATAGATGAAACGGTGTACAACATTAGTAATGTACCCGTTATCCGTGACGGTATCATTGACTCGTGCTTGCTCATCCTGCACGATTGGGCAGATGACCTTACACTCGACCCAAAAGAGATAGACAAAGAGCGCGGAGTTATCCACGAAGAATGGCGTACCCGTCTGGGGGCAATGATGCGTATGTACGAAACGGCATTCCCCACCCTTTTCTCGGGAAGCAAATATGCGTATCGCTTACCCATCGGAACCATGGAAGTGGTGGATAATTTCCCTTATCAGGACTTGCGCGATTATTACGAGAAATGGTATCGTCCAGACTTGCAAGGCATTATCGTGGTGGGCGACATTGACGTAGACCAAATCGAGACTAAGATAAAGAATTTGTTCGGTCCTATCCAAATGCCTGCCAACCCTGCCGAGCGCACCTATTTCCCTGTGCCGGACAACAAAGAGCCTATCGTTTCGATTAATAAGGATAAAGAGCAGGAAATCACCCAAGTAATGGTATTCCATAAACACGAGCCTTTCCCAGCCGAGATAAAGAATACCGTGGGCTATCTGGCATATTCATTTATGGATTATGCGATATCTCACATGCTGAACGCCCGTTTAGGAGAACTTCTGCAAACCGCTACCCCGCCTTTCATCAATGCTGGAGTGCAAGATATGGACTTCATACTTGCTAAGACAAAGAAAGCGTTTACGGGCGTGGCTATCTGTAAGGAGAACGGCATTGAAACAGGCTTGGAAGCCTTGATGCGTGAGATAGAACGGGCACATCAGTTCGGATTCACCGCAAGCGAATTTGCACGTGCAAAAGCCGATTACCTGAGCAATCTGGAAAACGCATACAACGAGCGCAACAAGATGCGTAACGAACAGTTCGTAAGCCAATATGTATCTAATTTCATCGATGGAGAACCTATCCCAAGCGTGGAATATGAATACACCATGATGAACCAACTGGTGCCGAATATCCCGCTGGAAGGCGTGAACGACCTTTATAAGCAATTGGTGAGCGACACCAACATGGCGGTATGCTTGTTCTGTCCGGATAAGCCCGACATGAAATACCCTACCGAAGCCGCTATCAAGCAAGTACTGGCAAAGGTAAGTGCCGAAAAACTGGAGCCGTATGTAGATAAGGTGTCCGATGAACCGTTGATGAAAGAAACACCTGCCGGAGGGAAAGTGGTAAATACCGAAAAAGGACAATACGAATCGACCGTACTGACCCTGAACAACGGAGTGCGTGTGGTGTTGAAACCCACTAATTTCAAGGCAGACGAAATCCGGATGCAAGCGTTCAGCGCAGGAGGAAATTCATTGTTCGATGATAAGGATGCCTTGCAATTCAAGGTGCTCAATGATGTCGTATCGTTGGGCGGACTGGGCAACTTCAGTGCAACCGACCTACAAAAAGTCTTGGCAGGCAAAGTGGCTTCGGTATCTGCTTCGGTACGCACCCTGAGCGAAGCCGTAAACGGAAGTTGTGCACCGAAAGACTTGGAGACTTTGCTCCAGCTCACCTACCTTACTTTCACTGCACCACGTGCCGACCAAGCCGCGTTCGAATCATTCAAGACCCGTATGAAAGCAGCTCTCGCCAATCAGGAAGCCAATCCGAATACAGCATTGAGCGATACGGTGACTCAGATGTTATATGGAAATAATCCGCGTGTCACACGTCTGAAAGCCGAGATGATAGACCAAATAGACTATGCGAAAGTGATGGATATGTATAAGGATCGTTTTGCCGACGCGAGCGATTTCACCTTCATCTTCGTAGGCAATATTAACCCGCAGGAAGCTACTCCACTCATCGAAACCTATTTAGGAAGCTTGCCCGCTACAGGACGCAAAGAAAGTTTCCGCGATGTAAACCTTGACATCCGTAAAGGCGAATGGAAGAATGTCTTCCACAAAGACCTTCAGACCGAAAAAGCGACCGTACTCATCGTAGAAAGCGGAACGTGTGATTATACGTTGAAGAACAAGCTGATGATGAACATGCTCTCGCAACTCCTCACCATGGAATATACTGAGACCGTACGCGAAGAAGCCGGAGCCTCATACGGCGTAAGCGTACAGGGCAGCATCAGCAAATACCCGAAGGTAGAAGGTGTCTTGCAAATCTATTTCGATACCGACCCAACCAAACGTGCTGAAATGAGCAAGCTCATTGATAAGGGCATCGAAGACTTCATTGCTAACGGACCGAAAGCGGAAGAACTTGCCAAGGTGAAGGAATACATGCTCAAAACCTATGAAGCCAACCAAAAAGAAAACGGATATTGGCTGGGGCTTTTGCATGGATATTTGTGGGAAGGTTTAGACTCACGCACCGGATACACCGACTTGGTGAACGGAATCACGGGCGCCGACCTCCAACAATTCGCCAAAGCGTTTGTTTCTCAAAAGAACCGCATCGAAGTGAGCATGACTTCGGGTGATATTAACTAACGTCTGAAAATAGATATGACACACCTGTTCTTCGATATCCGAAAATTACAGAAGCTTGACGAAAAGCGAAGTCCGATGTTCGAGAAGAACCGCTTCGCTAAAGTCATGGTATATATCGGAATCGCATTTTGGGCAGCATACCTCGTTTTATTCGGGGTATTGCTGCCCTCGGCTTTTTCCGAAGGTTTCCCCGGCATGGAGCCTTACCACATCCTCAACAAAGGATTACTCATCGTGCTTACGCTCGATTTCTTGGTAAGGTTCTTGTTCCCTACTCCCATTCAGGAAGTCAAGCCTTTCCTCTTGCTTCCCGTACCGAAACGAAAGGTAATGGCAGCACTTCTCCTACGCGAAGCCATAAATCCGTTCAACTTCTTTTGGCTCTTCTTCTTCGTGCCCTTTGCCCTGCTAAGCGTCACCCGCTTCTACGGACTGGCAGGCATCGTGGGATATGCGCTCGGTGTGTGGCTCCTCACCGTGATGAACTCCTACTGGAGTATGCTCATCCGCGTATTGAAACGCCAAAGGTTCATTTACATCTGCTGGTGCCTCCCCGTCTACGGACTGCTTGCCCTGTTAGAGTTCCTTCCCGACACGCATTGGGTCAGCACTTTCACCATGAACTGGGGCGAAGGCTTTATCTTGTGGAATCCCTTCGCCTTTCTTGGCGCATTGACGGGCATCGGGCTAATGGGTTTCATCAACTACAAGGTGCAACTCCGCCTGATTTATAACGAACTCTCGCGGGTAGAAGACACCAAAATCAAGAAAATCAGCGATTACGCCTTCCTTGACCGCTACGGGAACGTGGGTGAATATATGCGTCTGGAATTAAAGATGCTTTTCCGCAACAAAAGCCCCCGAAGCCAGTTCTGGAGTCTGATTGTCATCACCGTATTGTTTGCTCTTGCCCTAACCTTCGGCTTGTACGAAGAAAGCGGTATGAACGGTTTCATCTGCCTTTATTGTTATTGCGCATTCGGGCTGGCAACGCTTAGCCAGATTATGGCGATAGAAGGCAATTATATCGACGGGCTGATGGTGCGTCGCGAAAGCGTTTACAATATGCTTCGTGCCAAGTACTATGTGCAATGCGGTATGCTGGCTATTCCGTTCATTTTTTGCTTAGTACCCGTATGCAACGGAGAGATAACCTTGTCTATGGACTTAGCGTATCTCTTTTTTACGGCAGGAATCATTTTCCCCGGCATGATGCAAATGGCGGTGTACAACGACAAGACCGCCCCGCTTAATACGGGGTTAATGGGGAAACGCCAGAACAACAATGTGTACCAAACGGTGATTGTAGTTGCCTCGCTCACTGTCCCGCTCCTCGTTAATAGCGGGCTGGAACTGCTCTTAGGGACTACAGGAAGCTACATCACGATGAGCGCATTAGGCTTAGCCGGCTTCCTCACCCACCGCCTCTGGATAAATAACATCTACACCCGCTTCATGGCACGGAGATACCGTAATATGGAAGGGTTCCGGAACACGAGATGATGATTAATGAAAAATTAATAATGAAGGGTTAATAACGTACTTCCCCACTATTCACTATTAATTATTAACTATAAACTAACGACATGGAAATAACAATCACAAACCTGAAGAAAATATACGGCACACGCACCGTACTCGACATTGACGCCTACACCGTCCGCACGGGCGAAATCCTCGGATTGGTGGGCAATAACGGAGCAGGAAAGACCACCCTGTTCCGCCTCATTCTCGACCTCCTGAAAGCCGATGAAGGCAATGTACATATCGGCGATATCGAAGTGAGCCAAAGCGAAGCGTGGAAAGACACTACGGGCGCTTACATGGACGAAAGTTTCCTCATCGATTACCTCACCCCCGAAGAATATTTCTATTTCGTAGGGAAAATGTGTGGGCTCGACAAGGCGACTGTAGATGAAAGACTCATACCCTACGAGCGTTTTATGAACGGTGAAATCTTAGGACAAAAGAAACTCATCCGAAACCTCTCGGCGGGCAATAAGCAGAAGACGGGCATCCTTGCCGCCCTGCTCAACCGCCCCCAACTCTTAATATTAGACGAACCGTTCAACTTCCTCGACCCCAGTTCGCAATCTGCCTTGCGCCACCTGCTCCAAGCTTACAACCAAGAAACAGGTGCCACCATCCTCGTGTCGAGCCATAACCTGACCCACACGATAGAAATCAGTACCCGCATCGCCCTCTTGGAACACGGACGCATCATCCGCGACATCGCCCCGATTAACGAAGAAGCCCAACACGAACTGGAAAGCTATTTCGAAATCAGAGCCGAAGAATGATTAGTTTTCACTCACCACAGATTACACAGATTTTGATAATTAATAATTAAGAGTGAATAATGAATAACGACAAGCGTTTCCGCCTACCAAACTATTAATTATTCATTATTAATTATTTAATTCTGTGTAATCTGTGGTGAAAAAATACACCCACCATGAAAAAACAGATACTCCTTTTAGCGGCACTCCTCGCCCTTCTCACCTCCTGTGGTACACGTGCCCCACACTATGATTACCGCGAACTGGCACAAGCCGCCTTACGCCTCGATATAGACATCGATATGGACGATAATCACCGCCTCTATATTGAATCGGCACGCTGGATAGGTGTACCTTACCGTTCGGGAGGAACCACCCGGCGCGGCGTGGACTGCTCTGGATTTACCAGCAACATCTACCGCACGGTCTACCGCAAACGCTTAAAACGAAGCTCCGACCGCCAGCGCACCGAGGATTGCCGCAAGGTGCGCAAAGCCAAGCTGCGCGAAGGCGACCTCGTCTTTTTCCACAATGGGCGTAACAAGCGACGTGCCACCCACGTAGGCATCTATTTGAAAGACGGACGCTTCATTCATGCCAGTACCAGCCGAGGGGTTATCGTAAGCTGCCTGAACGAGCCTTACTACAAACGCTGCTGGATGCAAGGTGGAAGGGTGAAATGAAAAATAAAAAAACTACAAGCGAAAAACAATGTTTGTCAAGGAGTCCGTCGTCTATCAGTTTTCGTATCAAAGAGTGGACTTCAGGGGTATCTGCTGCCCTGAGCGGTGCAGCTATGTATCTTCACGGTTGCAATCTGCTGACATGACTTATGTATATATATGCGCAAAATAAGAAATCCATTGCCACGTGGAGAGGATTGTGTACCTTTGCTTAGTTCATAGTTGATAGTTAAGCCGGCATTATCAACTACCAATTATCAACTATTAACTATCATCTATCCGTTGTTCCGCTTTTTATGCTTACTTTTGTTCCGCTTTTACACTAAAGAAGCATGATTATTGGAATTAGAAATGAATTTGCGTTATCATACATTATTTATATTATCCGTTTTATCCGGCACATTGCCTCTGTATGCCCAACATGAAAAAGAACAAGAAATCCGATTGAACGAAGAAGCTATCCGGATGATTCAGTTCGACTTTAGCGGCATGGAAAAGCCTCGTGAAGAGATGAAAGCTGTTACGCTAGACAAGCCTTGGATGAAATTTAAAAAAGACTTGCGTCTTCCGCGAAGCCTTACAGACACAACCAAGGTGAAGAAACCTACAGGATATATACGGATGCTGCCTTATAGCATTTGGACCCGCTTTGGCGAAGATCCTATTTACGACGTGCTGGTGTTGGGACGGACTGAAAAATGGGAAATGCACTGGAAGCTCAATCCGAATGCGATTTATACGGAAGAATACGGACGGAGCTTGACGCCGGGGACAGGTATGATGTTTGAACGCGCTGTGGGACGCGCCGGAGGGAACGTAGGAGCAGGAGCCGTCATCGGGGGACTGGACTTTTTGGGCGTCATCTATGACAACCTTACTCCGCGCGGACGGATGCTGAAGCACAACCGCAAACATGCCAACGCCTGGAAGATTTACAAGGATTATCAGCCAACACGCGAGGACAGCCTGAAATTCCCTACTTATTATCGGTTGCTTCCTATTTATGCTCCGGCAGATAGCGGTACGGTAGTGCGCTCCGAAATACCAGACTCCCTGTCCCAACATCCAGCGGACACAATACCTCCGCCTGCACCCGATGAAGATCGTTTCTACGAGCTTATTCGCCAACGTCAAGCAGAAGACTCTATCCGGCGTCAGGAATTTTTCCGCAAAGACAAATCGCGTGGAAATGCGTATGACATAGACAAGCAAATCCGACGAATGCGGGAAGAACGGAACTAACGGATTCAGATAATCCGACAATATATTTTTTACGCATTTAAATTGCTAAAATAAAAAAGATATGAATAACTTTACGTTTTATAGCCCTACTGAGTTTGTGTTTGGAAAGAATACTGAGCAACAAACAGGTGAATTGGTAAAGAAATACCACGGAACAAAAGCCTTGATTGTGTATGGCGGAGGTTCAGTCATACGAAGCGGTTTATTAGACCGGGTAAAGAAATCGCTGGAAGAAGCGGACATTGCCTACATTGAATTAGGAGGCGTACAACCGAACCCTACCGACCCGAAAGTATATGAAGGCATCGAATTGGGAAGACGGGAGAAGGTGGATTTCCTCTTGCCTGTAGGAGGAGGCTCGGTCATTGATACCGCCAAAGCCATTGCAGCCGGAATCCCTTACGAAAGTGACTTTTGGGATTTCTTTACTGGAAAAGCGATACCGCAAACAGCTTTGCGCATCGGTGTGGTGCTCACTATCCCTGCCGCCGGAAGCGAAGGCTCGGGCAATTCGGTTATCACAAAAGTAGACGGACTGAAAAAACTCAGCCTGCGTACTCCCGAAGTGCTCCGTCCGGCATTTGCCGTAATGAACCCAGAAGTGACCTATACACTTCCTGCATGGCAAACCGCAAGCGGCATCACCGACATGATGGCGCACATCATGGAACGATACTTCACCAATACACCCGATACAGAAGTGACCGACCGCCTGTGTGAAGGCACATTGAAAGCCATTATCAAAGAAGCCCGAACCGTAATGAAAGAGCCGCACAATTACGGTGCACGTGCCAACATCATGTGGGCAGGCACCATTGCACACAACGGCATTTGCGGTACCGGACGTGAAGAAGATTGGGCTTCACACTTCATGGAGCACGAAATAAGCGCACTCTACGACGTGACTCACGGGGCAGGACTTGCCGTCATCTTCCCCGCATGGCTGACTTACATGGCTGACTATAACGTAGGCAAAGTTGCCCAATTCGCCGAACGGGTATGGGATGTTCCTGCCTCGACCGACCTGAAGGTCGTAGCATTGGAAGGCATCGCCCGATTTAAGGCATTCTTGCACGAAATAGGTATGCCTACTACCTTTAAAGAATTAGGCATCGAGCATCCCGACATTGATTTGCTTGTAGCTCATCTGCACGAGAACAAAGGTGAACTGGTAGGCGGTTATGTCCGGCTCGACCGCCAGGCAAGCCGGGCAATTTACGAAATAGCTAATAGTTAAACTTTAAACACAGAGACACGAAGGCACAGAGCTTTTTTATTTTCCCTCTGTGTCTCTGTGCCTCTGTGTTCAATAATAACATCAGATATATGAAATTCGATAATTCAACCATCCGCCGTCAAGACCGGACGTTGGAACAAGAACGGGCGTTCGAGATATTAAAAGACGGCGAATACGGCATCCTCTCGATGCGTACGGAAGACGGTGAAGGAGCCTACGGCATCCCTATCAGCTATGTATGGGACCGTGGCAATTCCATCTATATCCATTGCGCTCCCGTGGGACGGAAACTGAAATGCATCGACGCTTGTCCGCAGGTTTCTTTTTGCGTGGTAGGACGGACACAAGTGAAGCCCGCACAGTTCACCACCGCATACGAAAGCGTGGTGTTGCAATGCACCGCTCATCATAGCCTGCACGAAGCCGAGCGAATGTCGGCACTCTCGCTCCTGCTGAGCAAGTATTGCCCTGACGATAAGATACGCGGCATCGACTATGCACAAAAATCGTTCCACCGCACGGAAATCATTCGGCTGGACATCGAGACCGTAAGCGCAAAGAGACGAATATAGTTAATAGTTAATAATTAATAGTGAATAGTTACGGCTACTATTTCATTCACTATTAACTAAGGAAAATCCCTATCACAAATAGGAATCTTCCTTGCCTGATTTAGGAAAAACAATTTGCCGGAACGGGACGGACCGCTTATCTTTGTAGTACGAAATCAAAACAAAAAAGGAGGCTATTATGAAGACTAAGAAGAACGCACTGTACCGCATATTTTTCCTGTTGGCAATGACATTGGCATTCACGTCTTGCGAGTACGTAGGATTAGGAATCGAATTCGGAAACGGTTCATACGATTATCGGGAACGTACCGACTATCTGTGCAGCCGGGTATGGGTAGACGAATGGTATGACGATTATGATGTATACCACTACCAAGAGCTTCGCTTCTATCCCGACAACACGGGCGAGGATTACCTCTACACGCAAGACCGTTACGGGAACCGGGAAGAATCGAATCTGGTATTCGGCTGGGATTGGTGGAACGCATCTTATACGAGCCTCCGCCTTGCTTACCGCGACGGATATTCGTATATGGATAACATCCAAATGGGAGGAAACCAGCTGAATTGCCTGTTTGATAATTATCCGGCTTATTTCACCGGAAAATGAATTTTTTATCGAACACAGAGACACGGAGACACAGAGTTTATTATTTTCCCTCTGCGTCTCTGTGCTTCTGTGTTCAAGCGAACATCAAATAAATAACACATAACAATGAACAAAACAAACTTAATGACCATGACCGCCGCCATGCTGCTCGCCGCAAGCGGGCAAGCCAATGCCGGCACACCGACCGAAAAAACCTTTATTGGGAAACAGGATATAACCATTAAAGACGGACGGATGACTCCCGAAGCCCTGTGGGCTATGGGACGCATCGGAGGCACGAGCGTGTCGCTCGACGGGAAACAAATCGCTTACACCGTATCGTATTACAGCGTGAAAGACAACGCCAACCATACGGTTATCTACGTGATGAACGCCGACGGAAGCAATAACCGCCTGCTCACCACATCCGCAGCCAGCGAAAGCGAACCCGCTTGGATAAAAGGAGGCACGAAAATCGCTTTCCTCACCGCACAAAGCGGAAGCAACCAGCTGTGGGAAATGAATCCCGACGGAACCGGACGCAAGCAACTCTCGGAATACCAAGGAGACATCGAAGGTTTTAAGTTCTCGCCCGATGAAAGCAAGGTGCTCTTTATTGCACAGGTGAAATGCGGCGAACGCACTTCCGCCCTTTATCCCGACCTCGACAAGGCAAGCGGACGGGTGATAGACGACCTGATGTACAAGCACTGGGACGAATGGGTAGAAACAATCCCGCATCCGTTCGTGGCAAGTTTTGACGGAAATAAAGTGGGCGAAGCCACCGACATCTTGGCAGGCGAACCCTACGAATCGCCCATGAAGCCTTTCGGTGGCATCGAACAACTGGCGTGGAGCAACGACTCGAAACAGATTGCTTATACCTGCCGCAAGAAGACGGGCGTGGCGTATTCGCAATCGACCGACTCGGACATCTACCTTTATAATATAGCAACCAAGCAGACCCGAAACCTGTGTAAGGAAGATGCCCAAGACAAGAACATGGGCTACGACACCAACCCGAAATTCTCGCCCGACGGCACTTGCATCGCCTGGCAAAGCATGGAGCGCGACGGATATGAAAGCGACCGCAACCGCCTGTGCGTAATGAATCTGAGTAACGGCGAGAAGACCTACGTCACCGAAGCCTTCCAGTCGGGTGTGGACGATTATTGCTGGGCGCCCGATAGCAAAACCCTTTATTTCACGGGCGTATGGCACGCCACCAGCATGATTCACAGCACCAACCTGAAGGGAGAAGTAAAGCAACTCACCGAAGGCATGTACGACTATGCATCGGTGAAAATGCTGAACGACAAGCAGCTGCTCACCATGCGCCATTCGTTGAGCGAAGCCGACGAACTCTTCACGGTAGACCTGAAGAAAGACCACAAAGTGACCCGCATCACTTCGGAGAACGACCATATCTTCAGCCAACTGAAGAAAGGCAAGGTAGAACCGCGCTGGACCAAGACGGTAGACGGCAAAGACATGCTTTCGTGGGTGGTCTATCCCGTCGATTTCGACCCGAACAAGAAATACCCTACCCTCCTCTTCTGCGAAGGCGGACCGCAAAGCCCCGTCAGCCAGTTCTGGAGCTACCGCTGGAACTTGCAGATTATGGCGGCTAACGATTACATCATCATCGCTCCCAACCGCCGCGGATTGCCGGGCTTCGGCATGGAATGGCTGGAAGAAATCAGCACCAACTACGGCGGACATTGCATGGATGATTACCTGAGCGCGATAGACGACATCTCGAAGGAACCTTACGTAGACAAAGACCGGCTGGGATGCGTAGGAGCCAGCTTCGGAGGCTATTCGGTGTACTGGCTTGCCGGACATCACGA
Source organism: Bacteroides sp. An322 (assembly GCF_002161765.1). Lineage (GTDB taxonomy): Bacteria > Bacteroidota > Bacteroidia > Bacteroidales > Bacteroidaceae > Phocaeicola > Phocaeicola merdavium. The sequence goes on along the minus strand of NZ_NFIN01000013.1, from coordinate 39,128 downwards.
CAAACGCTTCAAGGCATTCATCGCACACGACGGATTCTTCAACATGGAGCAACAATACCTGGAAACCGAAGAGCTTTGGTTCACCAACTGGGACTTGGGCGGCCCGTATTGGGAAAAGGACAACCCTGCCGTGCAACGCAGCTACGCCAATTCGCCCCACCTTTTCGTAGACAAATGGGACACGCCTATCCTCTGCATCCACGGCGAAAAAGATTTCCGCATCCTCGCCTCGCAAGGCATGGCGGCATTCAATGCAGCGAAACTGAGAGGCGTGCCCGCCGAACTGCTCATCTTCCCCGACGAGAACCACTGGGTGCTGAAGCCTCAGAACGGCGTGTTGTGGCAACGCATCTTCTTCCGCTGGCTGGATAAGTGGCTGAAAAACTGATTTAACCGAACGCAGAGACACAAAGACACAGAGTATTATTTAAAGAAATTCTCTGTGTCTCTGTGCCTCTGCGTTCTTTTTCCCTTTAATAAAACATGATTAAAAACATTGCATTCGATTTCGGCGGGGTCATCGTAGACCTCGACCGTGAAGAAGCGGTACAGGCATTTATCCGGTTAGGACTGGAAAATGCCGGCCGCATCCTCGACAAATATCATCAGACAGGAATCTTCCAGGAATTGGAAGAAGGAAAGCTCAGTGAAGAATCCTTCCGGGAAAAGCTGGGCATATTGTGCGGCAAGCCGCTGGAACGCGAAGAAGTGCGGCAAGCGTGGATGGGCTTCGTAAGCGGAATGGACATCCGTAAGCTGGACTACATCGCCCAATTACGCCAAAGGGGCTACCGCACCTTCTTGCTCAGCAACACCAATCCCTACTTAATGGACTACTGGGCACGCACGCCACAATTCACTCCGCAGGGAAACAGCATAGACGCATATTTCGACAAGCTGTATCTTTCATTCGAAATGGGCTGCATGAAACCGGAACCGGAAATCTTCCGCCAGATGATAAAAGATGCGCAAATCCGCCCCGAGGAAACGCTTTTCATCGACGATAGCACATCGAACATCACCGCAGGGAAAAACGCAGGGTTGCAAACCTTTCAGCCCGAAAACGCTTCCGACTGGCGGGAAGAAGTAGAAGAATTGCTTGCACGGATTGATTAATTGTAAAAAAAGCAAAGACGCAAAGGCGCAAAGAATATAAATAAAAACTCTGCGCCTTCGCGTCTCCGCGTTCAATTATAACATATCTAAGCCATAAACAAGATGAAGAGCTGAGCGGTCAGGATACGCAAGAACATTACCAACGGATATACCGTAGAATAACCTACCGCCGGAGCGTCGTTGCCCGACACCTGATTAGAATAAGCCAATGCGGGAGGGTCGGTGGTACTACCGGCTATCAGACCGATAAGCGTATAGTAATTAATCTTGTAATACAACCGCGCTATCAAGCCGATAATCATCAGCGGGAGCAACGTTATCAGGAATCCCACGCCTACATAGAGCAAGCCGTCTCCCTCGACCACCGTCTGCACGAAATTCTCGCCCGCCTTGATGCCGACACTCGCCAAGAAAAGCACAAGCCCCACTTCGCGCAGCATCAGGTTGGCACTCATCGTGGTATAAGTCACCAGACGTACCTTATAGCCGAAACGTCCGATTAAGATGGCGATAATCAACGGACCGCCTGCAAGACCTAACTTCACCGGAGTGGGGACACCCGGAAAAGCGATAGGAATACTTCCGAACAAGATACCGCACAGAATGCCGACAAAGATAGTCACGATATTCGGATGGTCCAGACGCTTCAACTGGTTACCCAGCATACCCGCCACACGCTCGATGGCATCCTGCGGCCCTACCACCATCACACGGTCGCCTACCTGCAAGGTCAGGCTCCGGGCGGCGAACAAGTCCATACCCGAACGGTTGACACGCGTCACGTTCACGCCATACATGCTGCTGAAATGCAACTCACCCACCGTCTTGCCGTTAATAGAAGGCTGCGTCACCAAAATACGGCGTGACACCATCGGCTTGTTTTCAGTGTTTTGATGTTCCCAATCGACTTCAATCTTCGAGCCGATAAAAGCCTCGATGGCTTCCGCATCATCTTCCGCGCACACAATGTTCATCTCGTCACCCGTGTGAAGCACCGTCTTCGAAGTGGGGATGTTCACTTCCCCGTTCTGAAGGATGCGGGAGCACACCAAGTTACGTGCCAGAAAATTCTGCAACTGCAGGATGGTCTTTCCGTTCAAAGCCGGATTCTCCACACGGAGCTGGATGCGGAAAGGTTTCAGGTGCGGATTGGCTTCTTCAGCCTGCTGGATAGCTTCCGACTCTTTGTCTAAGTCTACCCGGCAGATGTAGCGGATGAGAATCATCGAAAGGATGATGCCGATGACACCCAACGGATAGGCGCAGGCATACCCCATGGCGATTTCCGGACCGTCGTAGTTCAACTGCTGCAATGCCTCGTTGGCAGCACCAAGCCCCGGCGTGTTCGTCACGGCACCGCAAAGGATACCGACTATCATCGGCACCTCGATACGCCCCTGCAACGCATAATAAATAATGAGTGCGACAATGATATTGAATGCCACAATGCCCGTCGCCAGCAAGTTGAGCCGGATTCCTCCCTCCTTGAAAGAAGAGAAAAACGACGGTCCCACCTGCAAACCGATGCAGAAGACAAACAATATCAATCCGAAGTCTTGCAAGAAAGAAAGAATGGCAGGATTACCCGTAAATCCGAAATGTCCCACCAAGATTCCCACGAACAAGACGAAAGTAACCCCCAGCGAGATGCCGAAGACCTTGATTTTCCCCAATAACACTCCGCCCGAAATCACAAAGGCATATAACGCCACAATATGCGCTATAGAGTTAGGATTCGTCAATAAATCTTGTAACCAATTCATGATATTATAGTTTTAAAGTTGCGCAAATGTAGGCAAATCAAACAAGAAGTCAAAACTTTTCCAACCAAAAAATACGAAGCCAGTAAGATAAAAGCCACAAAAACATCACACTTTTGCCTGTTATGTGCAATTTATTTGTATATTTGCCACTGCATGCACTTCCAACCGGCATGCAAATGAACTTGAATCGTAATCATTAAAAACACAAAGTATGGCAGATAAAAAAGAAAAACTCTTTTCTGATTTTCCTGAAGTCTCGACTCAGGAATGGATGGACAAAATCCAAACCGACTTGAAAGGAGCCGATTATGAAAAGAAATTGGTATGGAAAACCAACGAAGGTTTCAAAGTAAAACCGTTCTACCGCCAAGAAGACATAGAAGGCCTGAAAACCCTCGATGCTCTTCCCGGAGAGTTCCCTTATGTAAGAGGAAATAAAAAGAATGACAATACTTGGTACATCCGCCAAAACATTCGAGTGGAAAATCCAGAAGAAGCCAACCGCAAAGCATTAGACCTTCTCAATAAAGGAATAGACTCTTTAGGCTTCCACCTGAAAGGGAAAGATGTCAGCCGCGAACTTCTCGATACATTATTGAAAGACATCCATTGCGATTGCATCGAACTGAATTTCACCACATGCCAACGGCATACGGTAGAACTGGCTCAATTACTGGCTGCATATTTCAAGGAAAAAGGATATGACCCGAAGAATATATACGGCTCTGTCAATTTCGACCCTATCAGCAAAATGCTCCAAAAGGGCAAGGACGTAAGCCCTATCATCGGTTTAGCCTCGGAAGTGGTAAACGCATTGGCTGAATGGCCTCACTTCCGTTGCATCGGTGTCGACGCGCTCCGGTTAAACAATTCGGGAGCCTATATTTATCAAGAATTAGGATATGCCTTGGCTTGGGGAAACGAATATCTGAACCGGCTCATCGATGCAGGTGTTCCCGTTGACCTTGCCGCCCGTAAAATCAAATTCAATTTCGGCATCAGTTCCAATTATTTTATGGAGATAGCCAAATTCCGTGCGGCACGTATGCTTTGGGCAGATATCGTAAAAGCTTACCAGCCGAAAGAAGACAGCGCATGCCAGATGAATGTACATGCCACCACTTCTTCCTTTAATCTGACTTTATTCGATTCATACGTGAACCTGCTCCGTTCACAAACCGAAGCCATGAGTGCCGCTATTGCCGGAGTAGACTCTATGACCGTCACTCCTTTTGACTCGGTATACGAAACGCCCAATGAATTTTCGGAACGTCTGGCACGGAACCAACAATTATTATTGAAAGAAGAATCTCATTTCAACCGCATCGTAGACCCTGCCGGAGGTTCGTATTACATCGAAAATCTTACCGTATCGATCGCTAAAGAAGCATGGAATCTTTTCCTGAAAACAGAAGACGAAGGCGGTATGGTAAAAGCCGTATTGGGAGAAAGTGTGCAGAACGCTATAAACCAAAGCAACAAGGCACGCCATGAAGCCGTATCGCGCCGCAAGGAAATCTTGCTGGGAACCAACCAATACCCGAATTTTACCGAACTGGCAGGCGGCAAAGCTCCATTGGAACATGTATGCGGATGCGGAGGAAAAGAACATCACCACGATGAAGAAGCGTCTTTCGCCAAACTGGATACCGCCCGTGCGGCAAGCGAATTTGAAGCGTTACGCCTCGAAACGGAACATTCGGGCAAACGTCCGAAAGCTTTTATGCTGACCATTGGAAACCTTGCCATGCGCCAAGCCCGCGCCCAGTTCTCATGCAACTTCTTGGCATGTGCCGGATACGAGGTTATCGACAATTTGGGTTTTGCATCAGTAGAAGAAGGTATCGAAGCGGCATTGAAAGCTCAGGCAGATATCGTAGTTCTCTGTTCCAGCGATGATGAATATGCACAATACGCCATTCCGGCTTATCAAGCCTTGGCGGGCAGGGCGATGTTCATCGTTGCAGGTGCTCCGGCATGTATGGAGGAACTGAAAGCCGCAGGCATAGAAAACTTCATCCACGTCCGTTGCAACGTACTGGAAACCTTACGTGAGTTCAACAAACAATTATTAGTTAAATAAAAACGCAAAGGCGCAAAAACGCCGAGATTCTTTTTTAGAGTTTTTCAAAGACATGGAGAGTAAATATGACATACATAATTTCTTAAGTCGGGAAATCATAGGTGCAGCCATTGAAGTTCACAAAGAACTGGGTCCCGGTTTATTGGAATGTGTCTATGAAGCCTGTCTTATTCAAGAATTACGAAATAGAGGATTGCATGTTGAAAACCAAGTATCCATTCCACTTTATTATAAAGGAGAAAAACTTGATAAAGAGTTCCGTTTGGATCTTTTGGTAGAAGACAAAGTTATCGTAGAATTAAAGGCGGTAGAGGAATTAAAAGACATTCACGAAGTGCAATTAGTGACTTATTTAAAACTTACAAAAAAGAAATTAGGTCTACTAATAAACTTCAATGTAGCTTATCTTACAAAAGGAATCAAACGCAAAGTAAACGGACTTTGATACTCTGTAAACTTTGCTCACTCAAAAAAGATAAACTCTGCGTTTTTGCGTCTCTGCGTTTAAATGATACATACAAACTATGAAACCGAATTTTAGAAACATAGACATATCTGCCGGATTCCATCCGCAAAACGGAATGGAATGGCAAAAAGCCAATGGCATTACTGCCAATTGGAAAACACCCGAACAAATACAAGTAAAACCCGTATACACCAAAGAAGACCTCGAAGGAATGGAACACCTCAACTATGCCGCAGGTATTCCCCCTTACCTGCATGGTCCCTACTCGATGATGTATGCCTTCCGCCCGTGGACTATCCGCCAATATGCCGGATTCTCTACCGCAGAAGAATCAAACGCCTTCTACCGGCGCAATTTGGCATCGGGACAAAAAGGCCTTTCCGTTGCTTTCGACCTCCCCACACACCGTGGTTATGACCCCGACCATCCGCGCGTAGTAGGCGATGTAGGTAAAGCCGGTGTATCTATTTGTTCGCTCGAAAACATGAAAGTATTGTTCGACGGCATTCCTTTAAATAAAATGTCCGTTTCCATGACCATGAACGGTGCCGTATTGCCCATTATGGCATTCTACATCAATGCAGGGCTGGAACAAGGAGCTAAATTAGAGGAAATGGCTGGTACCATTCAGAACGATATCCTGAAGGAATTCATGGTGCGCAACACGTATATTTATCCGCCCGCATTCTCGATGAAAATCATTTCCGACATCTTCGAATACACTTCACAAAAGATGCCGAAGTTCAACTCCATATCCATTTCGGGTTATCACATGCAGGAAGCCGGAGCTACAGCTGATATTGAATTGGCATATACGCTTGCCGACGGATTGGAATACCTTCGTGCAGGTATCACTGCAGGAATCGACATTGACGCTTTCGCTCCCCGCCTCTCCTTCTTCTGGGCTATCGGCATGAACCACTTCATGGAAATAGCTAAGATGCGTGCCGCACGTATGTTGTGGGCGAAGATTGTAAAACAATTCAATCCGAAGAATCCTAAATCACTTGCCTTGCGTACCCACTCGCAAACTTCGGGTTGGTCGCTCACCGAACAAGACCCGTTCAATAATGTAGGACGTACTTGCATCGAAGCTATGGCTGCTGCACTTGGACATACCCAATCGCTCCACACCAATGCACTGGATGAAGCTATTGCCTTGCCTACCGACTTCTCGGCACGTATCGCACGCAATACGCAAATCTATATCCAAGAAGAAACCCAGATTTGCCGTGGAATAGACCCGTGGGCAGGTTCTTATTACGTAGAATCGCTTACCAACGAACTGGCACACCGTGCTTGGGAACATATCCAAGAAATCGAGAAATTAGGCGGTATGGCAAAAGCGATTGAGACCGGCATTCCCAAGATGCGTATCGAAGAAGCAGCCGCACGTACTCAGGCACGTATCGACTCAGGCGAACAAACCATTGTGGGTACGAATAAATACCGGTTGGAGAAAGAAGACCCTATCGACATCTTAGAAGTGGACAACACCGCCGTGCGTCAAGAACAGATAGAGAACTTACGCCGTCTGCGCGAAGGACGCAACCAAGCGGAAGTAGACAAGGCATTGGAAGCTATTACCGAATGCGTCCGCACCGGAAAAGGCAACTTGTTGGAACTGGCTGTAGAAGCAGCCCGTGTGCGTGCCACATTAGGTGAAATATCCGATGCGTGCGAAAAGATTGTAGGAAGATATAAAGCAGTAATCAGAACTATTTCAGGCGTGTATTCATCAGAAAGTAAAAAGGATGCAGATTTCGCACGGGCGTGCGGACTGACCGAAGAGTTTGCAAAGAAAGAAGGAAGACGCCCGCGTGTCATGATAGCCAAGATGGGACAAGACGGACACGACCGTGGTGCGAAAGTAGTAGCGACCGGCTTTGCCGATTGCGGATTTGATGTGGATATGGGACCTTTGTTCCAAACCCCCGAAGAAGCGGCACGCGAAGCCGTAGAAAACGATGTACACGCCGTAGGTGTATCATCGCTTGCAGCAGGACACAAAACGCTTATTCCGCAAATCATCGCCGAACTGAAACGCCTGGGACGTGAAGACATCCTCGTATTTGCCGGAGGAGTCATCCCCCCGCAAGACTATGATTTCCTCTATCAAGCAGGCGTCATGGCAATCTTCGGACCGGGTACTTCGGTTGCTAAATCAGCATGCCAAATCATGGAATTATTGCTGGAATCGGAAGAAGAGTAAGTAAATGAGGGTGTCTCAAAATGAAAGCTAAATTTCATTTTGAGACACCCTCATTCCCCCATACTATTCCACCAATTCGTAACTGCTTACTTGAATAGGCATATCAAGATTGTGAAGCACTTTCTCCAGCATAATGCCTTCCAAATTATTATATTCATAACCGAATGTCGCACGGATACCTTGAAGGATAAATTGGGTGGCACGGTCAAGCGCAATGGGCAAACTATCTCCTTGCATCAACGAACCGGTAATGACACTGGTAAACGTATCACCTGTTCCGGGATAATGGGCAGGAAGATAAGGGCAGGTCACTTTCCAATAACGTCCTCCGAAACGGTTATAAGCATACACAGAAGTAGAATGCGGATCATCTTTCACAGGCACACTGGTCACAATAACAATACTCGGACCTTTATCGGACAATGCTTTTAAAGCTGCTTTCAAATCTGCATCACTAATGTTTTCTTGAAAAGGAAGGTCAAGCAAACGAAACAATTCCGTCATATTCGGAGTAATGATATCTGCCAGACAAATCAGCTTTTTCATCTCGGTCACCATTTCTTCAGATATCCCCTTATACAAACTTCCGTTATCCCCCATAACCGGATCAACTACCACCAAATCTGTCGGACGCCGGAACTTTTGGATAAAGTCTTCTACAATCTGCGCTTGTCGGGGCGAACCCAAATAGCCCGAATAAAATGCATCAAAACGGATATCCAATTGTTCCCATTTCTCTATGATGCTTTTCATTTCATCGGTCAAATCAAGAAAAGAATAAACCGGATACTGGGTATGATTGGAAAGGATAGCCGTAGGAAGCGGACATACCTGAAATCCCATGGAAGTAAGAATCGGAATTACCGCCATAAGCGAAACACGCCCTACGCCCGAAAGGTCATGCACAGCCACAATTTTCTTCCCATGATTATGAAAAAGCCGTTCACATGGATGATTAGCAGAGCTTCCCGATGTTTGGTGAACCGCTTTTTTCCGTTTATATTTGCTCTCTTTCTCCCAAGCAGCCTTCCGTGCCTGATATGACTCGAATTGCTTCTCAATATAATTGTCTGCCATAATCTTTCTTTTTTAGTTATCGCCTGCAAAGGACGTTACTTTTTGCGGAATGAACAAACATTTTTCCTGAAAATTTGGATATTAAAATAGGAATAAATTAGAAATAAGCTACTTATGAGCACTTCTCAAAAGACAAGTAATGATTTGGCAACGGTCACAAATTCTGCGATATACGCTGCGTTTCTTTCTGTCAAACACCCCTTGTTATCCAAAGGTAGTACAATTTATCGAATGAAAGGCGGAATGAGCGTTTTTTATTTTTGCTTACCTTCTAATTTTCCTATTCGCATAGCGATAGAGGTTTGGCTTCTTCCCATTTTCTCCGCGATATACTTTATACTCTTTCCTTCATGGTAAAGAGTAATTAGGAATTTGTCAGCACTGCGTGTCCATTTCTTATTGGCATTGGGGTGCTTGGCATAACTTTCTTCCGTGACCTTTTCGGGATGTAAGAACTCGTCAACAAAAACAGAGGGAAAGCGTTTGTCGTAAAGTACATATGTCTTTATTTTCGCTCTGGTAATAGCCACATAAAACAACCTACGTTCTTCACCATACGGGTATTGGTCGCTTTTGGTCAAGACATAATTTAGCACAGGGTCATCGCTTACCATTGAAGGAAATCCATAGGTGTCCTTGTTGCATTGAAGTATTATCACATAGTCCGCTTCAAGACCTTTGGATTTGTGTACAGTTAGGAATTCAATTTTTCGGTCTCCAATGAAGTAGTAAAAGCGATTGCCCTCTTTCACTGATTTGTACAGAAATGATAAATAGTAGTCATCAAATGAATACCGTCCCAACAAAAAAATGGATTTATCCGCAGGGATAGAAGCAACCAATTGTCCGATAGTGTTACAATAATCACGTCGTTCATAAGCGCAGAATTGTAATTCGGTTTTGGCTTGTGGATCGAATGAGTGTATATCCTTTTTTAGCTGTGCCTTATTCCGCTGGATGAATTGCGATGACAGGTTTACCAAAGGCTCTCCAAAACGGTATGTTGTCTCGATTCTATTGATTTCTGTGGAACCGAAATAATCTGAGAATTGATTGAAAAGAGCCATGTCACTTCCTGAAAAGCGGTATATGGATTGCCAATCATCGCCCACGCAATACAATTTTGCAGGAGGATTGCCTTCTCGGAGTACTTTAAGGAAATTGTAGCGGTCAACTGATATATCTTGGAACTCATCAACGATGATATACTCATACTTCACAGGATGGGAGGAACGGCATATTTCCGTGGCTTGCAGAATAGCGTCGGTAAAGTCTATCTGATTGCTGTTTTTCAGTTCTTCAATATACCGTTCATAAACAGGTCGGAATATTCTCTTGATAATAAATGTACTGCGCTCGTCTCCAACATTTTTAGCCTGTTTCAAGATCTCTTGTATGGACTTGCAACTGGACTTAATCAATGTCACAAAAGTTACAACAAGTCGAATGAAAGCCTTTTCCTGTTTGCTATTTGGAGGAAGAACCATATCATATAATTCGGCATCCGTTTTTTCTTGAATAGGAACACCTGCTTTTTCCAATGACGCTTTTAATGTATGTTGAATATCTGAATAATGGAAATCAGCACTTGAAGTTGTCAGTAATATAGTCCCAAACTTCTCATGGGCTGCTTTTTTCCATGTTATTCCGTCATTGTATTTTTGGTTTGCTTCTTCATAAGTAATACCTTTGTCTTTTGCAAACCATGTGGGAACAAGCCCATGTTCGTCCACACCAAAATGCTCTAAATAAATACGTTTTGTTTTGCCATCTTGCTCAAAGTAAATGGAAAAATCGGGTTTGTATTGTGAGTGCATTTCATCTACCAATGGATGTTCATAAGGCTCTTCATACCTGAATTTCACGCCCAAAGAAGATAATACAAAACAGATTTTCTGCTCCTGCTCACTCCGAACATAAATAGTTTCCCCGTTCATGTCGGGGAATTGGGCTTTCAAGCGTACTTCTTTCAATTCGGAGAGTTGCTGTCTGCGTTCATTCTTACGATGTTCCCAATCCGCTTCTTGCGCCTGATAGTCAACAAAGTATTCGACGATGCTCTTTTTGAAATCCTCATCTTCCAATAACTTATGATAGATTTTCACAAACAGTGCGTCTGTGTTATCGCAAATAGAAGGCTTCTGTCCTGTCGCTTTCCCGATGATGTCAATGGCAAGTTTATGAAAAGTATACCCTCTTAGTCCTGCAATATTCATCCTCTCCGTCAATTCAGCAGCAGCCTTGTTTGTATAGCTGATAAGAAGAATGTTTTGAGGATTGATGTGTTTAATGTCAATCAGATACCTAACCTTTCCTACAATGGATGATGTTTTTCCACTTCCAGCACTACTAACCACCAAACAATTATCTTCTTCAGACACGATTGAACGCCTTTGTTGCTTGTCTAATGGATATTTAAGACAATGGTCGAAAAAGTCTTTATGGGTATCGAGAGTGTCTTGGATAACCTGCTCATTATGTCTTTTGACAATTGAGTGGATGTTTCCGAAATCATGTGTAAATTTTGAGATTGTCTCGGACGGTTCTATATGGAATGCTTCAAGACTTTTCAGCAAGGAATTGACTTCATGGAAAAACTCTATATAATATTTCGTAAATTGTTCTTCTTCCGAAGAGGATATTATATGCCCATTAAAACTATTCCTTAAATCAGTTTCAATGTCAATGAAAAAACTTTCATTGCTTTGCTTTAATTCCTTTTCTCTGCTTTCTTGTATATTCTTATAAGGAGTAATGGTTGCAATTCGCTCTGATAGTTCATTTGACCTCTTTTTTAGCAATAACCGTATCGCCACTATGATTATACCTATCACAGTAGCGATACTTAATATCAAAACAAGAAATGACGGCATAAATTGATAATTATAGGTCATCCATAGCCTGTTTTCTTACAGCATCTGTATTTATCTTATCAAAATAGCGAAGAAGAACATAGCAACTCATAACGCTTTGATTATCTATTGATAATTGAATGTCACCTTTGGAAGTACTAAAAATCGTATACCATGTGCAATTATCCATTTTTAGTCTAAGCAATTTTTCACTATCTGTTTGAGGTGAACCATATCCTTGAAATGTCTCTACACAATCAGAAGGCTCCCCATACTTTTCCGTAAGCATAGATTTCAAGTGCTTATAGTTGTTTTCAAGTGAAGCCCAATCGTCTTGCTCAGGAAATATCACTCCAATAGTATTAACTTTATTAGTCGTTTTAAGAGTTGCAACACCTATCGTACATCCTTTGAACCCAGCAAAATCACCTTGCAGAACTGCAGTACCATCTTGTGTGCTGATGTGAGTAAAACCTGCTTGCTTCATTTTTGCCACATACTCATTCAATGTGCCATCAATTGGTACACCTTTGAATGTAAGATGTTCTGATTCTTCTTGGGCAAATGCTGTTGCAACTATTGTAAATGCGAGTAACAGCGAAAAGAAAACCTTTTTCATAATTTAAATCGTATATAAAGATTATCAAATTGCATTTTATTTATTAATAGGAAGAACGGCACGATTTTCTTCGTCAAACGACCATTGAACCTGCCATGCTTTTCCATCTATTTTGTCAAGAAGGATAAAGTTGTAAATGTTTTTAGTTGGGTAAAGTTCAAAGCGACCATTAACTTTCTTGTCATTAACAACAAGTGCATTAGGATTAAGGTCATACTCAAACCGTCCTTTATCATCATTTACACTATATTGCAATTGCCACATTTGACCTGTTTGTGTGTCAAGTTTAATAAATGTCCACATGTTTTGCGTTGGAAAGAGTTTATACCGTTCTACGGTATATGTCTCCACAAGTGGCTCTTGTGCTTCTACTTTTTGGGAATCCGTCTTAGGCACATTGCCCGTACATCCACCTATTGCAAAAAGGGGAAATAACAAATAAGGTAACATAAGTTTCTTCATATTCCATCCTCCATTTTTTCCTTCAGCTTCCACAAGGACTTTTATTAAACCACGAAGCGTGGAACTGCAATGCCACGTCTTCGAGTGTAGGCCCTGAGAAAACCTATGTATGACGATATGGTAATAGCAGCCCACGCTATAGCGTGAGAACCACTATGCCTTCTTGTCATACGATTGTTCAGTTTCTCAGGCTTTACACTCGCAAGAAAAGCACAACGCTTCTTTAAATTAACATGTCTTAGACGGAGTTATCTCCACCCGAATACAAAGATAAGGGATTTTTCCGATAATCCCCTACCTTATAGTGCTTTTATTTGTTTTTGGAGTGAATTTTAGAAAACATCCTATATTTTTTCAGTCCTTTATCCTGCTTTCCGGCTGCAATCCTCAACCCATTTCTCCATTCACGTGCTTTCTGTCTGAACCATTGCACAAGCGAAGCAACAGCTTCTCCACATGAGGGAAGCACCGCTGTATCTTATCCATATACTCGTTGAACTTGGTGCGTTCTTCCTTATGCTCCCGTTCCATTGTTTCAATATACCGTACCAACTCTTCGTTCTGACATTCAAGTGCGGATACGCCCTGATGCCATTCTGCACCAATCGAAACCAAACTCTCTGACCGTCAGTGAGAATGCTCAAATTCGCTTTATTCTGCGTTTTATCCTATTATTTTTCCTGAAAATTTGGATATTCCGCGGATATATGCAATCTTATTCGCATATTTTAAATAAATGTCGTAAGTTTGCAACCCGAAATCATTTTATTAACCAATCAAACTTTAAAAACGACACATGGGAAACGAACTTTTGCGCTCCAAGGAGCGTATCTTGGCAATTGACGCACTTCGCGGATTCGCCGTTATGGGAATCATCCTTTTGCATAACATCGAGCATTTCAACTATTATTCTTTTCCGAAAACGGACTCTCCCCTGCTTGCCAGCCTCGACAAGCACCTATGGGACATGCTGTTTTTCATTTTTTCAGGGAAAGCATACGCTATCTTTGCCTTGCTCTTCGGCTTTACCTTCTACCTGCAAAGCCGTAATTGCGAGAAACGGGGCGAAGACTTCCGAAACCGGTATATGTGGCGGCTCGTCCTCTTGTTGGGATTCGGGTTTATCAACGCTTCTTTCTTCCCCGGCGAAATCTTGGTGCTTTACGCCCTCTTGGGATTCGTATTGGTTCCGGTGCGGCATCTGTCGGACAAGACGGTCTTTTGGATTGCCTGCTTCTTGATGCTCCAACCATTAGAATGGTGTAAAGTAATCTATGCGTTAATCAATCCCGAAGCCAACCCGCAACAGATGATTTACTCTTTAGGCGATGTTTACCCGCAACTCGGAGGAAGCTCATGGTGGGAAATGGTAAAGGTGAATTTCGTGACAGGCCAGCTTGCCAGCCTCAATTGGGCATGGTGCTACGGACGTGTGTTCCAAACCGCCTCGCTCTTTATGCTGGGCATGCTGATAGGGCGGAAAGGCTTGTTCCGCATGACCGACGAGACACACGACCGGGTAATGGGCTTCTGGCAACGGGTAGGCATCTACGCTCTGCCCAGTGCGGTCATCCTTTATTACCTGAAAGACTTTATCTATTCGCAAATCAAGAACCCGTTCCTGAAAGCTTCGATGGAAACCATTTGGAACTCATGGTACAACTTGGCTTTCATGCTCGTAATGGTCAGCGCGTTCCTCATTCTCTATTGGGTCAATAAAGGGAAAGTGCAACAGATATTGGTGCCTTACGGCAAGATGAGCCTGACCGACTATATCACCCAATCCATTATCGGAAGTTTCATTTATTACGGATACGGGTTGGAGATGCACCGCTATTGCGGCACCACGCTGAGCCTCTTGATTGGCATCGCCTTCTTCCTGCTCCAACTGGCATTCGCGCATTGGTGGTTCCGACACTTCAAACGCGGTCCGCTGGAAACCGTTTGGCACCGCCTCACGTGGATAGGCAAGAAACATCAATAAATGCATCCGTATGCCTTGAAAAACGAAGCCTGCTTCATCAGCCCATGAAGCAGGCTTCGTTGCCTTATGAAGCAGGCTTCGTAAGCCGATGCACCTATATGCATTTTTGTCATCACTTTGCTGACAATTTGGCATGTATCTGAAGATACGCCGATATTCATATTAAAAATCATAAAATGCAGGCAAGAATAGAGATTATCTCAGCCGATATTTGTACCTTTGTTACATTTTAGAGGCTGCTGAATGAGAAAGATAATTCACATAAAACATATTGTCCGGACGACAATCATCTTGGTGCTGGTATGCTACTTCGGATTGATTGCCATCCTGAACCTGTCTTTTATCCAAAAGCAACTATCCGATATCGTGTCCGATGAACTGAGCCAGCTCATGCATACCGAAGTAAGCATCGGCAACATTGATTTAGGGCTTCTGAACCGGATTATCATCCAAAATGTAACGCTGAAAGACCAAGAGAGCCGCGAATTGCTCAAGGTGTCCCGCCTGTCTGCCAAGATAGAAATCTCACTCCTGTTTCATGGGCAAATCCGCATCAGTAGCGTACAACTCTTCGGACTCCATGCACGCCTGAACCGGAAAACCCCTGAATCGCCCACGAATTTCCAGTTCGTATTGGATGCCTTTGCTTCGAAAGACACAATAAAGAAAGATAAGAAACCCATCGACCTCCGCATCAATGCGGTGCTTATCCGTCGTGGGCAAATCTACTACGATGTCTTGTCGGAACCCGAAACCCCGAACCGCTTCAATGCTAAACACATCGGAGTGCAAAACCTCTCGGCTACCCTCTCTTTGAAAGCCTTGACCAACGACTCGGTCAATGCGCAAATCCGGCGCATGAGCTTCAACGAGGCAAGCGGGTTCAAGCTGAAGAAAATGACGATGAAATTCATCGCAACCCCTCGCCGGCTGGCTCTCAATGACTTGGAAATCCAGTTGCCCGAAACTTCGCTTGTAATAGACAGCCTTAGCGCAAATTATGACAGCATCCCAAAATTTCCGGTCTTGGACAAGAACACAACTTACCGTATGCGCCTCGAAGCCCATATTACTCCGGCAGACCTTGCCATGTTCGTACCGGCTTTTAGCCATTTCCATAGTCCGGTGGATTTCCGGCTGGCTATGGAAGGAGAAGGCAACCGCACCCGATGCAACGAAATATACCTCGACGGAAACGATAAAACCCTGCTTCTCAAAGGGAAAGGCATAGCCAACCATTGGCACGAAAAGGACGGAATGTTCCTGTTCGGGCAAATCTCCCAACTGGATGCCGATGCCCAAGGACTGGCATGGCTGTTTCGGAACCTTACGGGGAAAGAAGAGCCTCCAGGCATCGTAAAACGCCTGGGAGATGTGCAATTCACCGGAAATGTATCCGGATACCTCCGCCAACTCACCACATACGGCATGATTACGTCTGATGCCGGAACAGTACAAGCCAATATAACCATGCACAAAGCCACCGGCACTTCGCCCCGTTCGTATTCAGGCAAAATCAAGAGCGAGACATTCAATCTCGGAACGCTTTTAGGAAACGAACAGACATGGGGGAATACAGTGTTCGACGTCGAATTAGAAGGGTTCAGATACCAAAACGGGAATGCCCAGTCGTATATTAAGGGCGTGGTTTCTTCGTTGACGTATAAACAATACGAATACCACGACATCCGGCTCGACGGCCAATATGCACCGGGAGGATTCGATGGGAAAATCACACTGAATGACGCCAATGGAAACATCGAAATCAACGGGCATGTAGCCACCCAGCGGCAAGTTCCGGATTTCAATGTAGCGATAAACGTACGCAATTTCCGCCCGAACGCGCTTCATCTGACCGAGAAATACCCGGATACCGATTTCTCTTTGAAAGTACTGGCTGACTTTACGGGACATTCCATTGACGATGCACAAGGAATCATCCATATAGATAGCGTATCGGTCAATGCACCTGATAAAGACAAGTGCTATTCGTTTGACCATTTCGATATTGCCGCAAGCACCCTTAGCGGAAGCCAGGAGAAACGGATTGAAATTCGCTCGCCTTTCCTCAACGGTGACGT
Source organism: Bacteroides sp. An322 (assembly GCF_002161765.1). Taxonomy (GTDB): domain Bacteria; phylum Bacteroidota; class Bacteroidia; order Bacteroidales; family Bacteroidaceae; genus Phocaeicola; species Phocaeicola merdavium. The sequence continues at coordinate 22,413 of NZ_NFIN01000013.1, read as the reverse complement.
TCAGGGTAATTATTCATACCGTACCCTCCCCACCAGCATCCTGAAGAATGTGCAACGGTATATCCCTGCCCTATTGGCTCAAGACAAGAAAATGCCGGAAACAAACAATAATTTCCGCTTTGATATCCAACTGGACAACACCGACCTCTTATCGAAAGTGCTCGACGTTCCTTTGGATGTCACTATGCCCGTATCGCTAAAAGGATATTTCGATGATAGCCAGACACGGATGCAAGTACGTGCATACGCGCCCGAATTTACCTATAAAGGCGCTTATTACGAAGCGGGTACCTTCCTTTGTGATAATACGGACGAAGGGCTTCAATGCCAACTCCGTGCCAACAAGCGGATGAAAAAAGGAACCATGGTCAACCTTGCGGTACAGGCTTTGGCTCATGATAACCAACTTCAGGCAATGGTTAACTGGGGAAATAATACCGAAGCTACATTTAGCGGAAAACTGCAAGCCATAGCGCACTTTCAAAAATCAGAAGAAGAAAAACAATTGAACACCCGGATTCAAATCCAGCCTAGCCGGATTATCCTGAATGACAGCATTTGGCACATACACCCCTCGGAAGTGGTCATCAACAAGGGCATCATCGACATTCATGATTTCCGCTTCGAACATCGCGACCAATATGTACGGGCAAACGGACGGATAGGAAAAGCCGAAACAGATAGTTGCCTGGTAGACTTGAGTAACATCAACCTGCAATACATCATGGATATCATCCAGTTCCATGCCGTAAAATTCAACGGGCTGATTACCGGACGGGTTCATCTGCATCACGTGTTAGACAAACCTGTCATGTACACCCGTCTGGACGTGAAAAGCTTCTCCCTGAACGATGCGTTATTAGGCAGAGGAGACATCAAAGGCGAATGGGATAACGAACTGGGCGGTGTGCGTCTCTTGGCAGATATCAAGGAGAATGAGCAATATTCCACTTTCGTAGACGGATACGTCTCTCCCAAAGAAAAAGGACTAAACTTGAACATCCGTGCAGGAGGCACGAACTTAGCCTTTCTCCAGCCGTTTATCGACGGTATTTTCACCAATATGCAGGGGCGTGTATTCGGGAATGTACGCCTTTACGGACCATTTTCCGGTCTGGATTTGGAAGGAGACGCACGGGCTGATGCCAGTATGAAAGTGGATATCCTGAACACTTCTTTCAAAGTGCATGCCGATTCGGTACATATCCGTTCGGGGCATTTCGGGTTTGACAATGTGCAGATAGCCGATATGGAAGGAAATACCGGACTTGTAAACGGTTCTTTAAACCACCGGAAACTCAAGAATCTGACCTATAATTTCCGCTTTAATACCAACAACATGCGGGTGTTCCACACCGAAAAAGAGACGCCTGAATTTCCTTTCTATGGCACTATCTACACCACCGGTGAAGTCTTGCTTCGGGGCGGGAACAATGCATTAAACGTAGACGGAACTTTACGGACCGACCCTCATACTTCGTTTACATACGTGACCGCAACCGCCGCCGAAGCCACCAGCAACCAGTTTATCGAATTCGTAGACCGGACTCCCAAACGTCAACAAGAAAACATACATACCGAGCTCTATCACCCGCTGAACGAGCGCGAAGAGGAGGAAGAAGACGATACACCGCTGGATATGCATCTGAACTTTCAAATAGAAGCCACACCGGACGCTACCATGCGGATTGTCATGGATCCGATTGCTGGAGACAACATTTCAGCAACCGGAACGGGAAACCTGCGTATCAATTTCTATAATAAAGGCGATTTTTTGATGTTCGGGAACTATAATATCGAAGACGGAATCTATAAGATGAGTATGCAGAACGTTATCCGGAAAGACTTTACCCTGCAATCGGGAGGTATGGTTTCCTTCAACGGAAACCCACGCCAGGCAAACCTGAATGTACAAGCGGTCTATACGGTTAACTCGGCTTCGCTAAACGATTTGGTAGCAGATGCTTCCAGCTCGCGGGGCAATGTACGGGTCAATTGCCTCTTGAATTTGAGCGGAAACCTGACCAGCCCGACCCTGAAATTCGACCTTGACCTGCCTACCGTAAGCGATGAAGACCGTGAACTGGTACGGAGTCTGACCAGTACAGAAGAACAAATGAATACCCAAATCATCTATCTGCTGGGTATCGGGAAATTCTATACATACGACTATAACAACAACGCTACCCAGTCGGATGCCACCAGTTCATTGGCTTTCAGTACTTTATCGGGACAATTGAACAACATGCTCTCGCAAGTCATCGACAATCAGAACTGGAATGTAGGAACCAACTTAAGCACAGGCGAAAACGGATGGAGCGATGTGGAAGCCGAAGCCATTTTGTCCGGAAGGCTATTGGATAACCGGCTCATCATCAATGGAAACTTCGGCTATCGGGACAATGCTCTGCAAAACACAAACTTCGTAGGAGACTTTGAAGCGATGTGGATGCTGACCAAAAACGGAGAATTGCGTTTAAAAGGATATAATGAAACCAATGACCGCTATTTCACCAAATCGACCTTGACTACCCAAGGCATCGGACTGATGTATAAGAAAGATTTCGATAATTGGCGGGAATTATTCGACTGGATGCTGTTCCGCAGAAGAAAGAAAAAACAAGCCCAAGAAGCTGAAGAACAACAATCCTATGTACAAGAGAAACGGAATAAAGAAACAACTAAAGACTAAATAACGAATGGAACGTACGTATTATTTACCTGCCGAATGGCATAGACAAAGCTATATCCAACTGACCTGGCCACATGCCAGAACCGATTGGAACTACATGCTGGAAGAAGTGGAAACGTGTTTCCTCAATCTGGCACGGGAAATCGCAAGCCGCCAGCCTTTATTGCTGGTTGCTCCCGAATTTCCCAAAGCACTCGAAGAAACGGAATACAAATCCAATATCCGTTTCGTCCCCTGCCCCACCAACGACACTTGGGCACGCGACCATGGCTTTATCACCTTGCTTCAAAAAGACTCATCCCCTTTGCTGCTGGACTTTTGCTTCAACGGTTGGGGAATGAAATTTGCAGCTTGTAAAGATAATCTGATTAATACCCACCTCTATAAAAGCGGCTTACTGAACGGGCATTACGTCAATTGCCGCAATTTTGTATTGGAAGGCGGGTCAATAGAAAGCGACGGAGAAGGCACTTTGCTCACCACTTCCACCTGTCTGTTGGCTCCGAACCGGAACGACACTTTATGCCGGGAAGAAATCGAACAATACCTGAAAGAACGGTTCAACCTGCTTCAAGTTCTATGGTTGGATTACGGCTTTTTAGCAGGAGATGATACTGATAGCCACATTGATACACTTGCCCGCTTATGTCCGAACCACACCATTGTCTATGTGCAATGCACCGACATCGAAGACGAGCATTACGGAGCATTGCATGCCATGGAGGAACAACTAAAAACCTTCCGTACATTAAATGGCGACCCATTCCGTCTGCTTCCGCTTCCGATGCCCGATGCCATTTATGATGCTGAAGGAGAAAGATTGCCTGCTACGTATGCCAATTTCCTGGTTATGAATGAAGCTGTGCTATATCCTACATACGCCCAACCGGAAAAGGACCGTCAGGCAGCCCAAGTGCTGGTTAAAGCTTTCCCCGGAAAAGAAATAGTAGGAGTCGATTGCCGGGCATTGATACAACAACACGGGTCACTGCATTGCGTCACCATGCAATACCCCGAAAGTGTTTGTTCCTTTTAATGCACCAAAGAGAGCATAAACTAATTATTAATTCTCAATTTTTAATTTTCAATTTATATGACAAGAATCATCCGCGCAGGTATCGTTCAGCAATCGTGCTCTACCGATATCAAGACTAACTTAGAGAAGCTGCACCGCAATATCGCTTCTTTGGCTCAAGCCGGAGCCAATCTGGTCGTATTGCAAGAACTTCACAATACACCCTATTTTTGCCAAACCGAAGACACCTCTTTGTTCGATTTGGCAGAACCTATACCCGGACCTTCTACCGGTTTCTATAGCGAAATAGCTTCCGCTTACCACATCGTATTGGTCACCTCATTATTCGAACGCCGCGCACCGGGACTGTATCACAATACAGCCGTTGTATTCGATACAGACGGAAGCATAGCCGGTATCTACCGCAAAATGCACATTCCCGATGACCCTGCTTATTACGAAAAATTCTATTTCACTCCCGGAGACATCGGCTTCGAACCGATTCAGACTTCTATTGGAAAATTAGGCGTACAAGTTTGTTGGGACCAATGGTATCCCGAAGGAGCACGGCTCATGGCATTGAAAGGGGCTGAAATATTGATTTATCCAACCGCCATTGGGTGGGAAAGCACTGATACCCAAGAAGAGAAACTGCGCCAAATCGGTGCTTGGATAACGGTACAACGAGGACATGCCGTAGCCAATGGCTTACCCGTCATAGCCGTAAACCGGGTTGGTTTAGAACCTGACCCGTCCGGACAAACCAATGGTATCTTGTTTTGGGGGAATAGCTTCGTTGCCGGACCTCAAGGCGAACTATTGGCTCAAGCAAGCAATACGAAAGAAGAGAATCTGATAGTAGACATCGATATGGACCGGAGTGAAAATGTACGCCGTTGGTGGCCCTTCCTCCGAGACCGGCGCATTGATGAATTCGAAAACCTTACCCGCCGGTTTATCGACTAATCTTTATGAGGCTGTCTCAAAATGGTAATTGAGTATCAAAAAGTAATGTCATCCAGCAAAGCGAAGAAACAACGTTCGACGAAGTCAATCTCGTGTGCATCAGCTTGTGTTTTCGAGATTCTTCACTACGTTCCCTTAGACAAAATGAAAGCCTATTTCTATTTTGAGACAGCCTCTTAACATATAAGTGTTTCATGATTGGCTATTTCTCTTTCGGCATGAGTTAGTTTCAGCGATAATGCCTCTATATCGGCTACCAATTCTTTTATTTTACTAAGAGCCGATTCCAATTCCTGCTTTTTACGAGCATTGTCTTTAAATAGCTGACGTTCTTTTTGCCTAACATCATATCCTGCTATCAATTTTATTAAAAAATCGGACGTTTTCATATGTCAGAAGTTATTTTATTATTAAATGTCAGAATAATTTACAAGCCGCTGTCACACAAGCCAGTCCTTACTCATACAAAAGAATCAACAACAAAAATCCTAAGAAATCTTTATCTGTCCTGCGCATCATCTCTTCCCGAACCATCTTAATCAGACCGGCTTTCTGTTTCTTTACCGCACTTTCTGACACATTCAGCAACTCGGCTATCTCCGCATTCTTCAACCCTTGTTCGAAACTCAAATCAAACAAACGACGATGCTTTTCGGGTAAAGAGCGAATGGAGTCGAAAAGCAAGTCAAGCACCTCTTGCTCCATCAGACTGTTCTGAAAATCCTCTTCCTCCCGATTAGCCAAATAATTCTCTTGAGCCATTTGCTTGCGCAAGATAGAAACAGACTGATTGTGCACACAAACATAGAGAAATGACTTGAACGCCGCAGCCGAAAGGAAAGTGTCACGCTCTTGATAAGCCTTGAAAATAGCATCCTGCACACAGTCTTCAGACATAAAAGACATTTCCCCGCCCAAACAACGGGAAGCGTATAAAATCAATTTGCTATACATATATTTATATAACGAATCAATTTTACCCTGCTGGAAGTCGATAAATATCTTTTCGTCTGTCATCTTTACCTCATATTTACGGGGCAAAAGTATAAAAACCGAGAAGATTATTTAAATTTTTCCTTAAAAAAAATGCACATTCCTGCTGTCCTTTTTGCTTTTGATTGCGTTTTATGGATAAATGTGATTTAAAAAAAACAAAAAACGGCATGAATACACCTATTGATTACGAACGTATCGTTTTGCTCATCTACAAACGAATCACCGGAACAATTCGTACGGAAGAAAGCGCCGAGCTTGAAGCGTGGCGGAAAGCCACTCCTGAAAACGATGCCGTCTACCGAAAATTGACCGACATACGTTTCTTGGAACATGAATACCGCCGACTGCATATCATCGACCCCACCCGCCCGCTGGAAGACATGAAAGCGCGTATCCGCAAAGCATCGCGCCCGAAACGACACCGCAACCGTATCGTCATGCTGCTAACCGTCACTTCTATAGCAGCCATGCTCTGCTTCGGTTACTTCGTGAATATCCATCCGTCGCACGAAGAAGTACCCCTTACCATCGCCCGTCAGTTGGAAGCCGCCAACATTACCGTAGGCAAGACACAAGCCATCCTCACGTTGGACGACGGAACAGAAATCAACCTCGATGATGATTCCCTGCGCAACATCCATCTCATCGCACAACGACAGGCGCAAGAGAAACCCGCCGATGACTTGAAGACACGCATCAACAAACTGACCACTCCGCGAGGAGGAGAGTTCAAAATCACATTAGAAGACAGCACCGAAGTATGGCTGAATGCCGAATCACAACTTGTCTACCCCGAAAACTTCAACAACGGCGAACGCCGAGTGACCGTTACAGGCGAAGCATACTTCAAGGTAGCAAAAGACAGCCTGCGCCCCTTCTACGTGAAATCGGGCGACATGACCGTACGGGTGTACGGCACGGAATTCAACATCAATGCCTACACCGAAGAAAACCGCATTTACACCACCCTCGTATCGGGCAGCATTGCTCTGCAGCCGCACGACGGAAGCAAGGCCGAGCTGGTGCTGACACCGGGACATCAAGCGATATTCCTGAAGAACGACCGCTCAACCAGCATACGGAGCATAGACACACGCACCGTGACCGGCTGGCATAAAGGACGGTTTATTTTCGAAGAACAAAATCTGGAACAAATCATGCGTGCCCTGTCTCGCTGGTACAATTTCGATTACGAGTTCGAAGATGCCAGTCTGGCTAACATCGTATTCAAAGGCAGTGCACCGCGTTATGCCGACCTGTCGGAAGCCTTATCCATCTTAGAGAAAAGCGGCGGAATCGGCTTCCGTGTACAAAACGAGAAAATCATCATAACTAATAATAACAAACAAAATGACTAATCATGAACAGTAGCAAACGAAAGCTATTCAGCTTAATCCTGCTGGGTATCTTAGGCATGCCGGTATCGGCACAAGACATCAACACAGTGTACAAAGATACACCTATCGAGAAAGTCTTTTCCGACCTGAAAGAAAAGACCAACCATGAGTTCGTCTACCAAAAGCAAATCTTGCAGGGCGTGCGCCCCGTCACCTGCACGCTGAAAGACAAACGGCTGGAAGAAGTACTCAACCAAGTGCTGAAAGGCACGGGACTGACGTATGAAATTGTGGACAACACTGTAATCATCCGCAAATCGGAAACCTCCGCCAAACAGCCGACACATCGCATCTATGGTACCGTCATTTCCAAAGATGATGGTTTGCCAGTCATCGGAGCCTCGGTCATCCTTTTGGACAATGACAATCAGAAAACGACGTTCGGTACAATGACCGACGTAGACGGCAAATTCGAAATTAGCGGCTTCTCATTCAACAAAGAATTTAAAGTACAAGTATCTTATATCGGAATGAAAACAACGGTGGTCGACGGTGAACCGAACCTGCACATCGTAATGGAAAGCGACGCACACATGCTACAAGACGTCGTGGTGACCGGTATCTTCAAGAAATCGCGCGAAAGCTACACAGGTGCCGTATCGACTATCACCGACAAAGAACTGAAAATCTACCGCGGACAAAACCTGTTGCAAACGTTGAAGAACATTGATGCCTCGCTGAACTTCGCCGTAAATAATCTTGCGGGAAGCAACCCGAACACCTTGCCGCAAATCAACATCCGCGGTAACTCATCACTTCCGATGAGCGTAGAAGAATTCAACGAAAACGCATCCAACGCTGTTAACACACCACTCATCATCATGGACGGATTCGAAATCTCCCTTGAACGTCTGATGGACTATAATGATGAGGAAATCGAATCTATCAACATTTTGAAAGATGCCGCCGCCACTGCCATTTACGGTTCGCGCGGCTCAAACGGTGTCATCGTGGTTGTGACCAAACAGCCCGAACCAGGTAAACTCCGCGTGAACGCGGAAGTGGGTATCGACCTGAATATCCCCGACCTCAGTTCGTATGATTACCTCAATGCTGCCGAAAAACTGGAACTGGAACATTCATTAGGTATGTACAACTCTAGCGACACAGACCAAGACCGCATCTACCAACAAATCTATAATGAACGATTGCTCCGCGTCCAGTCCGGACAAACCACCGACTGGCTCAGCAAGCCCATACGCAACGCCGTAGGCTCACACTACAACATCCGCCTGGAAGGCGGTAGTGAAGAGTTCCGCTGGAGTGCCACTGCCAACTACAAGGACAGCGAAGGTGCAATGAAGAACAACTCACGCCGCACATTCACTGGTGGTATCACGTTGCTGTATAAAGTGAAGAACTTCACATTCAAGAACTATACCTCATACAGCATGATACGAGCCAGAGAAAGCAATTACGGCTCCTTCAGCGATTACGTAGCTCAGCAACCTTACAACATACCTTACGATGAAAACGGACAAGTGGTGGAATTCTTCGAAGGCTTTTATGGATCCAGCCGGGGACGCGGCGAATCCAACCCGCTGTATGATGCGTCATTAGGATCGTTCGACAAGAACGGTTATGAAGAACTGACCAACAACTTCGCTGCAGAATGGAACATTATAGAAGGGCTGACATTGCGCGGCCAGTTTGGTATCACCTCCACAACCAATCACAGCGATACCTTCCTCTCTCCGAAGGACTCTTATTTCACTTCCGATGAAGCTACTGCAGACGAATTCGCCACAGGCGAAGGATACTTCCGCCGCGGTTCTTATACGTATGGAACAGGCAGGAACTATAACTACAACGGAAACGTGACCCTCTCTTATTCAAACGTATTTTTAGATAAGCACCAGCTCTATGTCGGTTTAGACTACTCAGTAAACGAGACAAACGGATACGACTATCTATTTAAAGTGGAAGGTTTCACCAATGAACAAATGAGTTTCTTGGGCAATGCCCGCCAGTACGCACAAGACGAGATTCCTTCCGGCTCAAAAAGCCGCACCCGTCGTTTGGGTTTCACTAGTAACGTGAACTATACATACGACGGACGCTACTATCTGGATTTGTCTTACCGTGTGGACGGTAGTTCAACCTTCGGTACAGACAAGAAATACGCTCCTTTCTGGAGTGCCGGTATCGGTTGGAACTTACACAACGAGAAATTCCTTGCAGGCAATCCGGTACTGAACATCATGCGTCTGAAAGCGTCTTATGGTGAAACTGGTTCGCAACAAGGTTCCGGTTCAGGAGCTTCCACACTGTATGTTTATCAGACAGGCAACAAATATATGAACTGGACTGGTGCCACCTTGCAGGAATGGGGTAACCCGCGCCTAACCTGGCAGACCACCAAAGAATTCAATGTTGGTACAGAATTCGGTCTATGGAACGGACGCATCCGTGGTGAGTTCGACTTCTACACTAAGACTACTTCTAACCTGCTCTCCGCTATGTACACCCCACTCTCTATGGGATTCCCTTCATACATCGCTAATGTAGGTGAAGTGAAAAACAAAGGTTTCGAAGCATCGCTAACGGCTTACGTCATCCGCGACCCGCACCGCGAATTCAACTGGATTCTGAGCGGCCAGCTGGCATACGATAAGAACTGGATTTCTGAACTTTCGGACGCTGTGAAAGAACAAAATGAAGCCATGCTGCAAAATGAAGATTATGAGGTAGCCAACCTGTTCTACGAAGGACGTCCGCAAAACGGAATATACGCCGTCCGCTCTTTGGGCGTTGACCCAAGTACCGGTCGTGAGATTTTCTTAGACAAAGACGGTAACGTCACCGATGAGTGGAAAGCAGGAGACAAAGTTTATTTAGGTCCCGGTTATCAGCCCTACCACGGCAATTTCGGCACCATGGTGATGTGGAAAGGCTTCACCCTCAACGTTTCATTCAATTATTATTGGGGCGGAAAGAGATACAACTCAACTTTGGTAGACCGCGTGGAAGTGACGACAAACACACTGATGACATCTAATGTAGACCGACGCGCCTTAACAGACCGCTGGATGAATCCGGGCGATGTGACCTTCTTCAAAGGATTCAGCAATGACATCACTCAAGCTTCCTCACGTTTCGTAATGGACGACAACGTGCTGGAACTGTCATCCGTCAGCCTCCAATACCGCTGGGACAACGACTGGATACGCAAATATGCCGGTGTGCAGTCCGTAACGTTTGCCGTGAATATGTCCGACCTCTTCCACTGGGGAAGCATCAAGCAGGAACGCGGTATCAACGACCCGTATGCCCGTAATATCCAAGGCAGTGTGAAATTTTTATTCTAATCACGACTAAAAACAATTTAAAGATGAAAAAACAATTTATATCCCTATTTTTGCTAACGCTGACACTCTTCAGCCTCTCGTCCTGCAACGACTGGTTGGATGTACGTCCTGATACAGAGCAGAAAGACGAAGACCAATTCTCTACGGCACAAGGTTTTTATGATGCCCTTATCGGAGCTTATATGGAAATGGCAAGCCGTGACATCTACGGCGAACGTATGACCATGACCAACATCGAGTCATTAGCCAATCAATGGTCGCTTTCAGAAAGGGAAACATCACGCAACGAAGACCTCCACTTGATGCAGCATGACTACGAAAATGTAGCATACGCTCAAGCAGCCGTTAAGACTATCTACGCCAAACTATTCAATGTGATAGCCCAAGCCAACATGATCATTAAAAACATCGAGGAAAACGGCAATGCGATTCCCGACCCTGCTATACGATATACCTTGCAAGGGGAAGCATACGCCATGCGTGCTTATTGCCAACTGGACCTGCTACGTCTGTTCGGCGAAGTGCCAGGCGGAACCATCAAGGTAGAATTGCCTTATTCCGAAACCACGGGGATTGAAGAAATGCCCGCTTACTACAATTTCAACGCTTACGTGGAAAAACTGAAAGCCGACATAGCCCAAGCGGAAGAACTGCTCCGGGACAACGATCCCGTGATGACTTATTCGTTTGATGACTTGAATGGTAATAACGATGGGACAGTTGACGACAACATGCTTTACCGCCAGTCACGGTTGAACTATTGGGCTGTGAAGGCATTGGAAGCCCGTATGTATCTTTACATCGGCGACAAGAGTAAAGCGGCTGAAATCGCACGGGAAATTATCAATGCCCAAGTGAACGGAGCACCTGTTATGACCATGAGTGGCGCTACCGACTTCACCACCGGCTACAAGCTCTGCCCCTCGGAATGCCTATTCTACTTAAGCAAATGGGACGTGATGGATTATTCGCGCAGCTTTTTAGTAGGTGGCCAAAGCAGCTTCAGCAATAACAGCAGTTTAGGAATCACCACTTTCAAACGCGATGCAATGTATACCGGTCAAAACATAACCACACACAACCGTTATAAAAACTGTTGGAACGACAAAGCCATAGACAACTACGGTCAGTCGAAAGTCGTAACCACCAAATATTATTGGGACGAAAATGCGCTGACATCAACCCAACAGATGTTCGGTTGCCAAATCATTCCGATGCTGCGAATGTCTGAAATCTATCTTATCGCGATGGAAGGGGCAACCTCACTAACGGAAGCCAACGAATTGTATTACGAGTACCGTCTGGCACACGAAGTGCCGACCGACCCCGACTTCTCTTCACTGCAAGAAGTGGCAGACTATATGATACCTGAATACAGACGGGAATTCTTTGCCGAGGGTCAGTTATTCTACACATACAAACGCTTGAATGCTACCAACATAATGGGCAGTGTGCTGAGTGCTTCTGAAAATCCTGTCCCTATGACCGAAGAAGACTACATCGTACCCCTACCGACTACGGAATACAATCCTAATAACCCTGATAAAACCGAATAAGCCTTATGAAACGACATATTGTACTCAAATCATTGATAGCATGCTGCTGCCTGCCTCTTTTTACGGCTTGTGAAAAAGAACTGAAACCTTTCGATAGCAACGATGCCTGGCTCAACTTCCACTACATCAATTGGTCTGGCGGACGTGAAGAACTGATGCAGGATGACTCTTATTACTCGTTTGCCATGCGTAGTGCCTCACTGGGCGTAGACTTGGAGCAAGACACCGTGTGGCTGGAGGTGGAAACCATGGGATACGTATACGACCAAGACCGCACCATTGAACTAAAACAAGTGCCCATAAGCGATGAAGACCTGCAAGAATACGGAGAAGCCGAAGCACAGGCAGGCGTACACTATGTACCTTTTGACGACGCGACCTTGCTGAGCAAAAGTTATGTCCCTGCAGGAGCCACAATAGCCAAAGTGCCCATTGTGGTCTTGCGCGACCCTTCTTTGGATACCCAAAGTGTGGCTCTGCGAATCACGTTTAAAGACAACGGTATCTTTCAACCCGGCTATCCAGCTTACAATACCCATACGTTGCACATTTCCGGTCGCTTGACCAGACCGTCTCAATGGGATTTGAATTACTGGGACTATAACTTCGTTGAATATACCGAAACCATACACGAACTGATGATTCAATGGACCGGCAATGCATGGGATGACGATTATATCAAAGAATTGGCAGCCGGCGATTCGGCTTATCTAGACTACCTGAAAGGTTATTTCCAGGAAAAACTGGCTGAACTTAATGCCGAACGTCAAGCACAAGGCTTGGATATTTTACGAGAACCCGACGGCACCCCCGTCAAATTCGAACCTAAATCATGGGCTTAATCTATTAATCCTCAAAATAGTATAAACAATGAAAAAAACTATATTTATCGCACTTTTAACCGGCTTATCACTAAGCTGGTCGGCTTGTACGGACGACAACTCGTCCATGGGTAATGAAGTGGTCGGAATTGTGGTGGAAGGCTTAGCCGAAGACCTGAATGTGGCCTCTTATCAAGGAGTGAACCTCAAAGACCTGATTCATCCGACAGTTATGACCACTATCCCCGAAGAACAACTATCTTATGCGTGGTATCTTTACTCCAATGAAAACAGCGAAGGGCGCTACAAAAATTACTTGATAGCTTCGGGTAAAGAGCTGGACTATGAAGTTAACCTGCCCTCAGGCACTTATACCCTCGTATTCGAAGTGACCAACACAGAAACAGGCTATGCCAAAATCGTCGAGTCAACTATCCGCACATCCACTTCCTTCTCTAGAGGATTCTATATCCTCAAAGAAACGAATGAAGGCAATACAGACCTTGATATGCTGAACGACGATGGTCTGCTGGAAGACCTGATTACCAACATTTCCGGAAGCCCGTTGCAAGGAAAGCCCTATAACCTCACGATGATGTACGGCGGGGCATACATTGATGAAGAGACAAACGAAATGTCAAGCACCAATCTGATTTATGCCATAAGCGACGAAGGGAAAATCAAAGGATACCGCACGGAGGATATGCTTGAAGTGTTCAACAACGATAATATGTTCTATAGCGGAACAATGCCCGCATCCGAACAACCCGGTACATTCGTAACAGGTCCGACAGGTAATTTCTATTTCTCAAATACCGGCGTACGCTATTATGAGACTATGTTTAATAGCAGTACCGGCAAGTATGGCTATCCGGTAGGTGCCGGAGCCAGCAAATATGTTCAAGTGGTCAATGCCATGGCTGGATATATTTATTGGAGCGATGACGAGCATGGCTTGAAAATAGTCGATTACAATTGTATGGGTTCTAACCCGTTGGAACCGGCAGAAGGCGTCACATTCCCCAATGACTTGGAATGCATCTCTTCCAGTCTGAGCGTCACGGCGGGCACCATGGCATGGTTCCTATGCGAACAACCCTCTACGGGCGACCGCTATCTATTGAAAACTACTAGTAGCCAATACGTAGACGAAGCTACACAAATAGCTCCGGATTCTCATTTGGGACGCAGCACCATACAGGGTGGGAACGGTCATTCAGCCTCTTATATTTATTGCGTGGATAACGGGAAAGTATATGCCTATAGCTTGACGGAAGATTCGGAGATAGAAGTGCCTCTGCCAAGCATCCCTTCCGGCGAAACCATTACTTTCATCACTAACCAGTGGTTACAGTTCAGTTCTTTCTATCCTACCGAATATAATTTCGATAATCTGGTTGTAGGTACGCAAACAGGTGACACCTATAAGTTATACTTCTACGATGGATTGAACGGCGGTATTCCGGTCAATGCTCCTTACAAGACAGCTACCGGAACCGGAAAGGTGAAATGCATACGTTTCGCTTCGCCTGTGATTGTCGACATGTATATAGCATACGAAACAAATCCGTTCCCGATGGCTGATTAATAAGAACATATACATAATCAAATATAAAACATAAAATGAAAACAACTGTACTTTTTATCCTGGCAGCCCTCTTGGCATTGCCAGGCTTGGCACAAACCAATTTCCGCTCTATCACATACGATGAAGCTATCGCTGCGGCTAAAGCAGAAAACAAACTCGTATTCATGGATTTCTATACCGACTGGTGCGGTCCGTGTAAAAGAATGGCACGCGAAGTGTTCCCGCAAAAAAAAGTGGGCGACTACATGAACGAAAAGTTCGTGTGCATCAAACTGAATGCCGAAAAGGAAGGCAAAGAACTGGCAGACCTGTACAAAATAGAGGCTTATCCCACATTCATCGCCATTGATGCCGACAAGAACATCGTGCTTACGAAAGTAGGAGGAGGAGACGCTGATGATTTCATTGCAGACATCGACCGTATGCTCGACCCGGACAGAACACCCGAACGCATGAAAGCCCGCTACGAAGGAGGCGAACGTACCCCCAAGCTCATCGCATCGTATGCCGCCTACCTGAAAACAGAAGCCTTCAATCAACGCGATAAATTTGCAGACCTGATAGGACAGGCAAACAGAATGGTACACGACTATTTCAACGGTCTGACGGATGCGGAAAAATTATCGCCCGAAAACCTGTTTGTCTATACGGAATACGCGATGGCCATCAACGATGAAATCACCCAGTATATGATAGCGCATCGGAATGAATTCGATGAAGCGTCTCAAAAAACGTTGATTCCCATCATCGATAGGCTATATGCAACGGAAATAGGCAATTACTTAGGCGCAAAGATTCCGTATGACGCTACGGCTTACGATGCGTTGAAACAACAGGCCAATGAACTGGGGCTGAACAAAGACAAACAATACGACCCTTGCTTCCGCCTGATTGAATGCTATGCGCAAGGCGACATAAAAGCATACCTGGCTCTTTGCGAAAAAGAATATCCGATGCTGAACGACGTCATGAAAAACGCGCTGATCGCGAATTTCGGCAACTTGTTTAAAGAACAGGACGAAGCCATCCGCCAACAAGCGTCCAAGTTCCTGCGTTGCCGGCTTGAGAATATGGACACCAACGACATGATGTTCGCCGTTTATCAGATAATAGAACTTGAAAGCAAAAAATAAGCGCATTAATTACTCCATGCCGAGATAATAACTAACGCCCCCTTTCCCGTTGAGAAGAATCAGGAAAGGGGGCGTTTTTTATGTCATTCCGCTGAGGGGGATCAATTGTTTTCAGGGCGGAGCTTGCGCACTACCATACCCGTCTGCCACATTTCGCTTTCGCGCAATGCTTTCAACTCTTCATTCAGCTTTTCACGATAGTCGGGCTGAGAGTTGGAATCGATAGAGCGTTGTGCTTCCAAACCGTCGGCTACTGATTTATACAATTTCTCGAATACGGGCTTGGTGGCATCGTGGAACGGAACCATCCAGTCGAGCGCACCGCGTTGGGCTGTAGTAGAGCAATTGGCGTACATCCAGTCCATACCTTTAGCTGCAAAGAGCGGCATCAACGATTGAGTGAGTTCTTCTACGGTTTCATTGAATGCTTCGGAAGGAGTATGTCCGTGTTCGCGCAGGGTTTCGTATTGAGCCAAAAGCAAGCCTTGGATAGCTCCCATCAACGTACCGCGTTCACCGGTCAAGTCGGAAGTGGCTTCACGCTGGAATGTAGTTTCAAACAAATAGCCCGAACCGATACCGATACCCATGGCGATAACGCGGTCCCAAGCCTTGCCCGTAGCGTCTTGATAAATCGCATACGAAGAGTTCAAGCCACGTCCTTCGAGGAACATCGTGCGGAGCGAAGTGCCCGAACCTTTCGGAGCCACCATAATCACATCCACGTCTTTCGGAGGAACTACACCTGTACGGTCATTCCATGTGATAGCGAATCCGTGAGAGAAATACAATGCCTTGCCTGCAGTAAGATGCTTCTCGATAGTCGGCCAGCAAGCGATTTGCGCCGCGTCGGAAAGCAACACCGCGATGATAGTAGCGCGTTCGCAAGCCTCTTCGATGCCGAAAAGGGTTTCGCCCGGCACCCAACCGTCTGCCACGGCTTTATCGTATGTCTTGCCCAGACGTTGGCCCACGATGACGTTAAATCCGTTATCGCGCAGGTTCAATGACTGGCCCGGTCCCTGTACGCCGTAACCGATTACGGCTATGGTTTCGTTTTTCAATACTTCACGTGCTTTTTCCAAAGGAAATTCTTCGCGGGTCTCTACGTTTTCGATTACCCCGCCAAAATTCATTTTTGCCATAATTACAATCTTTTTATCGCGGTCCTGACCGACCGCAGGTTAATATATACATGTTTAATAAAATACTACTTTACTCCGAATCGCGGTTTCGGCACCGTTCTTCTTGACTTCAATGTCGTACTCGTTTTCGGATTTTTGTTCGCGGTAAAAGCTCAACACATCGCCGTAATGGCTCTCGGCGGCGTATGCCACTTCGAAACGGCGCAACGTCTTCTCACGGAACATATCCAACGGGAACAGGTCGAGGATATGCTCGATGTACTTGATGCTGTTCACGTGCCCGTTCAGGTCGATATCGCTGTATTTGGTGTGATATTCCGCCACGGGTTGCGTCTCGTTCACCTTCACCCTGCCCGCCTTCTCGATAGGGCAAGGCTTATCGGCACACACGTACCCCGTGATTTCATCGCCGTGCAAGAGGAACAAGTCGGCGGGCTTGCGGGTCTCCATGCTAATCATCGCCCATACCGAACGCGCATACCCGATGGGCTTGCCTTCCGCGTTCAGGATTGCGAAATTGCGGTCGGTAAAGAGCCGGTACACGTTTTCCACCCACGTTTCGATGCTGAACTTCTCGTATGCTTTCGGCATCTCGGTCATCTCTACCGCCAGGCGCGAAAGCACCCACGTATAATGGTTTTCGTTCAATACGGCTATCCCGAAACCACGGTCGGCGGCATGGAATCCGGCACAATTCAACAGATGATTGCCCAAGACTCCCATCGTAAGCCTTCCCGTAAAATCCACGTGGAAAGGCTCTGCCACAAACTCGTATCTGCCTATTTTTTCTTTTGCGTCCATATCCGTCAAGATTTTTATGAATCAACCTTTCTGCTCCTTCAAATAACGCTCTTCGCGATGTGCCAAGTATTCGTTCACCCGCTCGAAGCAACTGGTGGATACGGCTATCCGTCCCGAACGGACAAACTGAAGCATACAGTTCAGGTCTCTCAGTTTCTCATAAAGGTCGGTGATTTCATTGCTCATCGCCGTCAGTTCCACAATGCAGAACGTGGGGTTCACTTCCACGATGTGCGCACTGGCACGGCGCACCACCTTCGATGCTTCGGGATTCGACTGGAATTCGGGCGTGGAGACTTTGTACATCGCCACCTCGCGCTGGAAGATTTCCTTCTCGGTGAAATAATGCGCCTGAATGACATCGATTTTCTTCTCTATCTGACGCACCACTTTTTCCACAATGTCGGGAGTGGTCCAGCAGGTTATCGTATATTTATGCACTCCCTTAATCGAGGAGGCCGAAACGTTCAAACTCTCGATATTGATTTGCCGGCGCGTGAATACAGCCGTTACCTGATTCAGCAATCCGGCTATGTTTTCAGAGTGAACGATGATTGTATATAAGGTCTTATTATCCATTTGCTATCATTTTAAGTTACAACAAATCAGCAATCCAATTCAAGCAACATATCGTTTACCGAGCTTCCCGGAGGGGTCATCGGAAGGACATTGCCTTCTTCTACCACACATACTTCCAATAAGAAAGGCCCGTCGGTATCCAGCATCTCGCGGATGCCTTCTTCCAGCTCCTCACGCTCCATTACCCGGCGTCCCGGAATGCCGTATGCAGCGGCTATCTGCATATAGTCGGGATTCATCATCGGCGTAAACGAATAACGCTTGTTGAAGAACATCGCCTGCCATTGGCGCACGTTGCCTAAGTAATTGTTGTTCATCAAAACAAGTTTCACGGGGGCTTGTTGCTCCATTACCGTACCTAATTCTTGCAAAGTCATCTGCAAACCTCCGTCGCCCATAAAGGCACACACCGTACGTCCCGGACATCCGAACGTAGCGCCGATAGCCGCCGGAAGGCAAAAACCCATCGTGCCCATGCCGCCTGAAGTGACAATGCTCCGTTGCTTAGCAAACTTGAAATAGCGGCACGCCATCATTTGGTTCTGCCCTACATCGGTCACGAGAATGGCTTCGCGGCGGGTAGCCTCGCTCACCGCATTCACCACCTCGCCCATATTCAGCGGTCCTTTGCCCGGAAACACTTCGGGACGGATAACCTGCTCGTATTCTTTCTCGGCATACGGGGCGAAGCTGTCTATCCACTCCGTATGCTTATGGCTCTGCATCAGCTCGGTGAGCAATGCTAATGTGCGCTTGCAATTGCCCAAGATAGGGACATCCACCCGCACGTTCTTGCCTATCTCCGAAGGGTCTACATCCAGGTGAATCACCTTAGCCTGACGTGCGTATGTCTCTAATTTACCCGTTACGCGGTCATCGAAACGCATCCCCACGGCTATCAATACATCACACTCGTTGGTCTTTACGTTTGGAGCCAAATTGCCGTGCATACCCAACATCCCTTTGTTCAGCCGATGGTCGGAAGGCAATGCCGAAAGCCCTAACAACGTACATCCGCAAGGCAGATCGGCTTTCTCTACGAACGCCTTCAGTTCCTCTTGCGCATTGCCCAACTCGACCCCCTGCCCTACTAATACCAGCGGGCGTTGGGCTTCGTTAATCAGCTTCACCGCCTCTGCCACCATCTTCGGATCGGTCTCCGGGTCGGGGTCATAGCTTCGGATAAAGTCTACATCCAATGGTTCGTAATCGGTCAGTTCGGTCTGCGCATTCTTCGCAAAGTCGAGCACCACCGGACCGGGACGTCCGCTCCGTGCGAGGTAAAACGCGCGCGATACTGCCCACGCCACGTCTTCCGCCCGGCGTATCTGATAACTCCATTTCGAAATCGGCTGGGTCACACCTACCAAATCCACCTCCTGAAACGCGTCTGTACCCAATAACGAAGCACCTACCTGTCCGGCTATCACCACGATAGGCGTACTGTCTATCATCGCGTCCGCCACACCCGTAATGGTGTTCGTCGCTCCGGGACCGCTCGTCACCAGGCACACACCCACTTCGCCCGATACCCGTGCAAAGCCTTGTGCGGCATGAGCCGCTCCTTGTTCGTGGCGCACCAAAATGTGATTCAACTTATCGCGATGGTCATACAACGCATCAAATACCGGCATAATGGCTCCTCCGGGATAACCGAAAAGGGTCTTTACCCCTTCGTGTTCCAACGAGCGCATCAATGCTTCCGAGCCTGTTATTCTTTCTTTTGCCATATATCTTTACTCCTCTATTTTCCTTATTCTATGATTCTCACTCCGCCCTTATCTGCCGAGCTTACCATTGCGGCGTAGGCTTTGAGGGCTTTCGATACCTGACGGTCGCGCGTGACGGGAGCCATCGGACGGGCAGCCAATTCCTCATCGCTCAGCTTCACGTTGATCGTACGGTTAGGGATATCTATCTCGATAATGTCACCGTCTGTTATCTTGCCGATGTTTCCTCCTGCGGCGGCTTCGGGCGAGATGTGTCCGATGCTCAGCCCCGATGTGCCTCCGCTAAAACGCCCGTCGGTAATCAGGGCACATTCCTTGCCCAAATGCTTCGATTTGATGTACGACGTGGGATAAAGCATTTCCTGCATGCCCGGACCTCCTTTCGGTCCTTCGTGGGTGATGACCACCACATCTCCGCTCACCACCTTACCGCCCAAGATGCCTTCGCAAGCCGCTTCCTGCGAGTCGAACACCTTGGCAGGACCCGAAAACTTCCAGATGCTTTCGTCCACTCCTGCTGTCTTCACCACACATCCGTCTTGCGCGATATTCCCTTTCAATACCGCCAGCCCGCCGTCCTTTGAATAAGCGTGTTGCAGGTCGCGGATGCATCCCGTGGCACGGTCGGTATCGAGCGTATCGTACATCGCGTCTTGCGCGCCTAAGGTGATGCAGAACTTTCCGCCCGGCGCACTCCGGTAGATGCGCAACGCTTCTGGGTCGGGATTCTCCTTGTTTATATTATAATGCTCGATAGCTTCCGCCAGCGTCGTTCCGTCTACCCGGCGCACCGATGTATCCAGCAAGTCTCCCTTTGCCAGCTCGCCTAAGATGTTCAGGATGCCTCCCGCGCGGTTCACGTCCTGTATATGGTATTTCTGCGTATTGGGAGCCACCTTGCACAGGCAAGGCACACGGCGTGAAAGGCGGTCGATGTCGTCCATGCAGAAATCCACTTCCGCTTCGTGGGCAACCGCCAACAGGTGGAGCACCGTGTTGGTAGAGCCTCCCATGGCGATATCCAGCGTCATGGCGTTCAAGAAAGCCTCGCGGGTGGCAATGCTTCGGGGCAATACGCTCTCGTCCCCGTCGCGGTAATACTTATAGGCATTTTCCACGATGAGCCGCGCCGCATCCTCGAAAAGAATCTTGCGGTTGGCATGAGTGGCAAGAATGGTGCCGTTTCCGGGCAGAGCCAAACCGATAGCCTCGTTCAGGCAATTCATCGAATTGGCGGTGAACATACCCGAGCAGCATCCGCATCCGGGGCACGCATGACGCTCGATTTCAGCCACGTCGGCATCGCTCACGCTCGTGTCTGCCGACTTTATCATCGCGTCAATCAGGTCGAGGTGCATGCCTCCCCACTCGCCCGCTTCCATCGGTCCGCCCGATACAAAAACGGTAGGGATGTTCAGCCTCATGGCAGCCATCAGCATCCCCGGCGTAATCTTGTCGCAATTCGAAATGCAAATCATCGCGTCCGCCTTGTGCGCGTTGACCATATACTCGATGCTATCGGCGATGATGTCGCGCGAAGGCAAGGAATAAAGCATCCCGTCGTGCCCCATGGCAATACCGTCATCAATGGCAATGGTGTTAAACTCGGCGGCAAAGCATCCCAGACGCTCTATCTCCGCCTTTACCATCTGCCCGATTTCGTGCAGGTGCGTATGCCCGGGCACAAACTGGGTGAACGAATTGACCACCGCTATAATCGGCTTACCCATCATCTCTTTCTTCATTCCGTTGGCTACCCACAACGCACGTGCGCCTGCCATGCGCCTGCCTTCGGTACTCATCGAACTACGTAACTCGTGTTTCATATCTGCGTTCTCCTTATTAGTCATTAAGTAAAAAGCCTCTCTCAACTCAGGTGAGAAAGGCTTTCTAACGTATATCCACATTCAACTACATACACGAACCTTCCTCACCTCCTGGTACCACCACGACGTGAATCAAATGCAGGACTGCCAAGTTAATTCGTATATCCGTTGTCATAATCTATCTGTTTTTATCGGTTTTCATTTGCAAAGGTAAAGTCTTTTCCCGAATAAACAAATAAAATGAAAGTTTTTTATCGAAAAAAATTATCATTAGTTGAAAATTGAAAATGGAAAATGGAGAATTGAAAACTTTGATAGTTAATAGTGAATAATGAACAATTAATAACAGAAAGTGTTTCCACCAGCCGCTATTAACTGTTCATTATTAATTATTCATTGCCTTACATGCAGCTGGTTACTCCCAGCGACGTCCCGATAGCGGTCAGAATCGTAATCAAAGTCTGGATGATAATCCCCCAAATGTTTTTCTTCTTGTTGTCCATGTCAATAGTTAAGAGTTAATAATTAAGAGATTTCTTCAGTTGATAATTAATAGTTAAGCCGGCGTTATTAATTATTAATTATTAACTAATTTCACCCTTTCGCCGCCTCCAGGTCGACGGTACTCAGCCCCTCTTTCTCGGCTTTCAACGTAGCTGCCTGTGCCGTGCGGCTGGCTACGGCGCCATTTCGTCCATCGGGTTCCCTGTCAAATAAACAGAATAGTCAATCATAGCTTAGTCTTTAGTTTTTTCACCACAGATTACACAGATTAATAAAATTATTTTCTCTGTGTCCGTGGTTTGGTTAATAATAAATTGTTCAAATCTGTGTAATCTGTGGTGCACCTTGATTACGTG